>LRMT01000307.1 GCA_001725945.1 Cupriavidus sp. UYMMa02A | reverse complement strand
CCCGGGCCGCCATGTTCGACAGGCCAGCCCGGCGTCAGCCAGCCGCGCGCTTCGAGGATGCGGAACCACGTCACGTAGTCGGCATGCTCCAGGCGCAGGCCGAGTTCGACCTTGCGCCGGATATCGGCGGGCAGGTTCGCCTTGACGAACGCGCGCACCTCCTGGCGGAACGCCTCGTCGGCGGGGGAAAAAGTCAGCTTCATGATTTGTATGCCGTAGTTCAGGCTTGCGGAGCACAGACGACCAGCGCGTCGAGTGCGAGCACGCGGTCGGGATAGGCCACCAGCGGATTGACGTCGATCTCGGTAATGGCGGGGTTAGCGCGCATCTGCCCGCCGATCAGCGTCACCGCTCGCGCAATCGCTGCCACGTCAACCGCGGCCGCGCCGCGGATGCCACGCAGCAGGGAAGCCGCCTTGAGCCGGCCCAGTTCCTGCACCACATCGGCTTCGGCAAGATCCGCCGGGATCAGCCGCACATCCTTGAGCGCCTCGATCCACACGCCGCCCAGGCCCACCAGCACCACCGGGCCCCAGCCCGCATCGCGCCGCGCGCCGACCACGAGTTCCAGTCCGCGCGGCCCCATGGCCTCGACCAGCACCCCGTCAAGCGTGAGGTCCGGGCGATGGGTGGCGATGTTCTGCTGCAGGCGATCCCAGCCCGCACGCAGTGCGGCTTCATCGGCCAGCCCGACGATCACGCCGCCGACGTCGCTCTTGTGCGGCAGTTCGCTGGCCTGCGCCTTGATGACCACGGGGTAGCCGATGCGCGTGGCAATCGCGGCGGCATCATCGGCGCTCGTCGCCAGCGCGCCTTCGGGCACAGTCAGCCCCGCAGCCGCCAGCCATGCCTTGCCCTGGTATTCGGCGAACACGCCCGAAGGCGGAACGGCGCCAGGCAGCGGCACCGCTGCCGGAATGGCCTGGCTGCGCGGCCGGCGCGCTGCAGCGCTTCGCCATAGGCCGAAACCCGGCGAGCGCGCGCAGCGCGCGGTCGGGAGAGCGGAAGAACGGCACGCCGCTGGCGCGGATCGCGTCGACAAAGAACGGTTCGATGGGGCCGCTGTCACCGGTCACTACCAGGACCGCCGGCTTGCCGGCACGGGCCAGCGCGGGAACGATGTGCTCGGCCTTGTCGCGCTGCGCCACTTCGGGCCCAGCTGGAATGCTCAGAACGATGCTGCCCACGGCCGGATCCGACAACATGGTCAGCAGGACTTCACCGACCAGCCCGGGCTGGCGCACACCGATGGTGGTGTAGTCGAGCGGGTTCTCGGCCACGGCGTAGTCTGGAAGCATCGCCTTGAGACTTGCCGTCGTCTGCGCGCCTAGCGAGGGCAGCTCCAGGCCCAGCCCGTCGCAGAAATCCAGCGCGACGTTCTTCATCGCGCCGGATCCGGTCATAAAGCCGGGCCGCCAGCAGGCGCACCGGGAAACGCAGCAGGATGGCTGCAGCGTCGACAAGCTCGTCAGGGGTATCGACCAGCACCACGGCCTCGCGCGCCAGCGCCACGCAAGCGGTGGCGTGATCGCCGGCCAGTGCGCCGGTGTGCGACTGGGCTGCCTCGCGGGCACGCTCGCTGCGACCCGGCATCAGCATCACGATCGGCTTGCCGGCCTCGCGAGCCTTGCGCGCCAGCGCCAGGAAAGTCCGCGGGCGGCGCACTTGCTCGGCATACACGGCGAGCACGCGGGTCTGCGGGTCTTCGATGTAGTGGGCGACGAAATCCTCCGCACCGAGCGAGGCTTCGTTGCCCGTGGATACCACTGCGGTCAGCGGCAGCCCGCGCCCGATGAAGGCGTCGCGCATGTTCGCGGCCATCGCCCCGCTCTGCGCCACCACGCCGATACCCGGCGGCCGCCGCACGGATAGGGCTGGACCGCTTCGAAGGTCACGGGCACGTTGCCCTCGAAATTCGTGAAGCCCATGCAGTTCGGCCCCAGCAGCGCCATGCCGGCGTCGCGTGCGGCGGCCGCAAGCTGGTCTTGCCGTTCACGGCCGGCGTCGCCGGTCTCCGCATAGCCGGAGGCGAACAGCACCGCCGCCCTCGTGCCCTTCGCGGCCAGGCTGCGCACCGCATCGAGCACGCCTGCCTCGGGAATTGCCAGCACGGCCAGGTCGATGCCTGCCGGTAGTTCGTCCACCGTCTTCACGCAAGTGCGGCCATTGATCTCGGCGCTGCTGCGGCTGACCAGGTGAATCGCGCCGGCGTAGCCAAAGCGCTCCAGGTTCGCCAGCACGAAGCCGCCAAACGAACGCGGGTCCGCCGAAGCGCCGACGATCGCCACGGAAGCCGGACGCAGGACGCTGGTCACGGCAGCCACCGCGGCTTCGGCCGCCGGTTCGCGCTGTCCGGCCTGCGCGCCGGAAAAGTCTGAGGTCTTCATGGGTTGGGTTTCTTCCAGAAAAGGGCGTTTGCCTCGTGTTGAATGAATTCTGGCATACCAGAACAGCAGTTTCAATACACCAGAAAACGCAAACTCCGAAAAAATGGTAGGGGCTTTCCCCTAGCCATACACGCGTTCTGAAGGGGCTTCCAGTCATGCAAGAGACTGATAAAGCACTGCAGCGAAGCGCTTGCGCCGCTCCGCCGCGCACCAGCCCCAAAGCCAGAAAGCCATACGCAGAGCGGATTTCCGGGAAATTCTCCGTTCCTCATCCGGCCTTCCTGCCTCTCAGCATAGAAGACGAATGTCGAAGAATCCTGAGCCTGTTCGATGCGATCATTAGTCGTCGTCTTTGCATACCAGTATTTTTTTGTTGTATATTTTCGATCAACAACTAAATGCTTGGCGTCGTTCAATCGTATGCAACCAACTGATCCCACCCTGGTTCCGCCGCGCCACAGCCGAGCCGAAGACATCCGCGCCACGCTGGAGGCCGAGATCGAGGCAGGCGTGCTGTGCCCCGGCGCACCGCTCGACGAGCGGGAACTGGCGCAGCGCTTTGGCGTATCGCGCACGCCGGTGCGTGAAGCGCTGCAGCAACTGGCCGCGCACGAACTGGTCAGCATTGCCCCGCGCCAGGGTGCGGCGGTGGCGCGCCTGTCCGTCGGCAAGGTGCGGGCGATGCTCGAATACGTGGGCGAACTGGAATCACTGGCCGCGCGGCTGGCAGCACGCCGCGGGGATGAAGCGCTGCACGCCGCACTCGACGCGGGCCTGTCGCTGGGCCGCCGCGTCGCGGCGACACCGGGCGCCGTGGGCTACGCCGCCGCGAACGCGGCCTTTCACGAAGCCATCTACCAGGCTGCCGCAACGAGATCCTCGCCGGCCATATCCGCGCGGCGCGGCGGTGCCTGCAGCGCTACCGCGTGCGCGACTTCACCACCGGCCCGCAGGTGGCGAAGTCGCTGGAAGAACACCAGCGCATTGCCGATGCCATCCGCGCCGGCGACGAGCAGCAGGCCGCTGCGGCCATGACTCTGCATGTGCCCGCGGGCACCACTGGCTTCGCCGAATTCCTGGCGACCGTGCCGACCCATTTCTTCGACGGCGGCCATGCCGCCGCTTCCTGACCTCGAACCCCGGAACCCGCTACTTCAGGCATCCCATGACCAGACCTCTTCGTTCGATCGACGTGCCCGGCCTTGCGCACAACGCCCCCATTCCCACCGGCGCGCGCGTGGGCAATGTCATCTGTACCTCCGCCATCTCGGGCAAGGATGCGGCCACCGGTGAACTGCCGGCCGGGGCCGACGCACAGGCCGCGCACGCGTTCCGCAATCTCGCGAGCGTGCTTGCGGCGGGGGGCGGCAGCGTGGCGGACGTGGTCAAGCTGACCATCTACGTGAAGGACAACAGCGTGCGCGAAGCCATCAACGCCGAGTGGCTGCAGTGCTTCCCGAACCCTGAAGACCGCCCCGCGCGGCACATCGTCGTGCATGACCTGCAGCACGGCATGCTCCTGCAACTCGAATGCCTGGCCGTCCTGGCCGGCGCCAACCAAGGCTGAACACCATGATCATCGATTCCCACGCCCACGTCGTCATGCCCCCGGAGAGCTTCCGCTACATGGCGGAACTGATCGGCGGCCGCGCCAATCCGTCCACCACCCCGAAGATTCCGGACGCCTCGGTGCGCAAGGCCGCGGAAGAACTGGTGCGCAGCATGGATGCCGTCGGCACCGACGTGCAGTTCATCTCGCCGCGCCCTTACCTGCAGATGCATTCGGTCAAGCCGGGCCGCGTGACCGAGCTGTGGTCGCGCCACTGCAACGACATCATCGCGCGCTTCGTCACCATGTTCCCGGACCGCTTCCGCGGCGTGGCCGGCTTGCCGCAGCACATGCTGGAATCGCCGGCCGAGCGCGCGGTGCCCGAGCTGGAGCGTTGCGTCAATGAACTCGGCTTCGTCGGCTGCCTGATCAACCCGGATCCGACCGAGAGCGAAGGCCCGACGCCACCGGGCCTTGGCGATCCGTTCTGGTATCCGCTCTACGAAGCCATGACGCGCCTGGACGTGCCGGGCCTGATCCACTCCGCAGGAGCTGCAGCGCGCGCGAGTCGTACACGCTCAAGTTCATCAACGAAGAAAGCATTGCCGTGATCTCGCTGCTGAACTCCAAGGTCTTCCAGGACTTCCCGAACCTGAAGATCGTCGTTGCGCACGGCGGCGGCGCGATTCCGTACCAGATGGGCCGCTTCCGTTCGTGGTCGGTGCGCAAGGGCGAGACCGTCACGTTCGACGAGCAGCTGCGCAAGCTGTATTTCGACACCTGCAACTACTCGACCGAAGCGATCGACCTGCTGCTCAAGGTGGCCGGCACCGACAACGTGCTGTTCGGCACCGAGAAGCCCGGTACCGGCAGCGCGCGCGACCCGCTGACCGACCGCGACTACGACGATATGAAGCCAGTCATCGAAGGCATCGCGTGGCTGACGGACGCGCAACGCAAGAACATCTTCGAATGCAACTGCCGGCGCCTGTACTCGCGCGCCTTCCGCACCGACGAGGAGTGCTGAGATGCCGATGACCCGCGAAGACAACGACCTGCTCACGCGCGTGGAGAACGGCGCGCCGATGGGCGAGATGATCCGCCAGCATTACTGGATTCCCGCGGTGCCCTCGGCCAAGCTGGTGGCTGACGGCGCCCCCGTGCGCATGCGGCTGCTCGGCAGCAACTACGTCGCGTTCCGCCGCACCGACGGCGCGGTGGGCGTGCTCGATGAACTTTGCCCGCACCGCAAGACGTCGCTGCTGATGGCGCGCAACGAAGACAACGGCCTGCGCTGCATCTTCCACGGCTGGAAGCTCGGCACCACCGGCGAGGTCATCGAAGCGCCGAACCACGTCGGCGACCAGGCGCAGTTCTGCAAGCACGTGCGCGTGAACCGCTACGGTGTGCAGGAGCGCGGCGGCATCGTCTGGGTGTGGCTCGGCAAGGGGGAACAGGCACCGAAGTTCCCCGACCTGCCCTTCACCTCGCTGCCCGAAGACCAGCGTTCGGTCACAAGCCAGGAAGTGCCGACCAACTGGGTGCAGGGCGTGGAAGCATCGATGGATTCCTCGCACGTCGGCGTGCTGCATGAATCGACTACGCAGATCACGGCAGGCTCAGGCAACCAGCGCATGCACATGACGCAGGCGCTTGCACCGCGCCTGGAGTTCGAGGACCGCCCTTATGGCTACCGCTATGCGGCGCTGCGTCCGCTGCCGGACGACAAGCTCTATGCGCGCGTGAACAACTTCGTCATGCCGTGGTACGGCATCATCTGCGCGCCCGATGAAAAGGGCCCGAGCACGGTGTTCTTCTCCACCCCGGTGGACGATGTCACGCACCGCGCCTGGTTCGTGCATTTCAATCCGCACCGCCCGCTCGGCATGACGATCATGTCGGCCACGCCCGACGTGTGGAACTTCCCGCCGTTGCCGCCGGGCACGCCCGCCGACAACTGGGGCCAAAACCGCGACCTGATGCGCCGCGGCCATGCCACCGGGTTCCCGCAGCACCTGGGCACCGAGGACTTCGCCATGTTCATCGGTCAGGGCCCGATTGCCGACCGCACCACCGAGCAGCTGTGCTCGGCCGACGGCGCGGTGCTGCGCGTGCGCCAGGCGCTGCTGAAGTCGGTGCGCGAGTTCGCAGCCGGCAAGACCCCGACGCTCGCCGACAACCCCGAGCTCGACTACAGCCGCATCGTCTCGATCGGCGGCGTGCTGCCCGCCGGCGAAGACTGGCGTTCGCTGGCCACGGCGCCCTGAGCCGGCCGGCACCAGACTGACAAGAAGACGGAGACAAAGATGACCAGCCCCCGCTTCCGCGCGCGCCGCCAGTTGCTGCTGGCCGCGTGCGCGGGCCTCGCCGCACCCGCGGTCTCGTTCGCCCAGCTACGTGGCAAGCCGGCCATCCGGATTCTGGTGGGCCTGCCGCCCGGCGGCGGCACCGATGCCATCGCGCGGTACTTTTCCGATTCGCTGCCCGCGCTGCTGGGCCAGTCCGTGATCGTGGAAAACCATGTCGGCGCCGGTGGCCGGCTGGCGGCTGACGTGCTCAAGTCCGCCGAGCCGGACGGCCTCACCTACATGATCGCGCCCAACGCCACGCCCACGTTCCAGACGCTGGTGTTCGGCAAGCAGCTCAAGTGGGACCTGTGGCGCGATTTCGCGCCGGTGGCCGGACTGGTGTCCTACCCGACCGGCATGGCCGCGGGATCGACGACCGGCGTTTCCACCGCGGCCGCATTCGTGCAATGGGCACGCGCGCATTCGCAGGAGGCCAGCTTCGGCACGCCGGGGCTGGGCGGCCAGAACCATTTCCTGGGCCTGCAGTTCGCCAAGGCAGCTGGCATTTCGCTATCCGTCACGCCCTACAAGGGCACGCCGCCGATGATCACCGACCTGCTGGGCGGCCATATTCCGTCGGCCGTCACGCTGCTGCAGGACCTGCTGCGCCACCACCGCGCGGGCAAGGTGCGCCTGCTCGGCATCTTCAGCGACAAGCGTTCGCCGCTCGCGCCGGATATCCCGACCATGGCCGAGCAGGGCATTGCGGTGAGCTCCGGCGACGCCTGGACAGCCATGTGGGCGCCCGTGCGCACGCCGCAGGCCGAGATTGCCCGCATGCAGACGGCGCTAAAGACCATCCTGGCCGCGCCGCAGGCACGCCAGTCGCTGATGGCGCAGCTCTCGGTGGTGCCCGACTACCTCGACGGCGAACAGATGGCGCGGCGCCAGCGCGCCGAGCTGGAAACGTGGGGACCGCTCATCCGCGCCTCGGGCTTCCGCGCGGAACTGTAGAAGCCGGGACCACCAGACTTTCGCGGCCATGCATGCCGTGCGTGCATGACGGGCCCCGCTTCGACCGGAGACATTCATGAGTATTACCGACACCCTGCAAGTCCGGGTCAAGTCCATCAGCTGGGAGGCCGAGGGCATCCTGGCCTTCGACCTGCGGCCCGAACCGCCGCTGCGCAGCTTGCCAGCATTTACTGCCGGCGCGCATATCGACCTGCACCTGCCGAACGGCCTGATCCGCAGCTACTCGCTGCTGAACGCGCAGTACGAGCCGCACCGCTATGTGATCGGCGTCAACCGCGACGTGCAGAGCCGCGGCGGCTCTCGTTACCTGCACGAAACGCTGCGCCCCGGCGACGTGCTGACCATCAGCGCGCCGCGCAACAACTTCCCGCTCGACGATTCGGCGTCGCTCGCGGTGCTGGTGGCCGGCGGCATCGGCATCACGCCGATCCTCGGCATGATCCATCGCCTGCGCGAACTGGGTCGGCCCTGGCGCCTGCACTACGCCGCACGCACACGCAAGCAGGCGGCGTTTGTCGAATCACTCGAAGCCATGGGCACGGAACCGGGTGGCGAAGTGCAGCTGACCTTCGACCGCGAAGCCGGCGCAGACCGCCTCGACGTCGCGGCCATCGCCGCGAGCCTGCCCGAAGGCGCGCATATCTACTGCTGCGGCCCAGTGCCGATGCTGGAGGCGTTCGAGCAGGCCACCGCAGCGCTGGCACCCGAGCGCGTGCATCGCGAGTACTTCGCCGCGCGCGAAACCGCGGCCACCGCCGGCGGCTTCACCGTGGAGCTCGCACGCAGCGGCCGCAGCATCGAGATCCAGCCCGGCAGGACCATCCTGGAATGCCTGATCGCCGAAGGCGTGGAGCCCATGTACTCGTGCCAGGAAGGCGTCTGCGGGACCTGCGAGGTACGCGTGCTCGACGGCGAGCCCGACCACCGCGATCTCGTACTGAATGCGGCCGAGCGCGCCGCCAACACCCGCATGATGGTGTGCTGCTCGGGTGCGAAGACCCGCAAGCTGGTGCTTGACCTGTAGGCGCCCCACCGCGAAACCACGCAATGACAAAAGGAGCATGAAATGAGCACCGCACTGGTGACCTACGAACTCGACGGCAACGTCGCCCTGATTGGCCTGAACCGCCCCGACAAGCGCAATGCCATCAATGAAGAGGTGGTCTGGGCCCTGCACGACGCCGTGGCGCGTGCCGGCGAGGAAGCCGATGTCGGCGTGCTGTTCGGCCACGGCAGCAATTTCTGCGCGGGGCTGGACCTGAAGGAAGCACTGGCGCGCGCCTCGGGCGAACAGCCGCGGCCGCGCAAGCGCACGCGCCACTCGTGGCACACCGTGTTCGACGGCATTGCACGCGGGCCCATCCCGTTCGTCGCGGCGCTGCATGGCGCGGTCGTGGGCGGCGGACTGGAGCTGGCAACTGCCGCGCATATCCGCGTGGCCGACGAATCTGCGTTGTTCGGCCTGCCCGAAGGACAGCGCGGCATCTTTGTCGGCGGCGGCGGCACCGTGCGTATCCAGCGCGTGGTCGGTTACACCGTGATGGCCGACATGATGCTGACTGGACGCCTTCTCAATGCGCAGGAAGGCGAGCGCGAACACATCGTGCGCTACGTGGTACCGCAGGGCCAGGCGCTCGCCAAGGCACGCGAGCTCGCCGCGCTGGTTGCGCGCAACACCGCCGACACGAACTGGCGCATCACCAATGTGCTGCCGCGCATCAACGACCTGTCGCACGACGACGGCTTGTTCGTCGAGTACCTGACCTCGAACATTCCGCGTCCTCCCGAAGCCGCCGAACGCCTGCGCGATTTCGTCGAAGGCCGCGCCAAACCTCTCGCCTCCGGCGCCAAGCCCGACTGAACCCAGGGAACGTCATGACAACCACAACCCAATCCACCGCCGGCGGCGAGGCACAAACCACGGCCGACTACGTCCGCTTCGCCCAGGCCGAAGCGGCCCGCATCCCGGACTTTCCGCAAGACCTGCCGCTGCGCCCCGTCAACCGTGTCGCCGTTGTGGGCGCGGGAACCATGGGCGGCGGTATCGCGATGGCGCTGGCCAACATCGGCATCCCTGTCACGCTGATCGACAGCAGCCAGCAGGGGCTCGATACCGGCCTGGGCCGCGTGCGCGACAACTATGCGGGCAGCGTCTCGCGCGGCAAGCTGGAACCGGCCGAGATGGAACAGCGGCTGTCGCGCATCACCGGCTCCGTCGACCTGGCCGACGCCGCGCCGGCGGATATGGTGATCGAAGCCGTGTTCGAAGACATGGCACTCAAGCAACAGGTGTTCCGCAAGCTCGATGCGGTGTGCAAACCCGGCGCCATCCTGGCCACCAACACCTCCGGGCTGGATGTCGATGCCATCGCGGCTGTCACGCAGCGCCCGCAGGACGTGGTCGGCGCCCACTTCTTCAGCCCGGCGCATGTGATGCGCCTGCTCGAAGTGGTGCGCGCGCGAGAGACCGCACCGGACGTGGTCGCCACGCTGATGGATCTCGGGCGGCGCATGGGCAAGACCGCCGTGCTCGCGCGCGTCTACCCGGGCTTCATCGGCAATGCGCTGTTCCGCAACTACACGCGCGAAGCGCATTTCCTGGTCGAGGAAGGCGCGCTGCCGCACGAGGTGGACCAGGCCCTGACCGGCTTCGGCTACGCCATGGGCATCTTCGCCGTGCACGACATGGCCGGCAACGACGTGGGCTACCAGACGCGCAAGGCGCAGATGGCCACGCGTGCGCAGGACCGGCGCTGGAACGACCTGATCCTCAAGCTGACCGAACTCGGCCGGCTGGGCCAGAAAAGCGGCAAGGGCTGGTACCGCTATGAACCTGGCAGCCGCCAGCCGCTGCGCGACCCCGAGGTCGAGGCATTCATCGAACGGGAGTCTGCGCGGCTTGGCATCGTGCGGCGGCCCATCGGCGCCGAGGAAATCATCAAGCGCTGCGTCTACGGCATGGTCAACGAAGGCGCGAAACTGCTCGAAGCCGGCGTGGCGCTGCGGCCCAGCGATATCGACACCGTCTACCTGACCGGCTACGGCTTCCCCGCGCGCCACGGCGGGCCGATGTACTACGCCGACCGCATCGGGCTGCGCGAGGTGTACGCCGACATCGAGCGCTTCCACGCGGAACACGGCTACTGGTGGGAACCAGCGCCCCTGCTGGCCCGGCTGGCGCGCAGGGCAGGACCTTTGCCGACTACCAGCGCGGGAACGCGTAAGGCGACAGCAGCCCGTTACCGCGCGCCCTTAACGCCTTGTTGCATTCTGAATACGCACTAACGTATACCATTATTTCTCATATACATACCAGTAGGCGATAGTTTTGCCACTTTCCCGGACTGAGGGAATGACATCTGGGTGACACCAAGAACATGGAGGAGAAAATGAAGAAACGAGCCCTGATCGGCCTTGCCTGCGCGATCGCCAGTGCATCCGCCGCGGCGCAACGTCGGGCATCACGCTGTATGGCGTGGCCGATGCCAACATCGAATACACCAACAACAATCCGGGCAGTGGCTCCGACGGGCATTCCAAGGTCGGCCTGGGTTCGGGCGGCCTGTCCCCGAGCCGCTGGGGCCTGCGCGGCACGGAAGACCTCGGTGGCGGAAAGCAGGCGATCTTTGCGCTGGAGAGCGGCTTCAGCCTCGATACCGGCGTGTCGACACAGGCGGCCGCCTGTTCGGTCGCCAGGCATGGGTGGGCCTGCGCAGCGGCACGCAGCAGGTGACGCTGGGCCGGCAATACACTTCGCTGTTCCTGATGATGGCCAACTACTCGCCCACGGCCTACGCCACCACGTATGAACCGGTGGTTGGCATTGCCGGCGCGAACCTGCGCGAAGACAACATGGTGAAATACCATGTCGACCTGGGCCCGCTGACGGCGGAAGCGCACTGGAGTTTTGGCGAGCAACCCGGTACCGTCGCGGGCTCATCGGCTTTCGGCGGCGGCTTCGACTACCGCGTCGGCCGGTTCGGCGTCGCCGGTGCCTATGACAGCCTCAACAGCGCAAAGACCGCCGATTACACCCGTACTCAGAAGGCAGCCCTGGGCCTGCGCTACCAGATCACGCAGGACCTGCTGGCGCAGGCGGCGTACCGGTACAACAACAACGGTACGCGCGCAACCAACACCGCTGCGCGCGACGATCTGTGGTGGTTCGCCCTGAACTACCAGGCAACCGGGGCCTTGCAGCTCACGGGCGCCTTCTACTACGACAACGTCAAGTCCCTGTACACCGCGACCAGCAAGACCAACCCGAGCAACCCGTGGCAGGTCACGTTCATCGCGGATTACTCACTGTCCAAGCGCACCGACGTCTATGTCAGCACGGCGTACACGAAGAATGCGTCGCTGAACTTTGAAAGCCTGAACGGCGCCGCAGCCGCCTACCAGATCGCGCCGAACGAGAAGAGCCAGTTCGGCGTGGCGATGGGCGTGCGGCACAAGTTCTGAGTTGCGGAATCAGGCCGCGCTTGACGCGGCCGGCTTGCGGCCGCGCCTGGCGCCGCCGCGCGGTGCGGCGCTGCGCGTGGCGGCAGCTTCCCCGCCGCCCTCGCCCTCGAGATAGCTCGCTGGCAGGGTGGAAAGGAATTCCGAAAACCCGGTGGTGCCCACGGGCGCGTGTTCAAGCATGGCCTCATGCGCCGCGGTTTCATCGCCGCTGAGGATGGCGTCGCCAGCCGCTGGTGGTCTTGCAGCACGCGCTGCCGCGCGCGGGGTCTGGAAAATGCGCGGCCGATAGCGCTGCATCAGCCGGCGGATGCTCTGGATCTGGTCCACCAGGTATTCGTTGTGGCTGCCCGCATAGACCGTGTCATGGAACTCCGCGTTGGCTTTGGCAAAGCGCTTGCCGTCGTCCTCGGCGTGCGCCTGCTCGCATTCGGCGCGGGCCGCCTTCAGGCGCACGCGCTGGTCGTCATCCATGCGGCGCGCGGCCAGCTTCGCCGCCACGGCTTCCAACTCGCCGAGCAGTTCCAGGGTTTCGCGCAACTGCGTGATCGACAGACGCGACACGAACACCCCCACGCGCGGCACGATGCGGACCATGTTCTGCACGGACAACTGTTGCAGTGCCTCCCGCACCGGCGTGCGGGAAACGCCGAAGCGCTCCGCGAGCATGCGTTCGTCCAGCGGCGTGCCGGGCGGCATGTCGCCGGCTTCGATTTCGTGCTGGATCGTGGCCTTGATCTCGCCGGCCATGCTTTTCTTTTCTGGCTGTGTCATCTGGTCTGGGTGAGCGGTCTTTGCAGCACAGTATACCGAAACGTGATACTGGCATGCACGCCGTCGCCGAAAACACACGTCTTTGCCCTGCCGCGCTCGCATCACGCCTGGCGCAGGTTCTCCAACATATCGCGCACCATCTCCTTCAGCCCATACCGCGGCGCCCAGCCCCAGTCGCGCCGCGCCACCGAGTCGTCGATCGAGTCCGGCCAGCCCTGGGCGATCGCCTGGCGGTAATCGGGCTCATAGCGGACCTCGAACTCCGGCACCTCATGCCGGATGGCGGCCGCGATCTCCGCCGGAGTAAAGCTCATGCCCGCAATGTTGTAGCTGCCGCGCTCGGTCAGCTTGTCCGCCGGTGCCTCCATCAGCTCGATGGTCGCGCGGATGGCGTCGGGCATGTACATCATCGGCAGCCGTTCGTCTTCGCGCAGGAAGCAGGCATAGGGCTCGCCCTTTACGGCCGAGTGAAAGATGTCCACGGCATAGTCGGTGGTGCCGCCGCCCGGCGGCGTCTTGTGCGAAATCAACCCTGGATAGCGCAAGCTGCGCACATCGACGCCATGGTTGTCGTGGTACCAGCGGCACCACCCCTCGCCGGCCTGCTTGGAAATGCCATAGACGGTGGTCGGTTCCATCACGGTCTTCTGCGGCGTGTGCTCGCGTGGCGTAGTAGGGCCGAAGGCCGCAATCGAGCTCGGCCAGAACACGCGCTCGATGCCGAACTGCCGCGCGTGCTCCAGCACGTTCAGCAGGCTCGTCATGTTGAGGTTCCACGCCCACTGCGGCGCCTTTTCGCCGGTGGCGGACAATGCCGCCGCCAGCAGGTAGATCTGCGTGATGCCGTGCCGCTCGACAATCGTCGCCAGTCCGCCGCGATCGGTGGCATTGAGCATCTCGTGGGTCAGATGGACATGACGCCCCGTGGGCACGACGTCCGACGTAATGACATTGGTCCTGCCATAGCGTTCGGCCAGCGCCAGGGCCAACTCGGACCCGATCTGCCCGTTGGCGCCGACGATCAGGATTTTCGGTGCCGCGTCGCTCATCGCGCCAGCCCCAGTTCGCGGCCGGCCTGGCCGAATGCGTCGAGCGCCGCCTGCAGCGTCGCTTCGTCATGCAGCGCGCTCATCTGCACGCGAATGCGCGCCTGCCCCTTTGGCACCACGGGATAGAAGAAGCCGACCACGTACACGCCGAGTTCCAGCAGCCGCTGTGCGAGTTTCTGGGCCTTCTCCGCGTCGTAGACCATGATCGGGATGATCGGGTGCTCGCCCGGCTTGACATCGAAACCGAGCGTCGTCAGGCCCTTGCGGAAGAACGCCGTGTTGCGCTCGAGCCGGTCGCGCAGTTCCGTGCTGCCTTCCAGAATATCGAGCACGGTAATCGAAGCACCGACGATGGCCGGCGCCACCGTATTCGAGAACAGGTACGGCCGCGAGCGCTGGCGCAGCAGCGCCACCACTTCCTTGCGCGCGCTGGTGAAGCCGCCGGACGCGCCGCCGAGCGCCTTGCCGAGCGTGCCGGTGATGATGTCCACCTTGCCGAACAGCCCGCGCAGTTCATGCGTGCCGCGTCCGCGCTGGCCCAGGAAGCCGGTGGCATGACATTCGTCGATGCCGAGCAGCGCGCCGTGTGCGTCGCAGAGGGTGCGCATCTCGTCCAGGCGCGCGATGGTGCCATCCATGGAAAACACGCCATCGGTGAATACCAGCTTGTAGCGCGCGCCATCCGCTTCGGCCTGGGCGAGCTGGGCGCGCAGGTCTTCCATGTCGTTGTGCTTGTAGCGATAGCGGCGCGCCTTGCTCAGGCGGATGCCGTCGATGATGGACGCGTGGTTCAGCTCGTCGCTGATGATTGCGTCTTCCGTGCCCAGCAGCGTTTCGAACAGCCCGCCGTTGGCATCGAACGCCGAGCCGTAGAGGATGGTGTCCTCGGTGCCCAGGAACCTGGACAGCCTGCCTTCGAGCGTCTTGTGCAGGTCCTGCGTGCCGCAGATGAAGCGCACCGAGCTCAGGCCGAAGCCGTGCGTGCGCAGCGCCTCGTGCGCGGCTTCAATCACGCGCGGATGCGAAGACAGGCCAAGGTAGTTGTTGGCGCACAGGTTGATGACCTCGCGGCCATCGGCGGTGCGCACGCGCGCGCCTGCGGCGTGGCGATGACGCGCTCTTCCTTGTACAGCCCCGCCTCGCGGATGGCGTCAAGCTCTGCGCGCACGGATGCGTAGAAGGCCTCGGCACTCGACATGGTTTCGCTCCCGATGCTAGGATCTGATCGATAAATTGAACACGTTCGTTATAAAGAACGTTTTGTGCAATATAACGAACCACTCGCCATGACGCAACCCCCCATCCAGAAGCCGCCGGCCGATGGGCCGCCCGCGGTCGCGCCGCGCTGCAGGCGCTGCGCCAGCAACAGCAGCTTTCGCTCGATGACCTGTCGCGCCGCGCCGGCGTGTCCAAGTCGATGCTGTCGCAGATCGAACGAAACCTGACCAACCCTACCGTGGCGGTGCTGTGGCGCCTGGCGAACGCGCTGGGCGTGAACCTGGCCGATCTCCTGTCCGCCGATGCCGGTGGCCGCCCGGCCGGCGGCATCGCGCTGGTGCAACCGCACGCCATCCCCGCGCTCAAGAGCCCCGACGGGCACTGCGAATTGAAGATCCTCGGCCCGATCGAGCTGGCCGGACGCTTCGAATGGTATGAACTGACGATCCAGTCGGGCGGCGTGCTCGCGTCCGAGCCGCACGAAGCTGGCACACAGGAGCACCTTTCGGTGCTGAGCGGCGCCATGTCGGTGCAGGCGGGTGCGGAAGAAAGGAAGCTGCGGCATGGGGAAACGGCGCGCTACGCGGCGGACGTGCCACACGCGATCCGCAATGGCGGCAAGGCGACAGCGACCGCTCTATTGGTTGTAGTGCACCCGGCGTAACTGCGGCAAGCGTAGAACGTGCATCGGGTGCGGAACCCGGCCGCCGTGACCGCGTCAAAGACCTTAGTCCTCGGAAACGCCCTGACGCGCTGCAGCAAAACGCCTGCCCGGTGCATTGCGCAGGCATAGGTCTTGCGTAATACGAAGGCTTCGCGCGCGCGGCACGGTGCCGCGCCAGTCCCAGCAAACGACCCCTTAAGCCAAGGAGACGAACGTGCTGAGCCCGCATGAACTTGCCACGCTGCTGCTGATCAGCGGCGGCTCTGAATCCCTCGATACCACCGACTCCCGGCAGATCGACCCTGCCGACCTTCACGCCCTGGTCGACAAGGAACTCGTCCAGCTCGAGATCCTGCACGGCCGGCAGCAGAGCCCGCGCCTGACCACCCACGGCCATTCGATGTTGCGCGCCATGGGCTGTGGCCGCTGAGCCTCAGCCCCTCAAATGATCGCGGACGGACACTTCCGCCCGAGGGCAGACAACCCGACGTCATACCCCTGCAATGTCGCACACCGACAACGTCGGTGGCTGCGGCATTTTTGTCCATAGGCCGCGGTCGCCGGATCTTGCGCGTGGGCTCCGATATGGGCGGTGCATGCGGCCCCGCGAGAAACCAGCGCCTATACTGAGCGCCATCGGTCCGCACAATCCTGCGTGTGGCCCCCGCTTCGGATCCCGATATTTCGACGAGAGGCAGCCCTTCCCCTTCCCAGGACTACCGGCACATCGACATCCCGGCGCGGCTTGACCGCCTGCCGTGGTCGCGCTGGCACTGGCGCGTGGTGCTGCGCTCGGCATCGCGTGGGTACTCGACGGCCTCGAGGTCACGCTGGTCGGCTCGGTCGGCGCCGTGCTGGAGCGAAGCGATACGCTGGCGCTTACGGCCACCGAGGTCGGCTGGACGGGCTCGCTCTATGTAGGCGGGGCCGTGCTCGGCGCGCTGGCGTTCGGCCGCATGGCCGACCGCCTGGGCCGCAAGCGGCTGTTCCTGGCGACGCTGCTCGTGTACATGGTGGCGACGCTGGCCACGGCGTTCTCATCGGGGTTCCCCATGTTCGCGGTGTGCCGCTTCTTCACGGGCCTTGGCATCGGCGGTGAATATGCCGCGATCAACTCCGCCATCGACGAACTGATCCCCGCGCGCGTGCGCGGCCGCGTGAACCTGGCCATCAATGGCAGTTTTTGGCTCGGCGCCGCACTCGGTGCCGGACTCAGCCTGCTGCTGCTCGACCCGCGCTTGCTGGGCCCGGTGTGGGGCTGGCGGGCGTGCTTTGCACTGGGCGCCCTGCTGGCCGTCGCGATCATGCTGGTGCGCCGGCACGTACCGGAAAGCCCGCGCTGGCTCGCCACGCATGGTCGCCTGACTGAAGCGGAACAGGTGATTGCCGGCATCGAGGCGCAGGTGTATCCGTCCCGGCCAGTGCGCCTGGTTTCGCCACCGGCCCCGCCCGGCGCCGACTTCCATGCGGCAGCATCACCGTCCGTGCGCGATGTACTGGGCCTGCTGATGCGGCGCTATCGCCAGCGCAGCCTGATCACGCTGGCGCTCATGCTGGCGCAGGCCTTCTTCTACAACGCGATCTTCTTCACCTACGCGCTCGTGCTCACGCGCTTCTACGGCGTGCCGGATAGCCGCGTCGCGCTCTACCTGTTCCCGTTCGCGCTCGGCAACGCGGCCGGGCCGCTGGTGCTCGGGCCGCTGTTCGACGAGGTCGGCCGGCGCCGCATGATTGCCGCCACCTATGTACTGTCGGGCATCGGCCTGGCGGCGACCGGGTGGGCCTTCACCCAAGGCTGGCTCGACGCCACCAGCCAGGCGCTGTGCTGGTCCGCCGTGTTCTTCCTGGCGTCTGCCGCGGCCAGTTCCGCGTACCTGACGGCCAGCGAAGTATTTCCCCTGGAAATGCGCGCGCTCGCGATCTCGATCTTCTATGCGGCGGGAACCGGTACCGGCGGTTTATCGCGCCCGTGCTGCTTGGCGCGCTGATCGAAGCGGCAACCGCGAAGCGGTGGCGGCTGGCTATGGGCTCGGCGCGGCACTGGTCATCGTGGCCGGCCTGCTTGCGCTGCGCTACGGGGTGGATGCTGAGCGGCGGCCGCTTGAACAGGTGGCACGGCCGTTGGGAAGTGACTGGCGCGAAAGAGCCGACTGAAAGCAACGCCACAAAGACCCGTGCCAAGGCATCGGAAAACTCCGGAACACGGCTTCGGATTCGTTCACGCGATAATATGAAAAAGGAAATCTATTCATATCGATGATTTTCGAACGGACTGATCAATAGACTCAAAGATGAGAATCACACTGGATGCGCTTCAGGTTGTCGAGTCCATTGCGCGCTGCGGCACGTTCGGACTGGCGGGCAAGGAACTCCATAAGGCCCCCTCGTCGTTGAGCTATGTCGTGCAGAAGCTGGAAAGCGACCTGGGCATCACGGTCTCGACCGCAGCGCACACCGCGTGCGCCTGACCCTGGCCGGCGAAGTCCGGCGCGCGCGGCGCAGCGCCGGCTGAGCGGGCGAACACCCACCCGAAGGTCGCCGGCAACGGTCACCGCCAGATTTTCACGCATTCACAGGAGCAAACCATGACCCGCCCACTGCCGACCGCCGGCCACCGGCGCGCATTCGTGCCAGTGCTCGCCGCAGCCGCGGCCGCCACCGTGGCACTGCTGGCGCTGCCTGGCTGCCAGGCCCAGCCCAAGGCATCGCAGCCGCCACGGGGCAGCATTTCCGCGGATCGCGTGGTGGGCGACATCATGGTGCGCTTCACGGCCCCCGACGTGAACGTCTCCGAGGAAGCCGGCAAGCTGCTCGAACCCATCGAAGGGCCGATCCGCTTCGTGGTCAAGCGGCCGCTGTCGGGCGGGGTATGGCTGGTGACGGCAATCAGCGCATCGCCCGACGCCACCATGGACCAGGCGCTCGCCACCCTGCGCGCCGCGCCGCGCATCGGCACCGCCGAGCCCGACCGCGTGCTCAAGCCGAACCACACCATGCCCGTCAGCCGCGACATGCCTGCGAGCTAGGCAGCGGACGGAACCGCACGGGTTAAGCCTTCGGCACCTTGCAGAATCCGGCCGAATCGTATTCGCTACATAGCATTGCCCCCGACACCGGGACGCTCGTCGGCCGGGGACACTCACCGGGAGGTGTTCATGCCGCATCCGTCGCACCCCGTTTTCCGTGTTGGCCGTGCCGGCGCCGCCCGATGGGCGGCAGTTCTTGCATGCCTGTACTGTGTCGCACATGCCCCGGCTGCCCTGGCCGCCGACGCGTCCGGGCTGCGCCAGCCTATACGGGCAATGTCATTGTCCGTTGGCGTGATGCCAGCATCACGCCAAGCGCTTCCGCGGCAGACGCCGCTGCCGGCGCGATGGCCGGTGGCAAACCGGCCGCTCCAGCGCCGGAAGACCGCCTGGAGCGCCTGCGCAGCGAGTCCGGCGTGAACCTTGCCGTGCGGCGCAGCATGGCCGGCAATCTGCAGTTGCTCGGCGCCGCCGACGGCATCGCGCCGGACCCGGAGGCACTGGCAGCGAAGCTGCGGCAGGACCCGCGCGTTGCCGAAGCAGTGCCCGATCGCTGGCTGCACCTGCACGACACGCTGCCCAACGATCCTGAATTCGCCTCGGCACAGCCCTACATGATGGGCACGGGCACCGCCTTCGGGGGCGCCAACCTGCCGCACGCGTGGGACCGCTCGCGCGGCAGCACAAGCATGGTGGTGGCGGTGCTCGACACGGGCTACCTGCCCCATCCCGACCTGGCTGGCAAGCTGCTGCCCGGCTATGACTTCATCAGCAGCACCGCCGTCTCCAACGACGGCGACGGCCGCGACAGCAACGCCACCGACGCTGGCGACTACGTTCCAGCGGACGTGACGTGCCCAAACGACCCTAGCCCCCCGCGGAGCAATACTTGGCATGGCACCCGTGTGGCCAGCGTCCTGGGTGCAATGACCAACAACGGCCAGGGCATTGCCGGTGTGGACTGGAGCGCCCGCATCCTGCCGGTGCGCGTCTCGGGGCGATGCGGCGCTCTTCTCTCCGATACTGTGGACGGCCTGCGCTGGGCCGCCGGCATCAGCGTGCCCAATGTGCCAGACAACCCCAACCCGGCGCGCGTGGTCAACATCAGCCTTGGCGGAGGCACCTGCACCGGCATCGAACAGCAGGCCATCAACGACGTGACCGCGCGGGGCGTGTCCGTGGTTGTGGCCGCCGGCAACAACGCCGGGGCGCTAGAAGCGCCTGCCGATTGCAGCGGCGTGATCGCCGTGACTGCGCACGTCAATGACGGCGAGAACGCGAGCTATGCCAATGTGGGCGCGAACGTCACCATCAGCGCGCCCGGCGGCGGCTGCGGCAACTCGAAGGTGCTGAACGGCGCCTGCACGACACCCGTGTCGTTTATCCGCACGCTCACGAACAACGGCACGACATCGCTGGGCGCGTACACGATCAGCAATTCGCAGGGCACCAGTTTCGCGGCGCCGATGGTATCTGGCGTGGTGTCCCTGATGCTCGCCGTCAACCCGTCGCTGACGCCGGCACAGGTCACGGCTGCGTTGAAGAGTTCGGCGCGTCCACATCCGTCAGGCACGTTTTGCACGACCAATCCAGGCGTATGCGGCGCAGGCCTGCTCGATGCCGACGCGCGTGAGCGCGGCGGCCAACGTCCCCGCTGCGCCGCCGGCCGCGGCGCAATCCGGCGGCGGTGGCGGCGGCACCGTGTCGCCATGGCTGGCAGCGGTGTTGGGCGTGGCCGGAATGCTCGCTTTTGCGCTGCGCCGCCGCGGTTAAGCGAACACGGCTTCAGTGCGGGGCCGGTGCACGCCGGCCCCGCCACCATTCCTGCAGCAGCCAGCAAGCGAGTCCCGCCACGGCACCGGCTGCATGCGCGGCACGGACCACGCCAAAGCCCCATGAGGGATCGAACACCACGGGCGCGAGCACGATTGCTCGAGCCACACCTTGACGATCACACCAAGGCTCAGCAGCACCCCGGCCATGCGCGGCAGCCCTTGCACGCGCAACAAGCCCAGTGCAGCCCAGAGGGCGAGCCCGTGCAGTGCGCCGGACAATCCGCCATACCAGCCGATCGCCGGCATGCGCAGCAGCGCCACCTGTACCGCGATGCCGCAGGCCACCAGCACCAGCATGGCCGCCTGCACGCGCGCGGCACGCCCGGCCAGCAGCAGCAAGCCTGTTGCGGCACAGGCATCGGCCAGCCAGTGGCGCCAGTCCAGGTGGACCCACATCGCAGTGACCAGGCGCCACCACTCGCCATTGGCTCGCACGGCGTCGCGCAGGTAGAGGCCGTGCGCATGCAGCCACGGCACGAAGCTCATCAGCGCCGACAGCAGCCACACCGCGGCGATGGCGGCCAGCATGGCCGGCCACGCCGCACCGGGCCGGGCCGGATCAGCCGGCACCGAACACGGCCTGCCAAAGCGCGCGCACGCGCGACGTCTGCTCAGCCACCTGGGTGGCGGGCACGCGCGCGTGGCCCTGCCCGTCCAGCCGCAACTGGTGCTGGCGTGCACGGAATTGCCGGTAGGCGTCGCCGACCTGCACCGCCAGCGTGGCGTCGATCAGGCCGAGTTCGCCGGCTTCGCGCAGCAGCGCGATATTGCCCGCGTTGCGTGTGAGCTGCGGGTGCGTCCCGCTATGCAGCAGCACGAGATACTGCACGGTGAACTCGATATCGACCATGCCGCCGCGGTCATGCTTGAGGTCGAACAGCTCGGTCGGATTGGGATGGCCCTCTGCCACCTTGCCGCGCATCAGCACGATCTCGTCGCGCAGCGCGGCGGCATCGCGCGGCTGGCGCAGGATCTCGTCGCGCAGCGCCTCGAAGCGCGCGCCGATCGTGGCATCGCCCGCGCAGAAGCGCGCGCGCGTCAGCGCCTGGTGCTCCCAGACCCAGGCCGAGTTGTCGCCCTCGCGCAGCTGGTAGCGCCGGAACGCATCGAAGCTGGTCACGAGCAGGCCGGCCGCGCCGTTCGGGCGCAGCCGCATGTCGACGTCGAACAGCGAACCGGCCGCGGTGTGGCTGGTCAGCCAGGTTATCAGCGCCGCGCGTAGGCCGCGTACACGTCCGGCGCGCGCTCGTGCTCGTCCTCGTACAGGAAGATGATGTCGAGGTCCGAGGCATAGCCGAGTTCCTTGCCGCCCAGCCGGCCATAGGCGATCACGGCGAAGCGCGGCACCTCGCAATGGCGCGTGGCGAGCTGGCGCCACACCGTCTCCAGCGTGGCCTCGAGCATGGCATCGGCCAGGTCCGACAGCCGGTCCGCGATCTGCTCGACAGTCAGCAGCCCCTGCAGGTCCTGCAGCAGGATGCGGAAGGTCTCGGCATGGTGCTCGCGGCGCAGGATATCCATCTGCGGCTCGATCTGGCCGTCCGCGGCCAGCAGCCGCTCGGACAGCCGGCGCCGGAACGCGGGCCAGTCGGGCGCGCCTGCCAGTGCATCGCTGTCAAGCAGTTCGTCGAGCAGTTGCGGGTGACGCGTCAGGTAGGCGGCCGCCCAGCGCGACGCATGCAGCGTATGCGCGACGCGGTCCATGGCCTGCGGGTACTCCGACAACAGCGACAGATACGATGCGCGGCGGCTGATCGCCTCGAGGAAATCGATAAAGCGCGTAATGGTGCTGTCCGCGTCTTCCTGCTTCGCCGCGAGGTCGAGCGCGCGGTTGACGAGCTGGTCGAAACGCGCGCGGCTCGATTCGGACAGCGCGCGGTAGCGCAGCGACGTGGCAATGGCGCGCAGCCGGTCCAGCAGGCCCGTGCAATGGGTGAAGCCCGCGTCCTGCAGGCGCTGGCACGGCGACACCTCGGTGTCCGGCCCGCTCTGGTCCGGCCCGTCCTGCGTGGTGCGCGCCTGCTGGTCCTCGAGCACGATGCCCGGCCACAGCGCCTCGCACGGCGATGCGTCAGGATCGGAGAACGTGGTCTCGAATTGCTGCGCGACCGGCTCCTGCAGCGCGGCAAGCTTGTCCGTCAGCGCGGCCCAGTCCGCGCAGCCCATCATCCGGGCGACCGCGAGCTGTTCTTCCGGCGTGGTCGGCAGGTGGTGGGTCTGGGCGTCGTCGCGGTACTGCAGCCGGTGTTCGAGCTGGCGCAGGAAGCGGTAGGCATCGGCCAGCTGCGCGGCCAGGGCCGCGGGCAACAGGCCCCGGTCCACGGCAACGGCCAGCACCTCGAGCGTGGGCCGCACACGCAGCGCGGGGTCCTGCCCGCCGCGGATCAGCTGGAACACCTGCGCCATGAACTCGATCTCGCGGATGCCGCCGCGGCCGAGCTTGATATTGAACGAGCGCTGGTTCACGCCATGCCCGGGCAGGCCGCCGCTGCGCTTGGCCGCTTCGCTGCGGATCTGCGCGTGCAGCGAGCGGATCGCCGCGATCACGCCGTAGTCCAGATAGCGCCGGAACACGAAGGGCGTGGTCAGCCGCGCCAGCAGATCCGCCGTGCGCCGGGCGTGCGGGGTATCGAGCGCCGACACCACCCTGCCCTTGATCCACGCATAGCGTTCCCATTCGCGGCCCTGCGCGACCAGGTATTCCTCGAGCATGCCCAGGCTGCAGGCGAGCGGTCCGGCATCGCCATTGGGCCGCAGGCGCATGTCCACGCGGAACACATAGCCGTCGCCGGTCACATCGGCGAGCAGGTTGATCAGGCGCGGCCAAGCCGGATGAAGTATTCGTGGTTGGACAGGCTGCGCGCGCCGCCACGGGTCTCGCCGTCCTCGTCGTACAGGAAAATCAGGTCGATGTCGGACGAGACATTGAGTTCGCGCCCGCCGAGCTTGCCCATGCCGACCACGACGAGTTCCTGCACCTCTGCGCTTTGCTCGCCGACCGGCCTGCCGAAGGTCGCGGCAAGGTCATCGCCAAGCATGGCCAGGCCGTACTGGATGCACAGTTCCGCAAGATCGGTCATGGCACCCGTGACCTCGGCCAGCGTCGCCTGGCCGCGCAGGTCACGCTCGATCACGACGCACATGACCTCGGCACGCAGGCGCCGCAGCGCGCGCTTGACGGACTCCTCCACATCGGCCGACGGCTCCCGCAATGCCTTCAGTCGCTCGCTCATCCAGGACCGCGTAAGCGGCTGCGCGGCGCCGGCGGCACGATGGCAGGCAATTCCGGCCGGGCCAAAAGGATACGCGCGCGTAATGCGAGTACGCAGCCGAGTACAATACGTGGCCCTCGAAATCGACCGGTTCCGGTCCCGTGGCAGCGGTAGTGGCGAATGCGCCGCAAGCCATGTCGCACAGCGGCTCTCCGGGCGTGGCGGCAACGCCATCTTGGATGTCGGCGGTGTTGCCCGCGGCGGAACTCGTCGGATCAGAGGCAGTCATTCCAGTAACTTGAAATGCGGGGACAGGTGCGGCGCGCCCGTAGCATCCCTCGCGTGTCAGCTGTTTGCAACTTACAAAGGCCGGGCGCCAGATTGGAGAGCGGCTAGTATTGTCGGATAATCTGCGCATGTCCAGCCGCGCCCCCAACCCTGCTGACGGCTCCACCCCCAATGCGGGCGCGGGTAGCCAGGAGGCCGTCGCCAGCCTGGCACCTTCCCTTGCCTCCCGTGCAGCCGCCTCCCCGGTCTCGCCTGCCGCCCGGCTGCGCGCGTTCGCACGCGGCTGCGCCGGTGCGCTGCGCGCCGCCGTGCGCCATCCAGTCTGGCGCGGCTTGGGCCGTACCCTGGTACGCCTGGCGCTGGCGCTGGCGGCGCTGGCGCTGGTGGCGGGCCTGCTGATCCGTTTCGTGCTTTGGCCGCAGGCGTCCGCTGCGCGGCAATGGCTGCAAGACCGGGGCTCGCTGGCGCTGTCGGCGAAACTGACCATCGATTCGCTCGATACCTACTGGGACGGCTGGCACCCGGCCTTCCGCGCGCGCGGCCTCAAGGTCGTCGATGCCCAACAGCGCATGCTGCTCACGGCCGGCGCGCTCGACGGCAAGCTGTCCTGGCGTTCGCTGTTCAGCATGGACCTGCAGTTCGAGACGCTCGGCGCAACGCAGACCGATGTGCTGGTGCGCCGCACGCCCGAGGGGAAGCTGCTGGTCGCGGGCATGGCGGTCGATGTCGCCGGCGGAAAGCCCGACGACAACCGCTTCCTGGACTGGCTGTTGACCCAGGGCAACCTGGACCTGAGCGATGGCAAGCTGCGCTGGCTGGACGAAAAGGGTCGCCTGCCGCAGCTCGACGTGGCCCAGATCCACCTGAGCGCCCGGCGCAACGGCGTGCGCCACGAGATCAGCCTCGAGGCACAGTCCGAAGCGCTCGCGCCGCGGCCGCTGGTGATGCGTGCAAGCCTTCGCCATGATTACCTGCACAGCGCCGGCAACTGGCGCCACTGGGCCGGACAGGCAAGCTGGGACGTGACGCAGCTGCAGTTGCCGGTCGTGCAACGGTACCTGACCGTGTTCGAGCGCGTGCCAGCGGCAGCTTCAGCACCGACGGCACGATGGAATTCAGCAGCGGCCGCATCGTGCGCAGCCAGGCGCGGCTGCGCGGCAGCGGCATCGACCTGCAGCTCGCCGGCGCAGCGAGGGGCTGCAGCTGGCCAACGCGCAGGCCTTCGTCCTGCATCGCAGCGATCGTGACGGCAGCAACCTGCTGACCATCGACACGCTGCTCTGGCAACCACGGCCGGCGGCCGGCCCGCCCTCCGCCAACGACACCACGTGGCGCGAAGGCATGCGCCAGGTCACGCTGGGATGGGCCACGGACAACAAGGACCAACTCCGCAAGTTTTCGCTGAAGGCGCCCACGTTCGACCTGAACACGGTGCGCGCGCTCGCCACGTCGATGCCGGTGGATACCGCGGTATTGCGCCAGCTTCGCGCATTGCAGCCGGCCGGCCATATCGACAACCTGAATGTCAGCTGGAACCGCGACCGCACGGGCATGCTCGATCGCGCCCGGGCAAGGCGCACTACACCGTGCAGGGCACGCTGCGCAACGTCTCGGTCAACGGCCAGCCCGCGGTGCCCGCGCTCGGGGCCAACGGCAAGCCGAACCTGGGCACGCCGGGCTTTGCCAACCTGTCGGGCACGTTCAGTTTCGACGAGCGGCAGGGCACGGCCCATTTCGAAGGCAACAATGCCGCGCTGGTGTTGCCCGGCATGTTCGAGGAACCGCGCCTGCCGTTCGACCAGCTTGGCGGCGATGTGCGCTGGACCCGTCAGGATGGGCGCATGACGGTAAACGTGGACAACATCCGCTTCGCCAATGCCGACACGGCCGGCACCGTAAGCGGCACGTGGCGCAAAGGCGGCGACAGCGAATCGGGTATCGCCGACTTCAGTGGCGAACTCAGCCGCGCGCAGGTCGCACGGGTGCCGCGCTACCTGCCGCTGGGTATTCCCGCCGGAACGCGCCACTACCTGGCCGGTGCACTGGCCGGTGGCGAAGCGGCCGGCGTGCGCTTCGTGCTCAAGGGCGACCTGACGCATTTCCCGTTCCACGGCCCGTTTGAGAAGGCGGGCGATTTCCGCGTCGAAGTGCCGATCCGCCAGGTCCGGTACCAGATCACGGCGCACGAGACCGAGCCGACGGGCGCGCCGCGGTGGCCCACGTTGCGGACATCGACGGCCAGGTGCTGTTCGAGCGCGGCGGCATGTCATTCCTGGCGCGCCGCGCCACCGTCCAGGGCATTGCCGGCGTGACCCTGCAGGACGTGAACGGACGCATCGACAACCTGAGCGACCATGGCCGCCTGGAGATCGACGGTGGCGCAAGCGGCGCGGTGCAAGGCTTCCTGCGCTACATGGCCGCCTCGCCGGTGCGCGAGTGGACCGCCCACGTGGCGGACAACGCGCGCGCGCAGGGCAATGGCGAACTGAAGCTCAAGCTCGACATGCCGCTGGCCAATGCCGATGCCACCCGTGTGGACGGCAGCTTCCGCTTTCCCGGCAACGATGTCATGCTCAATGCGCAGATGCCGCAACTGGGCGGCGCGAGCGGCGTCATTGCCTTCAACGAGCATGGCTTCCAGCTCGAAAACATGCGTGCGCGCTTCCTCGGTGGCGAAGTGCGCATCGGCGGCGGATCGCAGCCCGACGGCAGCGTGCGCGTGACCGCGAACGGCAGTGTCACGGGCGCAGGCATGCGTGAAGCGGCAGCGGGCTCTTCGCTGGCGGCGCTCGCCGCCCGGCTGGACGGCAGCACCGGCTACAGCGCGGTGTTCAGCTCGCGCGACAAGCAGACGCAAGTACAAGTCAGCTCGGAACTCAACGGCATGGCGATCGGCCTGCCCGCGCCGCTGGCCAAGTCCGCCGCGCAGGACATGCCGCTGCGCTTCGAACTGCGGCCCGCCCCCGGGCGCGCGGGCATGGAGGAGATGCTGGTCCAGCTCGGCGCGCGCTCAACGCGCGCTACCTGCTGCTCCTGGAGCCGCAATGGCGGCGACACCGAGGTAGTGGCCGGCGGCATCGGCCTGCAGCAGGCCGCGTCATTCGCCCGCGAGCGGCGTCACGGCCGTGGCCACGCTCGACCGGTTCGATTTCGACGGCTGGCGAGCGGCCCTTGCCGGCCTTGGCGGCATGCAGGCGACGGACAACAGCAGACGCGCGAGCCCGCCCGCATTCCTGCCCGAACGCATCAACGCCCGCATGCGCACGCTGCAGCGCGCCGGCACGCTTGACGACGTCACGGTCGACGCAACGCGCGGGCCGGCGGCTGGGACGCAAGCTGGACTCGCGCCAGATTGCCGGCAATATGCAGTGGCGCGCCGAAGGCCAGTCCGGTTCCGGCGCCATGCGCCTGCGCCTGAGCCGCCTGAACGTGCCCGACGCGAGCGACGAACACAATGTCGTCGACGCCATCGCCGACAGCATCGACTCCCTGCCGTCCATCGACCTCGTCGCCGAGCAGTTCACGCTGCGCGGGCACGACTTCGGCAAGCTCGAAGTCGTGGCCCACAGCAGCAAGAGCGGCAATGAACCGGTCTGGACGCTCGAGCGGCTGCTGATCGAACAGCCGGGCGCCACGCTGACCGGCAGCGGCACCTGGCGCGTGCCGCGCAGGCTGCGCGACGGCGACGCCGCCAATGCTCCGCGCCGCACCGCGTTGACCTTCGCCATCGATATCCGCGACGCCGGCGCACGCTGGAGCGCCTGGGCCTGCCGCACACGCTGCGCGACGGCAAGGGCAAGCTCGAAGGCCGCGTGGTGTGGCGCGGCTCGCCGATGTCGATCGACTACCCGACTCTGACCGGCCGGCTGTCGCTGGACCTCGAGAATGGCCAGATCCTCAGCGTCGATCCCGGCGCGGCGCGCTTGCTCGGCGTGCTGAGCCTGCAGGGCCTGCTGCGCTTTGCGACGCTCGATTTCCGCACGCTGTCCGGGCGCGGGCTGCTGTTCGACCGCATCGCCGGGTCAGGCACCATCGAGAACGGCGTCGGCACGATCCAGGACTTCGAACTGAAGAGCCCGCAGATCATCGCGAGCATGACCGGCTCGGCCAACCTGCTGCGCGAGACGCAGGACCTCGACGTGCGCGTGGTGCCGCGCATCAACGCCACCACCACGTCGGTGGCGGCGGCGTCATCAACCCCGTGCTCGGCATTGGCACGCTGGCCGCGCAGCTTTTGTTCGCCGACGAGTTTTCCAGGGTATTCACGCAGCACTACCGCGTCTCCGGAAGCTGGGCCAACCCGCAGATCGGCAAAGTGGAGGACAATAAGGCGCAACAGCCAACGTACCAGAACCGCGCCGATCCGGCCCTCTCGCGCTGAGCGCCTGCGCCAGCCGGGGCGCGCTGCCCCGAGGAAGCGATCCATGCAAGAAGCCCCTGCCCCGTTTCGTGTTGCCGCCATCCAGACCGTGACCGGCACGTCGCTCGACGCCAACCTGGCGCGCGCCGACGCGCTGATCGCCGAAGCCGCGCGCGGCGGCGCCGAACTGGTGCTGCTGCCCGAATACTTCTGCATGATGGGCCAGCGTGAGGCCGACAAGATCGCCATCCGCGAGCCGGACGGCGACGGCCCCGTGCAGCGCTTCCTGGCTGATGCCGCGAAGCGCCACGGCATCTGGCTGGTGGGCGGCACGCTGCCGATGTGGTGCGGCGACGACGCGCGCGTCTACAACTCCTCGCTGGCATTCGATCCGCGCGGCGAGCGCGTGGCGCGCTACGACAAGATCCACCTGTTCGGCTTTACGCGCGGCGCGGAAAGTTATGACGAATCGCGCACCATCCTGGCGGGCGGCACGCCGGTCAGCTTCGAGGCGCCGTGCGGGCGCGTGGCGATGTCGGTGTGCTACGACCTGCGCTTTCCCGAGCTCTACCGGGGGCTGGCCGGCAATGATGGCGCGAACTTGATTCTGATGCCCGCCGCCTTCACCTACACCACAGGGCAGGCCCACTGGGAAATCCTGCTGCGCGCGCGGGCCATCGAAAACCAGTGCTATGTGCTGGCCGCCGCACAGGGTGGCAAGCACGAGAACGGCCGACGTACCTGGGGCCACTCGATGCTGGTCGATCCGTGGGGCGAAGTGATGGCCGTGCTGCCTGAAGGCGAAGGCGTGGTCAGCGGCATCATCGACCCGGCGCGGCTTGCGGAAGTGCGGCAGAACCTGCCGGCGCTTCGGCATCGCGTGCTGTAGCATTGGCGGAAGCTCCCGCCCCAACCTGATTCACGGCGCCGGCCACCCCATGCCGGCCCCTGCAAGAAAGAAGAGGACTGTTCATGAACGCCGGCGATCTCGGAATCCGCAACCTTGCCACCGCGCAGCAATTGCTGCTGGCACCGTATGGCCTGGACGAAGCCAAGCTGCAGCGCGTGCTGGCCGACATCTTCACGCACAAGGTCGACTATGCCGACCTGTATTTCCAGTACACCCGCAACGAAGCGTGGAGCCTGGAAGAAGGCATCGTCAAGTCAGGCAGCTTCAGCATCGACCAGGGCGTAGGCGTTCGCGCCGTCTCGGGCGACAAGACTGCCTTTGCCTACTCGGACGACATCAGCCTGGCCGCGCTGTCGCAGGCCGCGGCGGCCACGCGCACGATCGGCCGCGCCGGCAGCGGCCGCGTCAAGGTGGCTGGCGAGCTGGCCTCGCAAACCGGGCGCAACCTGTACACGCCGAACGACCCGCTCGACTCGATGGCGGCTGCCGAAAAGGTGGCGCTGCTCGAGCGCGTCGAGCGCATGGCGCGCGCCAAGGATCCGCGCGTGGTGCAGGTCATGGCCGGCCTGGCCGGTGAATACGACGTGGTACTGGTGGCGCGCAGCGACGGCGTGATCGCCGCGGACGTGCGCCCGCTCGTGCGCGTGTCGGTCACGGTCATCGCCGAACAGAACGGCCGGCGCGAAATGGGTTCGTCCGGCGGCGGCGGCCGCTATGCCTATGGGTACTTCACCGACGCGCTGCTGCAGCAGTACGTCGATGAGGCAGTCTCCTCCGCGCTGGTCAACCTGGACGCCCGCCCCGCACCGGCCGGCGCCATGACCGTGGTGCTCGGCCCGGGCTGGCCCGGCGTGCTGCTGCACGAAGCCGTCGGCCACGGCCTCGAAGGCGACTTCAACCGCAAAGGCTCGTCGGCATTCGCGGGCCGCATGGGCGAACGCGTGGCCGCCAAGGGCGTGACTGTGGTCGACGACGGCACGCTGGCGAACCGCCGCGGCTCGCTCAATCTGGACGACGAGGGCAACCCGACCCAGTGCACCACGCTGATCGAGGACGGCATCCTGCGCGGTTATATCCAGGACACGCTCAACGCACGCCTGATGAAGATGCCCGTCACCGGCAACGCGCGCCGCGAAAGCTATGCCGCGCTGCCGATGCCGCGCATGACCAACACCTACATGCTCAATGGCGACCGTGATCCGCAGGAGATCATCGCCAGCGTGAAGAAGGGCCTGTACGCGGTCAACTTCGGCGGCGGCCAGGTCGACATCACCAACGGCAGGTTCGTGTTCTCCGCGAGCGAGGCTACATGATCGAGGACGGCAAAGTCACTTATCCGGTCAAGGGCGCCACGCTGGTCGGCAATGGCCCGGAATCGCTCAAGGACGTCACCATGATCGGCAACGACATGCGGCTGGACTCGGGCGTGGGCGTATGCGGCAAGGAGGGCCAGAGCGTGCCGGTCGGGGTCGGCCAGCCGACGTTGCGCATCGAGAACATGACGGTGGGCGGCACGGCCTGAGGCCGGCACGGCACTTGCCAACCCCGTCAAAAGGCGCTATAAAGATGCTTCGCAGTTCGGCAGGCAATCGCCGCGCACTGAAATTTTGACGGTGCTCGCGCAATTTCCTGCCCTTTTGTCACGCAGCGCAGCATGAATGCCGCGCCCTGAAACAAAATCGAATTCAAGCTGACCCCAGCCAAAGCCCTTCACCGCCATGTCCGCTAAGTTTTACTTTTACTTTTTTAGCGAACCCACACCGCTGGCGGATAGGGAGGGACGGCTGTAAGCGACCCGAACCGAAAAGAAAAACCGCCAGCAAGACTGGCGGTTTTTTTATACCCGCATTTTTTCCTGCTTTTTTTGCTCGCTTCACCCAGACAACACCCACGACCTCACAAGACCGGACCCATCATGCTGAAGAACACCGACGACCTGCGCATCCGTGAACTCAAGGAGCTGCTGCCGCCCGCGCACCTGATCCGCGAGTTCGCATGCTCCGAAAAGGCTTCGGACGTGATCTACGCCGCGCGCCAGTCCATGCACCGCATCCTGCACGGCATGGATGACCGCCTGATCGTCATCATCGGCCCCTGCTCGATTCATGACACCAAGGCCGCGCTCGAATACGCGAAGCTGCTCAAGGTACAGCGCGAGCGCTTCGCCAATGAGCTGGAAATCGTGATGCGGGTCTACTTCGAGAAGCCGCGCACCACGGTGGGCTGGAAGGGCCTGATCAACGACCCGTTCATGGACGGCAGCTTCAAGATCAACGATGGCCTGCGCACGGCGCGCGAGCTGCTGCTGAACATCAGCGAGCTGGGCGTTCCGACCGGCACCGAGTACCTGGACATGATCAGCCCGCAGTACATCGCCGACCTGGTGAGCTGGGGCGCATCGGCGCGCGCACGACGGAATCGCAGGTGCACCGCGAGCTCGCATCGGGACTGTCGTGCCCGGTCGGCTTCAAGAACGGTACCGACGGCAACGTGAAGATCGCCGTGGATGCAATCAAGGCCGCGTCGCAGCCGCACCATTTCCTGTCGGTGACCAAGGGCGGCCACTCGGCGATCGTGTCGACCTCGGGCAACGAGGACTGCCACATCATCCTGCGCGGCGGCAAGCGCCGAACTACGATGCCGCCAGCGTGCAGGAAGCTTGCGACGCCATCGCCAAGTCCGGCCTGGCCGCGCGCCTGATGATCGATGCCTCGCACGCCAACAGCAGCAAGAAGCATGAGAACCAGATCCCCGTGTGTGAGGACATCGGCCGCCAGCTCGCCGCCGGCGACGACCGCATCGTCGGCGTGATGGTCGAATCGCACCTCGTGGCGGGCCGCCAGGATCATGCCCAGGGCACGCCGGTGGAATCGCTGACCTACGGGCAGTCCGTGACCGACGCGTGCATCGGCTGGGACGATTCGGTCAAGGTGCTGGAAACGCTGGCCGAGGCCGTCAAGGCACGCCGGCTGGCGAGCGGCAGCGGCAACTGAGCACGCGACGCGGGTATTGCTCCCGCGCTCAGGACAATAAAAACCGCTTCGTGCAGAAGCGGTTTTTTTATTGCTGATGACCGGCGAGCGGCTTACTTCTTCAGCACCAGGTCGCCCGGCAGCGATTCGATGTACGCGGCGATATCCTTCAACTCCTTGCGCGTGAACGGACGCGGCTTGCCATCCTTGCCGGTGACGGCCGGATTGGCGTTGACCTGGCCGGCCATGATCGCGTTGGAGCGGCCCACCTGCGGCACGCCCGAAACCTGGTACGACAGCAGCGCGTGGTAGAGATAGTCGGCATGCTGGCCGGCCAGCTTGGGATAGTCCGGCGAAATCGGCGCGTTCAACCCCTGGCCGTGGCAGGCCACGCAGTTGCCCTTTTCCACCAGCGCCTTGCCGGCGGCAAGATCGGCCGCCGAGGCGGTTGCGGCGGAGGCACCCAGCACGAGTGCGCCAATCGCGAACGAAAGCGTCTGAAGCGTCTTCATGATCCGGTGTCTCTTACTTGAGGGTGTTGTTCTGCGAGCCGCCCTTCTGCTGCGAGTAGTAGGCAGCCACGTCGGCGATGTCCTGATCGGTCAGCGAGGCGGCAACCCCGCGCATGGTCGGATGCTTGCGATCGCCCTTCTGGTAGGACTTCAGCGCATTCTCGATGTACTTGGCGCTCTGGCCGCCCAGCATCGGCACCTCATAGACTTCGGGGAACGACGCACGGTAGCCCGGAATGCCGTGGCATCCGATGCACATCGCAACCTTGTCCTTGGCAGCGTCTCCATTGCCCTTGACTTCCTGTGCCAGCGCTGCCGTTGCAGCCGCGCCCAGCACCACCATCGTGAGGAGCTTTTTCATTGTATTAGCGGATTGGAAGTTAAACCGTGCGTGACCTGCCCTGTCGGGCGGAGACGGTCTCAGAATGCTTCTGCGGGGAGCCTGGCAGCTGGTGAGCCAGTGAGTAACCCGCCAGACATGTCGCATCCGGTTCTTTGCCGGGATGTGGAACACCATTCTGGGACCACCTCTCGCAATCACCGCGACCCGGACGGACCGCAGGTGCTTCTGAACGCGGACTGCCGGATACTGGAGAACTGAACGTGGGGGCGCGTCAAACCGCCGCATTGTACAGCAGGCGACACCTGACAGTCCAGCAACCGCCCGCGGCGCGACCCGGATGTCAGCCGGGCCCAACACGAACCGCAAAGGTCTTTTATACTCGTCCATTCAGGGATTACGAACGACCGTTCGCGAATCCGGTTTTGATAATGAAAGCGCGCGTGACAGCGCGAAGAGACTGCGCTAAACACGCTCCGGCCGAATCCGCCCGGCCTAATCCGGCCAGATTCCAGCCGTCACCTCAGGTTGCCTCATGTCCAACACCGCCAACGCTTCCGCCCAAGCTTCCCCCTCCCCGGTTCGCCAGCAGGTCAAATTCGAGGGCAGCGACCAGTACGTCGCCACCGACGACCTCAAGCTGGCCGTCAATGCCGCGCGCACGCTGCAGCGCCCGCTGCTGATCAAGGGCGAGCCCGGCACCGGCAAGACCATGCTGGCCGAGGAAGTGGCCGCCGCGCTGGGCATGCCGCTGATGCAATGGCACATCAAGTCGACCACCAAGGCGCAACAGGGCCTGTACGAGTACGACGCTGTGTCGCGCCTGCGCGATTCGCAGCTTGGCGACGACCGCGTGCACGACATCCGCAACTACATCGTCAAGGGCGTGCTGTGGCAGGCCTTCGAGGCTGACGAGCAGATCGTGCTGCTGATCGACGAGATCGACAAGGCCGACATCGAATTCCCGAACGACCTGCTGCGCGAACTCGACCGCATGGAGTTCTACGTCTACGAGACGCGCGAACTCGTGAAGGCCAAGCACCGTCCGCTGGTGATCATCACCTCGAACAACGAGAAGGAGCTGCCCGACGCGTTCCTGCGCCGCTGCTTCTTCCACTACATCAAGTTCCCCGATGCCGAAACCATGCAGCGCATCGTCGACGTGCACTACCCGGGCATCAAGCGCGAACTGGTGGCCGCTGCGCTGGAATCGTTCTACGAAATGCGCAACCTGCCGGGCCTGAAGAAGAAGCCGTCGACGTCGGAACTGATCGACTGGCTCAAGCTGCTGATGGCCGAGGACATCCCGCCCGAGGCACTGAAGAGCCCGGACAAGAAGGCCGCGATCCCGCCGCTGCACGGCGCGCTGCTGAAGAACGAGCAGGACGTGCACCTGTTCGAGCGCCTGGTGTTCATGAACCGCGCCAACCGCTGATGAGCGCTTTCATCCAACCCGTCACGCTGTCGGGCCAACACGCCACGCTCGAGCCGCTCAGGCCCGAACATGCGGAAGGCCTGCGCGCCGCCGCCGACGATGGCGAGCTGTGGAAGCTCTGGTACACCAGCGTGCCCGCGCCCGAGCGCATGGAAGCCGAAATCGCGCGGCGCCTGGGCCTGCAGGAACAGGGCTCGATGCAGCCGTTCGCGGTGCGCGACGCCAACGGGGAGCTGGCGGGCATGACGACCTACATGAACATCGACGCGGCCAACCGGCGCCTGGAGATCGGCTCCACCTGGTACGCGCGCCGGGTCCAGCGCACGCCGCTGAACACCGAGTGCAAGCTGATGCTGCTGCGTCATGCGTTCGAACAGCTCGAATGCATCGCCGTGGAATTCCGCACGCACTGGATGAACCACCAGAGTCGCGCGGCCATTGCGCGCCTTGGCGCCAAGCAGGACGGCGTGCTGCGCAACCACCAGCGCATGCCGGACGGCTCGCTGCGCGACACCGTGGTGTTCTCGATCATCGCCAGCGAATGGCCGGCGGTGCGCAATCACCTGCAATTCCAGCTCGAGCGGCCGCGCTGACGCGCGCTGCTGCCACTGATCGCGAGGCATCATGCTGATCGATTTCTTCTTCTCGCTGCGCCACGCCAAGCTGCCAGTCTCGGTCAAGGAATACCTGACCATGCTCGAAGCGCTCAAGGCCCAGGTCATCTCGCCGTCGATCGACGAGTTCTACTACCTGGCGCGCATGACGCTGGTCAAGGACGAGAAGCACTTCGACAAGTTTGACCAGACCTTCGGCGCCTACTTCAAGGGCGTGGAAAGCCTGGTCGACTGGAAGTCCGACATTCCGCTCGACTGGCTGCAGAAGACGCTCGAGCGCGAGCTCTCGCCCGAGGAAAAGGCCAAGATCGAGGCCATGGGTGGGCTCGACAAGCTCATGGAGCGCCTGAAGCAACTGCTCGAAGAGCAGAAGGAAAAGCACGAAGGCGGCAACAAGTGGATCGGCACGGGCGGCACCTCGCCGTTCGGGCATGGCGGCTACAACCCGGAGGGCATCCGCATCGGCGGACCGTCCAAGGGCAACCGCACCGCGATCAAGGTGTGGGATGCGCGCACCTACAAGGACTATGACGACCAGGTCGAACTCGGCACGCGCAACATCAAGGTAGCGTTGCGCCGCCTGCGGCGTTTCGCGCGCGAAGGCGCCGACACCGAACTGGATCTGGATGACACCATCCACGCCACCGCGGCCAACGCCGGCCTGCTCGACATCAAGCTGCGGCCCGAGCGCCACAACAAGGTCAAGGTGCTGATGCTGATGGACGTGGGCGGCTCGATGGACGACCACATCAAGCGCGTCGAGGAACTGTTCTCGGCCACAAAGACCGAGTTCAAGCACCTGGAGTACTACTACTTCCACAACTGCCTGTACGACCATGTGTGGCGCAACAACCGCCGCCGCCATGCCGAAAAACTGGCGACGTGGGACCTGCTGCACAAGTACACACCGGACTACAAGATCATCTTCGTCGGCGACGCCACCATGAGCCCGTACGAGATCCTGCAGCCAGGCGGCTCGGTCGAGTACAACAACGCCGAGGCCGGCTCGGTGTGGCTGAACCGGATGACCGAGCAGTTCCCGCATTTCGTCTGGCTCAACCCGGAGCCGGAAGGCCTGTGGCAATACCGGCAGTCGATCACGGTCATCAACCAGCTGATGAAGGGACGCATGTATCCGGTCACGCTGGCGGGGCTGGAGTCGGCGATGAAGGTGTTGTCGAAGTAAGGGAACGGAAGAACGGGATAAGAGGCGCAACAGAGCGCCTCTTTTCCATTCAGCCGCGCGCGTCGGTGCCCTCCATCAGCCAGGCGCGGAAGGTCTGCAGCGCCGGCAGATGCTGCTTGTGCTCGGGATAGCACAGGTAGTAGCCCTTGTTGCTCAGTACCCGCGCGGGATGCGCAACCACCAGCGCGCCGTTGGCCAGTTCCTCTTCGATCAGGCAACGCGGGATCAGCGCGACGCCAAGCCCGACAACGCTGCTTGCGTAAGCAGCGAGAACTGGTCGAAGCGGGCCCCGGCCCATGCGTCGCGCGTTGGCACGCCAAGCTCGGCGAACCAGTCGGGCCAGGCTTCCGGCACCGTCGTGTGGTGCAGCAGGGGATATTGCAGCAGATCGGACGGCGCCGTCACGCCGCCGTCCGGATGGCCGGCGAGCAGGCCGGGCCGGCAGACTGGCACGATTTCCCGGCCGATCATGTAGTCCGCCAGGCTTCCGGGCCAGATACCGACGCCGAAGCGGATTGCCGCGTCCAGGTCGGGCTCGGCGAATACATAGCCCTGTGCGTGCGGGATGAACTCCAGCCTGACTTCGGGGTGCCGCGCAAAAAACTGCGGCAGCCTCGGGATCAGCCATTTGGCACCCAGCGTGGGCATGCTCGCGATATGGAGGGTCCCGGCCTGTTGCTCGCGGCCGGCCGCCTCCACCGTCGCGGCTTCGATCTCGTCCAGCGTGGGCCCGATGCGTTCCAGGTACCGCACCCCGGCCGGGGTCAGCACCAGCCGCTGCCGCACGCGCTCGAACAGCTCCACGCCAAGCAGCGATTCCAAGCTGCGCACCTGCTTGCTGACGGCACCCTGCGTCACATGGAGGTCGCGGGCCGCAGCGGTAAAGCTGCTGTGCCGGGCCGCGGCCTCGAACGCTTGCAATTCGGTCATCGACGGCATCATACGCCGCATACATCACCTCAACTTCACGACCAAATGGAATGACCGTGCGATTTTAATTCGTTTGCCGGCGCCTTGCCCGCGCGCGCAGAATCGGGAAGCCGCTTTTCTCCCCTTTCAGACTCCTTCTTCGCAAGAACCATGCAACGTCGACAACTCTTCCGCGTCCTCGCCGCAGCCTCGGCCGCCATTGCCGCCGGCGCCGTCCTGCCTGCCGCCGCCCAGTCCAACTACCCGACCAAGCCGATCACGCTTGTGGTGCCCTTCCCGGCCGGCGGCACGACCGACATCGTGGCGCGCATCGTCGCCGACAAGCTTGGCCAGCAGCTCGGCCAGACCGTGGTGGTGGACAACCGCGGCGGCGCGGGCGGCAGCATCGGTACCGGCTACCTGGCCAAGGCCGCACCGGATGGGTACACGCTCGGCATCGCCACGGCCTCGACGCACGGCATCAACCCAGCGGTGTATCCGCGCCTGTCGTATGACGCCACCAAGGACTTCACGACCATCACGAACCTGGCTTCGGTTCCCAACGTGATGAGCATCAACCCGGCGGTGAAGGCCACCGACATGAAGTCCTTCATCGCGCTTGCGCACGCGCAGCCCAATAAGCTGGCCTATGGCTCGGCCGGCAACGGCAGCGTGTCGCACATGATGGGCGAGCTGTTCAAGATGAGCAGCAAGACCGAACTGCTGCACGTGCCGTACAAGGGCGTGGGCCCGGCGCTGAACGATGCGCTCGCCGGCCAGGTCCAGGTGCTGTTCGACAACCTGCCGTCGTCGCTGCCGTTCATCGAAGGCGGCAAGCTGCGCGCGCTAGCCGTGGCCGCGCCCAAGCGCGTCGCCGCCCTGCCTAACGTGCCGACGTTCGCCGAACTCGGCCTGCCGGAAGTCAACGATGCCGCATGGTTTGGCCTGATCGCCCCGGCGAATCTGCCGGCCGACCTGCAGAACAAGCTGAACGCGGCCGCCATCAAGGTGCTGGCGTTGCCCGAGGTGAAGGCTAAACTGGAAAAGCTGGGCGCCACGCCGATCGGCAACTCGCCTGCGCAGTTTGCCGCGCAGATCAAGAGCGAAGTGGCCAAGAACAAGCGCGTGGCCGCCGCAGCCAAGATCTCCCTCGACTGATTGCGCAGCACCATGACCGAAGCAGACCGAAAGAGCGCGGACAGTCCGTACCAGCTCTACCAGCCGGAAGGCCCCGTGAGCGCGCTGTTCCTTGACTCGCCGCACAGCGCCACCACCTATCCCACCGACTTCCGCCCGGATGCCAGCCTGCCCCTGCCGCTGCTGCGGCAGGCCGAAGACACCTTTGTCGACGAGCTCTACGCCGGCGCACCGTCACGCGGCATTCCGCTGCTGTGCGCGGGCTTCCCGCGCAGCTACCTGGACGCCAACCGCGCGCTGGAGGAAATCGACGAAGCTCTGCTCGACGCGCCATGGCCCGGCGCGAAGCAGGAAACGGCGAAGACCCGCCTCGGCAAGGGCCTGGTCTGGCGCGTGCTCGACACCGGCGAAGCGATCTACGACCGCAAGTTGAGCGTGGAAGAAGTTCAGTCGCGCATCAACCGCTGCTACCTGCCCTACTACGCGCAATTGCAGAAGTTGGCCGACCATGCCGTTGCCGAACACGGCGCGGCATGGCACATCAACTGCCATTCGATGCCGAGCCAGGCGGCCCAGTACGCCACGGAGTTTCCGGGGCTGCAGCACCCGGACTTCGTCGTGGGCGACCGCGACGGCACCACGTGCGACAAGCGCTTTACCGACCGCGTCGAAGGTGTGCTCAAGGACATGGGCTATGACGTCTGGCGCAACCACCCGTACAAGGGTGTGGAAATCGTGCGCGTCGTGGGACAGCCGCAGGCCGGCCGCCACAGCCTGCAGCTCGAGATCAACCGCAAGCTCTACATGGACGAAGCGGGCCTGAGCCACACGGCCGGTTTTGCCAAGCTGCGGCATAACCTCACGTCTTGCTCGACGAGTTGGTGAAATTCACGCACTCCATGCCCGCTCGCTCGCTGCGCTGAGCCGTGGCGCAAGGTAGCCCGGATGCAGCGCGCTGCATCCGGGTTCATCTCAGTTGCACAACACACGGGCTTTCTGTTAATGCCCAGCGGGCATTCGTGCATTAGAAGAATGGGTAACAAAGTTAGGAACTTTGCAAGATAGGTTTCCTCTATCATGGCAATCCTTTGCGAACCCACGCTTGCCGGAATGGCAAGACAGACACCGTGATCCGACGAATTTCCGACCTGATCGGCAGCCGCCTCAGCATGCTGGCTGCCGCAGTCACCGGTGCGTTGGTGCTGGCGGGCTGCGCCAACATGCCGGCTGACGGCATCGATGCCAACAGCCAGTCCGCGGCCCCTGCCGCGCCTGCCCGACCCGCCGCCGCGCCCGCCGCCCCGGCAGCGCCCGCTACCGAGCCGACCAAGACCATCACCCTGCCCGACCGCGGCCGCGTCAGCCTTGCCGAATACCGCGCCCGGATGCGAGAGCAGTTGATGAAGACCGAGGGCGCCACGAGCGACGTAGCCGACTGCGCAGCTCACGCAAGCTGGGTCCTGCCGCGCTCGGCCACCTACGACGCACTCAAGATCCCCACCGGCGCGCTCGGCAGCGGCCAGGCCACCGTGGAACCGTGGAGCGGCCGTTTCTCGCAGGGCAAGCAGGCCGTGCCGGTGACCTCCGTGGTGACCTTCTCCGCGATGGCCCACAAGCGCCGTGGCGAGGAACAGTGGCAGCCCGTCAAGGTGCGCTGCGGCTACGACGACGGCATGATGCTCGCGTACGAACTGCTCGACAGCAGCGGTGCGACCATCGCGGAGCCTGCGGCGGCGCCGGCTGTCGCGACGTCCAGCCACGCCACCAGCAAGAGCCGCAAGGGTGCGAAGGGTAGCAAGTCCAAGAGCACGTCGACGGCTTCGGCGAAGAGCAGTTCGTCGGGCAAGTCCTCGGCCAAGGCGTCTTCGACCTCATCCAAGTCGTCCGGCAAGAGCACGAGCAAGAAGAAGTCGCAGTAGGCTGCTGCATCGGGTTGCCAATGAAGCCGCGCGCCTGAAGGTTTGCTCCCCTCTCCCGCTTGCGGGAGAGGGGTGGGGGAGGAGGGCAGGCGAGTGGCAAGCACCATGCGTCTCGC
>LRMT01000306.1 GCA_001725945.1 Cupriavidus sp. UYMMa02A | reverse complement strand
CAGGCCAGAAACGTGAAAGGCTTGCTGAACAGGAAAGCATCTGCCATGGATAGTCACCGAATGATCAAGCCCCCACGAGCCGTCAACCGCCCGTGTGCGATAGTCTCACCCCATGACCGCACCAACGCCCCTTGCGGGGACCGCGTCGATGCACAGCACCCCGCTCCAGGGACTTTCCCATTCTTCTTTTGTCATATCGCGTGCAGTTTGTAACTGCGCAGGGGAAGCATAGGCGACGTTGGCGTATCCCGGCAATGTCATCGAGAGGGATTTCATAATTGGGGAAAACCATGCCGTGTGGAGGGGCAAACAAAAATTGTCCCACAGGATGAGTACAGCTTGGTGCAACCGTGCGCGCGAATATGTCCGCAATTGCCTAACTCGGTTGCATCAGCACCCGATCAGCCCCAAGCTGCCGGATGGCCGCAGATATGAGGTCTTGAGCCATATTGAACAGCATGCAGTGAGCCGCTAAGATTTCTGTGCGGAGCATGTAGACAAAGCCCTCACCTGCGGACCTGGTATGCGCATGCGATGTGTTCCAGCCTAGGCTGGCGGCGACGACGATACCGAAATCCACCGGAACCGGCAACGAAGCCGGCGCGGGGTTGCGGCTCTCATGTTGGCGTCTGCGCAGCATGCGCGCTAGTCACGATTTGCATTAATGACCGAACTAGCATGTTGAGGAAATCCATTGTGCCTGCCGATGTCCAAGCACAAGTCACGCTCGAACGTTGGCGTGTCCGCGAGACCGCCGGTGGTGAACGCTATTTTGTCGGATACTGTGTTGAGACCCAGGCCGCCGTGTGAGCACGGCCATACGATCTTATGACGCGACCACCGGGGTCGGCACAACCTCAAGCGGCCGGCGATACTTGCTCTCCGGTTGGCCATGCTTCGATGCTGAGGCGGAACGTATTTGGGACCGTTTGGCAGAACAGCATGCCATCACCGAAACCACGGATGTCAGTGTGGAGTACATACCTGCCCTACCAAAGATGACATTCAGGTGAAAAGGCGTGAGATACCGTCTGCTATGGCGGACGACCATGGATACAGCCAGCGCTGAAAGGGCATGTCTGATCGAATCATGCCCCGTTTTCTATCCTATGTAGGAAACTGGATTAGCTAACGTACGGTTTTTTCAAACTAGAAATTGATTGGACTTACCTCAGAACTGAGGAATTCACTTCGATCTGGCGCCAAGAATCGATAGAGATGGCGATAGCCACGGTTGATTGATCCAGTTGTCTCGGGTGGATGGTGGCCCCTCGTGATTTGGGGTCAGAAGCGATCTTGGTCTTCACCGAGCGATATGGTGCTACCTCGATGATCTGGCATTCGACTCGCGTCTACAGTACCTGGCGCGCGTGTTCGGTATCGAATCAACGCTCGAAGTCAGTTTGATCGAGTGGAAGGGGCATTCGTTTTATACGTCAGTGGCGTGGATCCGAACGGACAACGTGTCCTCATCGAAGTGTTCAGGATTTATGCCCACGGGAGACTGGAGGCGGTGTTGGTGTTCGAGTATCCGCCGCCCATCCGCGATCTCTACCCTAATTAGACCGAGAGCGGCCCTTGTATGGAGGGTCTATTTTCGGTGCAGTATCGCTCGTTGATCCCACAACACAAATAAAAAGAAGAAGTATTGCCACATTGCCCCCTATACACGTCATGGACTTGCTGCTCGATGCGATCTGCGTCGTTGACCGCGAGGGCCGTTTCCTGTCCATCACCGGGGCTTGCGAAAGCATCTTTGGCTACAAGCCAGAGGAAATGCTGGGGAAGCCCATGATTGACTTCGTTTTTCATGGGGATCGGGAGAGAACGCTGAAGGCTGTCGAACGAATCGAGGCGGGTTATCTACAGCGTCAATTCGAGAATCGCTACGTGCGCAAGGACGGCAGTCTCGCGCACATCATGTGGTCGGCGCGCTTGTCCGAGTGCAACAATCAGCGGGTGGCGGTGGCCCGCGATATTTCGGACCGTGCACGGGTACTACCGGAAGAGCGACTGCTGTCCAATCACACGTCGGCAGGGGCGGCACTCTGGCGCCTATCGGATGCGCCCCCTGCCCTGATTCCGCCCGGTTTCGCGCCTATTCCGCTGTCGGCCCAGGATTACACGGTCCTGCACGCCCTCGCCAGTGGCGACGAATGCGTAACGCGCAAGGCCATTGTGCGGGCGCTTGGCGAAGATTTTCTCCATTATGACCAGCGCCGGCTGGATACCCAAATGCGTCGCCTGCGCCGCAAGGTCGAGCAGGCGTGCGGCCTGCAGTTGCCGGTGTCGACGGTGCGAGGCAATGGTTACCGGGTCTATCAACGGATCGTAATCGACGGCTAGGGCCCGCAGGCCTATTTCAGCCGCCGCAATAACGCGGGCTGGTTGCTCAGGTTTGCTCAGACAACATTCGGGACGGCGCTTTTATCCTTTCAGGCTTTGCCCGACGGACAATCGTCCTCTGACCTTGCTTGCAGAACTTCATAGAATAAATCGGATGCAGCAGCTCAGGCTTCCCGCACTGAGCCATGCGGAGTTGGACATAGCATTCTCGTCGTTTGCAGGTATGGATGGCGGCAACCCGGCCGCCGCGATCTGGGTGTGTGATGCCGCCCCCCTGTATGGCCACGTCCCGCTGTCAGTGGCATTGCAGCGGCAGCCAACACCTGGGACATGGGATAGGGCGTTCCGTTGCCGCCATGCACATCTACTGCCGCGCTGGCTAACGCATCAGCGCATTGCACGGGTGTTGGCCGCTGCGAGGGCAACTGCCTTGCCGCCAGGGCGCACGCCGATCAGTGCACAGGAGTACTTCGACAGCTATCTCTATGGGCCGCGGGGGTGGGACTTCAAGCTAAGTCTTTTCCCCCTACCTGACCGACCGGATCAAGCCTTGCCTTGGAGCAAGGTCTTCCGTGAGCAGCCTATTGCGCATCAAGTCGGATTATCTTCGTCTGTGCCGCCTCGGCGGACGCTTCCGCTTCATCTCGTCGGTGCGCCGCCAGTATCGCCCCCGCGTGGTACTGTGCCTGGGCGAACGCCACACGCACGATTATCAGCGCGCATTCGGTTTCGAGGACGTGGAGCCAATCGATTTGTTCCTGAAACCGGCCGATTTGGCGCGGCGCTTGCAGCTTTTCGAGCACGATCATACGACGCTGGTACTGAGTCCTCCCTTTGCTGGTGCGCATGGGCTGACCTCCGACGTGCAGCTCGACGCGCTGGGCGTCTTTTTGGCGCAGTGGCTTCGCCCGACAGACTTTCCGCCCCGCCCGGGATCATCGTACTTACCGTGAGAAATATGGCGGTGGCAGAAAGTAGAGCCATTCTCCGGCATGGACTTTCGGCGCAATGGATGACCCCTCATCCGAGCATTTGTAGTGATTGATAGACTGGCACTTTCTGTGGCTTACCTCCGAAAATGCGATTTTGCTCCCACGGTGATCACGGCTGCCCCCGATGTCGTCCTCGCACGATGGCTTGCAGGCTTGCATAGTTTCCTTAACACGCCCAGCAAAGAGATTGAATTGCATTCTTGCTTGGCGATGGACTACCGTACGGACAGGGTCGCGCTGGCCATGGGAGGTGTTCCGTAGCGGAGGGAAGCGGTGAACAGACGGTATTCGGAAGAGCAGATCCGCATCTATCTCGCCGAGGCCGCCAACGGCGTGCCGGTGCGCGAGTTGTGCGCGCGGTATGGGTTCAGCGATGCTTCCTTTTATGGCTGGCGCGCCCGCTACGGGCGGCTCGGTCAGGACGATGCGCGTGAGTGGCGCAAGATGCGCGAGCTGCAGGAGGAGAACGCCCGGCTCAAGAGCATGCTGGCGGATGCGTTGCTCAAGCTTGAGCTGCTGTGCAACCGTACTGGCCGCAATGGCGGCGGCAAGGACCGTTGACTTCCACCAATAGGAAGTTTCGCCGAACGTGGCGCCGCAACGGGAAGGCGCTTGATCAACCGCCAACGCTGTCCATCGCGCTCTCGACAGTTGCGCGTCTCTGTGTTCGACGGTCAGCCATTCCGGTCGATCTTTGAGACGGGACGCTGGTAGATGTCCGTGGCCCCAACCGGCTCCTGGCAAGGAGGTGAAAGCCTGTCTTGCTGGAACTGCTACGTTCCTGCACCGGGTTATGGCCAGCGCCGACGCACCCTACCCTTCATTCGATCTCCACGTCGGACCACCGGACTTACGCCACCACCACCGCCGTTCCTTCGATGCAAAGGCGAACACGCGCTGCGGCGGGCACGTGGCGCAAGCTTCCGTTGTGCCGCCCAGGCAGCCCGGCATGTTCACCGCGGCGACTTCCGCCAGCATGGTGAGGCCATTTCCGCTGTTCGATGGATTCAGACACTGTGAGATGCCTCAGGCTTGCTCTTGTCATGTTGGAGCGGGCCTTGGTGGAAACCGACGATTCCGGGGGCATTGAGCATGGCTCGCCCGCGCAGAGCATGCCCAACCGGGTATTCTGATCACTTTCTGTACCCTCGCAACGCGCCTGGCAAGCGTCGACAACATCTTTTGCGCGGAAGGAATCTAGCTGCCGTCACCCGAGTCTGCATTTCCTTTTGCCGTTCGCTTGCCGCCAACGCCTTCCTGGCAGACGAAAGCGCGAGTCGGAGATAGCCGCCGGTGATGCCGGTGAGATCTGTTTCAAGGGGCCGCAGGTAATGCTCGGATAACCGTCGGTGACAGAACCCTTGATCAGTCGCAGCCGATCCTGGTTTGCGGCCATGGTATGCAGGCCGGGCCGGGGCTGAATGCTGGCATTTTGCACGTTCAGTCTGCTTTGATTGTCGGTCGGCCATTGCGTGCAGGAAAGTTGCCACGACTGCGCAATTTTTAGTTCAGGCTGATTTCCTTTGCCAAAGTTCTGAGCAATACTTTCGTCACAACAAGACGACTTCCGCCGCGCTGGCACTGCTACTGCGCGTGCGCCGTGGACCAATACACCGGGGGATCTTATGGAGAGTTTCCTGACGCAACAAGCCACGCGCAAACAGACGGTAACGGCCGGGATCACCGCATTGCTCATCCTGCTCGTCTTCGCCATTGCTGTCCCCCGCGCGACCATGACGCTACCCGCCGTCGGCCCTTTCATGCCGATGTGCGCGTTGACCGTGTTCACCACGGCCGGCATCGCGACTTTCCTGCTCGCCGCCCAGTTCACCGCAACCCGGCAGCCGGTCCTTGGCGCGCTCGGTGGCGCCTACGCCTTCACCGCGCTGGCCGTGGCCGTGCAGCTGCTGACCTTTCCGGGTATTTTTACGCCGACCGGCCTCTTGGGAGCCGGTCCGCACAGTTCCGCCTGGATGTGGGTCTTCTGGCACGGCGGGTTTCCGTTCTTCGTGATTCTGGCCGCATTCACGCGCTATCGATTGGAGCAGGCGCCATCGGCGCAACACGTGTCGGCCTGTGGGCGTGGTTGCTGATCGGCGGACCTATCGTGGTTGGTGCCGCACTTTGCGTGTTCGCAATTTACGGCAATCTGCCTCCCGCCCTCAAGCCAGCGACCGGAATCAGCATATTCCCGAACGACACGACGGCTTGGGTCACATGGTCGCTCAACATCGCCGCAATCATCATTGTCCTGCTGACCGGCCGTCTGCGCTCTGTGCTTGACCAGTGGCTGCTGATCGCCGTGCTGGCCTGTTTCGTCGATACCACCTTGAATTTTTGAGTACGGCGCGATTCAGCGTGGGGTGGTATATCGCTCGTATTTTCAGCATGTTCGCGCCGGGTGTGGTGGTTTGCCTGCTCATATGGGAGGTCAACCTGCTTTACCGCAGACTCTTCGATGCCCATACGTCGTTGCTACGGATATCGGTCCGTGATGGACTGACGGGGATCTACAACCGTGCCTATTTCGACGAGCAGTATCGCAAGGAGCTTGAACGCGCCAAACGTACGCACGCGCTCCTGTCGCTTATCCTCATCGACATCGATCATTTCAAGCGATACAACGATGCGTTTGGACATCTCAGGGGTGATGCATGCCTGGCCGCCGTGGCCAGCGCGCTTGCTGGAGTCGTCCGGCGCCCGGCCGACTTCGTCGCCCGTTACGGTGGGGAGGAATTCGTGATTGTCCTGCCCGACACGGACCTGCGCGGTGCTTCCGAGATCGCGGAACGAGCCCCGCGAAGTCATGCAACTGAGCCTTGAGACACCCGCTCTCGTCGGGTACGTCACGATCAGCGCCGGGTGTGCCGTGGTTGGACCGGGCAGCCTGCTCCCGCCCGATGATCTCGTCAGAGCCGCCGATGCGGCGTTGTATCAGGCAAAGTCCGTGGGGCGGAATCGGGTTCAGCTCGCAGTGAACCGATAATGGTATTAAGGGTAGTCGTCCGCTTACTCTTCTAGCGGACGCAGGCAAGTGGAAGCGCCGGCTAGCGACGCACGGATTGGCTGCCATACAGTTCTCACCGGTGGCGCACATCATGAAGTGGCGATAAATAGACACTCGAGCAACGCATGCGTCCCCCGCGAGCAGACGCCAAAGTGGCCAGCGCTTGACATCGCGGCCGGCGCGGGCTTTGCTTGCGAAAGGAAAGCGGCTCTCCAGTTATCGCCATGTCCCTGCAGACGACTCCTTCGCCTTTCGCCCTTACTTGGGCCCTCCGATCCGCCTGTCGCCGTCGACGCATTGGTGACAAGGCGTCCTACCCTCTTGCCGTCTAGACCTTTTGGAGGCCTGCTCTACCTTACTAACGGGCCTTCTCGCACGGTGGTCCCGAAAGCGGTCCGGCTGCAAGCTGCCCCGCAGCAACCGCCCATCCCGGTCAGCACGTTGCAACTGACAACGTGGAGTGCAACGCCAGTAGCCGGCCATCAAGAGCCACTGCTCTTTGCGCCCTCAATGGCCAATCCGCACCGCGTTCCGGCCGTTCGGCGCTCAAGGTAGGCCCTCCCCGAGACACGAGGAATTGCCGGTTCTGACACATCGGTCGACGTCACCTGTCAGCTTACCGGATTGCGTGCCATGACGATCCACGCCGCGCCGTTGATCATCACGGACCGCTCGCCAGGGAGGCCCGCGAAGGCGGCACGAACTGCGGCCGAGGCGCGGGCGCGGATGTCGTCGGGCTGATCAGCGAGCGCACGCGACAACGGGCCGACCTCGAGTGTCATCTTCACCGCGTCGTCGATCGCAGCGTCCCGCGTCCCGCCCTCGCCGAACGGGACGGAAGCGTCGAAGGGGGCGATAGCAATATCGGTGAAGCCGGCCGCCGTCAGGATGCGTGCCACGCGTCCCCGGTCGCCGAACGAAAACGGGCCGGGCGCTTCGGGATCGGGCAGCGCGCTCGGCGGGACGATGCCCTTGAGCGCGCCCATCGGCAGGCGCACCCAATCGTTCTCGGCCGCGCCGCGCCAGCAGACGAAAACGACCCGCCCGCCCGGCCGGAGCGCGCGTCGCATGTGGGCGAACGCCGCTATCGGATCGTCGAAGAACATCACCCCGAAACGCGAGAAAAGGATGTCGAACGCGCCCTCGGGCAGCTCTGCGCTGCTGGCGTCGGCCACCTGAAACAGGGCCGGCGTATCCTGTTGCGCAAGCGCGCGCGCTCGGCCGATCAGCGGTTCGGATATGTCCACGGCCAGCACTTGGCCCCCTGCGCCGACGCGGGCTGCGAGAGCCAGACTCGACGCGCCCGCGCCGCAGCCTATGTCCAGCACGCGCTCACCCGTCGCGGGCGCGGCGGCTTCTATCGCGGCCTGGCCGAACACCGCCACCATAGCGTCGAGCCGGGCCTGGTTGGCGACCCAGCGTTCCCCGCTTTGACCATTCCAGTCACCGACCTGATCGGCACTTTGCTCTGCCATGTCATCTCCTTGACTCGACGATCCGTCCTTCACCGCGCCGATCTACGCCGACCTTTTCGAAGGCGACGACGCAACGGGAGAAAGGAATCTGTGCTCTCAAACAACCATCGACTGCTGGGCGAAGATACCCGCCATCGCGCCCTGCGATGATGCCTGGGTGACCGAGGGCAAGAAGGGCGTGGCGAGGTCGCCAGCGGCGTAGATGCCGGGGATGCTGGTTTGGCGGCGCTCGTCGACTTTGAGGACGATGCCAGTGGGCGTATCGACCGTGGCGAGGCAGTGGTTCATGCAGGCTTGCGGACGGCTTGTTGCGCGGATGGGCGAACAGGACGTCCACCGCGACATTGCGGCGGGTATCGAGATTGACGGTGGTGATATGGCCCTCGTGATGGGCGATCTCGACGATCCGGCCATCGACGACAGGCATGTTGCGGCGCGCCTGATCGGCCTGGATATCGGCCGCAATGTCATGACCATCGGCGAAGACAGTCAACTTGTCAGTCCAATCGCGGAACAGCCTGGCAGACTGGTGCGACTGTGGGCCGGACCAGACGAGGCCCCAATGCTGGCCGGCGACTTCAAAGCGTCGCAATAGGGGCAGGGCACGATGGACATGCCCCAGCTTTCGGCAAGCCGGAACATCAGGCATCTGGTCGGCGACGCCATAGCTCAGGATGAGGCGGCACGCCCTTAGGCTTTCGTTATCATCAGTGACGACGCAGAAATCGTCGATGGCGCCAGACACGCTCTCGGCCCGAGCATTGACCAGCCTGATCGTTGGATAGCGCGCAAGCTGCTGCCGCGCCTCGACTAGGATGTCCAGCGGCGGCTTGTGATCATGGCCGAGCAGGCCATGCGAGTGGCCGGCAAAGCGGTTGCGCGGCCGGCCGGTATCGAGAACGGTGACCTTGCGGCGGGCACGGCCGAGCTGCAGGGCGGCGGCGAGGCCGGCAAAGCTGCCGCCGATGATGATGACGTCATTCATGGTGATGGGCTCCGTGTTGTGGATGGAGGGGTGGGCTGGGCGTGGTGTGCAATATCGTCCGGCGATACGCGCTTTGAGACGGTCAGCGAGCAGGGCTTCGGCATTGGCGAGAAAGTTGCCCATGGCTGTATTGACCGGCCGGACAATGCCGCATTCGTTATCGCCGGCAGCCCGGGGAAAGCTGATTTGGACAACCGGTTGAAACCTACCCTTGGCTTGCACATTTGCGATACTCCGTGGTATCGTAGTGCAAGGATTCAAATACTGTCAAGTACCGGAATTGTCGTGACCGAAAACAGCCAGGGCCGGCGCGGCCGGCCCGCCAACGAGGCGCTTCGCCAAACGATAGTCGACACCGCCTGCGAACTTTTCGTGGAACTGGGTTTTCAAGCGACGACCATGGACAAGGTCGCCCAGCGGGCAAAGATATCCAAGCTAAGCATCTATCGGCACTTCGAGAACAAGGAGGCGCTGTTCAGCGCGGCCATGGTGGCCCGCTGCGAGCAGTTTGCACCGCAGGCCCTTTTTGAAGGCGTCGACGGTTCGGCCGAAGATCAGCTCATGGCGGTGGGGTCATCCCTGCTTCGCACGCTGTTGAGCCCGGACGTCCGCAGTGTCGAAGCCATGGTTTTGGCCGACAAGACGAATCAAAAGTCGTTAAGCAAGCTCCATTACGAAGCCGGGCCCGCCCATGTCATCGCCCAAATCGAGGCCGTGTTGCGTCAGTTGCACGCGAAAGCGATTCTGAACGTACCCGAGGCTCTCCAGTCCGCCCGCTTGTTTGCCGCGCTTTTCAAAGGATCCGATCTCCTGCTTATCGCCCGCTTCGACGAGGCGAGAGCAGAGGACGACAACGAAATCGAATCCTATTGCAGGTCGGCCGTCGCCATGTTCATCGCCGCGCACGGTGGCATCTAAAGATGCCATCGCGGCCGATGAAGAACACGCAGCAGTTGCATACGCTGTTCGCCCTGAGCAACCTATGGATGATGCGTGGACGACTGATTTTCGCAAAATATGGAGGACACTGCCCCTCCCGAACGGCACAGGCGAGCGCCCAACGCCATCGCCCGCGACAAGAGAAAATGGAGGTCAGAGACGAGAATCTTCCTTGTCCCGCCTGCACGTCCCTTGTACCGTGGAAGCGAGCTTTTTAGCAGGTACCACAAGGCGCGTCCGGCATCCGATATCCGTGCAGGCGGCCGCGCGCCCGCGAAGGCCCGCAAACAGGAGCTGCCATGATCGAAATCCTGGAAGGCTTCCCCGGCAAAGTCGTCGCGGTGCGTGCGTCCGGCGAAGTCACACGAGATGATTACGAGCGGGTTCTGATTCCTGCCGTGGACGCCGCGATGAAGGGGCACGACAAGATTCGCGTCTACTATGAGCTCGGGCCCGGTTTCACGCGGATGTCCCCGGGTGCGGCATGGGATGACCTGAAACTTGGGGTTGCCCATTACTGGCATTGGGAAGCCGTAGCCGTGGTGACGGATCATGACTGGATCCGCCGCGCTATCGATGTCTTCTGCTTCGTGGTGCCGGCCCACATCAGAACTTTCCCGGACGACCAGGCGGCCAAGGCGCGGGACTGGATCGTGAGCTCTCTCGACAAGCCCGCGACTCGCCCGAGCTGACCAGGCCGCGACGGCAAATCAGGCCGCATGGGCGCGCCGAGGCGTATGAAGGGCTGACACTGGGCGATTATGCTAAGCGATGGGTGTCCACAGGTCTGGATCTAGCAGCAAAGGGGGCAACGTGTCAGAAGATCTCAATCAGGAGAAGCTGCGCCAGCTCGCTGCCACCGTAGTCACCCAGATCGCCGAAGAGGACCGGTCCGCTGTCCTCGCATTAATGCGTCAGCTCTTAGTGATCCGCGACAGCGAACTGCCCCGGTATGAACAGGCGCGCGCGGCTTACCGAGCGACTGCGCAAAGTGGCGGAGCCTGGGCCCTCGCGATGATGGCGGCTGGGGCTCTCAAGGAATACGCCTGGGACAGCCGTAGCAGGTCCACTCGGCTTGGGCTTTCAGGTCTCGCCATCGTCGCGCCGCGTTCGCCCGTCGAGGCTTAGGAATTGCGGCGGTGGGGGCGTTATTTGGCGTCCCCCTCTGGATCGTGTTCGGCGCCGGCGGCCAGTTCCCTGACCGACTGATTGAGGAACTCTCTAAGTTGGAAAAACCAAACAGCAGGGACGACGCGCAATAAACAAGATCCTGCATATCGCTGCCCTGGTTCTTATCAGTACCGCTGTCGAGATTCACGTAACTCTGAACTTTGTTCGCTCAACTCTGAACTCTAGCGGCGCACGTAGGCCACCCAGGTTCCTGCCGGCCCCCGACCGAAGGCAGAGATCGGCCATGAAGGGACTCTCGTCCTATGCGCACCCTGGACAATCACCTGACAGCTTGGGCTCAGTAAGCGGTCGTTCGTCGACGAGAGACCGCGTCGCGTCGTCGACCGAAGGGTCATGGAGCATACAAAAATGAATGCGGGTGCTGGCTCGGGAGCGGCATTGGAGGCCTTCGACCGGCTACGACCTACTCTAGTAGCTCATCACTCCATTCACTGGTCCGTGACAGAAAGCGGATCAATTAATATGGTTTGGGCCGGTCAGCCAGCTATTGAAACTCCCTTTGATTCCAAGCCTGCGCTCACAAACTGTCGGGCGTTCCACAGTGCTCTTAGAGGGCAGAACTGGGATCGGCAGCGCAGCCTCAGTGTTTTGGGGGCGTGTTTGGCGGTGTTGCGATGCCTGCGATTGTCTTGTGCCTTTTCGTGACTTGACCCTTGTGAACGCCTTCAGTCTTCCGCGCGCTGCAACCCTTTGTCGCGGTCGCCGGAAAACGAGCCGTTGGAATTTATCGCAGCCTCATTGCTTGCGTGACCAGACGCACCTCCGCCGAACTTAAACAGGCGCGAACACATTTGCCCCGGCAGACTCGCCCAAATATGCCGGAAATCCGCGTGCCTAATAGGCATCAATTTGATGTTGGGGCGGCTCGGACCATGTTGGGGCGGAAGCATCGATTGATGCTAATCAAGCTTCCTCGCGGTGACGGGTGTAGTTTAAGAAGCGCGCTATTGCGCATCTGAACATTCAGCGAAGGGACGACATCATGCACAAGAATCTGCTAGCCCCCATTGTCATCGCGTTTTCTGCCCTAGCCTTGCCTCCGGTTGCGTTGTCAGCCGGCCCACAGACTGGCGATGCCGAGCATGACCACAGCCATGGCCAGGCCTCTGCCGCAACACCGCAAAAGCCAAAGAAAGCCGCGCAAAGCCCGCAAAAGAGGATCGGAATACGGCTGTGGACGGCCAGATTGCGCATTTGCGTGCTCTGCATGAGCGGCTCTCGAGTGCCAAGACGTCAGATGAGCGTCAGGCACTGATGGCAGAGCAGGTCAAAGTTATGCAAGAGAGCATGGCGATGATGCGCGGCATGCATGCAGGTCAGGATCAAGGTGGCATGGGCGGCGGAATGGGTATGGGCCAACGAGGTATGCCTGAGCACATGGGCATGGGACACGACATGATGGTCCAACACATGGAATTAATGCAGGAGATGATGCAGACGATGGTGGACCGTATGGGGATGATGGGCACCAGCTCGGGCCAGGCAATGGGCGGCGGAATGATGAGCAAGTAGAAAATCAGCTCGCAGAAGACTTGACCCTCCCATAATAGGAAGGTCTAGTCTCAATTTCTTGTCCCGCATTAGTTGCATGTTGCGGCCTACTGGAGCGGTGACGCACATATTTTCCCTCCGGATGAGGCCTCACATCTGCGGCGATGCTGCTGTCAACTCAGTGACCCCACAGCGTTTGGATTAGGGGGAATGGCTGAGACCGAACGGAGTTGCGCCAAATGGACAGATTGCACCATCCCCACGGGAAGCGTTACCACGAAGACCAACAACACAAAGGTGCGCTGCAGAAGACCGAGAACGGCGTTGCAAGTATTCATGTTCATGAGCACCACCACGCTCACGTCTCGGAAGCCAGCACGACGGAGAAAGATCCTGTATGCGGAATGAACATCAGGGCCGACTCACGCTTCAGGGCTGACTACCAAGGCAAGACCTACCGTTTCTGCAACGGGACGTGTGAAGCGAAGTTTGTCGCTGCCCCTTCCAAGTATCTGGTCGGGGAAGCTCCTTCTGCCTCGGTGTCCGCCGGGACCATCTACACATGCCCGATGCACCCGGAAATCAGGCAGGACCACCCCGGAAACTGTCCGAAATGCGGCATGACGCTGGAGCCTGTCATCCCGGAGTTGGATGAGAAGGAAAATCCGGAGCTGGCCGACTTTCACAGACGGTTCTGGTGGACGCTACCGCTGACGGCCGTCGTATTCGCGCTAGCGATGTTCGGCCATCGTTTTGGATGGATGGAGGCTTCTGTCCAGAGTTGGGTCGAGCTTGTTCTAGCTACCCCCGTAGTGCTTTGGGCGGGTTACCCTTTCTTCGAACGCTGCATTCAGTCATTCATCCATCGCAGCCCGAACATGTGGACGCTCATTGGGCTCGGCACCGGAGCTGCCTACGTCTACAGCGTCATTGCAACCGTTGCGCCGAATGTTTTCCCGGATACGTTCACTGCGCACGGTCGCATCGGAGTGTACTTCGAAGCGGCGGCCGTCATCATCTCCCTGACTCTGGTTGGCCAGCTCCTGGAACTCAAGGCGCGTTCCCAGACGTCGGCGGCTATCAAGTCGCTCCTTGGTCTGGCGCCAAAGACGGCACGTCGTATCAGACCAGACGGAACTGAAGAAGACATCCCGCTAAGCCATGTGCATGTAGGTGACCGCCTACGCGTCCGGCCTGGTGAGAAAGTACCCGTCGATGGCGTGGTCGTTGAAGGCAGCAGCTCACTTGACGAGTCCATGATTACAGGCGAGCCCATTCCCGTTACCAAGCGCGTGGGTGACCGCGTTATCGGGGCGACGATGAATGCCTCCGGCAGCCTGGTCATTGAATCCGAGAAGGTGGGTTCTCAGACCGTCCTGGCCCAGATTGTGCAAATGGTCGCTCAGGCTCAGCGCTCCAAAGCGCCAATGCAACGAATGGCCGACCAAGTCGCTGGCGTGTTTGTGGTTGCTGTGGTCGCCATTGCTGTGCTTACTTTCCTGGCATGGGGCTTGTTCGGACCACAGCCCAGTTGGGTGTATGGGCTCATCAATGCGGTGGCGGTACTCATCATTGCCTGCCCATGTGCGCTTGGCCTGGCTACTCCCATGTCCATCATGGTGGCAAGCGGCAAGGGTGCATCTGGCGGGGTCCTTTTCCGTGACGCAGCGGCCATCGAGAACCTGCGCAAGGTCGATACGCTCATCGTGGACAAGACGGGGACACTTACCGAAGGCAAGCCCACCTTTGAGCGTAGTGTTGGCGTCAATGGCTTCTCCGACCGGGAGGTCCTCCGTCTGGCGGCCAGCCTCGACCTGGGCAGCGAGCACCCGCTGGCGGCCACCATTGTGGAAGCGGCTCGCCAAAGGAATCTATCGCTCGACAAGGCCGAGGACTTCGAATCAAGTTCAGGCATCGGCGTGCGGGGCACTGTGACCGGAATGCAGCTTGCCCTGGGCAATACCGTGCTGATGGATGCGGAAGGCATATCAACGGCCCCGCTAAGTCAAGCCGGCGATGCACTGCGCGCCCAAGGTGCGAGTGTCATGTACCTTGCTGTTGGTGGTGGTTTGGCAGGCCTCTTGGCCGTATCGGACCCCGTCAAGGCGACCACGGCGGAGGCGCTCGAGCGCCTCAAAGAGAAAGGTATCCGTGTGGTGATGGCCACTGGTGACGGTGTGGTGACCGCCAAGCCGTCGCCGAGAAGCTTGGCATCGAGGAATTCCACGGGGAGGTAAAGCCGGCAGATAAGCTCGCTCTGGTAAGCAAATTCCAGGGCGAAGGCCGAGTGGTTGCAATGGCAGGCGATGGTATCAATGATGCGCCCGCCCTGGCCAAGGCCGACGTTGGCATCGCGATGGGCACAGGAACCGATGTTGCGATGAACAGCGCCCAGGTCACCTTGGTAAAAGGCGACCTGCGAGGCATTGCGCGTGCGCGGCGGCTTTCCGAGGCGACTATCGCAAACATGAAGCAGAACCTTGCATTCGCTTTCGTGTACAACGCCTTGGGTGTGCCATTGGCTGCTGGGGTGCTCTACAGCACTACTGGTCTTCTGCTGTCACCAATGATTGCAGCGCTTGCAATGAGCCTGAGCTCTGTCTCTGTCGTTTCCAACGCGCTCCGCCTGAGGCGCGTCGAAATCTGATGAAGGCTACTTGGCAATGCCTCCGCTCAGCAGATGCGCCTCTGCATAAGGAAATACGTTTTCCGGATCAGGGCGAATGAGTTCAGTGTCCTTATTGGCATACTGCAGGCGGGTCAGCAAATCCTTGATGACACTGAGGCGCGCCACGCGTTGTCGTCAATTACGAGAATGCGGTCGTTGCAGCAGATGAAGTGCTTCTGCAGCTTAACAAGCTCGATTTGAAGCAAGCGCAGATTTTCCTCGTACTCCTCATGGGAAAGCGCGCTCTTCTCGGGCGGGGATTCCTTTGCTACTTGCCTTCGTTTTCATGATTTCGCTTCCCGGCATCCAGCACACCAGTGTCTGAGGGCGCCTTCCCGGGTGTAAGCGGCGTGACTTTTTCGGAGAGCAGCAGGTCTAGGGCGGACCGGTCCACAACTTCCTGTTCGAGCAGCAGCTTTGCCAGCGCGTCCAGTTTGTGTCGATTTGCCAGCAATGTCTGCCTAACCCGGTCACTGGAGTCGGCCAGGAGCTGTCTGACCTCGGCATCAATCATCTGTGCCGTGCTCTCACTGTACTCCTTGCGCTCTCGCGGCATCATGCCGCCCCCTGTGAACAACGGACTTGGTATGTCCTCGTAGCTTGCGAGTCCGAGCTGCTCGCTCATCCCGAACTGGGTAATCATCTGGCGGACCAGGTCAGTCGCGCGCTGGAGGTCGTTCTGGGCGCCGGTGGAGACGTCACCGAAGATGATTTTCTCTGCCATTCGTCCGCCGAGCAGCACGTCGAGCCGGTCGAGCAGTTCGCTCTGCTTCAGCAGATAACGGTCCTCTGTGGGCGTCTGCTGCGTATAGCCAAGCGCGGCCACGCCACGTGGAATGATGGAGACCTTCGAGACCCGGTCAGCGTGTGGACGCAACTCCGCGACGATGGCATGGCCTGCCTCGTGGTAGGCGATGGTTTCCTTCTCCTGCGGATTCATCACGCGGTTCTTCTTCTCCAGGAGCCGCCGACGATGCGGTCCAGCGCTTCGTCGAAGTCGGTCATCTCCACGGCATCCTTGCCTTTTCGCGCTGCCAGCAGTGCCGCCTCATTGACGAGGTTGGCGAGGTCAGCGCCAGCGAATCCAGCCGTGCGTGCAGCCAACTTTGTCAGCTCAACGGTGGGCGCCAGGGTGACGTTTTTGACATGGACCCTGAGAATCTGCTCGCGGCCCTTCACGTCTGGACGGTCTAGTGCGATGTGGCGGTCAAACCGGCCCGGGCGTAACAATGCAGGGTCCAAGATTTCCGGCCGTTGGTGGCCGCCATGAGGATGACCCCCTTGTTGGTATCGAAGCCGTCCATCTCGACCAACAACTGGTTCAGGGTCTGCTCGCGCTCGTCGTTGCCCGATACCGCGTTGAGCGCGCGAGTCTTGCCAAGCGCGTCAAGTTCGTCGATGAAGATGATGCAAGGCGCCTTGGTTTGCGCCTGGTTGAACAGGTCGCGCACGCGTGCGGCCCCCACGCCAACGAACATCTCAACGAATTCCGAGCCGCTCATGCTGAAGAACGGTACCCCTGCCTCCCCGGCCACGGCTTTTGCGAGCAGCGTCTTGCCAGTGCCTGGCGCGCCGAGGAGCAATACGCCCTTGGGAATCTTGCCGCCCAGACGCCGGTAGCGCTGGGGGTCCTTAAGGAAGTTGACGATTTCGGCGAGTTCCTCCTTCGCTTCGTCGATACCGGCGACGTCGGCAAACGTCACGCCGGTTTCTTTCTGCATGTAGACCTTGGCCTTGCTCTTCCCAATCTCCATCATTCCACCGGCGGCACCGCCTACCCGCTTGATGAGGAAACTCCAAACGGCAAAGAAGAGCAATGCAGGAACAATCCACGAAAGCAGCGCGCAATCCATTTGTTGTCGGCCTGGCCAACAAAGCGCACCTTGGCGGCTTCGAGGTCCTGGACCAGATTGGGGTCGTTGACACGGAGCGTGGAAAACGGGTGATTCCCTTTTCCTTGGCGCTGCATCTCTTCGATCTGCTGCTTGGGAAGTAAATTCTCAATGCCATCGGTATTGAGCGTACCGGTGATGGCTCCCTCTCCAAGCGTGATGTCTTTGAGCTTGCCAGCTTTCAGCAGGACCTTGAAGTCACTGTACGGGAGCGTTTCAACGTGAGATGTGAACAGGACGCTCTGAAGGATGAGCATCGCCGAAACTGCCAAGAGCACATACCAGAGGGAAAACTGCTGTTGACGCGGTTCCATCGGAGGCCTTTCATCTTCCGGCAACTAGGCACTACTTGCAGTGGGCTGCAAGTACAGAGTTGCGGCTGGTCTTGTTAAGGTTTGGGATTGGGGGACTCGACCGGGGCGAGGGCTGTTAGCGCGGTGCGAGTCCTCTGTCAGACAGGCCATATCAATTTGGCGTCAGTTGTCCCCTTTCAGCATGTTTTGTAACCAGGCGAAGAAGGCGCCGGCGGCGAAAAACCAGACGGCAAACACGATGGCTGGATAGGTGACAGACCACCAGGAGAAGGGTTGATCAGTCTGAAGCCGTCGGAAGTCGAGTCCGTGAAAGAGCGCGTTCATGAAATTCATGAAAGGCTCAGGTAACGCCAACCAGGCCAAGGTACACAAGGCGTAGAAGAGAACCACAGTGGCCGATAGCGTAACGCCAGTTTGAAGGGCGTCATAGCAGTCTCCAGATTTGCGTCATGCACCGATTGCGCTCAGCGTGGGCGAGGCCGTGGGCTATCGCTGCTCAAGTGCGGAATGAACGCAGGGGTTCTGCTGCGATACTCCTCATACGCCTGACTGAACTCCGCCAGTGCGTCGCGCTCTTCCGCCTTGGAGAGACGCACGTACATCCAAACCAGGATGGGAAACATCACCAGGGTGAGTATCGTCGCCACTGCAGCAGGAAGCCGAACATGATCACGACGAACGCTACGTACTGCGGATGCCTCATCCGAGCATAGAGACCGGTAGTTGCCAGAAGGTGCTCCTGCTGGGCCAGAAACAGGACCCGCCAGGCCGAGGAAAGCATGATGAAGCCGCCGAAAATCAGGATGTCGCTGGCGATGTGAAACGGTCCCAGATGTGGGTTACCTCGCCAACCGAAAATCATCTCCGGAAGATGCCCGGCATCGTGAGAGAGAAAGTCGATACCCGGGAACTTCGCCGAGAGCCACGGCAATAGGAAATAGATGGTCAGGGGGACGCCGTACATCTCTGTAAAGAGTGCCACGATGAATGCCGAGAAGGCTCCGAAGGAGCGCCAGTCACGGGAAGTCTTTGGCTTTGTGAAGCTGAACGCGAAGATGATGAAGACGGCAGAGTTCACAATGACCAGCGACCAGAGACCGTAGGCGGGTTGTGTTTCGTGTTGCATCATCGCTCTCCTTTGGTATTCAGGTCACTTGGTGCTTGGCCTTTTCGGTGGCCATGACCGTGCCCGTGATGCATGAAAACGTGCATGAGCGGACACGCAGCCAACAGGAGAAACGGCAGGAACTGAATGACATGCGCCCGGTGTTCTGTCCACAGGAGGTAGGCGATTACCAAGAGAAAGCCAATCATCACGACCTTGGCCCTGGTAATCGTTCGCTGCGAATCCTCTGGCCGGCCATGACTGTTGTGGTCGAGACTCATGCCTCCCTCCGATTGGATGACCGCTGCTGAAAGTTCCATCTAGCACCAGCCGCGATGTCTATGATGGCCGTGAACATATCGCGCGGCGTCCTGCTGAAATACCGCAGGTGTGTTTACAGACACGTAGAAGTACGTCGGCCCTTCGAAATTCGCGCCCCCATCGCCAGAGAGTTCGACGAAGGGACCGGCCTTGGCGGCGGGGCATCCCCCCAAGCAAGAATGAGCCGCTCAACCACAAGAGGTAACGGACTCGTTCGGCACCTGTATTCCAGTATGGGCTCTTAGGTAAGCTGACTCTTGAGGTTAATCAAGAAAGGGGCGCAGCAACGCCAGGGCTTGCGGCTTCCGGGGAGGTCAGTTGACGGATGTGAGCGCTATGTATCTGTGTGCTCGGCCTGACGTCCGACACCGTGTGGCATCCATTTTAATTCAGGTGCATTTTTAGCCTCTTTTGAGTTGCCATGCGTCATGAGCGTTCAGCTCTCGCTGGTTTAGATCGTCAATGACCGCGTCCAGCAGAAGCGCTCGCTCAAGCCTTGCAGCAATAGCGAAGGCAATGCGACGCTAATGCGTATGGCGATGATGCACGTCCGGATAGTGCGGGTGCTTGTGCACCATCACCTTGTGCTCATGCCAATGCCTATGAGGTTCCTTGCCATCCCACGGGAAGTCGTGCTCATGTTGATGGTGCTCGTCGTGGCGATGCGAGTGGCTATGCGCCAGCGGCTCATGGGTATGCTCGTGCTCGTGCCGCTCGCGAAGATGCAACCACACCCCCAGGGCCATTAAAGCCGCCGCAAACCAGAACGCCAGGCTGGGCACTTCGGGCCAGATCACAAACGAGATCAGCACCCCAAACAACGGGGCAACGGAGAAATACGCGCCGGTTCTCGCAGTGCCCAGCACACGCAAGCCAACCACGAACAGGGCGAGACTCACACCGTATCCCGCGAATCCGACGAGCAGAGCCGCCACCGTGGTGCCTATTGAAGGAAGCGCTGCCCCCTGCATCAGGGCGAGCCCCGTGTTGCAAAGCCCGGCAACCAGCCCCTTCAGGCATGCGATGAGGAGCGCATCGTTGCTGGACACCTTTCGGGTCAGGTTGTTGTCAATGGCCCAGCACAGGCAAGCACCTACGATGAGCAGCGCGCCACGTGACATCTGCAGGCTTCCTGGCTGCCAGGACAACAGCAAGCCACCAGCCACGATGGCAATCATCCCCAGCACAATCTGGCGATCGGCGTTCTCCTTGAAGACGAGCCAGGCGATGACTGCCGTAAGTACGCCCTCAACGTTCAGGAGCAGCGAAGCCGACGCGGCATTGGTGGAGACAAGCCCTGTCATCAACAAGGCAGGTCCTGCCAAGCCGCCCGCAAGAATTGCGCCGATCAGCCACGGCACCTCCGCTCGTGGAATGCCGCTCCGATCGCTCCCCGGACCCGGTGATGTCCAGATCTTGCGAACCGCCAGCACCAACGTCAGCCCCAGGCCACTGCCGAGATAAAGCAGGCCCGCCAGCAGGAGCGGTGTCACAGCACCCGTCAGCGCCTTGGCCAGTGGAGTGCTCGCGCCGAATAGCAAGGCGGCCAACACGCCGGGGACGCGGTGCGAATAGACATGGTGAGTAAGGTTGATGGGCGTGCAGGTCACTGGGGCGATTTGATCATAAATGCATGAGACCACGGGACCTTTCCCGGTCGGGTCCCAAAAAGGAGGGTTGTAGAAGTCTCTACAACATTGAAGCAGCGATTACGGGCAGCTAAGCTGGGCGCATGACTATTCTTCAATCCATCTCCGAAGCTGCCTGGCTTCTGCTTGTCGTGAGCCTGCCGACATCGGCCGCCACGCCGCGTATGCGGCTGTGGCGCGGCGTCAAGGCATTGGGCGGCGCGGCATTGCGCGATGGCGCCTATCTTCTGCCGAATGTGGCTGGACTGCGAGCCCAACTCCAGACACTCACCAAGGACGCGGCCAGCGAGCACGGCAAGGTGTGGATTCTGTCGGTTCAGGCTGCCGATGCGCAGGAGGACACCGAATATCGCGCGCTGTTCGATCGAAGTGCCGAATACGCCTCCTGGATGACGGAACTCTCCGGCGCCCGTGCAATGTTGGGTACAGCGGGCGAAGCGGAGTTACTTCGCATCGCTCGCCGCCAAGGCAGGGGATTCGACGCGATCCGTAAGATCGACTTCTTCCCCAACGAGGCGTCAGCCCGCGCGGATGCGCAATGGCGTGACTTCAATGCGGCCATCGACATCATGCTGTCACCGGGTGAGCCGCACGGCGTGGCGGGCAGTATCCCGCGACGGACCCTTCCCAGTATCAGGGACGACGCTGGGCCACTCGGAGGCACCTCTGGGTCGACCGCGTCGCCTGTGCCTGGCTGATCCGGCGCTTTATCGATCCCCATGCCACTTTCCTCTGGCTCGACGACGTTCGCCAATGCCCGGACGACGTGCTGGGTTTCGACTTCGATGGCGCCACGTTCACGCATATCGGCGACCGTGTTTCCTTTGAGGTGCTGCTTGCCAGCTTCGGGCTCGACGAGGACAAGGGACTGGCGCGCTTTGGCCAGATGATTCATGTGCTGGACATCGGTGGCACGCCGGTCGCGGAAGCCAGTGGCTTCGAAGCCGTGCTGGCTGGCGCACGTGAGCGCCTTCCCGATGACGACGCATTGCTGGCCGAAGTCGGCCATGTCCTCGACTCCCTCCACACGCACTACTCGAACCCGCGCAAGCGCTAGGTCGTTGCCAATCCAGCAAAGCTCAGATTCCCGTTCATACGACACAAGATGAATTCGCCCCACCCTCTGATATCTCTGCTTCCCAATCACCGCACGAACGCCCTGGTTACACATTGCGGCAACTGGTGATGTACTTCCTGCGGCTTGGCACCTTTGGCTTTGGCGGTCCAGTGGCGCTTGCCGGCTATATGCACCGCGATCTGGTCGATGCGCGGCAGTGGATCACCGATGCGACTACAAGGAGGGCCTCGCGCTGGCGCAACTGGCACCGGGGCCGCTTGCAGCCCAACTGGCGATCTACCTCGGCTATGTGCATTACCGCATTCTGGGTGCGACGCTTGTCGGCATCGCCTTTGTATTGCCATCGTTCCTGATGGTGGTCGCGCTCGGCTGGGCGTACGTGCGCTTCGGCGGCTTGACCTGGATGCAGTCGGTGTTCTACGGCGTGGGCGCGGCAGTGATCGGCATCATCGCGATCAGCGCCTACAAGCTGACCAACAAGAGCGTGGGCAAGGACAAGCTGCTGTGGTTTATTTACCTGGTCCTCGTAGCAGTCACGGTCATTACCGAATCGGAGGTGGCGTGGCTGTTCCTGGCTGCCGGTGTTCTGGTCTGGTTCTGGCGCGCTCCGCCCAAGTGGCTGCGTCAAGGCAAGCTCAATGCGCTGGCGGCAACACCGCTGCCGGCGGCCAGCGGCGTGGTCAGCACGCTGGATTGGCCACTCCTGTCGCAGATCGGCATGTTCTTTGCCAAGGCCGGCGCGTTCGTCTTCGGTTCGGGCCTTGCGATTGTGCCGTTCCTGTACGGCGGAGTCGTCACCGAACATCACTGGCTGAACGACAAGCAGTTTGTTGACGCAGTGGCTGTGGCCATGATCACCCCCGGCCCGGTCGTCATCACGGTCGGCTTCATCGGCTATCTGGTCGCGGGTCTGCCCGGGGCTTGCGTGGCGGCGGCCGCGACATTCCTGCCCTGCTATCTCTTCACTGTCCTGCCAGCGCCTTACTTCAAGAAGTACGGGAAGCTCCGCCATCCTGGCATTCGTGGATGGCGTCACCGCGGCCGCCATCGGGGCCATTACCGGGGCGGTGATCGTACTGGCCAAGCGCTCGATCGTCGATATCCCGACCGCGCTGCTGGCGCTGGTGACCGTGGTGCTGCTGCTGAAATTCAAGAAGCTGTCCGAACCTGTGATCGTTGCGGGCGCGGCCCTGATCGGCCTGGTGGCCTATCCGCTGCTGCATCACTGAGATGCTAGCTGCGGCCTACGTGGGTGCGTTCATGCAGAACATCCACTGGAAACACGTTGCCTAGCGCCTGGCCGCGGCCCAGCAGTAGCCGCGATTTCACCTTTCAATCGAGCGGAGGCTGTCATGCAGTGGATTACACGGGAACGTCCCAAGATCGATCGTATCGCCTGCCCCTGGCTAATTGCGCGCTTCATCGACGAGGTGCCAGAATTCTTGTACGTGCCGACGGGGGACGTCGTCCGGATTGCCAATGAAACCGGTGCGATTCCGTACGACATCCCGGGCGTCGAGCTTACACACGCGGGAGAGCTGTGCAGCTTCGACGCATTCCTGGACAAGTACGACCTTGGCAGTGATCCTGCCCTGCAGCAAATGGCCGCCATCGTTCGCGGGGCGGATACCTCGCGGCTGGATCTGACACCGCAATCGAGCGGGCTTTATGCCATTTCACTCGGACTTTCTCACGTGTTCACCGACGACCACGAGATGCTTGAGCATGGCATGGTGATGTACGACGCCTTGTATGCATGGTGTCAAAGCTGCCAGGCAGAGACACATGTATGGCCGCCACGAATGTCCGCTTGACCCACTGAGAACTTCAGATGCGCCTGGGATGCCGCCAATGCCAGCCGCTCGCACAAAGCTTGCCAGCCTGGTACTGCCACCGGGTATCGATGCAACGGTGACGCCGCTTCTGGTGGGGCGAGCACTGCGCGGACTGTGCGACGGGTTCGTCGCGGTACTGTTGCCGGCGTATCTGCTGGGTCTCGGCTTTGATCAATTGGCCGTCGGGCTGATCAGCAGTGCCACACTGATTGGCTCCGCGCTGGCAACCATCCTGGTCGGGCTCGTCGGTGGCCGTTTTCCGCAACGGCGCCTGCTGATACTGGCCGCGATGCTGATGGCGGCCACCGGCGTGGGGTTCGCCGGACTGTCCTCGCTATGGCCACTGCTGATCGTAGCCTTCGTCGGTACACTGAACCCGAGTTCCGGCGACGTCAGCGTATTCCTGCCGCTGGAGCAGGCCCGGCTGGCAGAGTCGGCGATACCCGACGCGCGTACGGCGCTGTTCGCCCGATACAGTCTTGTTGGCGCATTCTCGGCTGCGATCGGCGCTCTGGCCGCGGCACTGCCTGGGTGGATTTCGGCGCATGCCAACCTGTCGTTCCTGGCTGCCATGAGGCTGATGTTTGGCATCTATGCCCTGACCGGCATGGCGCTCTGCGCGCTCTATGCCAGACTGCCGCAGCCCCCTACGCAGTCGATCCCGCCAACCGCTTCGCTGGGCCCGTCACGGCGTATTGTCACGCGTCTGGCGATGCTGTTCAGCGTGGACGCCTTTGCGGGCGGGCTGGTCGTCAATGCCCTGCTGTCGCTCTGGCTGATGCAGCGCTTCGGGATGTCCCTCGGCGCGGCGGGGCAGTTCTTCTTCTGGGCGGGCATGCTGACAACGGCTTCCCAGTTCGCCGCGGTGCCGCTGGCACGCAAGATCGGCCTGCTAAACACGATGGTGTTCACGCATATCCCGTCCAGCGCCTTCCTGATCGCCGCTGCATTCGCGCCGTCACTGCCGCTGACCCTCATGCTATTGCTCGCACGCAGCGCGCTGTCACAAATGGACGTGCCGACCCGGACGGCGTTCGTGATGGCGGTGGTGACGCCGGCCGAGCGCACCGCGGCCGCGAGCCTGACCGCGGTGCCGAGAAGCCTGGCCGCCGCGGTCAGCCCGGTGCTCGCTGGTGCCCTGATGGCAATGGGTTGGATTGGCGCGCCTTTGCTGGCCTGTGGCGTACTGAAGATTGGCTATGACCTCGCCATCCTGTTCGCATTCCGGCGCGTCAGGCCACTCAATTAGCAGGCATTGAGGTGAATCCGGCCTGCCTCCTACGTAGTGTCATCCCGCGCCACCTTCGAGATTAGTGCCGCGTGAACCGATGCCTTTCACCATGCTGACTCACCTGACCGGCTCAAGCCGCCTGTACTGGTGAAAATGTCGGATTGCACGTTGATGGTCGCCCATCGCCTCGTGCAGCCGTGCGGCGTTGTAGTGCGCATCCGCCAAATCGGGAGCCAGAGCAATGCACGCGTGGTATTCGGCGAGCGCCCTCTCGGCATGCCCGCTGTCTTCGAGCGCAACGGCAAGATTGAATCGAATCAGTGGCCCGTCGATGGCGCGGTCCAGAGCAGACTGATACAGGTCGACGGCCTCCTCATAGCACGCGCGGTCGCACAACAAGCACCCCAGATTCACGTATGCCTCGCTCAGACCGGGGTCAGCCGCGATTGCCTTGCGGTAGGCTACCTCCGCCTCCTGGGGATCATCGCGTTCAAGCTCCTGCGCAATCTCGAACAAGTCTTCGCCGCTCAACTCGACGGTAACGGGCGAGGGCGGGTCAAGCCGGAGCACCGGCGCGGAGCGGTCAGGCGTTTCGAAGTCCATTATTCGCTGCCCGGTCTCCGCATGCCATTTACCGTGCGCGTCCTTCACGGCCACCAATCCGCCAAGCGCGTGATACGGATGCCGGTCAGCGGCCTGCCCGTGCCAAGTGCGTCGAGTTTCTTGAGCGATCTGACGACGCGCCGAGTTGGCACATTCGCGGCGCGAAGCGATTGCGCCGTGCGAAACAGCAGCAAGTCCTGGAAGGAGAAGCGATACTGGTTCCTGGCCCGCGGCGGCGTCACGATGCCAGATGCCACCATCGCATTGACCATTGAACGCGAAATGCCAGCCAACGTCTGCACGTCGCGCAATGTGAACGCCTGCATGTTCAAGCCTTCTTCGCTCGCTTTGGAATAGCCGCCACAGTGGCCGTGGTTCGTTTGGCGCTCTTGCGTGGTGCAGGTGACTCTGCGGCAGCCGCCTTTGCAGTGGCCGTTTTGGTCGCAGCCGCTGAGCGCTTGCCAGTGGACAAGCTTTTCTTCAGCGCTTCGACAAGGTCGATCACCTGCCAGACGGCGAAATCTCCACTGGCTCCGGAGAGACGATTTGCTTGCCGGCGATCTTTGCATCGATGGCGGCCAGGACGCGCTGCTTCTCCTCGTCGCGATACTGGCTGGCATCGTAGTGGTCCTCGGACGCCTGCTCAATCAGTTGGATGGCCAGCTTCATTTCGGCGTCGGATACGGCGACGTCTTCGATATGCAGATCGACGATGGACCGAACCTCGTCCGCAAAGAGCAGTTGCTGAAACACGAGTCCGCCATCGATGGGTCGGATCTGGACCATGTGCGATTTTCCCTTGGACGCCCATTTCGCGATCGCACATTTTCCCGTCTTCGCCATGGCGGCACGCAGCAAGCTGTAAGGCTTGCCACCGCGCTTGTCCGGGGCGATGTAGTAGGTCTTGTCGTAGTAGATGGGATCGACGCCCGTCTCCGGCACAAACGCGACGATTTCGACGATATGACTCGCTCCCTCCTCCAGCGCCTTGAGTTCGTCGGGGCTGAAGATCACGAACTGGTCTTTCTCGAACTCGTAGCCCTTCACCATCTCGTCGCGCGGTACCACCTCCCGCGTTTGCTCCGATACGTATTGCTGCTTCAGTCGCGAGCCTTCCTTGCTGAGCAGATTGAAGCGCACAGCGGTCTCGGAATCCGTGGCGGTGTACAGCTTCACCGGGATCGAGACAAGGCCGAAAGAGAGGGAAAGCGAGGCAAGTGATCGCGCAGCCATAATGCTATCTCCACGTCACGAAAGACAATCACGACACCGTCAGCCCGAGAGCCTCCATGGCACCCTGGAGGCTCTGCGCCGTCGACCAGAAGTCACTCCATGGGTCGTCTGTCCGAAAACTCAGGTACTCCCGGGCGTTTCGGACCGTCCATTGGTCGGCGCTTTTGAGCTGCGGCAGTTGATCCCATGATACTGGCATTGACACGCCCATGCCGGGGCGCGCACGCGCCGAGAATGCTACAGCGGTGGTCTGCGCGGTGCCATTACGCAAGTAGTCCACAAACACCCTGCCCTTGCGGTTGCTCGCGCCGGACCTGGCCACGAAACGCTGAGGGAGAGTCTTCGTCAGGTGCAGCACCGCGGCGCGTGAGAAGGACTTCACAGTGTCATAGTCGAGCTCGGTCGCCAGCGGCACGACGACGTGCAGGCCTTTGCCGCCGCTGGTCTTGAGCCATGCCGCGAGACCCAATTCGCCCAGCAGCGTCTGTACTAGCATCGCGGCCTCCTGGACGTGCTGCCACGACACGCCTTCCCCGGGGTCCAAATCGAAGATGACGCGATCCGGGTGGGAAAGATTCGCGGCTGTGGAGTTCCATGTATGGAACTCGACCACATTCAGTTGCGCGGCCCCTACCAGCGCTTCGGCCGAGTCGACCGTCAGCAAGCGGCTATGCCCTGGCCACAGGGACGCCGGCTGCTCGGTCAGCCCCGGCACCTTCGTGGTTTCGGCATGCTTCTGAAAGAAGACTTCGCCACCGATGCCATCGGGCGCACGCAGAAGCGCCACGGGACGCCCTGCGAGATGCGGAAGCATCCAGTCCGCCACGCTTTCGTAGTACCGCACCAGGTCGAGCTTGGTGATGCCAGTGGTGGCGTCAATCACTCGCTCGGGGTGGGTAACTTTCACGGCAGCGCGCGTTGCACCGAGATCGACCCGCACGGCTTCCCTGCGGACGTCGCTCGCCGGCGTTTCGCTGCGCAGCGCCTTGAACGAGGCCTGACGTACCTGCCCCGCTGGAGTCCATTCAGCAAACTCGACCTCGGCCACGAGGGAAGGCTTGACCCAGTGCGGCGCACCGGTCCTGGTCGGCCCCCATCTGCTTTTTCCCAGTGAGGCCGCCGGAAATGGCGCTGCCTCCGTCGTCAGCTTCGCGAGCCGGGCCCGCAGCGCCACCGCTGTCTTGCTGTCCCAGCCTGTCCCGACGCTGCCGGCAAAGCGCAATTGGGCATCCTCATAGACACCCAGCAGCAGCCGGCCGATCTCCCCCGGGGCGCCCTCGCGGTCCCCGAAGCCGCAGATCACGAATTCCTGGCGCAGCGGCATTTGGCCTTGAGCCAATCGGCATTGCGGGAAGAGCTGTAGGCGGAATCCGCCCGTTTGAGCATCAGGCCTTCTAACCCGAGTTCCGCTGCGGCCTGGAAGACCTGCGCGCCGGCGCCTCGAAACTCTCACTGAAGCGAACGCGCTCGGAGCGGTCGTCGATGAGTCGCGCCAGGTGAGCCCTGCGCTCGCGCAACGGCACGCGGCGAAGGTCACGCCCTTCCCAGTAGGGGACATCGAACACGAAGTAGAGGATCAATTCGTTGTGATGGCCATCGATCGCGTTCTGCAGCGCATTGAAGTCAGGCAGGCCGTCGCGCAGCACCACGATCTCACCGTCGAGCCACCCTTCGGAGATGTCCAACTTTTCGACTTCCTTTGCGAGATTGCCGAGCTTGCGGGTCCAGTCGTGGCCGTTGCGCGTGATCAGGTGCACCTTGCGTCGATGATCCGGGACAACAGCCGATATCCGTCGAACTTGGTCTCGATGATCCAGCCGGCGCCGCTCGGCAGTTTTGCGGTCGGCGTGGCCAGTTGCGGGGCCAGGCGCGACGCGCCGCGCCGGTACTGCGGCCGACAAATCGGGGGCGCGCGGCAGCGAGCCGCTGGTGCTCTCCCGGTCTTCAACGGGACCCAGTGGATGCGTGATGACGCTGTCAGGCAATGCTGAGATGACATCGAATTCCGCATGCGGCTTCGCCCACTGGTCGCGCTTCTTGAATAGCATCCACTGGTCGTCGGCATCGCCCGGCTTCGAGATTCGCACCAGTTCCCAGCGGCCGGCGAGCTTTTGGCCATGCAAGGCGAATTCGAGCTTGCCTTTCGCCATGCTGGCCTGCGCGTCCCCAACCGGCTCCCACGTGCCGTTGTCCCAGACAATCACGGATCCCGCCCCGTACTGCTTCGGCGGGATGGTGCCTTCGAACTCCGCATAATCCACCGGGTGATCTTCGACGTGGATGGCGATGCGCTTGTCGGCAGGATCGAAGCTGGGGCCCTTGGGCACCGCCCAGCTCAACAGGACGCCATCCAGTTCGAGGCGGAAATCGTAGTGCAGACGCCGTGCCCAATGTTTCTGGACGACGAAGCGCAACGGCGCCTTGGTCAAACGGTGTCGTGAGCGCGCGGCCGGTTCAGCCGTGACCCGGAAATCACGTTTTTCTCGGTATCGCTCAAGGGAACCTCGTGCCATGGAAACAGCATAGGCAAACGCTCCCTCATCTCGTAGGCGGTGTATTCCTACACCTGGCTGGCATCATTCAAGACCTTGCTGACCGCCTGCTCGCCTCGCTCAACCAGAAGTGGGCACGCCTTTATCAGTCAGCAATGGTCTCCAGCGCTCGTCCCTGCGTTTCGATGCCGAACCGGCACACGATCCCCGCCGCCGCAAGGAAACACAATGCGCCCAGGCAGAACACGCCCGCTTGCCCAGCGACAGGCAATATCAGGCCCACCAGCGCCGGACCGAGCAACGAACCCACCCGGCCGACCGTCGATGCCATCCCGCAACCAGAGGCGCGCGCGCGCGTAGGGTAGAGTTCAGGCGTGTAGGTATAGAGCACCGCCCACATGCCGAACATAAAGAACTGCATCATGCCGCCCGTAAGGAACAGCACCATCGCTTCCGGATTGGAGCCAGCCACCCGGCCGTAGACGAATACCATGCAAGCACCGCCCACCAGCGTCGCCAAGCAGGCAGGCTTGCGTCCCCAGCGCTCTACTGCCCACGCAGCCCAGAGAAATCCCGGAATGCCTCCGATGGAGAGATAGACCGTATACAAGACCGATTTGGTCACCCCCACTCCGGACTGCTGCAGCAATGCGCCAATCCAGGTATTCAGACCATAGAACCCCAGCAGGGCGAAGAACCACAGACCCCATACCGTCAGCGTCCGGCTTCGGTACTCGTTGGACCAGAGCACCCGGAGACCCGATGCGGCCGGCTCCGCCGCCGCTGCCATGGGAGTGACTTCGGGCAATGCATGCAGCTTCATCCGCCGCATCACCGATTGCTCGATACGCTCGACGATGTCAGTCGCCTCCGCATGCCGGCCTCGCGATTCCAGCCAGCGCGGGGATTCCGGCACATAGCGGCGAATGACAAGAAGGAAAAGCGCCGGCACAGCGCCGAGCAGGAACATCGTGCGCCAGCTATATGCGCTCAACACGTAGTACGACATCAAGCCCGCGCAAATAAAGGCAATCGGCCAGTTTCCGTCCATCAGCGCCAGGTACTTGCCCCGCTGGCGCGCCGAATGAATTCCGACATCAGCGTCTGGGCTAAAGGGAGCTCCATGCCCATGCCAAGGCCCAGCAAGACCCGATACGCGCCGAGTTCCACTGGACTGTGTGCGGTGGAGCAGAGATAGCTGCCAACGCCCCAGATGATCATGCTGACTTGGAAAACCGGCTTCCGGCCAAACCTGTCCGCCAGTACCCCGGAACCCATTGCACCGACAGCCATGCCGACGAAACTGGCGCTGCCGAGCATCCCGGCCTGTGCGGGGCTCAATCCGAATTCCGATCGGATCGACCCCAAGAGATAGGTCATCATGGCCAGGTCGAGATTGTCGAAGAAAAAGCCAAGGCAATGACGGCAAACAGAAATCGGTGGTAGCCACATACGGGTAGCCGTTCCAGCCTGTCGCCGGTGCGCACGCGCATCAGCTCGAGTGGGGTGTGTTTCATCTTGTCTCCAGTAGTTTTGATGCCAGGACGCTCGGGGGCGCCGCTGACAGTGCGATAAGCATCGATGCGTTATCGCTTGCTACTGTCTCGCGCAGACGTGGCCGAGGCCCGCGCAGAAATGCCAAGCTATGTCTCGCAGGTGCCAAGCAACTCTCGCGGCGAAAAAAAAGAGGTGCCGGAGCACCTCTAATATCCTCGGATTTCGGGAGTTACCCTGCTGCGAACTTGTGAGGATCGAATGCCTCCGGTGGCAAGCCGGAGAGCGTAGCGCCAGATTGGAATGGATAGCGCAAGTACGGCGCTTTCGGCTGCCCCGGCGGCGAGTACTGACCGTCGGCAAGGATGCGCTTTTTTGCGCTCAGCTCGCGAATCTCGCATCGATAGGCAATGATCTGATTTGCTGCGCCATCCTCGATCGGTGAATAGTCCTTCTCGGGCCTGAACTTCTCCAGCGCCTGGTTCTGGTGGGCACGCACTTCGTCCGTGCTCTCGCGAAGTCTCACTTCGCATCGCGCGATGACGCTGTAGTACTCGAGGCTTGTGTTCTGCCCCTTGGGCGCCTTCAGCAACGCGACAGGCCGATCCACCTCGATCGTGACAAGGGGATTCGCCCGGATTGCCGACGCGAGCTTGCCGAATCTCGAACTGTGGATCAGGAATGCGTCGCCGGTAAAGGTAAAGCTCTGCGCAGTGATGTAGGGGAACGGTGCGTCATGCACCGCAACCCTGCAGATCAGTTCGTTCCTGAGAAAGGCTTCGACGGCAGCCCAGTCGGTCCAGGCCAGGTCGGCGCGACGCATTTCGCTGCGAAAGTAGGATGGTGTCTCAATGTTCATGGTCGGGTTCATGGTTGAGTCTTGAATAGCCGCATCTGCGCACGTTGCGGACCCAATCCGATGCCACGCAGTGGCCGGCCGAGGACATCCGCCAACCATTCGAGCAGGGTTTCAAGTTGCGGAGGAAGCGGCGTTGCGTCGTCGCGCGGAATGACGCTCTCATCGAAAGCCGGAAATCGCATCACACGCATGGCATTGCCGTCGCGTGAGCCGACAACGACCGGAATGCACTGGTCGCGCGTCTGCGCAAAAACCGCCAGGCTGTCGGACTTGTTCAGGTAGACCTCGTCGACCCCAAACTGCCTTACGGCAAGCTGGAGTTGAGCGACATCGAGCAGACCTACCCGACGCGGCCTGCCGGTCCCGGTGCCATATTCGTTCGACAGCATCCGGATCGCTATACCGGTGGAGAAGGCATCCCCTTGCGCGAGCAATGCCCGTGGATCAAAGCGTGCCGCCTCATCAGCCCTGCCGCGCCCCTCGCGCCCCGCGTCGGCGCAATATGCCTCGGACCGCTCCGCGCCGAGTTCCGTCGGCAAGGGGCCGCTGCCAACGCGGGAGACGATGGCCTTGGCCACGCCAATTGTCTTGCGGTGATACAGGCATGGGAGGTCACCGCCCACGTAGGCGTAGGACGGAAGGGTATGACTGGACGTCACCCAAGGTTGAGCACCCTGCACAACATCCAGCATGACCGACTGAGCGCCCTCGAACAGAACTCGCGCACCGCCTTCGACCCGCTCCAGCAGCGCGACCGGATTATGGGTCACAAACGGCCGAACCACCTGCCATGCCTGTCTCATCTCTTTAATGAGGCCCGGGATATCCTCGTCAGTGTGTTGCGATGCCAGCTGCGCCATCTGTTCGAACACCCTGCTCTCGTCCAGCATCAGGTCGCGGAGCTGAAACGCAGATCGCTCGCCGCCCCGCATGCGGGCCGCCAGCTCCGCGTAACAGGGCCCGATGCCGTTGCCGGTGGTGCCGATGCGCCCGCCATCCCGACGATCAGACAGGAAGTGCGCAGGCTGCACGACCGGACATCGATCACTGATGGTCAGGCGCGCCGCCAGGTCGATTCCCTGCCCGGCCAACATTTCGATTTCGGACGCCAGTTGCTGCAGGCGGATCACGCAGCCCGAGCCGATGTAGAGGGAAACCCGAGGGTGCAGCACGCCAGAAGGTACCTGACGTAGCCGCAAGGTGCCGTCGGACGTGGCGATGGTATGCCCTGCGTTCGCGCCACCGTTGAAGCGCGCAATCACGTCATACCCGGCAGCGAGATGATCAACCACCCGCGCCTTTCCCTCATCGCCGTACTGCAGCCCAACCAGCACGTCCGCATACCCCGTTTTGTCGCAATGTCCATCGACTACACATCCAGTGCAAAGGTCGCTTCGATTTCAACCGGGGCACCGAAGGGAAGGCTCGCCACGCCCAGCGCCAGGCGTGCATGACGCCCCCGCTCTTCGAAGATCCGGTTGAGAAGTTCTGACGCCGCGTTGATCACAAGGGGGGCATCATTGAACCCGGGTTTTGCCGCGACATAGCCACCCACCCGGACCACGCCGCGGACACGTTCGAAGTCGCCCTCCACAGCCGCGCGACCCAACCCAGCAAGTTGGCCAGGCACAGCCGTGCGGCTTCCTGTGCGGCATCGACGGCGACTGCGTCGGGAACCGTGCCGACGAACACTGGCTTGCCGTTCCGCAGCGGCAATTGCCCCGATACCGTCAGCAACCCGTGGTGCAACGTGTAGGGAACATAGAGTGCCTTCGGCATTTCGGCGGCAGGCAAGACAATGCCGGCAGCTGGATACGATCCATCACTGACATACTGACTCCTCGACTGGATAAAGTGCCGACGGAGCTCGCACGGTGCTGGCAAGCCGCCGACACCTTGACTGTGCCGCATGGAGCGGTATGCGATTCGTGTGGTGACGCCAGTTGATGTCGAGAAGACGCCAAACTACTCGCAATGCTAGTCGCCGGCCCTGTCCCTGAAATATTCGGTAGGCGTCATGCCCAGCGCCCGCCTGAACATGGCGCTGAAGGCGCTTGGACTTTCATATCCAAGCTGCAAGGCAATGTCCGTGACATGACATCCCTCGGCGAGCAGCCGAACTGCCGTCATCAGCCTTGCCTGCTGCTTCCAGCGGCTGTACGTCATGCCCGTTTCCTCTGGAAACAAGCGGATGATGGTCCGTTCGCTTGCGCCCACCGACCGGCTCCACTCCTCCACGGAGGTCTCGTCCGAGGGATCGTCGAGAATCTTCGCGCAAATCTTGTTTAGCCGGGCATCCTTCGGCATCGGCAAGTGCAGCGGAACGACGGAAAGCGGTCGCAGGTCCTGCAGCAGCAGCTCGACCACGAGGCCATCCCGGCTGCGTGGATCGTAGTCCAGGGGCATGCGGACCACCGCCGAAATCAGCTCCCGCAACAAGGGCGGGACAGCGACGACACAACAGTCACGCAGTTCCGCGGGAATGGCATCGGTGCGGATATAGACGGTCCGCATCTCGACGTCACCGCAGGCCTGCATGGCATGTTCGACGTTGCATGGCACCCATACCGCGCGCTGCGGCGGCACGACCCAGGAACCGAAGTCGGTTGTGACCAGGATTGCGCCAACATAGGCGTAGATGAGTTGACCGCGTGGATGGGAATGCGCGCCGATATGGAAGCCATCCTTCAGCTTCCTCGCCATCCCTCCCACCGGCCGGTCTATCGCCTGATAATCATCCCGGTTTTCACTCTTTCCAAACATGGCGTCTTTGCGATAGTCGTTGTCATCCAGGGGCGCGCCGAACCTTACGCCAACAATTATCTTTGGCCGGACGCCAATTTGCGTCGCAACGATCTAATGGAATCGAGACTTCGATCCCACAGCGTGGAGCCAAATGTAATGTCAGTGTATCGAAACTTCAATCAGGAAGAACTGGACCAGCAGTACAACGTCAGGGCAGGCATCCCTGGCTTCCAGGACATCTTCCGAGCGTGGGAGAAAACCAGCGCCGAGTACCGTCGAGCCAATCCGGTAAGGGAGAATCTCGCTTATGGTCCCAATATCAAGCAGGCGCTGGACTTCTTTCCGGCCGGCGTGAAGGACCGTCCATTGCTGGTCTTTATCCACGGCGGCTACTGGCAATCCCTGGACAAGTCGGACTTCAGCTACATTGCAGCGCCCTATCTGAGGCACGACATTAATGTCGCCGTGGTGAACTACCGCCTTGCCCCGGATGTCGGCATGGGCGAAATCGTGGGCGACAATCGTGATGCCGTGGCATGGCTCTATCGCAACGCCGGGGAGCTTGGGTTCGACGCGAATCGGATCTTTGTCTCCGGTCACTCCGCCGGCGGTCATCTCACCGCCACGCTCGCAGGAACGGATTGGGAAACGCTCGGCGTGCCCGCCGATATCGTCAAGGGTGGCTGCGCAATCAGCGGCTTGTACGACCTGGAGCCCATCCGCCTGTGCTACCTCAACAAGGTGGTGGGGTTGACCGAAGCGGATGTTGCCAACTACAGCCCGATCCACCATCTGCCGATGGTGAAACTGCCAATGATCCTGACCGTTGGCGGGGATGAATCTCCGGAGTACCACCGACTCCAGCGCGAATATCAGGCACTGTTGACTGAATGCGGTTTTGACGTGCAGGTTGTAGCGCAGAAACGCGGGCATCACTTCGATGCGGTAGATTTGCTGGGGGACGCCGATGGCCCCCTTGCTGCCTCCGTATTGCGCATGATCGAACTTGCCTGACACTTGAATTGCGGACCCGCTGGCACTCCTGCAGTCGTTTGCTTGGCCGGTGTACGCAAGCAGAACGGGCCGATCTCATGCGACTATTCTGCGATCGGCCCGCTGTTTGATCATACGCACGAAAGGCATTGGGTCGCCACGCCAGGTAGCGGCGCCAACGCTCGTGGGGCCCTCTGTTTTTCGTTAGCCGCCCTTTCTGCGCGAAATATCGGCTTCACTCGAAGACTTGAGGGAAAGCCAGATGAAGGCCCCTACCGGCCAATAGCCGCCATCTGGCATCCCCTTTCGAATGATCGATTCTCGTCCATAAGCGGTCGCTCAGGCTTGCCGTGTGTGAGCCAATGCGATCGTTACTCAATCGACAGAAAGCAAACGTCCGCCAATAGATCGCAGCGTGCTTCTGTCACGACAAAGCAACCCAGTCTCAGCTATTGGCCTCGTTTGCCTCCAGGCAATCCTCCAACAAGAAGATTGATCACGTGTCCTCGCCCGCCGGAGATTGTTGCCGTTCGGTCAACATACTGAACGCCCCCGCGAATCTACTGCCAATCGCCCCTCCTGCCTACACTCCGTTGCAACGATGGTTGCACAAAGCGTGCGACGGTCGAGGAAGATGTCCGCACAACGAAACGGACCGCGCCTGCCGCACAGTGCGGCTTACCCACCCAATTGACAGGACTACAGAAAATGAGCGAAACAACCCGCAATGTGCAACCGGTTACCGTCAACCTTGGCAACGCAGGTTCTGGCGAACTCGTTCCGTCCCGCTACGCCGTGCGCGTGGGTGACGTCGACGTCGTGCTGATCAGCGATGGCATTCTGCCGCTTCCGACCACTACCATGTCGACCAACGTCAGCCAATCGGCCCGCAACGAATGGTTCGATAGCCGTTTCCTGCAACGTGACATGTTCGACTGGGCGCTGAATATCGCGCTCGTGCGCAGCGGCGAACGCCTGATCCTCGTCGATTCGGGCGTCGGTGACGGATTCGAATACTTCTCGCGCGCCGGTCGGTCGGTGATGCGACTGGAATCGGCCGGTATTGATCTGGCTGCGATCACCGATATCGTGATCACGCATATGCACATGGATCATGTCGGTGGGCTGAACGTGGATGGTGTCAAGGCCAAGCTGCGCCCGGACGTACGCATTCACGTAGCGGCCGCAGAAGTCGAATTCTGGAAGAATCCCGACTTCAGCAAGACAGTCATGCCGGAAGCGGTTCCTCCCGCCTTGCGCAAGCGGCCGCCAAGTTCGTG
>LRMT01000305.1 GCA_001725945.1 Cupriavidus sp. UYMMa02A | reverse complement strand
AACCGTAGCGTCGCTTTGGTTGACGGCCTCTCCCACTTGACGTGCCGTGGAAAACGCGACTGATTCGCTGTGGTCGAGAATGTACTTCGCCAAGTGCGTCTGTGCACTTGTCAATGTTTTGGCGTTGCCCAGGCTGACCGCTTACACCATGTGGTGCTGCCGCATGTAGCGGTGCACGATCTCGATGCGCATGCCGGCATCGGGCAGTGCCATCAGCATCTGCTTGGCCTTCATCGGCACGGGAAGCAGTTCGCACAGGCGGTTGGTGACCCAGCTCGGGTCGTCCCACAGATAGGGCTCGGCAAACGGCATGCGGTCGGGCTGTTCGGCATGCAGCCGCGTGACGATGCGGCGCAGCACTGACAGGCACTCGCCCAGCAGCTCCAGCTTGCAGTCGATGATGTCGGCGGGCAGCAGCTCGACGCTGGCGACGATCAGTCCGTCGTCGCGCGTGCGGTGTTCGAGTACGCGGAAGCGCTGCGCCCGCGCGTTTCGATCAGCAGCACGCCAAGCTGCTCCATGTTGCAGTCGACGATCTCGGCAAGGCAGCCGATCAATTCAGGCACGGTCTGCTGGCCCGTGCGCGCCACTTCCTCGCCGCTGGCGATCAGGCACACGCCGAACGGCGTGGCGTCGCGCAGGCAGTTGCGCACCATGTCGACATAGCGCTTCTCGAACACGCGCAACGGCAGGCGGCCGTCCGGGAACAGCACCGTGTGCAGAGGGAAGATGGGAAGGTTGTCCAGCGTCAGCGGCGTTGCGTCGGCGGGAGCGGTGTGACGAAGAAGGTCGGTCGAGGACATGCGATGGCTGCCATTCCGCGGGATCGAGGGAACAGCCGCCGGGTGTGGTGCGGCGGCCGCCATGGCTGCCAGGTCGGGTATGCCTGGCGGCACCGGCGGACCGCGCAACGGACTCGGACTACGTCGCCGGCGCGAGCTCGCGGTGTCTCACCAGCACATTACCATGGGCCCGGAAATAGTTGGCAAGCCTTTCCGCAATATAGACCGAACGATGCTGTCCGCCGGTACAGCCGATGGCCACGGTCAGGTAGCTGCGGTTGTCCGCAATGAAACTAGGCAGCCACTTTTCCACATAGGCACGGATGTCTTCGGCCATGGCGAGCACCATCGGCTGCGCCTGGAGAAAATCGATCACGGGGCCGTCGCGGCCGGTCAGCGGGCGCAGCGCGAGATCGTAGTACGGATTCGGCAGCGAGCGCACGTCGAATACCAGGTCGGCGTCGCTGGGCACGCCGTGCTTGAAGCCGAATGATTCGAACAGCAGCGTCAGGCGCCCGCTGTCTTCGCGGATCAGTTCCTTGATCCAGCTGCGCAGCGTATTGGTGCGCACGTTGCTGGTGTCAATGCGGTGCGCGGACTCGGCCAGCGGGCTGAGCAGCTCGCGCTCCATCTCGATCGCTTCCATCAGCGCGCGGTCGTTAAAGCCGGGTTCGCCGTCAGTGCCGGGCGTGCCGTCGGTCAGCGCAGACAGCGGGTGCCGGCGACGCGTTTCCGAGTAGCGCTGCACGAGGGCGTCGGTGCTGGCCGTGAGGAACAGGACTTCGACCTGGTGGGTTGCGGCCAGTTCGCGGACCGTGTCGGGCAGGTGGTCGAGCGATTCGCGGCTGCGGATGTCGGTTGCCACGCCCAGGTGCGTATAGCCCTCGGCAGCGAGGTAGCGGGCCAGATCGGGGATGAATTGGGCCGGCAGGTTGTCGACGCAGTAGAAGCCTGCATCTTCAAGCACGTTCAGTGCGACGGATTTGCCGGAGCCGGAGATGCCGGTGATGAGGATAATGCGCATAGCATCCGAAGCATAGCATCCGGAAATGGCTCGTCATGACAGCGGCCCGCATCAGGCAAAAAGGCAAAAATGGCGAACCGCGCGGTTCGCCATCTTTACTTCGGAGTACCTGCGGCTTACTTCGACAGGCATTCCTTCATGTACGCCTTGTATTCGTCGCCCTTCTTGCCCTTGCCTTCCTTGCTGCAGGCCGACATCTTTTCCTGCTGGGACTTGGTCGGCTGCACGCCCTTGGCCGACAGGCACTGCTTCATGAAGGCCTTGCGTTCATCGCCTTTCTTGTCGGCAGCCTGCGCGTTGCAGTCCTTCATCTTCTGCTGCTGCGCGGTGGGTGCCTTGGGGGCCGATGCCGGCATAGCCTTGTCTCCCGGTCCCGGCGGTGCCGGCATGGCGGGTGTTGCGGGCGTGCGGGCGTGCGGGCGTGCGGGCGTGGCCGGTGTGGCGGGTTGTGCCATTGCGCCAGCGGCCAGCAGCGGCGTCACCAGCACACACATCGCGATCAGTTTCTTCATGCTTGCTCTCCTGGCTGTGGAAAACTTCATGGCCGCTTTTCGCCAGCCGACGGCGGACGCTGCGGCTCCGGACTGGGCTCGATGCCCATTACAGCACAAAACGAAGAATGTCCCCACAGCGTTGACCGATTTGTCAACGCCGATGTAAGCAATTGAAAACGCGTTGCGATGCCGGTCAGAGCAAGCGGCCCTGTCCGCGCGAGACCGCGTCGGCCTGCATGGCGGCGCGCTGGCGGTCCATGAAATCGCGCAGCGTGTCGATGCCGCGCAGGCGCAGGATGGTATTGCGCACGGCGGCTTCGACCAGCACGGCGAGGTTTCGGCCGGCCGCCACCTGGATCTTGACCATATGGATCGGCAGTCCGAGTACGTCGAGATACTGCGAATCGAGCGGCAGGCGCTCGAACTCGCCGTCGTTGCGGCGCACCAACTGGACCACGAGCTTCATCTTCATTTTCCGCCGCACGGCGGTTTCGCCGAAGATGGTCTTGATATCGAGCAGACCCAGGCCGCGCACTTCCAGCAGGTTCTGCAGCAGTGGCGGGCAGCGGCCTTCGATGAAATCGGGGCCCAGGCGCACGAAATCGACCGCATCGTCGGCCACCAGCCCGTGTCCGCGCGAGATCAGTTCCAGGCCGAGCTCGCTCTTGCCCAGGCCCGATTCGCCCATGATCAGCACGCCCATGCCGAGAATGTCCAGGAACACGCCGTGCATGGTCACGCGCGGCGCGGAAATGCGGGACAGGTACAGCCGCAGGTGGTCGATTACCGCCGCCGACGAGACTGGCGTGGTGAACAGCGGCGTGGACGAACGCGTGCAGCGCAGTTCCAGGTCCGGCGGCGGCTCCATGCCGTCGGCGACCACCAGGAACGGCGGCTCGAGCAGGATCAGCTCGCCCATCTGGCGCTTGCGGGTCTCGTCGTCGAGCCGCTGGTAGTACGTGATTTCGGGCTTGCCTAGTACCTGGATCCGGTTCGGGTGGATCAGGTTAAGGTGGCCGACCAGGTCCGCGGCCGAGGTGGCCTCGCGGGCAAACTCTACGTCGAAGGCGCGGTCAGCACCTTCCAGGCCAGCCACCCACGAGAGTTTGATGTCGGCTGCGTTGTCGTCGAAGATCGACTGGGAGGTGACGCCGGTGAGTTCCATGCGGTTTGACTTTCGGGGCAGTGGCCGTGCCGGGCTTTACGGTTGTCCGGTCTGTTGCCAGCCCAGGGGGAGGGTCAGGGATGCCACTGGGTCAGGAGCTGATGGACCGCGTCGGGCGTGGCCAGTGTTGCCAGGCCTTCGCGCATGTCGCGATCCGACAGCAACTGGGCGATTTCGGACAGGATTTCGAGGTGTTGCTGCGTGGCCTGTTCCGGCACCAGCAGGAAGATCAGCAGTGAAACGGGCTTGCCGTCCGGCGATTCGAACGGGATCGGCTCGGCCAGCCGCATGAACGCAGCCAGCGGTTGCTTGAGCCCCTTGATGCGGCCGTGCGGAATGGCCACGCCCGCGCCAAGGCCGGTCGAGCCCAGCGACTCGCGCGCGAACAGATTGTCGGTCACGATCGCCCGCGCCACGCCATGGTTGTTCTCGAAAAGGAGCCCGGCTTGCTCGAATACACGCTTCTTGCTGGTGACGCTGACGTCGAGGTTGATGTTGCCGGGTGGCAGCAGTTGGCCAAACGATTCATGGGCGATGCAAGGATTTCAGTTAGCAGGCAGATTGGACTGCTCAGCCGCGCAAGGCTGCGGGGCCGGGTTGCGACGAGGCCATGTCTTGCCGGGCATTCGGCCATTATAGAGCAGCGTCTCCCCTGTTCTTGTGCAATGCAGCGCCGATTCATGTGTGTCCCGGCCTGTGCTGGTGCCGCCGCACCAGGGTAGGGCGGGCGCACCGGAGTCGCCAACGGCTATGTCTTGGAGAGCATACACCGCGCCGCGCCAGTTGCGAACCACCCGCACCGCTCGCACGTACGAAGCGGCGTGCGCCAGACGCAAAAAAGCCGCGCTACTGGCGCGGCTTGCTTTTCTCAGTCCTGTTTCAACAACCAGCCTTGCGACTGGCAGGAATGATCACTGCTGCTGTAGTTGTGATTCGGCCATCTGGTACTTGACCGCTTCGCGGTCGTGGCCTTGCACGCGGTCCTTGTACCGAAGTACCTGCCGGTCCAGCTTGTCGACAAGTGCGTCGATGGCCGCATACAGGTCTTCATGATGGGCTTCCACAAAGATGTCCTTGCCCCGGAGATGCAGATTGATTTCCGCGTACTGCCGCCTGTCCTTTTCCTTGTGATTGTCGACTGAGAGTAGCACGCTGACGCCAATGACTTGATCGAAATGCCTGACGATACGCTCCAGCTTCGTTTCCACGTACTCACGCAGCGGAGGCGTGATGTCCAGGTGGTGTCCACTGATCTTGAAGTTCATAGCGCTTCTCCTTCTGAAAGAGCTGCACCAGGCAGGCGGTGCAACTCGGCTACAAAGTCTTGCGGAGATTGACAGCGGGGATCTTCAGGGCTTCGCGATACTTGGCGACGGTACGGCGCGCGACAACGAAGCCTTGTTCACCCAGCAATTCGGCAATTCGGCTGTCGGAAAGAGGACTCCTCGGGTCTTCGGCTCCTATAAGTTGCTTGATCAAGGCGCGAATGGCCGTTGATGAAGCCGCGCCACCAGTTTCGGTGGACACGTGGCTACCGAAGAAGTACTTCAGTTCGAAAGTACCCATCGGCGTTGCCATGTATTTATTGGTCGTCACCCGGGATATGGTTGACTCGTGTAATCCCAGTGTATCGGCAATCTCCCGCAAAACCAAGGGGCGCATCGCGATTTCCCCGTGCGTGAAGAAGTTCTTCTGACGCTCGACAATTGCCTGCGAAACTCGCAGGATCGTGTCGAACCTTTGCTGGATATTCTTGATCAGCCAGCGCGCTTCCTGCAGTTTCTGCTGCAGCCCCGCCGTGCCCGATTCGCCCTTCGCGCCGCGCAGAATCTGCGCATACATATCGTTGATGCGCAGCCGCGGCATCACATCCGGATTGAGTTGTGCAATCCAGCCGCCACTGCTCTTGCGCACGAATACGTCGGGGACCACGAAGTCCGCTTCGGGCCGGCTGTATGCATGGCCCGGATAGGGCGCGAGCGAGCGGATCAGTTCATGCGCGGCCTTGAGGGCCGCCTCGTCCACCTGGAGCGCCTTCTTCAGGCGCGTGTAGTCGCGCACCGCGAGCAGTTCCAGATGGTGTGTGACGATTGCCTGCGCCAGTTCGCGCTGCGGATGCTGCAGCCGGCGCAGTTGCAGAGTCAGGCACTCGGCAGCGTTGCGCGCGGCCACGCCGGGCGGGTCGAAGCTCTGCAGCAGTGTGAGGATGGCATGCACTTCATCGACTTCGAACTCCAGTTCCTCGGGCAGTTCGCTGCAGATTTCCTCGAGCGAGACGCTCAGGTAGCCGTCGTCGTCGAGCGATTCGATCAGGAAGATGGCCAGACCCTTGTCGCGCAAGGAGATCTTCAGCGGGGTCAGCTGTTCCATCAGGTATTCACGCAGCGTGGGCTCGGCCTCGCGCAGTTGCATGGGCGTCTTTTCGTCGTCCTCGCCCTGCGGACGACGCGCGAAGTCGTCGAGGCTCCAGTCGCTGCCGTAATCGTCGCCGCCGCTGTCGCCGTAGCTCTCGTCATCGTTGCCGCCCGCGCCGTTCGCACTGGCTTCGCCGTTGCCCTGCGGTTCGGCAGGTGCGGGCGCCGGCGCGCTTTGCAGGTTGATCGAGCCGTCGGCACCCACGCGCAGCGGGCTATCGATCCAGTCGTTCTCGCGCTCCAGGAGCGGGTTTTCCGTCAGCGCCTGCTCGACTTCCTGCTGCAGTTCCAGCGTGGAAAGCTGCAGTAGCCGGATCGACTGCTGCAGTTGCGGCGTAAGGGCCAGATGCTGGGAAAGGCGGAGTTGTAGCGACGGTTTCATGCGACCTATTCTATGCGCATCTTTCCGATGTTGGAACGGAAATTGCTATCGCTGATGCTGCCTGATCGCTTGTGCCCGCCAACAGCATGCCGCCCCGGACTCACATACGGAAATTCTCGCCCAGATAGACGCGGCGCACCGACTCGTTCGCGATGATGTCTTCGGGCTGGCCCGACGCGAGCACAGTGCCTTCGCTGATGATGTACGCATGGTCGCAGATGCCCAGCGTCTCGCGCACGTTGTGGTCGGTGATCAGCACGCCGATGTTGCGCGCCTTGAGAAAGCTGACGATGCGCTGGATTTCGCCGACCGCGATCGGGTCCACGCCGGCGAACGGTTCGTCGAGCAGGATGAAGCGCGGCGACGACGCCAGCGCGCGCGCGATTTCCACGCGGCGGCGCTCGCCGCCCGACAGCGACAGCGCGGGGTTGTTGCGCAGGTGGGCAATCTGCAGGTCGTCCAGCAGTGTATCGAGGCGGGCGTCGATCTCCGCCCTGGGCAGCGGCTTGCCATTCACGACCTGGAGCTCGAGCACGGCGCGGATGTTTTCTTCCACGTTCAGCTTGCGGAACACCGAGGCTTCCTGCGGCAGGTACGACAGGCCCATGCGCGCGCGTTCGTGGATCGCCAGCCCGCTGATGTGCTGGCCGTCGAGCACGATATCGCCCTCGTCCAGCGCCACCAGGCCCACGATCATGTAGAACGACGTGGTCTTGCCCGCGCCGTTCGGGCCGAGCAGGCCGACCACCTCGCCGCTCTTCACCTCGAGTGACACGTCCTTGACCACGGTGCGCGACCCATAGCGCTTCTTCAGGTGGCGCACGACCATCGTGCTGCTGTCGGCACGGGCGTCGTTGGCGGTGGAAGCGGGCGTGGGGGCGAGTGTGGCGGTATCGGTCATGGTGACGGTCGTGCGCTCGGGCGCGTGATTCAGGGCTTGCTTGACGGCGCGGGGGCCGGCTTCAGTTCGAGCGGAGGGGCGGCAGCCGCGCCGCTGGCTTCCTGCCGCGGCGATAGCACCGCGCGCACGCGTCCAGACGGATTGCCGGCCGACGTGTTGTCGCCGCCGCCGGCTGCGGTGTAGAACTCGTTGCGGCTGTCGTAGGTCAGCACCGCGCCGCGGATCTCGTCGACCAGCTTGGCGCCCTGCAGGCGCGCCATGCGCGCGTGGCCGATCAGCTTGGACAGCTCCTGCTTGCCGTCGTATTCGATGCGGTCGCCCCAGCCGTCCATGTACTCGTCCACGCCTTCGCGCTTCTGGCGGATATAGGCCTGCTTGCCGGCCTTGGCGGTGGCCACCGCGTACTGGTAGCCCTCCGGGTCGGTGCGGATTTCGGCGGCGTCGGACTTCAGCAC
>LRMT01000304.1 GCA_001725945.1 Cupriavidus sp. UYMMa02A | reverse complement strand
TCGCTCCACCCAGACGCTGTCATATCGGTTGACCATGACCTCGGCGACGTCCGACGCATCGATAAACGTGCGGATAGGCGCCAGCGACTCGAAGAACATCGCAACGGCGCTTGCTTCGAGTTGACTGAGTTGCAGGACTGGGTTTTGTGTAGTGGAGGATTCCATGCCCGCTATTGTTGGCGGGCTTAGGTCGCTGTAGCGTTGCAAAAGCTATGCGATTTTCGTGAGCTTTCTAGGGACAACGCATGCAGTCGACGCTTACTAGTGCTTTGAAGGAATCAACACCGAAACGGCTGCACGAGGCCAATATCACGATACTGAGTTGATCCCCAAAAGGCACCACGACTTCCAGAGCTTTCATGAAAAGCTATTGAGTCCCCCTGTCTTGTGTCCAAAGAGTTGCAATTGCGGAGACATCCGCAAGCTCATGCCTTGAAACCGGAAAGCTGGCGAAAATCGTTTAGCTTTTGAGCATCTTCGTAAGGCGATTCACTGATTCAATTAGCGGCATCCAAATGGACCGCCGCAGCATGCGCCTCTTCCGCAAAGATTCTGACAATGCCAAGACTCTGCCCGTTTCGCCGGGAATGTACGGCAATGAAAGCCCCGAACAGGTGATCTTCGACCGTACCACCAGGATCTCCGTTGAGCGGAATCATTGGAAAGTGGCCACGCTGGGTCTTGGTTGCATCGCGCTGGCAGCGATCATGACGCGTGAGCCCCCGCCTTCTGTCGTAAAGGCGATCGGCGTGTCCGCCGATGCCAGCGGCAAACCGATCGTTCGTGAGCTGGATTCGTTCCAGCCTGAGGGCATCCAATTGCAGTGGGCATTCAAGGACCTCGTCACGCGCTGGTTCACGATCGAGCCAATCCTGACCACGCAGGTCGAGGACTCCCGGATGGCTCGCAACCTGCGCTCCGTCCGCGAGCAGATGATCGGGTCCTCCCGCAAGCAATTCGAGGATTGGGTGGCCGAGGACGAGCCATTCCGCCAAGTCGGCTCGTCTCCGACTCTGGTGCGCGAAGTGAAGGTCACCAACGTCGCCGTATTGCCCGACAGCACGATTGCCGTGGAGTTCATCACCACCACCACGGAAGATGGCTACAAGCCGCGCAAGATGCGCTACGCGATGACCTTCCGCTACCAGGTGAAGCCGCCTACCAGCGACGCTGTGCTCGGCACCAACCCGTTCGGTGTTCATCCCGTCTTCTTCAGTCTTCAGAAATCGCCGGCCTGAGGCCGCGTCTACGCTCATGGATATTCGCAAGTCATCCCCGCTGAGTTCCCTGGCTGCGGCCGTCGTGCTGGCGATAAGTCTGGCCATGCCGGCCGCGCACGCTGCCGAGAAGCCTGTGCGGCGCTCGGGCACCGGGATGGGCGGACTTGGCATCGGCGACATCAGTGATGCCATGAACCCTGCCAACCCCTTTAACGGTGGCGTGGACCCGATTGCGCTGCCCGGCGATTCGCGGCTCGTTGTCTTTCCCTACAACCGGGACCAGATCTTCCGCGTTCTGGCCGCGCCGCTGAAGATGACCACCATCGAGTTTCCCGAGGACGAACAGATCGTCGGCGAGCCGGCGTGGGGCGAGAGCGTTCGGTGGGATTACGAGACCGATGGCCTGAACCACCTGTACGTGAAGCCGCAGGCCGCAGGGCTGGTGAACACGCTTTCTGTCAACACGAACAAGCGCAGCTACGAATTCACGCTGGTCTCGTCACCCTTGGGCGGGATCTTCTATCAGAAGGTGCGCTTTCGCATTTCAACGTCCTTTGCGGCTAAGGCGAAGGCGCGCAATGAATCGCGGTCCGACAGCGGCGAGGGGCAGATGGGCGAGATAGGTGACCGCAGTCCGGACACCGTCGCCGTCGCGCCGGAGCAGCTCAACTTCGACTACGCCATTTCCGGCAATGCGAACTTCAGGCCGGATACGGCTTTTGACGACGGCAAGGCGATCTGGCTGCGCATTCCGAAAGGCGCTGACTGGCCCGTAGCGTTGATCAAGGATGGCAGCGATTTCGTGGTGGTGAACTTATCCGCCGCGGCGAGTTCCTTGTCGTCCAACGGCTGACGGATACCGTCGCGCTGCGCTCGGCGCCGAGGAGGTGAAGATCGAGCGGGGCCGCCGGCGCATTCTGGGGTTGTTCTGATGCGCGATCGAAAGTCGTCCAGCGGCGTCTCCGACGTGACTGATGCACAAGAGCGCACCGTCAAAGGGAAGCTGCCGCGCAACATTGTCATGGCGCTGGGGGTCATCGCAGCCTTGCTAGTGGGTGGGCTCGGCTACTACTTCCAGTCAGTCAGCGAGGAGCAGTCCGATGCCAAGGCTGAGCAGGACCGCGCGGAGCAGTTGCGCCAGCGGGCAAGCAGCGGCGACAACGGTCAATCACTCGAGGCCACGATTCGCGAGCAGGCGGCACGGGCCCGGGAGGAAGCCGAGCGCCAGCGTGCGCTTGCGGAGAAGCACGACAGTGGCAACGCCCCGGTCATGAAGGCGGGCGACCTGATTGCTCCGGCCAAGCCCACTGCGGCCGATGCCAAGAAAAACGAGGAAGACGACATCTTCACGGCATCGATCTTTAAGAAAGGCATGCGCAAGTCCCAGATCAGCGGGGGCAAGATGCCAGGCGGACTTGCCGACTTGACCGATCCCGCGCAAATGCGGGCGCTGCAACAGGCTGCGGTCGCGCGCGCCAACACTGCCAACGGAGTCCCTGAGCCCGTAGAAGCCCCCGTTTCCTCGGACAAGCAGTTTCTACGCGACGCCGGTGCCTCGAACACGTTGCGCACTGGCTTTGTCGGAAGACTCCCGAAATGCACCGTCAGCCGTGGCTTCGTCATCCCGGCCACGTTTGTCGGCGGCCTCAACTCCGACAAGCCGGGTGAGTTCCGCGCGACCGTGTCCCAGGATGTGTACGACACGGTGACGGGACGGTGCAAGGTGATCCCGGCTGGCAGCACTCTGGTTGGCACTTACAACGCCGATATTGCCGTGGGGCAGGAGCGCGTCCTTGCCGCCTTTGTCCGTATGCAGTTGCCAAATGGCAAGACCGTGCCGCTGATGGGGATGCAAGGCGCCGACCCGAACGGATACTCGGGGATCAGCGGCGACGTGAACAATCACTTCTGGAAAATCTTCAGCGGTGCCTTGGTTATCGGCTTGCTGGAGCATGCCTTTAAGGACAACAACACGGCAACCACGGTGGGTCCAGGTGGACTGACGACTTATGGGAATGCCGCTGGCCAGATTGCTGCCCAGACGGCATCGACCATCCTGAGCCGGAACCAGAGCATTCGGCCGACCATCACGACCGAGCCGGGCCAAAAGATGATGGTCCAGCTCAAGCACGACATCGTATTGGAGGCCTATCGTGACTAAGCCCATGATTGTGCTGGCGGTGCTCGCGCTGGCAGGCCCTTCGTCTGCCGCGACGATCCAGGCGGTTATCAGCCCCAATGCCGTCGTGGTGCACGTCGAGGGAAAAGACCGGCTGCACACGCTCGGGGGGAAGCCGGTGCTGTACTGCGGACTTGACGCTTTTCTTGGCTGGTCCGCCCGATTGATCGGCGCTTCGATCGAGCCGGGCGACGAAGGAGGCCCAGTCGTCCAGATTGGAGGGAAGAAGCTGCCGATTGCCGACCTATTTGCCCGCGAAGGGTGGCTGCGGCCGTCCGCACTGACCGACGCAGCACAAGAGGCGCTTGCCGAGCGCCGCGGTGGCTGGGCATGTGCGCCGAAGACCGAGCCCTTCGCCCAGATGGGGCAGCGTGTGGACCCGAAAATCACCGCCGGCATCGCAATGAATGAGTCTTCCTACCGCGGCCGCCCCTGGCCGTGGACCTTGAACGTCGCGGGCCGCGGCGTGTTCTTTGCCACGCGTGAGGAAGCCTACGTGGCGATCAACCGTCTACTGGCCAGCCAGCGATGCGATTTCGACGTCGGCCTCATGCAGGTGAACTGGTGCTATCACGGCAAGCGCTTCATGTCGCCCTGGGATGCCCTGGCACCAGCCATCAATATCCGTGTCGCGGAGGACATCCTGACCGAAAACCTGCGGCGTAGCGGCTCTGCAATGAGAGCTGTGGCCTGGTACCACAGCGCCAACCCGGAGCGCGGTGGACCGTACTTCGTTCGCTTTATGAATCACGTCGCTCAATTCCGATGATCAGGCCGCTTATTCTCTCCACGCTGGTGTTGACAGCAAGCGCCAACGCTGTGGCGGCCGATACCGATCCGCTCGACTTCGATTACCAGGTCATTGCACGGGCGGTTGATCGTCCCGCGCTTATCTTCAACGACGGCCTTTCCACGTATATCCAGCCTCGTCCGGGTCAGGCGGTCCAGGCCGAAGGCGCGCTGCAGACTGGCCCGTATTGGGTCGTCGATGGTGTGCCGGATGTTGTTCGTTATTCCGTCAATGGCCAGTCGGTCGTGGCACGGTGGAAGCGCGCGAACGGCTTCACGGCGGAGCCAGCTAACCCGGGGGGCGACTTGCCCACAAGCTTGGCCGCGATCACTGGTCGTCTAGCGCTGCTGGGCAGCTACGCTGATCTACCGCTGGTGCGAGCCGGGCGGTCGTCGCTGCCGTTGGCGCAGATGGTCAAGTCCATCGCACCGGTGGGCTGGACCGGCACAGCGCGGAAGGACATCTCGCTGACCGATGACGTCTCGCTTGACGCACGCGCCGGCGAGAACTGGCTGCAGGCGCTTGCGCGCGTGCTGGAGCAGCGCAATCTGTACGCCGAGGTGGACTTCACACGCCGGCATATCTCCTTGCGCGACTCCCCGCCCAAGGCGTTTTCCGTGCAGGCAAAGAAGCCAGCGACGTCTGTCGGCATGCTGCAAGCATCCGCGCCGGCAAGCGAGGGCTCGACGTCTGGTACCGCGACGCGGCCGGCATCGCACTGCCAGAAGGGCTGACCCTTGCCTCGGCATTCGAGGCCATCGCGATCCGTGACACCAAGAACGGTCGTATCGAGATCCGCTTCGACCAGGAACCCAAGGGACTGGAGGTCCGCGACCCTTCGGGCAGCAAATTACGCACGAACTGGGATGAAGCCGAGCGCGTCCTGTCGCTACCCACCGTTGATTACTTCACGGTGGTCGGAAGCGGCAAGACGGTCGAGGTGGCCCGCGTGCCGGGAATCCACTACCTGTTTCCGAGCGAGAACGACGCGGGGCTGGAGCGCGTCTTCGAGAAGGACGGCGCGACGTACCTGAGCTTCGCGAAGTCTATGGCCAACATCTCGGTGTTCGGCGAGAACCGTCAAGGCAGCGGTGAGCAAAAGGATCGCTACTACAAGTTCAACGGCATCTCGGCACACCTGACTGTGATCGCCGACGGCGCCATCGTGCAGGTCGACCGCCTGCCGGAAGTCGTTATTACGAAAGGGGCGCGCCATGAAGTCGCCGCGCAAACTCACGTTGATGGGCGCCACTGCGCTGGGTATCGCCTGCGCGAGCGCAGCTGCTGTGGCCGACTGCCTCGACGACGCGGCTGCATTCCACGGCGTCAGCGCCTTGCTGGTGCGCGGCATTGCCAAGGCTGAATCTGGCATGCGTGCCAACGCGGTCAATCGCAACACGAACGGCAGCGAAGATCTCGGTCTCATGCAGATCAACACCGTCCACCTGCCGCGACTGGCGCGGTACGGCGTCACTCGCCAGCGCCTGTTTGACCCTTGTGTGAGCGCGTACGTCGGCTCGTGGATCCTTCGCAACTGCCTGGATCGGTACGGGCAGACGTGGAATGCCGTCGGTTGCTACAACGCCGGGTCCCCTGACAAGCGCCTCAAGTACGCCCATCGTATCTACGCCGTCCTGCAGGCGACGCACAAGTAACCCATCGAAATTCGAGGATAGTGCCCCATGCTTCAGCAACCGAACGCCGCCCATCGTTTCCGGGCTCTCATCGCAGCGGTCTTCGCTGTCTTCTCCTTCGGCGCGTACGCCGCGGTTCCGCCGTCGACGCCGTTCGGTGTGGAACGGCGGGCAATTTGAACCCAGCAAGCCTTTGGCAGGGGCAGGTTGGCAGGTACTCGCCGTCAATAGCGCCCGGCCCAGTCGAGCAGCGATCACACCGCTCCTGGCGTGACGGCAACGACGTTGCTATCAGTGCCAGTGCCGGCTGCGACGGCTGCGCCAGTGGCAACCAACAGCCCGCAAACCTGGACCGTATCGCCGGCAGACGGCAATTTCCGCCAGCTGATTGAAACCTGGACATCGCGTGCTGGGTGGACTGCGGCGCCGTGGGAATTGGAGAAGGATGTGCCGATCGTCGGCGGTGACGCGTTTTCGGCTGACTTCAAGGCCGCTGTGCGCCGGGTCCTGTCTTCTACAGAGATGACTGACTACGCCATTAAGCCTTGCTTCTACTCGAACAACGTAGTGCGTGTGGTTAAGCAAACGACCAAGTGCGACCCAAGCAAGCAATAGAGCATGATGACCATGAACCGCTACTTCCGTCCCGCCGCCAGTGTATTGCTGGTCTGCTCCACGCTCGCGGGCTGCGTATCCCCGCGGTTATTGCAGGAGACCCGCCAGTCCGTGGACGACGCCCGTGACCAGTCCACCGGCATGACCGAATCCCTCTATGCGCAGATGCGCCGCGATCGCACCGCGGTCGAGGCCGAGCAAGAGGTGTCCAAGCCGTTTCTCGTTGGCAAGACGGTGCCGACGGCGCGCAATGTGACGCTACCGTTGGCGCTGCGCAACAACGTGGATACCTGGGTGGTATTCCCCGAACGGACGATGCCGCTGGCTGTGGCCGCCCAGCGCATCACGATGGCCACAGGCATCCCGGTCAAGATCGAATCTGATGTGTACCTGCCGGCAACGCTGCTGATGCCGCGTTCGATGGCAGCGCAGGCCGCGGCTCAATCTCGGGGCCAGGCGCCAACGGTGGGCGCACAGCAACCCAGCGGTGCTCTTGGCCCCGCGCCGTCGCTCAACGGTCCGCTGCCCGGTGCCTTGGTGAGTGGTACGCCGTCGCTGGGTGGCGCCGCACAGGCCGCGCCGCTGCAGGAATCGGCGCTCAGCGTGGAGTTCAAGCACAGCGAGAAGATGCCGCTGGCCAACATGCTGGATCTTGTCTCGACGCGCCTCGGTATCAACTGGGAGTACAACCCGTCCAAAGGGGTGATTCGCTTCTACCGCCTGACCACGAAGCTGTGGCAGCTGCCGATGAACGCCGGCACCAGTTCGTTTTCCACGGAGTTTAGGCAAGGCTCCCAAGGCGGCTCCGGCACCGGCGGCGGGCAGCAGCTCAGCTCGAAAGCGGTGTCAAGGCCGAGGCAAAGGACCTCAACGACATGGACGGCATCCGCAGGAGCATCGAGCCGGCCATGACGCAGGTGGGCAATGCGGAACTAAATCCGGCCACCGGCATCCTGACGCTCAAGGATACGAAGGAGGCCGTGGAGGCTGCGGATGAGATCGTGCAACAACAGATCGCCATCTATTCGCGCATGGTGCATCTGAAGTTCCAGACCGTCGACTTCACCATTACCGACAACGGTGAGGCGGGCGTCGATTGGAACGCGGCACTCACCAAGGCGCTGGAGCATATTCCTGGGTTCACCTTTACGGCGCTGTCGCCCGCGTCCCTAGTGTCCGCCAATGCGGGCAGTTTCGGCCTGGGTATTACCTCGGGTGGGTGGAACGGCACGCAGGCCATTGTCAACGCGCTCAAGCAATACGGCACGGTATCCACGTCGGTCACGATTCCGATGTCGATGCGCAACCGCCATGGCGCGCAGTACAACAATCGCAGGCAGTCACCTATGTTTCGGCCACCACGCCTGCGGCATCGACCGTTGGGGGAACAGGCGGCACGCCTGGCATTACCACGTCAACGGCGACGGTGGGGTTCAAGCTCACGGTGTTTCCCGATGCGACCTCGCGTGACGACGTCAACCTGACCCTGGCGTTCGACCAGTCGGCGCTTGACGGCCCCATCGAGACCTTCACTTCCGGTACCGGAGCCAACCAGCAATCGGTTCAGGTACCGAAGATCGTTGCCAAGGGCATCCCTAAGCAGGACTTGATTGTGCGCAACGGACAGACCGTCATTGTGACCGCGTTCGACCAGACCGACGCGCAGATGACACACCGGACGCTGGGCGAGTATTTGCCAACCATCCTTGGGGGCTCGCTCACAGCAACCAAGTCGCGCACCTTCACGCTCGTGTTGGCCACGGTGATGGTGCAGGACCAAGGCGAGGCGATCCGATGATCCTCGACATCCACGGAAAGAAGATTGTCTTTGGCATGCAGTGGCGGACCCTCACGGGGAGTAGCACGCCCTCAGCGCTTGCCGCCGGCATCGCCCGGGAGGTTCGCGCCGCTCGGATCTGGCATGAAGACAATGCGCTGCATATGGGCTATCTGAGCTCCGCGGATGCCCAGGCTAAGGTCAAGGACAGGTTGTACTCTGCGGCCGCGGCCATCTCGCGCGTTCCCGAACTCGTCCCCAATGCGCTCTTTGCCTTTCGGCTGGGGCCCCCGGGCGCACCGCCCCTGTATCTCGTCTGCGGCATCGTCAAAGGCGTCCGCGCGTCGGCTTCGACCAAATCTTGCACGACGAGGCGACGCTGGCCACCGTCGTTCGCGATTTCGCGACCCGCTGCGATGGTGACTTCAAGCTGCTGGGCAATACGCCGGAACTGCTACCGCTGATGCCGCAAGACCGCCGCATCACGCATGTCCCCTACACGCTGGACATGCTCGTGACGGCGGCTGGCCCGGCAGCAGTCTTGAAACGGCCCAGCGCGACGACGCAGCGCAAGCGGATGATGATCCTGACGCTCGCGGCCGTCCTTGCTGCGCTGGGCTGGAAGTATGGCAAGGCGGAGTACGAGGCCTATCAGCGTCGTCTGCATCCGCCGCCACCGCAAAAGACGCCAGCCGAGCGCTATGCCGAAGACATCGCCCAACGCGGCACGGCGCCCATTGCCCTGGCAGCAACGGCGATGCCGGCGTGGGGCCGCTGGTTCATCAACGACGTTCCGCTGAACGTTGGTGGCTGGAAGCTTGGCAGCGTGTCCTGCGCCGGCTTGGCGACCCCGGCAACCCTCTGCAGGCTGACTTACACCCTGCCACCTGCGATGCGCGGGGCGACAAACCAGACGTTCCTGGAGGCAATGACGGACTGGTTTGCGGAACCGAAGTTCGCATCTGGGGACACCGCTGTCGAGGTAACGGCGCAGGTAAAGCTGGGCGAAGCCAGCCGGCTGTCCGATGTGCTGGAGCTGCTGCCCAGGGCGATGGTGTTGCGCTCGGACTTCGGTTCGCGGTTGCAAACGCTACGCCCTGCTGCCAGCACTGCAGTGCTGAGTGAGCTCGGGGTCTTCGGCACGCTGCCGCCGGAAGGGGCGACCGTGATCGCACACCCGGTGTTGAGCGCTCTTTGGGAGGTGAGCGGGCCGATGCGCAACATCAGCGAATTCCGCAGTTTCCCTCCCTCGGCGACGGTCGACGTGATCGAGGCGGCGGTCGACCTCGACGCGACCCCGGACCTAAAGCAATCGAAGTTCATGTTGACCGTCAAGGGCACGGCCTATGCCCGCGACTAGGAAACGGCCATGCAAAACAATCGCTACCCACTTCATATCGTTGCCGGCACGCTGGCCCTCGCTCTAGCTGGCACAGCTGTTGCCGACGAGGACGGTAGAACAATAACTCAGCGGCTCCTCGAGGCGGACGGGAAGGTTGCGCTGCAAAAGTTGGAGCTGGATCTGGCCAAGGGCGCGCCAGCGCCGGCCCCAGTCGCCGCTGTACCGTCGAAGTCAGCCGAGGCGCGGCGCGCACCGCAGACCATCGCACTCTATGGCGTCGATGGGGCGACCGCGGGTGGCCCCCTTGCCCTGCGTAGCTATGTGAAGTGGGGTGAGCAGCTCTACCCCGCCAAGGTCGGCGCAAGGTGGCGGGGTTACACCGTCACCGCCATCACGGAGGCCGGCACGACCTTCTCGCGGGGAAAGTCCAAGGTGATCGCGCCGATGGTGCTGGACGATGCAGCAGTCCTATTCGAGCAGAAGGCCGCAGAGCCTGCGATGGGCGCCCAGTCCGCCCGCCCGGCCAGCCCGCTGCCACAGATCGCGCCGCAGATTCTGCCGCAGATGGCGGCACCGACAATTCCCGTGCCGTCGAACACAGTATCGCCCGCGACAGTGCCGCTGGCGTCCGTGCAGGGTGCTGCACCGGCCGTGGCCCACCGCTGATTGAGGCAGAAATGGCCTTCTTCGCCAAACGCGATCGATCAGGAGCAGCCCTGGCGTCGGCTGGTGTGACCGTTATCACCGGCGCGCCGGCGAGCCTCATCCAGCCTGCGCCCGCATCTCACACGCCGGCTCCCGCACCGGTTCCAGGTCCGACAGAGGAGATCGCCACGGTCGACGACCTGCCGGTGTTCCTCCGCACGCTCTATGAAGAGCTGGAAATGGCGCCATCACTGCGCCATTCGATCTGCCCGGTCCTCGTTGCCTCGCCGGCCCACTCGGACCAGCGAGGACAGTTCGCACTGATCGTGACGCGCGAGATGGTCAACTCGGATGTGACCGAGGAGATCGCACGTCAGCTTCGGCTACGGTTCGATCCGGCTACGCCGGCGGCGTATGTGGCTGCGGCCCAGGTCATGGTGGCGCTTTCGCGCGGCGGCGTCGATCCGAGCGTGCTCGACGAAACGGTGCCGTTCGGCGCGCGACGCCTGCCAGCGCTCTGTGGCAGAACTTCGAAGCGGTAGCCCGCTTCGCCTTGCGTGAGGGCGCCTCAGATCTGCATTGGGAGGTGGAGGACCAGGGTACCCATTCGCAGGTCCGCCTGCATCGATGGCCATCTCGTGGCACCGCCCGAGTTCCGGATGGAGACTGGCGTCATGCTGGACACGCTGTCCCACATCTACCAGAAGGGGAGGGGCGGTTCGCACGGTGTGTTCAGCCGCTCCCTCGCTCAGCAGACCAGCATCCGGGCAAGGGTGGATGCCCATGGTCTGGCGTTCCGCTGGGCATCCATGCAAAGCGCCACCGGGCACGTCACGGTGATGCGCGTCCATCGCGAGGAGGTGGAGACCAGGAAGGTCGACTTCGTGAGAGACCTGGGCTATTTCGAGCAACAGGCGATGCTGCTCGATCGCAGCACGACGCAGCTCGGCGGCGGCACGGTCCTGGTCGGCGTGGTGGGATCGGGCAAGACAACAACGGCCCACGCAATCCTGCAGCGGCAGCCGAGCTGGATGAACAAGATGACCATCGAGGATCCGGTCGAGCTGCTGGCCGAGGGCACGCATCACTTCTCGGTTTCGCGCACGCTCGACGGCGCAAACCGCGATGAAGATCCCTTCATTGCCATCAAGCGGCAGGTCAAGCGGATGAACCCTCACTTTGTAATGGTCGGCGAATTGCGCGATCACGAGTCCGCCGGCCTCTTTCGCGATGTGGCCGCGCGGGCCTGCGCGCACTCACCACGGTGCACGCGGTGAGCGCGCTCGGCGCGCCGGACCGCCTATCCGACGGTGAGCTTCGAATTCCGCGAAGTGTCTTGGCGACGCCCGGCTTCGTCAACCTGTATGTCTACCAGGCGCTGTTACCCAAGACCTGCGCCTGTGGTCTGTGCGGCGCGAGATGAAGCAAGCCCTTGGCGCGGCGAAGCTCAGACAAATCGAGCAGTTATTTCGATTCGACGTCGAAGGCATCCGCGTACGCAATCCGGAAGGCTGCGAACAATGCCGGCGCCCGAACTTGCCGGATCTGAATGCGCGCGCGGCCGTACGGTGGCTGCGGAGATGTTCGAGCCAGACGAGCAGGACCTCATCTATATCCGCGACGCCAAGAATATCGAGCTCGCAGCCTACCAGGGCACCAAGCGGACGAAGGGCTTCGACGTCCCGGACAGTACTGGGAAGAACGTCTTTGAGGTGGCCATGTACAAGGTGTTTGCCGGGATCGTGGATCCGCGCGAAGCGGAGCGGATCTGTCCGCTGGATGCCTACGAGGCGCGGCTGAAGCGCCACAACAAGCGCGAAAGCGCGCAGTGAGAGAGGAACTCCATGCTGAAGGGATGGATGCAGCGGCTGTCGGGCGTTCTAGCCCGTTCTATCGGTGGACGCGTGCTGCGCGCCGGCGATCGCGCCTTTGCCGACAAGCTGTTCTGGGCCAAGTATCGTTTCCGCGATCTGCGGTCTAACTACTACTATGACCTCGCTATGCGGATCGAGCATATGCCCGGCGAGCCCATCTCCAATCATTTCGCCAAGGATGCTGCGCGACGGGCCGGAGAGCCCATTGGCATGCTCGCTGCCCACTGGCTGGCCAGATACGAAGGCGTCGATGGTCAGATGCAGCACTCGCGGCTGACCGAGGTGTTTCGTGGGACCGTGCCGGAGGAAGATATTCCGATCCTTGCCGTCTCTGAGGAGGGCGGCGACATCAAGGAAGGCCTGCTGACACTTGCGAAGAATCTCGTCGCGCTGCAGGCAGCCAAGGCGGGCGTGATTGCCACGCTCGCGAGCGTCATCGCGGTGCTGCTGATTCTGCACGTCTACCTGGGTGTCATGGCGTTCGTTGTTGGACCGCAGGTCGACCACTCCTTCGCATCCACATTAAGCGTGGACGACTATGGACCACTCGCAGCAGCCTATCACGTCAGTACGACATGGTTAAGGCACTGGGGCTGGCTGGTCCTGCTTGCGGAAATTGCGTTGGTTGCGTGGGTCGTCCGTGCCCTTCCCGGGTACGTCGGCCGATGGCGCAACTGGCTGGACAACAAGGTGCTGGTCTTCGACTTCTTCCGGCGTTTCCAAAGTGCCCAGTTCCTCGCGGGCATGTCGGCAGTGACTAAGCGCTTTGGCGCGGATGCCCGCAACCTGGCTCAAGGTCTGAGTCTCATGCGGACCAATGCCTATCCCTATCTCGGGCACCACATCGAGCGCATGGAGTTGAACCTCGAATACATACCGAACGAGGGCGGAAAGATCTTCGATACAGGCCTCTTCGACCGCGACACGAGTTACCGGATACAGGACATTGCCGAGTACGAGGGCGACCTCTCGAAGATGCTGCAGACCGTGTCCGAGCATTTGCTTGAGCGTGCGCCAAAGGAGATGCTCGCGCGAGCGACGCGATTCAACCGCCGAGCATCGGTGATGTTGATTGTGCTGATGACTGCCCTTGCTTACTACCCGGCGTTCATGGCACAGGAACTCAACGCCAAGTCGAAGCTTGCGGCCATGTCCAACAAACGCCCGGTGCAAAACGTTCCCCAACATCAATGACTTGCCTTACCACTCGCAAAGGAGCCGAAACCATGCAAGAGAACAAAGCCATCCATACCACTTCCGTTGAGAAACTCCGCAATGGCCCCCGCAAGGCGTCGGTGGCTGCCGTAGTTACCATGCCGGAAGGAAGCCGCAATCGACGGACGCGGCGGCAATGGGGCGGCGTCCTGGACGACTACGGCTTTTACCTGCTGCTGGCCGGTCTGGCGCTGGTGGCCGTGTTGGTGCTCTTCGGGCGAAACCAGACCGACACACAGGTGCAGCAGCTCACGACCGAATTCAACGGTGTCGTTGGCAAGGTGAAGACGAGTTACCGTGGCCAATACAACAAAGTCACGATGTCTTCGCTGATCTCCAACGGTATGTTCAAGGATCTGACCACGATGACAGTATCGGGCACGACTGTGATTCTGCAGCCGGGCGGCGGCTCGTTAGCAGTTCAGTCCTCGCAACTGCTGAGCGCGAATGATTCCCTGAACTGGACGATCCCCAATCAGCCGGATGCGGCCTGCTCGGCCATCGTCTCAGCCTATCAGGGTAGCGCCGGCAAGATCGTGGTGAACGGCACGACGATCAAGGCGGTCGGCGGTTCGGTGGATCCGAGCAAGGTTTCATGCGCCGGGGGCAGCAACACGATCGACCTCTTTATTGCCTGAGTGATAGCTTAGCCTGTACCCGGCCGATGTCGGCCGGGTTTAGCTTCTCCCCGGGGGCGATATGTTTCTTACCGAATCGGCATTCCAGCTGAGCATCGCCGCTGTTGGCCTGGCGGTGATGGTTCACAACACCAACAATCTCGTCGATGACGCCATGGCCATCGGTACGGGCCAATACATGGCGAATGTGGCCAGCGCAGTGAACACCTACGTGTTCGACAACATGACCGTGCTAGCCGGCAGTCCATCCGGGCCTACAACCATCACGGCCGGGAGCCTATCGGCCACGGTCGCGAACCCGTTGCACCCAAGCATCCAGGATCTCGTCAACCTGAAGCTGCTCCCCATCGGATTCACCGATGTGAGTCCCCTTGGCGTGGCGTTCAAGGTCGACCTCACACCGACGAACTGCAGCACTGGCCTGACCAACTGCACCATTCCGGGGGTCATGTACTCGGTCGCGCCGTATCGGGACGCCTCCGGCAACATCCGCACGGACCAGATGGCGACTGTCGTTGCCAATGCCGGGGTCGATGCTGGTGTGTCGTATGCCGAAACCCCGGGTGTCATTACAGGCATGGCTGCAAGCTGGACGATGGCAAATCCGCTGGCTGGTGGGGAGGCTGGTGTGCTGGCAATGCGGGTCGGCAATACGTCGTTGTTGGCGCAGTCCATGAACCAGTTCTATAAGCGGGATGGTTCGTTAAACCTCACCGGCCCCATGGACGCCAATAACCAGGCAATGAATCGCGTTGGGAATCTCCAGTCCAATGGGTCGGTTTCTGCCAGTGGCAACGTCGCGGCGGGATCCAATGTGTCGGGGAACGGCGTATACGGCAATTATGTTCAGTCGAACGGTGATTTGCGGGCGAACGCAAACGTGTCCGGCAATGGAGTGTATGGCAACTATGTGCAGTCGAATGGAAATGCTTTGATTGGAGGTTTGACGCAAACCGGCCAACTGAACGCAAATCTTGTTCAGTCCAACGGCAATGTCACAAGCGCCGGCAACATGGTCGCCAATGGCTACCTGTACGCCGCGGGAGCAGTGGTTCCCTCTACCGGGGGAGGGCAACAAGTCTGGGAAGGATGGGGCTGTGGTGACCCACAAGGAGCTATTCGCAGCGATCCGAATGGGAAGATCGTCTCTTGTCAGAATGGGGTCTGGCGAAATGCTGCCGGCGGCGCTGGCGTCGTGGACATCCAGTTCGTGAGCAACTGCTACAACGACAGCTTCGGCCTATGGTGGCGCGTGGTCTATGCAAATGGATCCAGTAAGGACATGTTTTCCCCGTCGGGCGGTTCTTGTAACAACGGCGGCGGTTGAAATTCGAGCGCCAATCAAATGAAAAAAGCCGGGCTGCGCCCGGCCTCTTCACTATCTAGTGCAGCTATTGGCATTTCAGCACGACAATACCCGTGACATCACCGCTCGATGGAGTAGGCATGGCAAAGCCAACCAGCAAGTACGGCGAAGACTGGGATGAACCCACAACCTGGACGTGATGAAGAACACCGTTAGATTGGAAAACTCCGTTGAGAATTGTTCCGGAAATGTTCGCCATAACGTGGCTATCTGTCCCGATCGACACGTCGAGAGACACAGTCTGTAGCGTAGGACCCGCCAATGCGAGCGTCGCGGTCGCGGCATTCAGTTTGCCGGGTGCGAAGTTCCCACTGATAGCAGTGGGAGCGGTGCTCGCAATAGCCTTGCATGAGAGCTTGGGGCCGATCGACAAATCCGGCTGAAGCGTCGTATCCTGCAGTAGCTTTAGAGGCTTGCCAACTGCATAGTGCGCACCCTGGTTGATATTAAGACTCCCTATGCTGCTGGAACCGTCTGTCCAACGTCCAATTGCGAACTCACCGGTGCCAGCAATATCAACAACCTTTCCTGCGTTCAGCGTAATGAGGCTGTTGGCGTCGATGCCAAGCTGGGTATAGGCGCCTCCCTCCGTAGCCTTCTGAAACTGCGCCGGGAAGGCGTTGTGAGCGATCGACTGCAATACGGCACGCGTGGAGGTCTCCGTTTGCGGCACGAAGACGACGGCCAAGGGATCGCCGCTCACGGCCGGCGCGCTGCCCTGGACCGTAATAGCCGGAGCGGGAGCCGGAGCGGGCGTAGGGCTAGTGGCATCGTCGCCACTGCCGCCGCCGCATGCGGCCAGAGCGAGAGCCGTGACTGTTGTTAGTACATTAAGAGCGCATTTGGTGTTTTGCATGCTTTTCTTCCTCTGACTTTTCTCCGGTCGGGGAACGACCGTTACTTTTAGCTTATCCGCCGCGCGCGAAGTCAAGTCCCGCAATCCCAAGCCGGGCGCGAGAATACACGAAGGGACCAGCGATAAGACGGCGAGTATCGACAGAACTTGACCCCCAGATCGTGGGGTGGGGAGCTCAACTGGTGTAGAGCGTCTTGCTGCGATGGTTGCAGCGATGGTAGTGCCCTACGCTGAGAAGAATCTGCTCACAGTCGGATACTTCGGGAGCTGCATTGCGCGCATTTGAGGCCTCCCTTCGTTGCGCACTCGGGATACGGGCGGCGATATTGCTCCAACATCGGGATGGCTCTGGTGGGCAAGAAAGCCAGCAGGAGAAGTCCAAGGTACGACGTGAAGAAGCACGCAACAGCCCATCGGCCACGCCTGCGGCCGACGCGCGAAGCCAACTTATAGGCGAGGAAAGCGGGAATGATTGAGATAAAGAGGTAGCGGAAAGCTGTTTCCATTGCAAGGTCCAAGAGTCCAACGACAAGCGATATGGATGACGAGGCGGCTATTCCTCATGGTCGTCCTTCAAGGGCCGAAACTGTGCTCGCTTCGTTGCATCGCATTCTTTCCGTGGTCGCCCTCGTTGTTTGCGGCGGAGCGGCGAGTTTGGCGAGGACAGCGCGCCAGAGCAGCATGGGCACTGGAACGATTGGGCGAGCTCGATCTTGGGTGCTGTATTTGAAGCCAAATACGGTGTGCTGCACGACCTGCATGCTCGAATCGCCAAATCCTCGTCGGTGGACATAGACCGGGCTAGGTGAAATGCCCGCTCGGCCGGCATGAATTCGTCACCAAAGAGCCGTCGGCTGATATCCATGGCACAGATGAATGCCTCTGGAACTGAGGCTTCTTCCGCGAGCGCGCTTCGGAAAAGCCAAATCAGCGTTGTCGACTGGACGCGTCGCGATGCCGATTCAAGGTACCAACCGCGGAAGCGGGTTGTTGTCCGGACGGGGAAGATTCTCCATGGATACGCAGATACATTTCACGCATTTTGTCCGGCGTGATATCGAAGAGTGCAGCGACACTCTTCGCCCGACAGCGCAGGCGGATGAAGCCTTCGCAGTAGGCCAGCCGGGCAAACCTCGTCAGATGAAAATTGCCCCACGGACCGGAGTGGGGAAGCCGGTCCGAACGGATGGGCGAGTTGTCCATGAGGTAGTGCGCCACCATGTCTGCGGTGAGAAGGCCAGCCGCAGCTTCGAACCAGAACAGCCGATTCGACAGCCGCCACTTGAACAGCGGAATGCGCCGCTCTGCGATCGCCAGATCCACCTTATGTTGGGGTACTGAACGAAGGTATTCGGCCAGATCTACCGACATGCCGAGCAACGGTGCCGCCAATAGGGACATGTTCAGCACGTCGTAGAGGGCGGTGATGTATGCCCGGTTCGCCTGCTCGAGCTGCATGGACTGAACCAGGGTGAGTTCCGGCATCATCCCTTCGAGCTTGCTGACCAGCGACGTTGGCGTGCGACCTTCGATGTAGCTGCGCCAGTCCTCCGCGGACGACAGAGTTGGGAGGAAGGTCATGAAGGGCGTGCCGAAGATCAGCGAGGCGGTCTCATAGTCGTCACGCAGCTTCTCGATATCCTCATGCTCGGTATCGAAGACGGCAGAGAGTCCCTTTGTGACGGCGAGTGAGTTGACCATATAGGTGGTGAGTCGAAAGTTCGCCGACATGATGCGATCTAGAACCCAGTTCGGTAGGAGGAACTGGTCGGAGAGAATTTCGGTCTGGTGCTGCTTCACGACTGCGCTCCTGCGGCGTTGTTCACGAGGTCGAAAAATTGGCGACCGGCATCCCGGAGGGCAAAAAGGTCTCCGCGGTGCTGTGCGAACGCCCTGGCGCGCAGATAGCCCGGAACTTTTCGCAAACGGACTCGATATCGGCCTTGATCCCGGCAAGCCGGTTCTCCAGTTGACGTCCCTTCAGCGCGGTATCCTCGCTGTCCAGAATCTCGCCCTTTACCGTGGCCAGACGCTGTTCTGATTCCGCAAGCTCTGCGTTTGTCTCGGCCAGCTTCTTGCTCGCGTCGGTAATAGCGTCGCTTATCGACTTGTATTCTTTTGGCGCAACCTCGACCTCTTTGACGACCTCGCGGACGCGCATCTCGGAAATCCGCTTTTCAAGCTCGGCCTTCTCCCGACCGAAGCGCTCGACCGCCAACTGCAATGCGTGAACGCTGTTACTTTGAGAGTCCAAGGCGAGCTGTGCGGCGGCAAGAGCATCGCGATGCGCTGCTTCCTTCTGGTCAGCTGCGTTGCTGCGTTCGCGCAGGTATTTGATTTCCAGTTCCAGATCCGTCTTTTGGGCGGTGCCCGCTGCAAGCTGTTCCTTTGCCGTCTCCAACTGGACCATCAAGGTATTGATTTCATCGTTGGCGGCGCGATATCGCTCGATGAACGGGACAATTTCATCGCGCGAAAAGGGTTCCTTCCTCATTTTTGCGTCGACAAGTAGCTTCACCTCATCATCGGAAATGTCGGAGCGCTTAAGGATCGTCAGTTCACCGAGATTGAGGAATTCGACCGCCTCACTGCTATTCACGAATCGTTGATAAACCTGAAGGTACTGGATAACCGTCGACTTGCTGATTTGCAAGATCTTGCTTGCAAAATCGTTTAGAAGTCTTGCCGCCTGCGATTTCGCCTTCCCTGGATTATCGAGGCGTTTGTTCAGCGCGATATAGAGGGTCTGATGAATATCAGCAAGATACGAGCCGGTAATCATGTACTCCGTCCGGATTCGCTCGCGCGACTGTGCGATTTGCTCGGCGGCGTGGACGATTCGACCAATCGCGGCTGAATCGACCTCTGTTGCGAGAAGGGCCCGAGTAAGTTGCAAGATGGACATAGGCTTCCCATTCTCTTGCGACGTAGGCAGATGGTTGTTTTCTTTTTTTTCCATTTTTCCGTTCCTTGGATGCCAGCACTCATAGCCGAGGGCTGGCGTGGCGTTGTTGCATAAATCCGGATTCGGTTGGGCTGACGTTTACGCGCAACGGCTGGAACGCTGGCTCTGTTAACTTCTGACGAAGTTGCGTAGTGTCTTGGACTTTTTCCGGGACGATGCGCAAGGACAACCGACAGCAAGCCGAGCCCAAGGGGGTCTACCGCGTCAAGAACTGGGCGCAGTACAACAAGGGGCTGATTGCCCGAGGAGATGTGACGATGTGGGTCGAAGAGAGCTTGCTCGTGCCGCCGGCTAAAGCCCAGTCGCCCAAGCGTGGCCACCCGCTCGTCTATACGGATGCGCTGATCCAGGGGCTGCTCGGTCTCAAGCAGGTGTTCCATCTGCCGCTGCGCGCGCTGCAAGGCTTCGCGCAGAGCTTGCGCACTCTGGCCTTCCCAACGTTGCCAGTGCCGAACTACACGACATTGAGCCGCCGCGCGCAGAATCTGAACGTCGTGCTGCCCGCCTCGCGTACCGGCGAGCCGCTGCATCTGGTGATCGACAGCACTGGGCTGAAGCTTTACGGCGAAGGCGAGTGGAAGGTCCGCAAGCACGGTTGGTCCAAGCGCCGGACTTGGCGCAAGGTCCATCTCGCCATGGACGCGAACACCGGCCAAATCTGTGCTGCACTGATGACCCACCAGGACGTTGGCGATGGCGAAGTGTTGGCCGACCTGCTCGATCAGATCCCGCTGATACGCCGATCGATACTATCGGAGGCGACGGCGCTTACGACAGCAAGCCGTGCCACGCGGAGATTGCCGCGCGAGGTGCACAGCCCTCGATTCCACCGCGCGATGGAGCGAAGCTTGGTCTGAAAGTACGCCGGGCGCAGCCTGGCGTAACGAGGCCATCGATGTCATCGAGAAGAGCAGTCGACGCGAATGGAAAGCCGCAAACGGCTATCACCGGCGCTCGTTGGCCGAGACCCTGATGTACCGCCTCAAGACGCTGACGGGACACAGTCTGTGGGCACGCGAAATCGGGTCGCAGGCCACCGAAGTGGCCATCCGTGCGGGCGTGCTCAACCGCATGGTCGCGCTCGCTCGCCCGCAATCCGTCCGTATCGCCTGAGTTCAGCCTCACCGAGGAGCCCCTGTTTTCAATCTCGATTTATGCAACAACGCCGCTGGCGTGCTCAATATCCCTAGCAGCGGTGCGCCGATCTCAAAATGTCGAGACTCGCATTCAGGCGCCAATCGAGGACGACGCTGAGCGAAGATTAGACGTAGACGGAGCGCATCGGAGGGGCGAAAGCTCAGGAATTCCATAGCTCTTTCAATGTCAGGATTTGAAAGAACGTCAATCCATGCCGCTTTTATCGGACAAAGAAAAGGGCAATTTAGGGTAAACCCTCTTCGGAGGGGTGGGCTTGTATATACAGGTTTTGTGTCGTGTGGGATGAATGGCCGCTGCGGCAGAAGTCAGGCGGGACTGTAGCCACTGGCGCTATTGGGCGAATCGCACATCAAAAACCCGAGCACTCCGTCGCCAACGCAATATCGTGATATTCGCGTCGCCCCGACGTTGCTAGCTTTCGGCGAGTTCCCTCGCTTGCGCACTGATTAGTGATCGTGTAGATTCGTCGTGCGTGCAAACGCATCGATACTGCGGCCCTGGGCAGCTCTGCCTAAGCAATATGGATCGCCGATCCCACGGTGGTCGGTGTGCCGCTCAAACACTTTATTTCCGCAACAGCGTGCTTACGTCATGCGCTCAAGGCATGTCGCAAGCGCGTTCACGCGCTGCATTCAAAGGATTCCGTGCTCTTTCGAGCATCGAATAATGGCCTGGCATCCGCCAGGAATTCCCTTTTTACGTTTCTGGAGAGAAACCATGGAATCCTTTGTCCCGAACCTCATCAAGCGTCCGTTCCAGTTGCTCATGCTTTGCATGGTGCTTTATGTGGCCTCGCAGTCGTTCATCGTCGGTGCTTTTGTGGCCGTCGTCGGAATCTCGTTCCTCTACCACCGGGCTGTTGCCTGGAATAAGGCGATCCCTGCAGCACCGAAGGTTTCGATGCCGGACGACATGTCCAAGTCGAAGCAAGAGGCGCAACCCGAGCGGCTGTACGAGCGCTCGGCTGTGGTGACGCCGATTCGTCGGACGGGAACGCACGACCAATCTTGATCCCTTGCCGCCCGCTGGGCGGCGCTTTTCACCTGTCGCGGGTCCCGTTACCCGCCGACTGGTGGGTTTTCGGGTGCCTGCCCGGAGACCATCATGGAAACAACAACAGCAGGATGGCAGCTTGACTTCTTCGGCGAGGCGGCCGCCATCGTATTGCCCCCGCCCAAGCTCGACCCCTTGCCCGACCCGTCTCTCTGGAGCGAGGCCGTTCGCGAAAAGATGGTCGACGCCCTGATTAGCCTCGCCTGTGATAGCCGGCGTGGCGACAACATGCCAGAGTCTTTGATCGATTGTGCCGAGATGCTACGTGCCCGTATGCGGAACCGGCCTCTCGACGCGGAGGAATACTCCATGACGCTGGGCTGGATCTTTGGGTACTGGAATGGCGCACTGCCATACACCTATGTCTGTGCAGTATCGGGTGTCGATCCCGAGACGCTGCAAGACGTGATTCTCAATCATGGCCAGCTGCGCCGGGACCTTGAAGCGGTCCGTCGTCTGCGGTGCGGTTCACTTCTATAACCATGACTTGGCTCAATCTCATCAAGCGCATGGCCGGTGCGCTGAACGCGAAGCCGCGAAGCGACCCCATCGACAGCATTCCGGTTGGCAGGGGCGACTCAAACGAACGGCAGTTCTACGTTCACGGCGTCCCACATCTGCTTCGTGATGAGGGTGATCGCGTGGTCCACTTCGTCGGCGTTTTCGAGCACCGGCTCCAACGAACACCCTACGGCGACAAGCTTCTGCCTGAAGTCTTCCCGCGCTGGATGAAGCTCAGCGAGCATCCGGGCGTATCGCTGGAACGGGTCGCGGCAAGCGTCATTCAGGATGCGGCCCAACCAGCTGCCCCGCGGCTTACGCATGCCAATTCTGCTGAAGCAGAACCACGACGCCAGCAATCGCCAGGCCGTTATGTGACCGACGCGGAATGTGGCGGCCGGCAAGAGGGTGAGGGTACCGATGCCGGAGGCATGGCCACGGAGCGGGCGTCGTCTTCGGCCTACACCGTAGGCGAGCTGATCGAGTGGGGCGAGATGACGTTTCCCAACCGCAAGCCGGGTGGGGCTCGGACTTACACCTCGTTTGCCGTGAAACTGTCCACGATCGCCGGCGAGAAGATCTTACAGGGTGAAGGCCTCAAGGATGCGCTCGCCGAATCGGGCTGCAAGACTGGCGACCAGGTTGCTGTTAAGAAACTGCGCAAGGAAAAAGTGCCCGCCTTCGACAAGAAGACCGGCTATCCCATCAAGGACCCCAGGACCGGAGAGCAGAAGCTCTGGGACCGTTGGGTCTGGACCATTAACCACGTTCATTGAGTAGGAATCATGGCTTCCATTAACAAGGTGATTCTCGTAGGCAACCTCGGGGCGGACCCCGAAACCCGATATATCCCTAGCGGCGATGCGGTCACAAACATCCGCATTGCCACCACTGATCGCTACAAGGACAAGCAAACAGGCGAGATGAAGGAAGCCACGGAGTGGCACCGCATTGCGTTCTTCGGCAAGCTTGCGAGCTCGCCGGCCAGTACCTGCGCAAAGGGTCATCTGTCTACATCGAGGCCGTATCCGGACACGTAAGTGGCAGGATCAGTCCGGCCAGGACAAGTACAGCACCGAGATCGTGGCCGATCAGATGCAGATGCTTGGTAGCAGGGGCGGTGGAGGCGGTGACGAAAATTCCTCAGACGAGGGTTACAGTCGCGCAGGCGCCCAACGCCGATCGAACGACAGCGGGCGTGGCGGTACGCAGCCTGCTGCGCCCGCGCAGGAGCGTCGGTCGCAACCAGCTCCGACCGGTGGCGGCCTCTCCAACTTCGACGACGATCTCCCGTTCCGCCAACCTGCAGCGCTGGACGGAATCCCGTTTCGCTACGAAGGCGCCTGACGCTTTCAGCAAAACAAGCGGCTGACCTCTCTCTTCACTACTGCGATCGCTCCGGGGATCGCAGTAGCACTTCCACAGCGATCCCGCCAATCCCTCTTCTCTGCCATAGCGCCATGCTGAAAAGACCTTCTGGCCTCGGCCGGGATGTCTTTTGAGCAAGCGTTCCTTCGCCTGTCTCAGGCATCGACCAATCCTCCATCTGGAGCCATCCCATGAAAGAACTGAGTGACATTGTGAAAAGCTGGACGCCCGCTCAATGGGACGCTCTGGTGAGGCAGTACCTGCCAGCGGAAGTCCTGACGGACAGATTCTGGCGAGGACGTTCTGGTCCTTGCCCCCTCTGTGGCGGCCATGATCGATTCACCTACGACAACAAGCGCGGTCGCGGCGATTGGGTGTGCCGCAAGTGCAATGACGGAAGCCCGAAAGCCGGCGACGGCCTTGAGCTTGTGCGCTGCTACACCCGTATGACCTATTGGCAGCTGCAGTCTGAACTGAACGGCGAGCGAGCCGTTCCAGTCACTCCTCGACCTGTCCAACCTAATCAAGGGCGGCGCCGCGGGGGCGATGATCCTGCTGCAAAGATGCGACGCATCATCAAGCGGTGGAATGCCGCAGCAGAGTTGGTGCCTGGCGATCACGCCATGCGCTATCTCGCGGCCCGCGTTCCCGGCCTCCGCGCGCCGCGGCCTACCGCTTTGCGGCTGGCTTCGCAGGACTACTGGCATGACGGTCAACTCGTCGGTCGCTATCCGACCATCGTTGCGCAGTTCACGCTGCCAGATGGGCGCATGGCGACGTTGCACCGGACGTCGCTGGATCCGGTTTCGCCTGCCAAGGCGATGATCGTCAGTGCAGACGGGGAAAGCCTGCCAGCCAAGCGCAATGAGGTATCGGCGCTGCCGATTGCCGGTGGCGCGGTGCGCTTAATGCCACCACGTGCCGGTGAAGTCGGCATAGCCGAAGGGCTAGAGAATGCGTATGCAGCCTACATGCTCTTTGGCTTGCGGCTTGGAATTGTCTGAACCGTGTGCTGCTCAGCCAGTTCGTGGTGCCGCCGGACTTGGGGATCCACACGGTGCACATCTTCGCGGATTTCGACAAGATCGATCCGAAGACAGGTAAGTCGCCCGGCATGGCCGACGCCTTGAAGTTGGAGAAGCGGTTGCGCGCCGAAGGGCTGCGCACCGTCATGCATAGACCAAAAGTCCGAGGTACCGACTTCTGCGATCAATGGCGCACGGAGTATCAGTTGCGCCTAGTGTCTCGACAGGCCGTCACCGCCTGATCACCTGCCACCTTTGGTGGCACCATTCTTAACCTCTGCCCTGTGGGTCCTTCCCACAGGGAAGGGTACCCGTGGCAGGCTCCCTTAGGAGAACAGCAATGCCGCAGAAGGGATTTACCGCCATCGTCAACAAGCTGCATATCCACGCGATGCGCAACACGTCCACCATGGAAGTTCAGGCCCGCCAGTCGGAAGCGCAGTTCTTCGACGTGTATCGGCGTGAACCATCGGGAAGCATGACCTTCCTTGACCGAAAGTTCTCGTTCGATTCCGCCCTCGATTACTGTCTCGCGCCGACTCTCCATTGAGCGCCAATCCCTAAACAAAAAGCCCAGCACAAATGAACTGCACCCCAAGAGTTGGACATTGATCCAACCCTTGGGGTGTTTTTCATGGTGAGACACGACGAGCAACTGAAGCTCAAGGTAGTAAAGCGATATCTAGCCGGAGATATCGGTTATGGGGCGCTGGCGCAGGAGTATGGAGTGGCCCGTACGCTGGCCCGACAGTGGGTTGCCGAGTATGAACTCCATGGTCAACGCGGGTTACGACGCAAGGGACATACCAAGTACAGCGCAGAATTCAAGCTGGCGGCGCTTGAGCGCATGCAGCGAGACAACCTGTCGCAAGCTCAGGTCCGAGCGATATTGGGGATTCGTGATCCGGGGGCCATCAGCCGCTGGGAACGCCAGTATCATGAGGGTGGTCTGTCTGCACTATTGCCCCGTCCCAAGGGCGCCCCCGGAAGATGCCGAACTCTTCACCGCCCGAACCCATCCCACCGGAATCCAAGCCGGATGAGCGCACCCGTGAGCAGTTGCTCAAGGAGAACGAATACCTGCGCGCGGAGGTGGCGTACCTAAAAAAACTCGATGCCTTGATTCGAGCGGAGCAGCGTCAGGCACCGCGCGCAAAGCGCAAGTAGTACTCGAATTGAGGCAGCACCATCCATTGGCCGTCCTGCTTGATGTGGCAGGACTGGCACGCAGCACCTTTTACTACCAGCAGAAAGTCCTGCCGGCCGGGGACCGTTACGCCGAACTCAAGCAGCGCATCCGAACGATCTACGAGCACCACCGGGGCCGATATGGCTATCGGCGCATTACCGTGGTGATCCGGCAGGCTGGCGAGATAGTCAATCACAAATTGATCCGGCGCCTGATGCTGCAGTTGGGTTTGAAGTCGCTGGTACGACCGAAGAAATACCGCTCTTACCGGGGAATGCTGGGCCAGGTGGCGCCGAACTTGCTCAACCGGCAGTTTGCTGCGCAACGGCCCAACGAGAAATGGGTGACGCACGTGACCGAGTTCAACGTGAAGGGGCAGAAGCTGTACCTGTCGCCGGTCATGGATCTTTACAACGGCGAGATCATTGCCTGGCAGAGTTCCACACGGCCCACCTTCGATCTCGTCAGCGGCATGCTGAAGAAAGCGATCTCACACATTAAACGTAGAGAGCGGCCCTTGCTGCATTCGGATCAGGGCTGGCAGTATCAGATGCCAGCCTATCGGCGCCTCCTGGGCGAGAAGGTCCGTCAGAGCATGTCCCGCAAGGGCAATTGCCTTGATAATGCCGCGATGGAAAGCTTCTTTGGAACGCTCAAGTCGGAGTTCTTCTACCTGAACGAATTCGACAGCGTGGAGCAGTTGCAGGCTGGCATCCGGCAATACATCCACTACTACAACCACGAACGTATCCGACTGAAACTAAAAGGGCTGAGCCCCGTGCAATACAGGACTCAGCCTTGCAAGCCTAGTCTTCTCGAACCGTCCAACTTCTGGGGTTCAGTTCAACATCTCGCGATGTCGGGCCTTTTCCGTTTGTGTTTCCGGCGGTTACAGTGCTGCGTCCTTCAGCTTCTTCAGCGGTCGGACTTTTACCTTCACGCTGGCCGGCTTGGCGGCGAACCACTGGTCCTGACCCGTGAACGGGTTCTTGCCGAAACGCTTCTTGGTGGCCGGCACCTGAATGGCCTGCACCTTGAAGAGACCCGGCAGAGTGAACTCGCCGGCGCCCTTCTTGTGGATGGCGCTGACGATGGTGTTCTCCAGGTGGGAGAGCACGGTCTGGACGGTCTTCTTTTCCAGCTGGGTTTGCTCGATTAGGTGAGCCAGCAGGCTTGACTTGTTGAACGTGTCTTTGAGCGGCTTGGCGACCGGGGCAGCGGCAGCTGCCTTCTTGGCCGGCGCGGCCTTCTTTGCAGGAGCGGCAGCCTTCTTCGCGGCGGTCTTGGTTGCAGTCTTTGCTACGGGTTTAGCTTTCGTGGCCATGGTCGTGTCTAGTTGGAAATACGCGCCGACCGCCGAAATTCATTGCGCAGCGCTGCGGCGAAGCATAGCAAATGTGAGCGCGTGTGCAAGGGCTGAAAACCCTTTTGGTCGGGGGCTGGTGCGTGGCCGCAACGGCTAGCCTTTGCCGATGGTGGCCGCAATGCGCGCGCATGTCTGATTGCTGGTGAGCCCGAGCATCTGGCTCACGTCGTCGTGCGTCCGGCCGGCGAGCAACTGGCGACGGCAAAAGGTGTTGCGCAGCGTGCGCGGGCTCATCTCGACATTGGCGGCGTCAATAGCCAAGAGCGTCGCGGCTACGATGCGTCCGAAGCTCATGTCGGTCATCGGCGACCGTCGGGAAGCAGGGAAAAGAGCAGATCGCCGTCGATCGGAAGAGTCTGTCGCCGCGCCAGCCAGGCACTCAGCAGGGAAACGGCGAACCCGGCCAGATGAACGGTGCGCGCTCCTCGCGGTCCGTGTGCCGGTACGAGGAAATAGGGCGGCTGCGCATCGGGGTGGAGATCCACCACGCGAGCGGCGCGAGCCTCGGCCGCGGTGATGCCCGTTGCCAGAAAGAGAGCCACGATGGCTCGACTGCGCAGGTCGGCAAGGCCCTCGGCAGGGGACTGGAGATGGGCCTGCAGACCCGATCCAAGCCCTTGTCGAGGTATTGCGGTTCGGGTTCGTCGTCTGGCCATCGCACGGGCTTGAGCAGGCTGGCGGCCGGATTGTCTTTGCGTACGCCTGCGAAGACAAGATGTCGACAGAGGCGGTCCAGCAGTTTTACATAGCGCACGCGAGTCGTCTGTGTGTAGGTTCGCGCGTCGGCGGTCCGCCAGAACGCCTCGATATCGTCGGCGCCAAAGGCACGACAGTCGTGCCGCGGGCTACAAGGTGTTGGCGGAAGTGCTCGAACATCGCCTGGTGCTGGACGATTGATCGGGCGGAGAGGGGGCGCTTGTCGACACCGGCGGCTTCGCGGGTTTGCCAGTCGCGATAGGCGAGGGTGGGATTCGATCGCCAAAGGACGTTCATGTCAGCCATAGACGATTTTATATACCGAAATGGCGTTCCCGCACACCCGTGCCGCCTCGTCGAGGCGGATATCAGCTGTCACGTCTCAAAGTTATTGAGTTTTGTCTCACAGTTAGTGGGTTAGATTCTCAAAGTTAATGGGTAAAAGGCGCTGATGATGTCTGCGGCATGCCACGGCAGAAAGGGGAGGGCGTCGCGCTGGAGTCTGCATCTTTGGTTTGGCCGCAGATCCCGGAACGTTGTCTACGGCTGCCTTGGTGGGTGCGAATCCGCCGGCAAGATGGGGGCGGGACGAAGTTGCCCGGGATCCGGCGCGGCGTGTCACGGCGGCTGCAGCTTCCACTGGCAGCTTCGGGAGCTTTTTTCACGCGCTGCGCAAGGCGTCTGCGGAAAAGCGATCCGGCGGGGGCCACCCGCCTGGAGCTGACGACGGACACCACGACCCGCTATGTGAAGACCCAGCGTGTACGAAGACTGGAGGCCATGCAGCAGCTTTGGCAGCCAGCATGGGTGGCGTATTCCGACACTCCAGCAGGGCAGGCTGATTCCAGGCAACACAAGTAAAGCAGCTGCGATCGGTACCTTTGGGTTGGAATTCGGGGGAAACCTATGTTTTTCTTTAGTCTCTGAATTCCATTGGGGTCGGTGTAGCAGACCGCAGGGCGCTAGCCCAGTCTGAGAGGGCCAAGCTGCATGCACTCTGAGTTTGGAAGGTCTCGCTTCTATTACTATGCTTGACTCGGACGTCCGCGCTGACGGGCGGAAACGAAAAGCCGCGTGACGCAGTTGGCGCTGCATCACGCGGCTTAGAGTTCTGCGCAGGACCACGAGGCCTACGCATGTACGAAGTTTGATCATTGGGGTGGTACGTCCTCAGTATTGAACAGCGGGCATGCGGGGTCAAGGAATTTGTCGTCCTCAATTCGCGAGGTGATTGAAACAATCCCTTGTAGAGGCCGATATGCCTGCGACCGCTCTGCCCACAGATCCGCTCGGGATATTCCGATGGAGCCCCGCGACACCCCGGATCGGTCGCCGAGCCGTGAGTTACTACGCGAGGTGGCCTTCTCCGACGCAGGGACGCTCGATACTGCTGCAAGCGAAGGAGCTGCTCCCGGTCACGGGCTTCCTGGAGGCCTGCGCTGTGTTGCAGTTCATCCAGCAGTTTCGCGAGCAACCAGGGGTCCTGACACGGACCGCGGCCGGAGGATCGGTTGAGTACCGCCCGGACTTTGTCTTCTCCCGCAGCGGGAATTTGAATCTCGTGTTCGCGTGCGCGTGGTCAATGGCGCGGACCGCTGATTTGGCTCCCGATCTGATCGCCTGCTACCAGGCGAAGCCCATCCATTTTCGCGTGTGCCGATTCTCGCCGACCAAGGCAACTGTCGCTGCGCTGTTGGCGCTGAGTCCTGCACAACTCAAACGGGGATTGCTCAGCGATGCCGAACGACGGCTAGTCATGCATCTCTTCGAGGAATGGACGGGCGCGCGTTGCGCCTGTATGCCGCGAGAATTGCCAACTGCCAAGTGCGAGGTCGGCGGTTCATTTAGGGGATAGCTATGAAGCGAAATGACCGGGTTGCGACGTTGAAAATAAAGAAGCCCGTTGTCCGTGCCTCCGAGCTTCTCGAAACGGTGAAGGCGTCGGCTTGCGTGGGGAGCGGTCCCGGCACCTTCCGGCATAGAGGGAGGACCTATCAGGTTTGCGTGGCGCTTGACGCCAGGACGCTCATTTGCCGGGACCTGCAGGATGGCAAGCTCGTCGAGTTTGGTACAGATGAGGTCGGCCTGCCGCCGGCCGCCATTGTGCCGGGAGCAACTGGCCAGCTCCGCGACGCGACTGATACTGTGCGCAAGGAGACCGCGCGACGGCGCCACTATCTGCGCGAAGTCGCTAGGCATGGCACAGGGGCGTTCCGCCGACGCGACAGTCTGCGTGCCATCATTGGCCTTGTCGCACAGCAATTCGGCGACGCATGGCCGCCGTCCGATTCCACGGTGGTGCGCTGGTGGCAAGCCCTGTTGCGCGATGGTTTCACGGGGCTGGTGTCTCATACGGACCTGCGGGGTGGAAAAGGGAAATCCCGCCTGAGCGCGGGCCACATCGAGAAAATCACCGTGGCGGTGAAGCAGTGTCTGCAGCGACCCAGGCGTTCCGTCATTGAAATCCTGGATGAGGCCAACCAGCAGGTCGCAACGGAGAATGCCTGGGCACTTGGTGCGCCCGAGCGGCCGATCAGCCGGGCGACCCTGTACAGGTTTCTGCGGAATCGGCCTGCCATTGAGCGGTTGTGTGCGACAGTCGGAACAGCCGAGGCACACCGGATGCTCAGCGTGTCCAAGGCGAATCGCAGTGAAGATGTGCGACGGCCACTTCAATGCGTCCAGTCCGACCACGGTCAACTCGATGTGATGCTTGTCGATGAAGTAACCGGAGAGTCGGTAGGCAGGCCATACCTTTCTGTCATGGTGTGTGTCGCCACGCGCATTGTCGTGGCGTGGGACGTTTCGCTGGCATGCCCCAACGAACAGACCGTTCTCGCCCTATTGTGGCAAGCCATGACAGGACGACCAAGAGGAACCCAGAAGCCGATCGCTGACCATGCAGGCATCAACGACAGGCGGGCCGACCAGCCAAAAGAACTTCCGCGGCGCATGGCCCACGGCCAGGTCGAAATGCTGTTGTTCGATCGTGCCAAGGAGTTCGACTCCGCTGCGGTGCAGTCGGCGTGCTCCGATCTTGACATCGTGGCGATGTTTTGCCCGGCTTATAGTCCCGACAGGAAGGGACATGTCGAGCGATTCATCGGGACCTTCAATCGAAGCTTCATTAGTTCATTGCCGGGTACCACCTACGGTAATCCGAAGGAGCGTCGCGGTTACGACGCGAGTGGCAGCGCAACCCTGACCATTTCAGACCTTCGCGCAGTTGTCCAGGCCTGGGTCGATACGGTCTATGCATTGACGCCGCACGATGGCCTGAACGGAGCGACACCCGAAAATGCCTGGCGGAAACTCGCTGCAGGATGCCGACTCGATTCGCTGCACAGCGACGAGGCGGTCGCACGCGCATGCCGCCCACGGGAGCGGCGGCACATTGGAAAGAGTGGCATCAAGCTGTTCGGCAATCAACGATATGCCTCTGCCGAACTCGAGGGGGTGCGGGCTCAACTTGGCCTGCACTGCGAGGTCACGGTTCGCTTCGATCCATTGGACATCGGCCAGATCTGGGTCACCCATCCGCAGACTCGGTTCGAACTCGTCGTACCAAACGTCGATTCGACCTACGCGCGTGGACTCACACTACGCGAGCACGAACTTCTGCGCAAACGTCAACGGGCAGGCAATCGTCGCGCGACAGACGCCTTCCAACTGGCAACCAACCGCGAGGCGGTGCGTCGGGAAGTCGAAAGGGCGGAAGTGGACAAAACCATGCGACGGCGCAAGGCCGCGGCGATTGCCAAGGATATCGATCGTCACGCCATGCCGGTGATGCCTGCTGCAGCGTCGTCAACGGTTCAGGCAAGCACTGCGCCGACACTCGGCGGCTTTCGCATACGCGCGCGCAAGGAGTTGCCAGGCTTCCCCCTAGGCGGCACGACGCGTCTTGGTGCGTTGTGTCCGTTGCCAAATTCTCATGGCTCAGATGGAGCGAATCATGAAGAATGATGTGGAAGGTCAGGAGGCCACGCGCCAAGTATCGCGGTACATCATCGACTACCCCGCATTCCATGATCTGAGGGAGAGAATGGAACGCATGCTTCGTTCGCCCGATCCATGTGGCCTACTGATCGTCGGGGATACAAGAGTGGGAAAGACTACGCTGGCCAAGTCGTTCCTGGAGGCGCATCCCAGGACCATTGTCGATGGCACACCAAGCGTTCCGGTGCTCTACATCGAGATCCCGACCATTCCGACAGAAAAATCCATCGCACGTGCCTAATGTTGCAACTCGACGTGACGACGAGTCGGACACTCAGCGAGCAGGAACTGATCACACGCTTTGCCAAAATTGCGGAGTACTGCCGGATTCAACTGGTGATCATTGATGAGTTTCATCACTTCACGGAATCGTCGCACTATCCGAAACTGCTCCGATTTGCGAATTCGGTGAAGAGCCTCATGAATCGAGCCGGCGTTTCGGTGGCGCTGATGGGACTCCCGAGCTCGCGTACGATCCTCGATAAGAACCAGCAACTGCGTGGCCGGTTCTCATCGGTACAGCACATCGGTGCATTCGCCATGGATGATTGCGCACAGTTTAATGATTTTTGGACGTGCTGCGAGCCTTAGCGGAAAAGCTCCCCTTTGAAAACGCAATAGAACTGGCTGGCGAACTGTACGGACCGCGCATGTGGTATGCAACCCATGGGGCCTTGGGGTACGTGAAGAAACTGCTAATTGAGGCCATTGAAATGAGAGACACGACCAAACATAAACTCACCATGGCCTTGATGGAGAAGGCGTTCACGGTGGCGATCTGGCATGACGGAGTTGGAAATTTGAATCCGTTCAACCGCAGCTTCAGTCACCATCTTCTCGATGAAGTCGGACAGCCGTTCTGTCCGGACATGACGTTCTGAGATGAACAATTTACTTTGGGCTGGTAGAGAACCAATCTGGCCACATTGTCAATCGAGACCGGCGCTCCTCGCTAGTGCCCGCAGCGCATCTTCCTGACCAAGCGCGCCGGTCGGAAGTGTGGGGCATGCGGCCAGCCGATGGATTATGAGAGTCCGGGCGGTTGTACGCTTCGGACTGGAATCAAGATGGATGCGAAGGCGGCGGTCTCACCCAGAGAGCACGCCACGCCAAGCGTGGAATTCGATCGGTTTCGCCACCGTGCGTGCTTTTGCCCGGTTTGTTTTCAGGCCGAGCCGGTCTGGCGTGATGAGTGGCAGCGACGAGGTGTGCTCGCGTGTCTTTTGCATGGAGTTCGCCTGGTGGCGGAGTGCCCCATCTGTAGGAAGTCGTTGAGCTGGCGTCGTCGCGATCTTGGCCATTGTAGCTGTGGCTTTCCATTGCCACTCTGGCCGCGTGAGGTAGCCACTGACGGCGAGGTTGCCGCCACCCGGTATGTGTTGTTATCAGAGGGACCGACTGGCAAGACTCGATGCGGATGGACAGGTCTGCCGCGACAGGCACGCGTGTTCTTTCTACGGGCGCTTGGTTACGCCTGGTTGGGGGAGGCTGTTACTGCACGTCAACGGTTGGGAAAGCTCGACGACAGGGAAGCCCGTGCCTTCTCGGCAGCAGGTGACGCAATCTTGAGCTTAATGGACCCGGTATCTTTCCTCGTACAGGAATTTGCCGAAGGCAACGACAGCAAGTTCTTTGAGCTTCAGAAGCTGGTCGCTATCGAGTTTGTACCGAGGCATGCAATTTTCGTGGGTCTCGGAGACGGGCTCAGAGTTGCACCAGCACTTTCAGTCAGCAATCGCAAAATTCTTCGCGGGCGGTGTGGTCGCGGGTCATGTGCTCAGCTGTTGGATACCAATCTTCCTCGGTGGCTCGACCAATTGGCCGGCGGATATCGAGCTCCTTGCCAGCCGGGGCGGAGATGTTGTCCCGCTACCGCACCGTACGATCTGGGAGAATGCGCCGGAGAGCGTCTCGCTGACGGATCTTCAGCGCGCTTGGCTTGCGCGACAAGGAGGGCAGTCAGCTCGTGACATTGCGGACAAACTCAATGTCCCCGTGTCAATCATCGCCCGCATGCTTCGGCGAATTGGCTGCAGAAAATATGGACCGGAGCACAGGTATCCCCACCAAGCAGTGGATGTGCTGCTCAGCGATTATAGGAGGACAAGCAGGGTCGATGATTACATTGACGTCGCAACTGTAATGCGGAACGGGATGACACTCGGCGAGTGCGTTAGACGAATGCTGGATCCAAAATGCATCCGTCGCCGCGCGGTGGCGCTTGTGTACTGTGGAGGCGAATACCAGTTGAAGTTTGCCAAGAAGGCTCTACCAGATTACCCCTCCGTTCGAGTTGTGGTGCCGAACGGCTACGGGGGAGGTCGATACGACTTGCGGTGGACCAGTGTCAGCGTCGCGGCGAAGTTCTTGCGAGTTGAACGAGATGCGATCATTCGCTGGGTTCGAGAAGGACGCCTTGGTATCGTGCTTCCTGGTGTACCAAAAGAGAAAATGGGTATTCCGCGAGAGGCGCTACGACGCATGCGGAAAAAGCAGCGGACTATCATCGCGCGCTGAGGGCTGAACGCAAAAAGATCGTTGTTCTTAGGAAGGGACTGGCTGCAGCGCTCGCTAAGCGGTGGTCCCCAGCGTGACGGCCGCGCGCGGAGCTCCAGGTGTGAACGCCAATCCAACATTGCAGGCTGTGGGTGCATCTGCTGCGACAAGTGTTAGATGTGTTCGATGCATCGAATTACGTGCCTTGGTCGGCTCTGAAGCGATGAGCTGCTCCTTGGAACTCACTGGCCATTTGACGGCCGAGCGCTACCAGCGCGACCCCCGTGAGCAGAGGCCCCAGCCGCAGCGGTCTGCTATTGACCCCAAAGCCTTCGCCTTGACCGACGCTACCGGCGAACATGAAAATCAACGGCCCTCGCACTATCTCGTATCGATGTGCCGGGATGCCGAAATACAGTGTCTTGCGGGATAAGTAGCCGGGACTCACATGGCCAAGTGATTTCACATGGCCATGTGACTGGGAGGTGGAGCGACGTGGTTCTTTCCACTCCGTCGTCTCCGTGTACCCACTTACTGTGAGACAAGCTGCGTCTTTTAACCAGTTACTGTGAGAATTTGGCTCAGTTAACTTGAGGCGTTGCCTTGTAACCCATTGATTTGTTTGCGATCGGTCTCCCATTAACTTTGAGACGTGACAGGTGAGGGGGTCAGAACTGCGACCGCCCGTAACGGTTGCGGCGCGCGGCGAGTCTGGCGCGGGTGCAGGCATTGCGAGGGTAGGCGGCGTCCAGCATGTTCGCGATCCGCTCCAAGCGGTCTTCCTGCGCGAAGCAGCACGCTAGCAGGCATTCTCAGGCGCAGTAGCGCATGATCTCTTGCAGTAGTGCATACCGTTTCTCGGGAGGGAGCTTCGGATTGCCGACCCTCGCCCACGCCTTCAGCCCTGCATGGGCCAGCGCGACGAGTTTGTCTGGCGTTGCTGGCCCGGTTTGGCACAGCTCAACCGCATCCCGATGCAGCTGTCGGTCAAAATCACTCATGCCGGCACCTCGACGGAAGGATGGAGATCCCTGACGCTGACCCAACGCGGGCAGATTTTCGTGCGGTCACGCATGATCTCTTCCACTTCGACGTCGGCGATGGGGCCACCCGGTCCATTGAAGACCGAGAGCACGCGAGCCTTGCGCGAGGGAAGAGCGGGCGCAGCCCGGTAGAGCAGGGTGGCCTCGATCCATCCATACGCGCGATAGAGTGGTGTGCCGTTGGCGTGCTGGCCGATCTGGTCGCGGAGCGCCGGCTTCAACCCGTTGAGGAAGGCGCCGAGCTGCGACCGCTGCATGCCGACACCACCACTGGTTTCCTGTGGGTCAGGCAGCGTGGGGCCGTACCGGTGGGTCAACGCGGCGCGCATGACACGCCGATATTCGGCGCGCCAGCGAGCAGCACCGAGCCGACGCGGGTTGGCCAGGCAGCGGGCCGCAGGTAGCGCGGCAAGTCGTCCAGCATGTGGTCGGCGCGTTGCCGCGTCATGCGCTCATCGTACGGTGCAATCTCGCTATCGGGCTGCAGGAAGCCGTGCCGCGCGGACAGAATCAGCACGCGGGGTGCCGCATCGCTGCGCACGTGCGCCCGGTACGATTGGTACATCACGCCGCGGTATAGGTCGATGGCACGCGCATCCCGACCGAGCTTCGTGCCCGAGCAGGCCATCAGGAGCAGGGCCGGCTCGCCGGCATCGTTGCGCGGCGCGATGCGGCTTCTGCGACGGTAACCGGCCATCGCGTTCGATTCGCCGTGCCGTGCGCGAACTCATGCCCGACTTGGCAGCAGCGACTTCCTGAGTGTGATGTTTGCGCTTGCTCATATAGAGGCGGACCTGCTGGTCCGTGATTCTGGATCCGGACATGGCTGTTCGCTTCTTCTTGAACGCGACCAGCATCCTATGAGCCTATCATCCCGGCGCCGCCGGTGGTGCATCGTCCTCCGGCGGCTACGCCGCCTCCGACTCCGCACCACCGGCCAACACAATCGTCAACGACCGGACAAGATAATTGTCGGCGCCCACTTCGGTGTGCCACGCAACGGATCCCCAATGAGCCGATCAATCAACTGCTGGCGCAGGTACAGAACAAGGACGCCGAGTCGACTCTGGGCGAATCGGGTCGGGCCGGCCAACTGAAGAAGCAACTGGCCGAGCGCATGCTCGCTGCTGAGCTGTCTCACCACCTGGAGAGCGAAGCTGAGCAAGGCAAGGATGGCAATCATCGCAACGGAACGAGCCCCAAGACGGTGATCTCGCCCAATGGCGAACTGAAGCTGGACATTCCGCGTGATCGGCAAGCGATGTTCGAGCCGCAACTGGTGGGCAAATATCAACGCCGGCTGCCTGGCTTCGACGATCACGTCATTAGCATGTACGCCCGCGGCATGAGCGTGCGCGAGATCCAGGGCCATTTGCTGGAGCTGTACGGGCTGCAAGTATTGCCCGATCTGATTTCAACCGTCACCGATGAGGTGCTGGCCCAAGGTCGAGCAATGGCAGCAATGTCCGCTCGAGGCGATGTATCCGATCGTCTATTTCGATGCCCTGCGACTGAAGATCCGCGACGAAGGTACGGTCAAGAACAAGGCGGTGTACCTGGCGCTGGGCATCCGCACCGACGGCCGCAAGGAAGTGCTGGGCCTTGGATCGAACGAACTGAAGGCGCCAAGTTCTGGCTGAAGGTCTTCAACGAACTGAAGAACCGCGGCTTGCACGACATCCTGATTGCGGTGGTCGACGGCTTGCGCGGGTTCGCCGAAGCGATCGAAGCGGTGTATCCGGCGGCTCAAATCCAAACCTGCATCGTGCACCTGATCCGCAATTCGCTGAATCTGGCGAGCTGGAAGGACCGTAAGCCGTTGGCTGACGCTCTCAAGCCCGTTTACCAGGCCGCCACCGCGGAAGCCGCAGCGGCGGCGCTTGAAGCGTTCTCTCAGAGCGAATGGGGCAGGAAATTCGCCACGGTCACAGCGATGTGGCAGCGCCAATGGGAGCAGGTGGTCCCTGTCTTGAACAGGGCTCGACTTTCACTTCCCCATAGAAGACCGTGTTATGAACTTTGAAGTACTGGCACTGCATGCACGAGCATAAGCATGGCGAAGACCATGAAATGAAGCCCGGCAAGAGTTTCAGGTAATCGCTCATAGTCCCGCGCGAGGCGGCGAAAGCGGTTGCGCCAGCCAAAGCTGCGCTCGACCACCCATCGCCGGGGCAGCAGCACGAAACTTTTGCCGTTTGATGACCTGCAGATCAATGCCTTCATTGCTGGCGGCCTGCGGAGCGTCTTCGCCTGTGTATCCTTGATCCGCGAAGGCCGACTTGACCGTTTCTCCCGTGATTTCCTGAGCAAATGTCCCAGCGTGTCGACTGCAATATGGACCTTGCTGCCACGCTTGCGCTTGTAGCCGTCATAGCCCGCGCGCGGACCGCTCTCGCAGGTGGACTGCATTGTCCGGCCATCCAGAATCACGGCGCTGGGCTGGCCCTGCTGTCCTTGCGGCACACGGCTGATCGAGCACAAATCGCAGACCATGCTCTCAAAGCAGCCCGCCCGCAGCCACCGCTGGGTCTGCTGGTACACCATCTCCCACGGAGGAAAATTGTTGGGCATCATTCTCCATGGCGCACCAGCACGCGCGTCCAGCGCAACGCGTTAAACATTTCTCGCAGTTCCCTACTTGCGTTGCGGTGCTGCTTCATCCATCAGCGTCAGATACGGCGCCGCGAAGCTCCACTCTTCGTCGGACACTGTCGGGTAGGGTTTGCGTTTTTCTCTTTGTCATCCCTCCATGGGTACCAGGTTCTACAAAAGTTCCTAACGCGGTTTAACGCCTGTAAGTAGCATATGTGACAAATGGCGAGCGTTTGTCGACAATACGACATCGCGAACCTCGAGGGGCGGTTCAGGTAGGGTTTCGACGGCTTTCTCGCGCGTGGCATAGAAGCTGCATGAGAGTGTACTGCAGCGAATGCTGTCGCCTTAAAAAAAGTTTTCGCAATTGTGCGATCCAATTCAAAACTTCGTTTCACTTCTATTTCACTGGAGCGGCAATGTCTCAACCTCAGCAACTGGCTTTTATGGAAACGGTGGTATCGGCAGTCCGCAAGGTCAAAGAGAGTGTTTGTCGCGCTGAATGCTCCAAGACATGGACTCGTCATCGTTGCGTGTAACCCGAGTGCTGAGCATGGACCAGATTGAAGATCTGCTGATCGAGGAAAGAATTATGGCGCAAGTCGGCAAGATCACAGCGGAGCCGATCGCCTGACGGGTGCTGGAATATCGTTGTCGTCCGGCGTGCGACGGCGGGGCCCGGTGATGAAAATCCCAATTTACCTGAAAGATTGCATAGCGTTTCTGTTCCAGTGAGCGGGGCAAGGCCCACTGCAGGATCAGTCCCACGATCAAGCCGTTCGTTCACAACGGTGAAGTCGCCTGCGATTTCCGCGAGAGGGGCATCGTGTTCGGTGGCGTTAAGAAGCCCGAAGACTTGGTCGCGTGAGTGCGCACACCAACCAGAAGCTGCTCCCGAAGCTGGCGTGATCTAGATCTCGGCAATTAACGTTCGGTATGGAGCGAGCGGTGACAGGTCGCCCACACTGGAACCGTTGTGCAATTAAAGTCTGATCCTGCGAAAGAGTGGGTTGGAAAGAACTGGAGCTAGCAAGTCGTGATTTACGGAGTTCGGGTTTTGAGCACCCGGTACTCATCCACTGAATGGTAGCCGGAGAGTGAAAAATGTTTGACCGCACCCTGATGCGCAAGCTTGAAGACCTCGAAAATCCCCGAATCGTTGAATTGAGTGACGACCTATATGGGGCGAGCTTTTCTCTTATGAAGTTGCTCCCAGCGCGGTTTATGCTGGAGCGAGCCGTTGAGGAGGGCTTGCTTCGGCCAGGGGCCACCATCTGTGAGTCCTCTTCAGGCACTTTTGGTCTCGCGTTAGCCATGCTTGCTGTGCAGTACGGCTACAACCTTGTATTAGTGAGCGATTTGACGCTGGATCGGCATCTTCGTAAGCGCTCGTCGAACTCGGCGTACACTTGGATATTGTCGACAAGCCCGCGCGCAATGGTGGACTTCAGCAGGCGCGGTTAAACCGGCTCGCCCGATATCTGAAAGAGATACCTGGCAGCTTTTGGGCATCGCAGTATTCCAACAAGGACAATCCGCTAGCTTACGGTAAATTCGCCAAATTGCTGATTGAAAGAGTAGGGAAATTTGAAGGCTTGGTGGGGTCAGTTGGGTCAGGAGGGTCCATGTGCGGGACGACACGAGTTCTCAGAGCCACACTACCCGAACTGCAGGCGATCGGCGTTGATACTCCAAATTCGGTGCTGTTTGGCAGACCAAGTGGGAAGTTGATAGACTTCGGCAATCTGGGCGGAGAAATTGTCCCTTCCAATCTCGATCATAGTCAACTTGACGAAATTCATTGGCTGACTTGTGTCGAAGTGTGTGACGCGACTCATCGACTGCATCGGGATCAAGGGCTATTTATGGGGCCGACTAGCGGTGCGGCTTATAGAGTGGCAAACTGGTGGTCAAATAAACACCCTGGCAAGAAGGTTGTCGCTATCTTTCCCGACGAGGGTCATCACTATCTCGAAACAGTCTACGACGATGGTTGGTTGTCCTCGCTACCTGGGTGGCCTGATGCGGCGCGTCAAGAGCCCTCGACCGTAAATGCGCCTACTGACGACTTGAAGGGATGGTCGTACTATGCATGGGGGAGGCGGACGCTTGAAGAGGTCTTTTCTGGCCTCGTCGATCCACCATCGACAAATTTGCTCGAGTCTCCGCAGCGATCCATGACTGTACGTTCAATCGCATCTCGTCCGAAAGAACGCGCTGAGCCGGGGGAGTCTTCGAAAGAAGATTTCAACCCAGCGCTGATGGCCTTGTCTCCTTTTGATAATGCTTATGTGACGCATCTGGATTTGGAGTTCGAGCAGGCGCAGTTCGTGGATCCCCTGTACGTGGTATTTTCTGAACTGCGCAATAGCTCAAATCCCGATCAGGAACACCCTTTTTCGATTGTTATCCGAGACGAAATCGTTGGCTTTTTTGTCCTCCGTGAAAAAGCCGCTCTTCCAGAATGGGCTCCGTCAGACGCTATTACTTTGCATAGCCTTCGCATAGGTCGATCGTATCAAGGTAACGGATATGGCAAGGCGGCACTTCTTCTGGCTAGGGAATGGATTGCAGCGAATCGATTATGCGTCAAGCGTCTCATGCTCGCCGTTAACGCGCGTAATGTAAAAGCCAGGCAGCTGTATCGTCAATCGAACTTTCGTGAGACCGGCGTTAGCTACTGCGGTCCGCATGGAATGCAGGATATCCTCGAATGCGAGATAGACTCTGGAAACGGTCGGGGAGATACTTTCGACCTGCTTCATAAGGCCGTGCCATACCGTAGCTAGGTGATCATGCGACGCCGCTTTCGGCCCATCAGTATCTGAAGATACAATGCTCTGTATGGAGCGACAGTAAGGATGTCGGGACACGGTCCCAGCTCAAAATAGTAGCGCGAGTATTAGACGAAGACGACGCCATATGTTCTGGCCTTCGGTTCGGTGGTTATTGTCTTAGATGCTATGTGGGAGGGCCGCGGCAGTAAGCCCGACCGGAGTAAAACGGGACTTGCACACTCGTTTTCTCCGAAGGAGCACGCAAATGGATGCGCCTGGCACAGCCCTCCGTGGGCAGAATACGACGGCAGGTGGCCGCTGCGGATTCAACCGGTCGATGCAACACACTAAAGGCTTTGCGAGCCTGAGGGGTGAAGTGCGCTGCTCGCACAGCTTGCGGGCAGCGGTACCGGCAGCGCGTGGACCCTCGTCAGGGAACTCTTTGGCTGGCGGCAGTTTCGCAACCGCCGCGAAGTGGCCGGCTGTCTGGGCCTCACGCCCACGCCCTACGCCAGCGGCACCAGCGACGTGGAACTCGGTATCAGAAGGCGGGCAACCGGCGATGCCGGTGGCTGATGGTGAAGCTCGCCTGGAGCTGGCTGCGCCTGCAGCCCCGCAGCCAGCTCAGCCACAGGCCCAATCAGCGCTTTGCCGGCGCGGCAAGCGGCTGCGGCGTATCGGTATCGTCGCGCGTGCACGCCGTCTGGCGATCGCGCTGTGGCGCTATCTCGAACACGGCGAGATTCCCGCTGGGGCGATACTCAAACCGCGCGAAGTCAACACCGTGAGGGCCTGACGACTCAATGACATCGGATGTAGCGACAGCATGTAAACGTCAACGCGCCCGAAACACCCTCGGGAACCGACGCCGTTCAAGCCTTTCTGGCTGACCATACGAACCTCTCGATCCATTACATTACGCGGCCGAACTCCAGCGTCAACTGCGCAGCCTGCTCGGACATGAGCAGATCGTCACGCAAGCCTGGGGGCGTCACCTGCTGATCAAGCGACTGGACGATGAGGAGCCGATTGTTGTCGCACGCCTTACCGAACTCAGCCGCAATCGTTATAGCGCGGCGTTTCGCAGCCATAGTGGTCGTTGGGAACCGCTGCCGGGCACGGGTTCGCTGGACGAGATGGCCGGAGTGGTCGTCACGCTGCTACAGCCCTATTTGCAGCCCGAAAATTATTGAAGGTATTTACGGGATGTTGTATTACTCGATACGGTAGAAGTTTTACCCCTCCTTTGGAGGTTTTCTGCAATTGTCTCGTCGACAAGAAGTTCACGGAAATACTCTTCAAGGTCAACGATTTTGATCTCATGAGTCGCCAGCCAGTCTTGATTGAAAATGGTGTCCAAGTATTTGGTACCACTGTCGCACGCAAGTGTGACGATGCGCGATCCCGTCGGTGCTTGCCGCGCCACATTGAGCGCCTCAAAGATCGCCCCCCCCGCCGATCCGCCAACCAATAAGCCGTGCCGCTGGGCCAAATAATGGCAAGTCGAGAAGGCCATCTCGTCGCTAACTTTGCGGCCAGAATCTATTACGTCGTAGTCAATCGCCATGCCTACATCGGCTCCTTCAGGCGTGCCGGTGCCAGATTGGAGGTAGTCCCCACTCTGGCCACCGAAGATGACACTTCCGACGGGCTCCACGCCAATCACTTGAAGTCGAGGAATATGCATCCGCAGCTGACGTGCGGAACCACATAGTGACCCGCCAGTGCCGATAGCGCACACAAAATGCGAAATTGTCGGCCCGAGGTCGTCGAGCAATTCAGTCACCAGTCCAACATACCCGGCTGGATTTGCCGGGTTATTGTGCTGTTCAGTCCAATAGCTCCCCTCTTCGATAGAGATTCGCATGGCTTCCCGGTCGCGCACGTCAGTGGCTAGTGCACCGTCGCCACTGCCAACTACCCGGATGTTGCTTCCGAATGCGCGAACCGTCAGAATCTTCTCGAGGCTTGCATGAGAGTCCATCAGGGCTGTGAACTTGATTCTTCGCACAGCCGAGATCATGGCCAACGCACTAGCAGTATTGCCTGACGAAGATTCAACGATACCAACATTATCCTCACTGATGGGTCGATTGTCGACCATGCTCAGCCCCATGCGGTCCTTCATTGATCCAGACGGGTTGAACATCTCAAGCTTAAGATAAAGACTGACTTCACCGCCACGTACAGGAATGTGCAGCAGTGGGGTCTGCCCGATGGTATCAAGTATGCTGTTTACGATCATTAGTCTGTTCCTATCCTTATTCGTGTTTTCGATTGAGTTTCTTCGGGCAAAAAAATGTTCGCGATCCGAACAGAAGGCAGCGAGCTTTTTCGAGCAAGCGGCGGCTCACCTGAGGTCATCGAGATCGATTACACAACCCGGCAATGTCACCTTCAATTTGTGTCGGGTAGTCTTGAAACTCATCAAATTCCCAGAAAGGCCGGCTTCGATAATGTCGTCGATAGCAACGGGTTCAGGATTGGCCCAGTAGGTCACATCCAAGTTTGGGTCACCATAGGAAAGTAAGATGCATGGTACACGCGAGAGACCCAATTCCCCGGCACAAAAGTGGCGGTGATGGCCATCCATGATAATGAAATGGCGATGCTCGACTAAATTGGTGTGGTCCATCGCTTAGTTGCTGCGATCGATTTGAGCAGAGTCCAAGCGCGTGGCACATTGATCTTCTCGCTTGGCCGGAGTTTCTTCACTGGCAGTTCGACTACCGTGTAGTTTGCTATAAGGTTCGGGGATGACAAGGGCTTCTCCTGAGTCGTGAACAGTTCCTCTTGTCCTGATGCACGTGTCGTGCCATATGAAAGGTCGTAAAATCCGACACGATATCCATCGTGGGGCGCGATTCAAGTGCACTCGTCGCGCGCATCCGGGAGATCACGCGGACTCGGGTGCACTGCGGCTATCGTCGCACGCATGTGATGCCGCGTCGGAAGGCTGGCGCTAGCGAGTAGGTTCGTCCTTGCGACACAAGCGGCCTTGGCGAAACAGGTCAGCAAGACTTCGACAGCCGAAGCAGGCAATCACTGCGGTCGACGAGATCTGGGGTATGGATTTTGTAGCTGACGCGTTGTTTGACGGTCGGCGTTTGACTCACGATCGTTGATACTCAAGGCAGACAAGTGTCCAAATTCATCTCGAGGCGCTGCACCGATGGGTATACGAGAACCGCGTAGAAATGGACTTCTCACGTCCCGGCAAGCCGACCGATAACGCAAAGAATGAGGCGTCCAATGGACGCTTCCGCGAGGAGTGCCTGAGCTAGACGGTGTTAGGCACTTTGCGGCAAACCTGGTACCCTGGAGGGATGACAAGATAAAAACGTACCGACATTGTCGGAAAAAACGTCCGAAAAATCCTAAATTTGTTGGGTATCTTGCAAAAGAGCAAACCAACGGGGCCTTCGGCTAGGGGGCTGGTTCGTTTCATCGCGAGTTCTGAACCACGCTAAATGTCAGCACCGCGCAACGGATACCGATGTCACGGACCTTCTGCACCTCAACTACGGAGCTCAAGGCAGCAGCATGCACCCGTTTGATGTCTGAGGATGACAGTTCCGTGTGCTAGAGCAATGCTGATCAAGTCCACCACTCATGGCTGTCATGCGTTATAGCGTGGATCGCGACGGTAAAAGCAAAAACGATGAAGCAACTGACACTGGCGATGGCGGTCGATCAATGCGCGGGATTCGGAGCGCAGCGCAAACTTAGGCGACGCGAGGCGTTTCTCGATGAGATGAACAGGCTCGTGCCGTGGGCCAAACTGTGCGTGGTGGTGGAGCCGTATTACCCGAAACGCGGCAACGGTCGCCCGCCCATCGCGATCGAGCGCATGTTGCGGATTCATTTTGTGCAGCACTGGTTCAACCTTGCCGACCTTGCATGCGAAGAGGTGCTGTATGACAGCCTCAGCCTGAGTCGTTTTGTGGGTATTGACCTGGGCAGCGAAACTGTTCCAGACGCGAGGACGCTGCTCAAATTCCGGCACCTGCTGGAAGAGCACAAGCTGGGCGAGCGAATCTTCGCCGAGGTTGGGTCGGGTGTTGCAAGAGCAAGGCTCAAGAGCGGCACGATTGTGGATGCTATCGGCGCGCCTTCTTTGACGAAGAACAGGGAGAAATCGCGGGACCCTGAAATGCATCAAACACGTAAAGGCCAGCAGTGGTGTGTGTCACGAACCGAGCGCAAGCTTGGGATGCTGTACTGAAGATGGAAGAAGGCCTTCCGGAGTCGGCTTGCAGGAGTCGACTTCAAACCGCCCGGTGCCGCTGCGTTCAAAAGGCATGGTGGTGAGCGACTGTGGAAAGTCACCCACTGAGGGTGGCAGGTACGTATTGAGAAGATGAGCGAAAGCAAACCGTCCGATGACGCATCGTTATGCCCCAAGGCGCTGTCGAAACTGAGGTAGACCATTGGCTTCAGGACAAATCGGGACGATACCTGCTTACGGGCCCGATGGCAGCCGGTGTATAGGCGGCATGATCTCAATACAGGCTTTGGTACGGAACGTGAGAACCTTGTTCCAGATGCGAAGGGAAATGACAAATGGCAGAAACCATGAGGAAGAATACCGATGCTGGACCAAGGGGCGGAGTCACCCGTAGTAGCGTGGAAGCGCCTGTAATGGGTGTGGAGCGAAGGGGTGACGTTATCCTGCCGATAAACGTTGTCAAGCTACGGGGATGAACAACGTGATTGCGGCGAAACCTTATAGCATTGCGAAGCGCACAGTATGGGAGGCATACCAGCAGGTCAAGGGCAACCGTGGGGCTGCAGGCATCGACGATGAAACCATCGCCGAGTTCGAGCAGAACCTGTCGAAGAATCTGTACAAGCTGTGGAACCGGATGTCGTCGGATCATACCTGCCACCCCCGGTCAAGCAGGTGGAGATTCCCAAAGCATCGGGAGGCACGAGAAAGCTGGGTGTGCCGACGGTGATTTCATAATGCACCTCTCACAGTTGAGTGTGGGAATGTTGCCCCCGAAGATGCCCTGAAGCGCGCACCCGGTGCCGTAGTTGATGTTCCTTGGTGGGATCCAGCGTGATCCACCACGGGCCCCGCCCGTCCAGCTTACGAGCGTCGACCACCTGGCGCTCAATCCTCAATCCAGTAATACACGACGTTTGTACTGATGCCCAGTCGGTGAGCGAGTTGCTGTACCGTGAGCTCCTCAGGCCGCAAGAAGCTGGTTGCCACAATCCCGTACCGGTAGGGATCCATTGACCATGGAGAGCGTGAACGATTTGCCAGTTGGGCTGCGCAAGCCCTTCTGATTGAGGTGTGCAACGATTTGCGGGGCGGACAGATGTTGCGATAGTTTGCGCACGTGCTCGACGGTCGCAGTGGGATAGCGCATCGCGTCGGCGACCGGCTTGGGTAAAGGCACGGTGGTGTCGGTACAGGTGCCGCCCTGCCAGCGCACGTGTAGGACCACCTGTCGGGTTGCGGGAAGTTTCTCGACCGTAATGTCCAGAATGAGCAGTCGCAACATGCATTTGCGATCCTTCGCTGCAGTAGTTGGAGCACGCCAGAGGCGCGGCAGATTGCGCGCCAGTGCGAGGACCTGGGCCTTCTGTTCGGGCGTGGCGACCCGCGCCTTCTGGCTCTGGAACTGAGCGGCTTCCATCTTGATCGCTTCGAGGCGAAGCATCGCGTCATTCCAGCGCCGCTCGAGGGTGCCCGCGACCAGACGGTTAGAGGGATCGCATTCCTGGTAGCGACGGTCGGCGAGCGCGACCTCATACTCGGCGCGTTCGATGCGCATATGCCACTGACGCATGATGGCGTGATCGCGTTGCTCGAGTTCGTTCAGGGCGGTCACGGCGAGTTTGAGTTCGGCTGGCCGCAGGGCCGCAAGCACTGCTTCGCCAATCGCGTTGTCAAGCAGGTCGCTGCGCACGTTCATGCAATCGGTTGTCGCCAGACCGTCGCGCCGCGCGCACTGCAGAGGTACAAGGGATAAAGGCCACCGTTACCCTGGTAGCGAACGGTCAGCGCCCGGCCACAGCAGCCACAGATCAGTATCCCCTGCAGCAACGCCAATCCTTCACGCGCCGCTCCGCTGAGCACGGTACCTTCGCCGTTGGTCCGATTGCGCGCCAGGCGCTCCTGGTTGCGCTCGAATTCCTCCGGGGCGATATAGCTTCGTGATGGTCGGGAAGATGGACACGCCAGTCCGCCTTGGGTACCGGCTGCACTCGCTTACGGACCTCTCCCTGCGGCGTGATTCGCTGACGATATTGGTAACGGCCGAAGACATAGACCCCCGCATACGAGGGATTCCGGATCAGACCGAGCACGCGCTCATGGCGTAGGTGCCCCCAGATAGGTCGACCTGCCCAGGGACTGCAAATTATGGAAGGTTGCTTCGCCTGCCATGCACGCGTCAGGTCCATCTCCTGCCGCCGCGCCCGTAATGGCACGTAGGTCCGCCCGATCAGTTCGCCCTGTATCTGCTCGAGAAACGCCTCCACGCCCTGCGCCTCGATGGATTCGAACGCTGGCCCGGCGCGAAGCCAAAGAGCAGTCGCGACCGCAGCAGAATAGTCACGATCGCAACGGCGGCAGACGATACTTGCGCCCGGCAACGGGCGCACACGTACAGGCGGCCCGTGGGCGGCTGCATTGGCGGTTCCTCCAGAACGCCAAAGAGGAGGAGTCGAACAAGGTCGACGGGCGCGTGAGCAATGCGATACTGACGGCTCACACGGCTGTCCGGCCGGCCAACAGGCCTGCCATGTGGATATCCCTTGTAGAGGTGCGGCGCCGGACCGGACTTGTCGGTTGAGGCCGGCGCTGCGCCTGTTGTTCTTCTTCGGCAAACACCTTTCTACCATGCGGACGGCACGCCCCGATGCAGGGCACGTCTCCAGTCGCTACGGGCTCCCTTCACCGTGGCCTGCATTGACATCCGGGTCACGATGCGTTGGTCATTTACGCGAGTTAATTTTGCTCTCGCGTCACGCCTCCCCTATGTGATACGGCCAGAATTGCGCGGATTTAGCCGCCATCGACAGGAGGTAGCGAAGTCGCGAAAATGGATTGTGCGCTCACCCTCATTGCTAGTCCACTGCGTCATTGAAAAAGCACCCGTTTGTGATTGAATTAGGTGCATGAAAAAGATGAACTTGACCGAGTCTGAGCGTGAACAGTTGCAGGCGGCGACTCGGAGCCGCACCGTACGTTCGG
>LRMT01000303.1 GCA_001725945.1 Cupriavidus sp. UYMMa02A | reverse complement strand
CGCGCACGACGGCGCCGAACTGCGCCTGTTCGTGGTGCAAGCCGATGCGCCGGGCCTGTCGCGCCGCGCCCTGCCGCTGCACGACGGCAGTTGGGCGGCCGAAGTCACGCTCGACGGCGTGTTCGTTGCCGCCGACGCTCTGCTGGGCGAGCCGGGCACCGGCCTGGCCGCGCTGGAGCACGGCCTGCTGCATGGCACCGCGGCACTGTGCGCGGAACTGGTCGGCGCGATGGAGAAGACCATCGAGGTCACCGCCGAGTACCTGAAAGTCCGCAAGCAGTTCGGTGTGGCCATCGGCAGCTTCCAGGCGCTCCAGCACCGCATGTCCGACATGGCCGCCGCACTGGAGGTAGCGCGCTCGATGCTGTACGCGCTGCTGGCGACGGTGGAAAGTGGCTCGCCGCAGGAAGTGCAAAGCAACGTGTCCCAGGCCAAGACGCTGATCGGCCGCGCGGCCAAATACGTCTGCGGGCAAGGCATTCAGCTCCACGGTGGTATCGGCATGACCGAGGAATACACGGTCGGGCACTACTTCAAGCGCGCCGTGGTAGCCGATGCCATCTTCGGCAACGCGGATTTGCACGAGTCGCTGGTGGCCCGGTCGTTGCAGCAAGCCCTATCTGAAACCGTAGTGGAGTGAATACAAGCATGAAAGTGTACAAAAAAATCAGCGATCTCCAGCCACTCGTCGGCGAGATCATCGGCACCAGCGAGTGGGTCGCCGTCGAGCAGGGCCGCATCAACCAGTTTGCCGATGCCACGGGAGACCACCAGTGGATTCACGTCGATCCCGTGCGTGCGAAGAACGGTCCCTTCGGCGCACCCATCGCGCACGGCTTCCTGACGCTGAGCCTGCTGCCGGAGTTCTCGAACGCTGCCTATCGCGTCGCGGAAAGCCGCACGGGTGTGAACTATGGCCTCGACAAGGTCCGCTTTCCGGCACCAGTGCCCGTAGGCAGCAAGCTGCGCGCGCACTTCAAGCTGCTTTCGTATGAGGCACTGGAAGGCGGCGGCGCGCAGACCAAGGTGGAAATGATCGTCGAGCGCGAAGGGGGCACCAAGCCCGTGTGTATTGCCGAGTCCATCACGCGCCGCTACCCCTGAGCATGGCGTGGAAGCCCCGCATGCGAAAAAGCGGGGCGCCACGCGACAACGAAGTTGCGGGAACCAGCCGCGCCGGGCTCGGCGCGGCTTTCTGACTTTGAGGAGACAAGACATGAAATACTGCCAACCGACGCGCCGCCGCATGGTGCTTGCCGTCGCCTGCGGCGCACTGCTGGCCGGCGCCGGACCCGCGCTGGCGGACAAGTATCCGGACCGCCCGGTCCGGATCGTATCCGTGGCGAGCGCGGGCACCAGCGTTGACGACTACACCCGCCTGCTGGCGAAGTTCCTGGGCGAGCGGCTCGGCCAGAACGTGGTGGTGGAGAACCGGCCGGGCGCCAACATGATCCTCGCGAGCGACGCGGTCGCCAAGTCCGCGCCAGACGGATACACGTTGCTACTCACGTCTTCCAGCGCGATGTCGGCCAATCCGTTCCTTTACCGGAAGCTGCCCTACAACCCCAACAAGGACTTCGTGCCCGTGGCGCGCATGTCCACGCTACCGATCGCGCTCGTGGTGCCGGCGCAGTCGCCGTACAAATCGATATCGGACCTCGTGTCCGCCGCGCGGTCAAAGCCGGGTGCCATCAATGGCGGTTCCAGCAGCACGGGCTACCGCCTGATGTCGGCGGCGTTCAACGAGGCAGCGGGTATCAAGACGACGGACGTGCCCTACAAGTCCACGGCCGGCCTGCTGCCGGACCTGGTCGGCGGCCAGGTGGACTACAGCATGGTGGAGTTCGGCGCGGCCTACACGCTGGTGCAGTCGAAGAAGCTGCGGGCGCTGGCGGTGCTCAGCCCCAAACGGGTGCCGGTGCTGCCTGACGTGCCCACGCTGTCGGAAGCCGGCATGCTGAATCCGCAACTGATGGAGGCGGTGTCGCGCACCAACTGGAGCGGCCTGTTTGCGCCGGCCGGCACGCCCGCGCGATCGTTGACCGGATCGGCAAGCTGGCCATCGAGTTCGTCAACTCGCCGGAGGCGCAGAAGCACTATGCGGCGCGGGGAAGCCTGGCGAATCCGGGGACGGCTGCGGAGCTGGGTGCGGCAGTGCGTGCCGACCAGCAGATCTGGCAGCAGATGATCGGGGTCGCGGGGATTCAGCCGGAGTAATCCGCAGCACCGGCCGTAGCGCCTGCTATCCGCCCCCTATGCATGGGGGCGGGGACAGACCTGTCAGAACCCGAACAGCGATTTCGCCACGATGCCGCGCTGGATCTCGCTGGTCCCGCCGTAGATGGTGGTGGCGCGCCGGAAGAACATCTCGGCGGCGATATCTCGCATCACGGCCTCCTGCGGCAGAGGCTCGCGCCGAGGGCCGTCATGGCTGGACGGATAGGCGACGGGTCCGTAGTCGCCCAAACATTCCACGAGAAATTGCCCCATTTCCTGCTGCAGTTCCGTGCCACGGATTTTCAGCATCGAACCCATCGCATGTGCCACCGGACTGTGGTCTTCCTCCAGCGCGGCCACCCGCTGCACCATGATCGAGATTGCCTGCAGTTCGGCCTCGCAGCGCGCCAGGCGCAGAGAGAACTGGTGGTGGTCGCCGAGGGTGCGGGTGCGGGCGGGCGATGCTGCCATGGCGCGCAGCTGACGTTGCAGGCGGCGCAGTGTCGGCAGGTCGGCGGTGGTGGCGTGCTCGTTGTTCAGCAGGAACTTGGTCACCTTCCAGCCACTGCCTTCCTCGCCGATGAGGTTGGCGACCGGCACGCGGACGTTGTCGAAGAACGTCTCGTTCAGATGGTGGCAGCCGTCAATGCTGATGATCGGGCGCACGGTGATGCCGGGTGTCTGCATGTCCACCAGCAGGAAGCTGATGCCGGCCTGCTTCTTTGCCGACGTATCGGTGGGGGACCAGCAGGAAGATCCAGTCGCGTGTGGTGGGCGTAGCTGGTCCAGATCTTCTGGCCATTGATGACGTACTCGTCACCGTCGCGCACGGCCTGTGTGCGCAGCGAAGCGAGGTCCGAGCCCGAGCCGGGCTCGGAGAAGCCCTGGCACCACAGGCGCTCGCCGCGCAGGATCGCGCCGATGTGCTCGGCCTTTTGCGCGGGCGTGCCGAAGTGGTTGATCACGGGGCCAACCAGTTTTTGGGCGAACGCATCCTGGGACGGTACGCCTGCGGCAGCGCATTCCTCGTCGAAGGCCAGGCGCTGCGGCACGGTCCAGCCGGTGCCGCCGTGTTCCTCCTGCCAGTAGGGTGCACCCCAGCCGTGCGCGTTCAGTATGCGCTGCCACTGCATGACGGTCTCGCGCTGCGAGCGCATGCCGTGCGCGCGGCGGGGCAGGTCCGCAGGAATCTGCTTGTTCAGGAAGTGGCGCACTTCCTGGCGGAATTCGACGAGGGTGGGGTCGGGGCGAAAGTCCATCTGAATGCTCTCCATGTCACGCCGCGCGGGCCGCCACTGCGGTCCGTCGCGATGCTGCCATGTTGGCGCAGAGATGCGCGTGCATCGCCCCCCACCACTGGTGGCCCGCGCCACCCCATAAGACTCTTCATGAACGGGACATTTTCCCCGTTGCAGACCATCCGGCCCTTGTGCGGGATAGGGCAGCCCCGGGCCTTGCGTTTTCCCACCCATGTCGAGTGGGACCGCCACGGTTTCCGGGGCGAGATACTGTGCCACGCAGTGCCAGAGCAGTGGAAGTCGACGTTGCAGCAACCGGACCGTTTCCATCTTCGAAGGAAGCCCAATGCATTCGAGGCAATACCCGCTACGCCATGCCACCCTTGCCATTTCGGACAGCATTGCCGAATTCACCCACCAGCGGCCCGAGGCGCGCAACGCGCTCTCGCTGGAACTGCGGCAAGACTATGCCGACATGCTCGACATCGTCGAGACCGAGCGAGATGTGCGGGCGCTGATCCTCACAGGCTCGGGTGGCAGCTTCTGCGCAGGTGGGGACCTGCGGTCCATCCGCGACCTGCTCGAGGACCCTGACCCCACCGTGCGCGAGCCCGCCGCCATGCGCCGCCGGCTGACCGAAATCCACGGCTGGCTGCGCCGCCTGCACGACCTCGAACTGCCCGTGATCGCGGCTGTCGATGCGCCGCCGCCGGTGCAGGCTTCTCTCTCGCGCTGGTGGCGGATTTCGTGTTGGCGTCCGAGCGCGCGTCGTTCTCGATGGCCTTCGTCAAGATCGGACTGGTGCCAGACATGGGCGCGATGTACGCGCTGCCGCGCGCGGTGGGCATGGGACTGGCGAAGGAGCTGATGTACACGGGCCGGCGCATGGATGCGCAGGAAGCGCACGAGCGCGGCCTCGTGCATGCGATCCATGGCGCCGAGGCACTGTCGGCGGCGGCGCGCGAGTTCGCGGCCCGCTTCGTCGACGCGCCGCGCGATGCGGTGGCCTTGACCAAGCGCACGCTCAACGGCGCCTTCGAGTCATCGTACGACACCATGTTCGCACTGGAAGGGCAGGCGCAAGGACTGGCCGCTTCCACGCAGTTCTACCGAGATGCGATTTCGGGCTTCCTGCGCGGCGAAGAGCTGCGCTTCGACTGGGACCGCGCGGCGCGCGAAGCATAGGGCTGCCACCCGATGCCGGTCCTGCTCCGCATAAGTTCGCCCAGGCACGCGACAACCGGGCCCAGCCGTCCGCCGATGGGCCGCCGGGCGCATGCGGGAAGTCGGGGGGGGGGGTATGGCCGTTTCATACCTAATGAAACATGGGCATCGGACGTTGACGCCAGATCTCCACCTCGCAGCTCGCGCTGGCTGCGGGTCTCTCTGCTCCGGCCCCGTGCCGGAGCATCTTTTTACACGTGTTGCCTGCGCCTGCATGCCCCCCGACCCGGGTGGCCGTGTGGGTGGGAACAACGCCTCGGGACAGGTAGGCATGAGACTGCATGCCCCGTGATCTGCTTCGGTCTGCGCATGCCCGGAGGAGTGTGCGCATTTTCCGGAAATCCTTCGCCTGCCGGGCCGCATCGGCGGCGGAGCCAATAATCATATGGAGAAGACTAGGAAATGAGGAAATCGCATCTTGCGCTGGCAGCACTGCTGGCCGTAGCGGGCGCTGCCCAGGCGCAGACTAGCGTGACGCTGTATGGCGTCATTGACGGCAGCATCGAGTATGTCAGCCGCGTGGGAACGGCGCCTGCCAATCCAGTCGCGTCCGGCACGACGACCGCGCCGGTCGGCCCCCGTTTCGACATGCCGCGCGCTGGTGGCCTGTCCGCTTCGCGCTGGGGCCTGCGCGGCACCGAGGACCTGGGCGGCGGCTGGTCGGCGCTGTTCAACCTGGAGTCGGGCTTCGACTGGGATACCGGCAACCTGACCACCGCGCCACTGTTCAACCGTACGGCGATTGTCGGCCTGAACAGCCGCGACTACGGCAAATTCACGCTCGGCCGCCAGTACACGTCCATGACCGACGGCCTGATCAACTTCTCGCCGCTGCGCTTCGCTGCGACGTACGAGCCGGGCATCTGGTGGATGGGCGTGAACTATCGCCAGTCGAACGTGGCGAAGTACACGGGCCAGTTCGGCGGGCTGACGGCCATCGCCCACTACTCCTTTGGCACCGCGGCGTCGGTTCAGGCAGCCGGTACGGGACAGGCGCTCGGGGCGGGCGAGGCACCGGGCAGCATGAAGGACAACAATGCCTGGGGTGGTGCACTGGCGTACTACACCAACGGTTTCGGCGCCGGTATCGCCTATGACGAATGGCATCCGGCACCGGCCGCGACTCCCGGCAATACGGGCCGCGAGCGCAAGGTGGGCGTCGCCATGAGCTACACCACCGGTCCGCTGAAGGTGATGGGCGGCTACCGCTACCGCGACAGCCAGTTCAATACCGGCGCCACGCTGATCCGCGACGATTACTGGTTCGCCGGTGTGAACTACCAGGTGACGGCGGCGCTCGGTCTGCAGCTCGGGTACTACTACTCGAACATCAAGCAGTTCCGCCAGACTCCGACGGGCGTGACGACCAATCCGGCGAACCCGCAGCAAGTGGCGTTCGTGGCCGACTACAGCCTCAGCAAGCGCACGGACGTCTACATCGCCACCGGCTATGCCCACAACGGCAGCCTGATCAACGACGGCCAGTTCACGGCCTTCCTGTTCGGCTACCCTCAGGCGCCGGGCCAGAAGAACATGGTCGGCGTGACCACGGGCATCCGGCACATCTTCTGATCGGCGTCGCTGACCGATGCCGTATTGACGGAGCTATCCGGGTGACGGACTCGCCGGATAAGTTCCGCTAATACAGCCGGTGTATCGCGCGACATACCGAAAGTATTTTTCTGAGGTCTCCCCGAAACGTACGATGGCTTCATTCGTTTCGAGGAGACACCATGAACCCCGCAACATCGCAGCAACAGGGAAGCGCAGCATGACAGGCCCCCTGCAAGGCGTTCGCATCATCGACATGACCACGGTCCTGATGGGGCCATACGCCACTCAGATCCTCGGCGACCTCGGCGCGACGTCATCAAGGTCGAGCCGCCCTCCGGCGACACGGTGCGTGACGTGGGCCCTCGACGCCACGACGGCATGGCCGGCATCTTCCTGCACGTCAACCGCAGCAAGCGCAGCATCGTGCTAGACCTGAAGAAGCCTGCGGGGCGGGAGGCGTTGTTGCGACTGGCCGCCGACGCGACGTGCTGATCTACAACGTGCGCCCGCAAGCGATGGCACGCCTGAACCTCGGCTACGAGGAGGTCGCGAAGGTCAATCCGCGCATCCTGTACGTCGGCGTGTACGGCTACGGGCAAGGCGGTCCCTACGCCGCCAAGTCGGCGTATGACGACCTGATCCAGGGCGCCGTGGCCATCCCCTCGCTGGCGAATACCGCCGGCGCCGACGTGCCGCGCTACGCGCCGAGCGCCATCGCCGACCGTATCGTCGCGCTGGCCGCAGCCAACGCGGTGACGGCGGGGCTGTTCCACCGCGAGCGCACCGGCGAAGGCCAGGCCATCGATGTGCCGATGTTCGAGACGATGGCGCAATTCGTGCTGGGCGATCACATGGGCGGGCTGACGTTCGATCCGCCCATTGGCCCGAGCGGCTACGCGCGCATCCTCGACCATAACCGCCGTCCATACCGCACCAAGGACGGCTACGTCTGCGTGCTCGTCTACAACGACAAGCAGTGGCGCAGGTTTTTCGAGATGATCGGCAAGCCCGGGCTGATGGACAACGACCCGCGCTTCGCCACGATCGGCGAGCGCACCAAGCACATCAACGAGCTGTACCAGATGGTGGCCGAGGTGATGCCCACGCGCACGTCCGCCGAATGGATCGCGTTGCTCGAAGCCGCCGACATGCCGGTGATGCAGCTCCACACCATCGACTCGTTGCTGGCGGACCGGCACCTCGACGCAGTGGGCTTCTTCGACGTTGTGGAGCACCCGACCGAAGGCGCGATTCGCTCCATGGCGATCCCGTCGCAATGGTCGAAACGCCGCCACAGGTCGCACGCCAGGCGCCTCGCCTGGGCGAGCACAGCGCCGAGGTGCTGGCCGAAGCCGGCTACAGCGCCGCAGACATCCGCAAACTGGCCGAGGCGGGCGCCACCGTGCTCGCCCCGGCTGCGAAGTAACGCCATTTCCGGAGCTTCACTTGACTACAAGCCTCGAAACCCTGCCGCTCGTCGCCATTCCGCCCGAGGACGAAGCATTGCGCGCCCCGATTCGCGCGTTCCTTGAAGAGCAGCTGGCCGACGTCCCGATGCACGTGCGCGCCCGCACCTGGATGGGCTACGACGCCGACTTCAGCCGCGCCCTGGCAAAGCAGGGCTGGCTCGGCCTTGCCCTGCCAAAAGAGTACGGCGGTGCTGGCCGTAGCGCCTTCGCCCGCTTCGTACTGGTGGAGGAACTGATTGCCGCCGGCGCGCCCGTGTCGGCCCACTGGTTTGCCGACCGCCAGACCGCGCCGCTGATCCTCAAGTTCGGCACGCCGGCACAGCGCGAGTTTTTCGTTCCGCGCATGGTGCGCGGAGAGATCTTCATGTGCATCGGCATGAGCGAGCCCGACACCGGCTCCGACCTTTCCAGCGTGCGTACCCGCGCTGTGCGGACCGAGACCGGCTGGCGCCTGAACGGCCGCAAGATCTGGACAACCAATGCACACCGCACGCAGTACATGTGCGCGCTGGTGCGGACCTCTGGCCAGCACGGCGACCGCCACAAGGGCCTGTCGCAGGTTCTGATCGACCTGAGTCTGCCCGGCATCAGCTATCGCCCCATCAAGGACCTCGCCGGCGACGCGCATTTCTGCGAAGTCGTGTTCGAGGGCGTGGACCTGCCGGCCGACGCAATCGTCGGCGAGGAAGGCTCCGGCTGGAAGCAGGTGACCGCCGAGCTGGCCTTCGAGCGCAGCGGCCCGGAACGCATCCTGACCAGCCAGCTGCTGGCCGAGACCTGGCTCGCCGAAGTGCGCGCCTCGGGCCTGCCGGTGCCGGATGGGGTGAAGGCGATTGCCGGCCGCATTGCCGGCCGCCTTGCCGCGCTGCGCGCCATGTCGCTCGCCGTGGCCGACCTGCTCGACAAGGGGCAGAACCCGGAGACTGATGCGGCCTACGTCAAGGATCTCGGCACCGAGTTCGAACAGACCGTGCCGGGCTGGATCGCCGCGGCCATCGAGCAGATGCCGGATTTCCAGCCGTCGGAGCCGTTGCAGCGCGCCATTGCCTACATCACGCAGCTTTGCCCGAGCTTCTCCCTGCGTGGCGGCACGCGCCAGATCCTGCGCGGCATCATCGCGCGTTCGCTCGGGCTTCGCTAAGACATAACCGGATACCTGCTATGACTGATTCCCTCCTGGAAGGCTTCGAGCGCGCGCTCGCCGACCTGTGCGCCGACGAGGCGGTGCGCCGCTGCGAAGCCGGCGAAGGCGCCGCGGCGCAGTGGGCCGCCATCGATGCCCTTGGCTACACCGACGCGCTTGTGCCCGCCGAATGCGGCGGTGCAGGGCTGTCGCTGCCCGAGGCGTTCCCGCTATTCCTCGCCGCCGGCCGTGCCGGCATGAGCCATCCGTTCGCCGAGACCGCCATGGCCCGCGCCATGCTGGCCAAGGCGGGGCGCCAGAGCGCGGGCGAGTGCATTGCCATCGCTTGCGCTGCCGCCGGCGGCCAGCACATCGTCTGCCGGAACGTGCCGGGCGGCGCGCTGGCCGATCTCGTACTGACGCAGTGGCGCGGAGAATGGCTGCTGCTGCCGGCCAGCGCCGCCATGCGCACGCCGGGCATCTACCGGCCACAGGCATCGGCGTCGCTCCAATGGCAGTCGGCGGATGCGGCGGTATTCCGCTTCCGTGAAGACAGTGCGGACATCGTCGCGCTCTGCAACGCTGCCCACGCCGCCGGCATGGCCGGTGCCATGCAGCGCGTGCTGGCGATGAGCATCGCCTACGTCACGACCGGCAGCAGTTCGGCCGCGCCATCAGCCAGTTCCAGGCCATGCAGCAGGAACTGAGCGTGATGGCGGAGCAGGCGAGTTCTGCGGTGTTCGCCGCGCGGCTGGGCTGTGCGGCCGACGGCTATCTGCCCGACCCGCTGCGCGCCGCGTCGGCCAAGCTGCGCGCCTGCGAGGCCGGCGAGCGTGTGGCGGCCATCGCCCATGCAGGTGCATGGCGCCATCGGCATCACCGAGGAACTGGCGCTGGGCCTCTTTACCCGCCGCCTGCACGAGGGGCGCAGCGTGGCCGGCAGCGAGTCGTATTGCGCGACGCTGCTGGGCGACGCCCTGTTCGCGCAGGACAGCGCGTCGAGCCAGGTCATTCTCGATTTCGCGCGCACCCGGCTTGCGCACCATGCCTGAGGACACTATGCAGAACTCGAAGGATTCCATCGTCATTGTCGGCGCGAAGCGCACGCCCATCGGGGCGTTCAACGGCGCGCTTGCGGCGTTCAAGGCGCCGGAGCTCGGGGCCATCGCCATCCGTGCCGCCGTGGCACAGGCGGGCGTCGATCCGGTATCGGTCGACGAAGCCATCATGGGCCTGTGCCTGTTCGCCAACGTCGGCCAGGCGCCGGCGCGGCAAGCGGTGCTCGGCGCGGGGCTGCCCACGTCGACGCCGGCCACTACCCTGAGCAAGATGTGCGGCTCCGGCATGAAGTCGGTGATGCTGGCGCATGACATGCTGCTCGCCGGCTCCTGCAACGTGGCGGTGGCGGGGGGCATGGAGTCGATGACCAACGCGCCGTATATCGTCCCGCGCGGGCGCCACGGCTACCGCCTCGGGCACGGCCAGTTCCTCGACCATATGTACTGCGACGGGCTGGAGGACGCCTATGAGGGCCACCTGATGGGCTACTACGCCGACCTCGCCGCCGAGGTACGCGGCATCGGCCGTGAAGCACAGGACACCTATGCCCGCGAGAGCCTGCTGCGGGCGCAGGCCGCTGTGACCGAAGGCCGCTTCCGCGACGAGATCGTGCCGGTGGCCCTCAAGCGCGGTGGCGAGTTTGCCGCGGACGAGACGCCGGGCCAGTGCGATGCCGCCCGTCTGCCGAAGCTGAAGGCCGTGTTCCGCGACGGCGGTTCGGTGACGGCCGGCAACGCGTCGTCGATCTCCGACGGCGCCGCCGCGCTTGTGCTGATGCGCGAGAGCGACGCCATGCGGCACGGGCGAACGCCACTGGCCCGCATCGTCGCCCACGCCACGCATGCCAACCCGCCGCAGCAGTTTGCCGATGCGCCCGTGCTCGCCGCCCGCCGCGTGTTCGACAAGGCCGGCTGGACCGCGCGCGACGTCGATCTTTATGAAGTCAACGAGGCGTTCGCCGTGGTGACGATGATCGCGCTGGACGAGCTGGGCATTGGCCACGACCGGCTGAACGTCAATGGCGGCGCCTGCGCGCTCGGCCATCCGGTCGGGGCCACTGGCGCGCGGCTGCTCGTAACGCTGGTCCATGCGCTGAGGCATCGCGGCCTCAAGCGCGGTCTCGCCAGCCTGTGCCTGGGCGGCGGCGAGGCGACCGCCGTTGGCCTGGAACTGTGCTGAGGAGCGTGGCATGAGCCTTCAGCATCGCATCGAGAACGCGGTCGGCTGGCTGGTCATGGACCGGGCGACCGCCATGAACAGCCTGAACCGCGAGATGGCCGCCGCCATGACCGCGCAGCTCAACGCGTGGCGCGACGACGCCGCCGTGCGCGTGGTCGTGCTGACCGGCAGCGGCCGCGCCTTTGCGCCGGGGCCGACCTGAAAGAAGTGGCCGAGCCGTCGGTCACTGGCGAGCCCGACTTCCTCGACATGGTCGTCTGCTTCGTCGATACGCTGCGCGCCTTTCCGAAGCCGGTAATCGCCGCCGTGAATGGGCTGGCGCTGGCGGGCGGCCTCGAGACCGTGATGGCCTGCGACCTCGTCCTCGCCGCCGAGAGCGCGAAGCTGGGCGACGCCCATTCCAACTTGGCGTCTTCCCCGGCGCGGGCGGCGCGGCGGTGCTGCCGCGCAAGGTGCCAGCCAACGTGGCGCGCTGGCTGCTGTTCACCGGCGCCAGCTTCACCGCCGCGCAGATGGCGCACTACGGGCTGGTCAACGAAGTCGTGGCCGACGCCGGGCTCGCGGCCCGCGCGCAGGCCGTGGGCGAACTGCTCGCAGCCAGGAGCCCGCTGGTGCTGGCTCGCATGAAGCGCGTGGCAGCCGAGGCTGCGGACAAGACCCTGGCCGACGCCCTGCGCCACGAATTGCTGGAGCTGCGCCACCACCAGCGTTCCTACGACATGACAGAGGGCCTGCGGGCCTTCGCCGAGAAGCGGCAGCCCGCGTTCAAGGGCTGCTGAACGAAAGAGGATTGACATGGACTTGCTTTACTCCGAAGCGCACAAGGCGTTCTGGCAGGAAGTGCGCGACTTCATCGCTGCCAACCTGCCCGACGACATGCGCCAGCGCCTGCGCGCCGGCGGCTTTGCCTCCAAGGCCGACACCGAACTCTGGCAACGCGCGCTGAACCGGCGCGGCTGGGGGCGCCCGCGTGGCCGAAGGCATTCGGCGGCGCCGGCTGGGATGCCGCCGAGCAACAGATATTCGCCGACGAGTGCGCCGCCGCGCCGGCGCCGCCCCCGCATATCTTCAACATCACGATGCTGGGACCGGTCATCATCCACTTCGGCTCCGATGCGCAGCGCGAGTACTTCCTGCCGAAGCTGCTGAACGCCGACATCCAGGTCTGCCAGGGCTTCTCGGAACCCGGCTCGGGGTCCGACCTTGCTTCGCTGAAGACCAGCGCCGTGCGCGAGGGCGACGAGTACGTGGTCAATGGCCAGAAGATCTGGACGAGCCAGGCGCATTATTCGGACTGGGTGTTCTGCCTGGTCCGCACCGACGCCAACGCGGTGAAGAAGCAGGCCGGCATCTCGTTCCTGCTGATCGACCTGAAGACGCCGGGCGTGACCGTGCGCCCGATCATCAGCATCGACGGCCGCCACAGCCTGAACGAAGTGTTCTTCGACAACGTTCGCGTGCCCGCCACCAACCTGGTTGGCGAAGAGAACAAGGGCTGGGACTATGCCAAGTTCCTGCTCGGCCATGAGCGCGCCTATATCGCCGGAATCGGCCGCAACAAGGAACGCGTGGCCTGCGCCAGGGCGTTGCTGCAAACGCTGGAAGGCGAGGGGTACCCGGCGTCGACGCTGGCCGCGTATCGGAGCCAGATCGCGCTGATCGAGGCCGATCTTCATGCGCTCGAAGTCACGCAGTTCCGCATGCATGGCGGGCACGCCGACATGAAGCTGTCGCCGATGCTCAAGGCGCGCGGCAGCGAGATTTTCCAGGCCATTACCGACCTGATCTGCCGCATGACCGCTCCTGCCTCGCTGCGGGCGGACACCGGATCGCTCACCAAGTCGTACCTGTACTCGCGAGCTGTCTCGATCTTCGGCGGCAGCACCGAGGTGCAGAAGAACATCCTTTCCGCCACCGTGCTCGACCTGTCATGAACCTGCAACTGAACGACGTCCAGCAGCAACTGCAGGACAGCCTGGCGCGGCTGCTGGCCCGCGAATACGACTTCGGACACCGCCAGCAATACGTGGCGAACGAACCCGGCCACTCGCCAGAGGTGTGGGCGCGCCTGGCGGAACTCGGCGTGACCGCCGCGGCGATGCCAGAGGCGCACGGCGGCTTCGGCGGCGATGCGGTGGACCACATGGTCGTCTCCGAGGCGCTGGGCAAGTGCCTGTCGCTTGAACCCTATCACGGCACCGTTGTGATGGCGTCCACGGCCATCGACTGCCTCGGCTCGCCGACGCAGCAGGCCAAGCTGTTGCCACAGATTGCGCGCGGCGAACTGCAAGTGGCCTGGGCGCACGGCGAGGCCGTGCCGTGCCGCGTCGCCATGCACGCTGCCCATGGGATCGACGGCTGGCGCCTGTATGGCCGCAAGCCTTGCGTGCTGCATGGCACTGGGGCGGACTACTTGCTGGTGACGGCGCAGGCGCCGAATGAAGGCATCCAGCTCTTCCTGATCAATGCCCGTGCCACGGGCGTGAGCCTGGCCGGTGGCCGCCTGATCGACGGCACGCCCGTGGCAGACCTAACGCTGGACGACGCCGAAGGCGAGCGGCTTGGCACGCTCACTCCGGCGCTGCTGCAACGGCTGCTGGACACCGGCATCAGCGCGGCCTGCTCCGAAATGGTCGGCGCGATGGACACGGCGTATTCCCTCACCGTGAGCTACCTGAAGACACGCAAGCAGTTCGGCCGCCTGATCGGCTCGAACCAGGCGCTCCAGCACCGTGCAGTCGACATGCTTGTGGCGCTGGAGCAGAGCCGCAGCCTGTCGGTGTCTCTGGCGCTCGCGCTGGCCGGCCGCAACGACCTGACCGGTGCCACGGTGCCCTCGCATGTCGCCAAGGCTTTCATCACGCGCCATGCGCGGCAGGTCTGCCAGGAAGCCATTCAGATGCACGGCGGCATTGGCATGACAGAGGAGTACGCGGTGGGCCACTACCTCCGCCGCATCCTCGTGCTCGACCAGTTGCATGGCGACATGCAATACCACTTGGGTCGCCTCGAAGGGCGTGCCGACTAATCCCGGCCTCATCGCCGCATCTCTCCAACCCCCGAACCACTCCAATACTCAGAGAGGAGATTCCACCATGTCCGACAACAACCTTATGTCCCTGGCCGGCAAGGTCATCATCGTCACCGGCGCCGCGCAGGGGGTGGGCCATGCCACCGCCGTACTTGCGCTCAGGCTGGGCGCCAAGGTCTGCGTGGTAGACCTGAAGGCTGAGCCCATCCAGGCGCTCGCTGCCGAGCATCCCGACCACGTGCAGGCCTATGTCGGCAACGTGGCGGACCCGGACTTCGTTTCGGCCTCGGTCGAGCACGCCGTGTCGCGCTTCGGCAAGGTCGACGGACTGGTCAACTGCGCCGGCATCGTGCGCGCCGCGATGATCGAGAACATGACGCTGAAGACCTGGAACGAAGTGATCGACTGCCACCTGACGGGCGCTTTCCTGTGGCTTCAGGCGGTGGGCTCGCGCCTCGTCGAGCGTGCGAAGAACGGCGAGAAGGTCAGCGGCTCGATCGTCAACATCTCGTCCGAAGCAGGCCGTCGCGGCTCCATCGGCCAGATCAACTACGCTTCGGCCAAGGCCGGCATGCTCGGCATGACGATGGCCGCCGCACGCGAGTGGGGCAAGTACGGCGTGCGCACGAACACCATCTGCCTGGGCATGGTGGAGACGCCGATGACCGAGACCATCCGCAGTGACCGCTTCCGCGACACCTACCTCGCCATGATTCCAATGGGCCGCTGGGCACAGCCCGAAGAAGTGGCCAGCCCGATCGCCTTCCTGCTGTCGGACGCTGCCGGCTACGTGCTGGGCCAGCACCTCGGCGTGAACGGCGGCTTCCACCTGACGAGCTGAGATAGACATGTCGCCGCGCAAACTTTTTACCCACGAGGAACTGCGCCGAACCTTCCATCCGCGATCCATCGCGGTGGTCGGGGCGACGCCCAATGAGAAGGCCTTCGCCGGCCGCTCGATGACGAACCTGCGGCAGTTCGACGGCAAGGTGCTGCTGGTCAACCCGCGCTACGAGGACATCAACGGGGAACGCTGCTACCCCTCGCTTTCCGCACTGCCGGAGGTGCCGGACTGCGTGCTTATCGCCACCGGGCGCGACACGGTCGAGCCCATCGTGCGCGAGTGCGCCCGCCTGGGCGTGGGCGGCGTGGTGCTGTTCGCGTCGGGCTATGCCGAGACCGGTAATCCGGAGAAGGCCGCCGACCAGGCGCGGCTGGTGGACATTGCCAGGGAAAGCGGCGTGCGCCTGCTTGGTCCCAATACCATCGGCTATGCCAACTACATCAACAACGCGATGGTGTCCTTCACGGCGCTCCCCGCCCGCGAGGGTGCGCTGCCGCAGCATGCCATCGGGCTGGTGAGCCAGTCCGGCGCGCTGGCGTTCGCGCTGGAGCAGGCGGCCAACCACGGGACCGCGTTCAGCCACGTTTTCTCGTGCGGCAATGCATGCGACATCGACGTGGCAGACCAGATCGCCTATATGGCTGGCGATCCGGCATGCGCGGCGATTGCGTGCGTGTTCGAGGGTCTGTCCGACGCGAGCCGCATCATCCGTGCCGCCGAGCTGTGCGCGCAAGCCGGCAAGCCACTGGTGGTCTACAAGATGGCGCGCGGCGAGGCAGGTGCGGCGGCGGCCATGTCGCATACTGGCTCCATGGCAGGGTCCGACCGTGCCTACAGCACGGCGCTGCGCGAGGCGGGCGTGGTGCAGGTGGAAACGATCGAGCAACTGGTGCCAACCACGGTGTTCTTCGCCAAGGCACCGCGTCCGACCGCGACCGGCGTGGCGATCGTCTCGGGTTCGGGAGGCGCCGGCATTGTCGCCGCGGACGAGGCCGAGCGCTTTGGCGTGCCGCTGCCGCAGCCGTGCGACGCCACACGTGCCGTGCTCGAATCGCACATCCCGGACTTCGGCGCAGCGCGCAACCCATGCGACCTGACGGCACAGGCGGCCAACAACTTCGACTCGTTCATCCAGTGCGGCGACGCGGTTTTCGCGGATCCGTCCTATGGCGCGGCAGTCGTGCCGCTGGTGGTGACGGGCGAGGGCAACGGCCGCCGCTTCGAAGTCTTCAACGACCTCGCGGTGAAGCACGGCAAGATGGCGTGCGGCCTGTGGATGTCGAACTGGATGGAAGGGCCGGAGTCGCGCGAGACCGAAGCGCTGCCGCGACTGGCGCTGTTCCGCTCCGTGTCGCACTGCTTCGCGGCACTGGCCGCGTGGCACCAGCGCGAGCAGTGGCTCTTGTCGCGCCAGACGGCAAACGCGCCGCGGCTGACGCACGCGTCGGTAGCGGCGGATGCCCGCGCCCGCATCCTCGCTGCACCATCGGCCACGCTGACCGAGCGCGAGGCCAAGGACGTACTTGCGCTGTATGGCGTGCCGGTGGTTGGGGAATCGCTGGCCGCCAGCGAGGACGCCGCTGTCCGGGCCGCCGGCGCGTGCGGCTATCCGGTGGTGCTGAAGGTCGAAAGTCCGGCCATCCCGCACAAATCGGAGGCCGGTGTGATTCGTCTCGGCCTGAAGTCGGCAGAGGAAGTCGCCGTCGCTTACCGCGAGGTAATGGCAAACGCCCGCAAGGTGACGACGGATGACCGCATCAATGGTGTGCTGGTGCAGAGCCAGGTACCGGCCGGTGTCGAGATCCTGGTCGGCGCCCGCGTCGATCCGCACCTTGGCGCGCTGCTGGTGGTCGGCCTGGGTGGCGTAATGGTCGAGCTGATGCAGGACACGGTAGCCACGATCGCACCGTGCTCGCCGCAACAGGCGCGCGAGATGCTGGAGCGCCTGCGCGGCGTCGCGCTGCTCAAGGGCTTCCGTGGCGCTGCGGGCGTGGACATGGAGCGTCTGGCGGAGGTCATCGCCAGCCTGTCCGAGTTCGCGGCCGACCAGCGCGACGTGATTGCCGAGTTCGATGTGAATCCGCTGATCTGCACGGCGGACCGCATCGTGGGGGTCGATGGGCTGATCGAGCGGAAGGGGTGACGTCCGGTTTGGCGAGACAGGCCGCGCTCCAGCGAGCGCGGCACTTTAGTTCCGCCATGGTTTTCCCAGCCCACCCGCGAAGTCGGTTGCATTCAGCCGGACCGCGGACCCAGAATGAATTTCTCAACAAGACGAGGAGGAGAACCTTGAAGATGAACAACATGCAGCGTTCGCTCGCTATTGCCGTGGCCCTGCTAGGGTCGCTGTCCGCCACGCTTGCGTGCGCCCAGGCGCCGGCATCGGCGGCCGGCGCGCCGCCGGCTCAGATGACCGCGAAGGAGGTCAAGCAGATGTATGCAGAGAAGTTCGCGGCGGCCGATGCCAACCACGACGGCAAGCTGACGCGCGACGAGGCGCAGGCGGGCATGCCGACGTCTACACCCACTTCGATGAAATCGACCGCAAGAAGAAGGGCTACCTGACGAAGCGGCAAATCGGCCAATGGTATGGCTTGCGCTTCAAGGAGAAGCAGGCAAGGCAGCTGGAAAAGCCGATCTGAGCGCCTGATGGCCGGGGGGAGGGGATCGCGTAGCGGTTACGCGTAGCACTCGGCGCCCCTCGGCGGCTTTCCCGCAATCGGCGAGGCGCCTCTTCGCCGAGACCGTGCGGCGCTATGGCGCAACCTCCCGCGTCACCTCCTGCGCCAGTGCGACGAAGTTCCGCGTCGTGGCGTTGCTGGGTTCCGGCAGCGTCGCCAGAGCGATGCCGAAGTCCATCCGATCCGGCAATCCGGTCAGCGGGATGTGGCGGATGCCTTCGCCGCCCAGCCGCGCAGTGGCGGCCGGTACGAGCGCGACGCCCAGGCCGCTTTCCACGAGCGCCAGGATCGTCGGCACCTGCACCGCTTCCTGTGCGATCGGCGGCCGGATTCCCTCCGCCTCGAAGGCGTACATGATCAGCGCGTGCATGGTCGGCACGCGTTCCTGCGAATAGACGATGAACGGGGTGTCGCCCAAATCGGAAAGTGCGACGAACTTGCGTTGGGCCAGCGGCGAATCCGCGTTGACGGCCAGCACGAGCGGATCGGGTTGCAGCAGCGTGATCTGGGCCGCGGTCTTTCCGAGCACAGGAAAGCGGACCAGCGCGGCGTCGAGCGTGTGTTCCTCCACAGCGTGCAGCAGGTCGACGGTGGTGGATTCCTCGATCACCAGTTCCACGTGCGGGTAGCGGGTGCGGAAAGCGCGGATCAGCCGGGGCATCAGCGAATACACGGACGAGCCGACAAAGCCGACGCGCAGCTTGCCGCGCTCGCCGGCATCGCCTTCACTTGCAGCCCGGCGGATCTCGTCGGCGAAGAACAGCGCATTGCGCATCTGCCGCAGCACCAGTTCCCCGACTGGGGTCACCGTGAGGCCGGACGGCAGCCGGTCGAACAGCGTGGTGCCGAGTTCCTCCTCGAGCTTGCGGATGGCCGTGGACAACGGCGGCTGCGCCATGCACAGGCGCTCGGCGGCGCGGTGGAAATTCAGGGTCTCGCTCAGGACGAGCGCCTGTCGCATTTGTCGGAGGTCCATTTCTACGGTTCCAGAATCGTTAGCGAACGGCGCCCGCCGCGCGCAGACGATCGATATCGGCGCGGCTGTAGCCGTTGGCGAGAAGAATTTCGTCGGTGTGCTCGCCCAGCATCGGCGCACGGCAGCGGACCGCGCCCGGGGTGTCGCTGAGCTTGATCGGCACGCCGGCGATTTTCACGCGCTGTGCCGAGCCGGGCTGGTCGACGTCCACCAGCATCTCGCGCACCGCATAGTGCGGGTCGGCAAAGATCTCGGCTGCGGTGCAGACCGGCCCGAAAGGCACCTTGCCGCCCAGCACGCGGGCAATCTCGTCCTTGGTCCGGACGGAGGTGAAACCTTCCAGCAGTTCGATGACCTGCTGCGTGTTGGCGACCCTGGCTGCATTGGTGGCGAAGGCCGGATCGGAGCCCAGTTCAGGACGGCCGATAGCAGCGGCGAGCTTTTCCCACAGCGGATCGTTGGCCACGGCGATCGACACGTAGCCGTCGCGCGCCCGGAACAGGCCGAACGGGCACAGCAGCGGATGGCGGTTGCCTTCGGGGCCGGGCACGACGCCGGTGTACGAGGTCTGGTAGACAATGCGTTCGCACATGGCTAGCACGGCGTCGGTCATCGCCACGTCCACGAACTGGCCCTTGCCGGTTTCCCTGACGCGATGCACGGCCGACAGGATGCCGATGCAGAGCATCAGCGCGGGGATGGTGTCGCCCACGCCGGGGCCGATCTTCATCGGGGTTTGCCGATCCGGTCCGGTGATGCCCATCATGCCGCCCATGGCCTGCGCAACCACGTCGTAGGCCGGCCAGTCCGCGTAAGGACTGGCGCCGGAGCGCGGGTCGCCGAAGCCGCGCACCGTGCCGTAGACCAGGCGCGGGTTGCTTTCGCGCAGCGTCTCCCAGCCCAGGCCGAGCCGCTCCATGACACCGGCGCGGAAGTCTCGACGACGATGTCGGCGTCGTCGATCAATTGGCGGACGAGGGCCACGCCCTCGGCGGTCTTCAGGTCGACGCAATCGACCGCTTGTTGCGGTTGACGCTCTGGAAATAGCCGCCGTACTCGCGCAGCGTGTCGTCCTCGCAGAACGGCGCGGTCAGGCGCGTGCCGTCGCCTGTCATGGCTTCGACCTTGATGACGTCGGCGCCGTGGTCGGCCAGGACCTGGGTGCAGAACGGTCCGGCCAGCATTTGCGTGAGATCGACCACGCGCAGGCCGGCGAGGGCGCGGGGGATGCCGGTCGGGTCATGTCGTCACCTTGCCCATGAGGCGTCGGAGATGATGCGCATCTGGATTTCGGACGTGCCCTCGAAGATCCTGGTCAGCCGCGCATCGCGCCAGTAGCGCTCGGCCGCGAAGTGTGTGGTGTAGCCTGCGCCGCCATGAATCTGCAGGCCCTCGCTGGTCACGCGCTCGCACATCTCGCTGGCGAACAGCTTGACCATCGATGCCCCGGTGTCGGCGCGGCGCCGTCGTCGATCTTCTCGCACACCGAATAGAGCAGGGCGCGCGCGGCCTCGATCTGCGTGGCCATGTCGGCAATCTTGAAGCGGATCGCCTGGAAGTTGCCGATGGGCGAGCCGAATTGCGCCCGGTCCCTGGCGTACTGGATCGAATCCTCCAGCGCGCCCTGCGCCAGGCCGATGGAACGGGCGGCGGTGTGGGCGCGCGCGGTTTCCAGTCCGGCCGTGGCAAGGTAGAAGGCCTTGCCTTCCTCGCCGACCATCTTCGCTTGCGGCACGCGGCAGCCGTCGAAGGCCAGCTCCCAGGTGGTCCAGCCGTGGTAGCCGATCTTGGGGATGATGCTGCCCTTGACGCCCTCGGGCAACTGGCCGCGCGGCTTCTCGACCATGAAGGCGGAGAGCCCCTTGTGGCGGGCCTTCGGATCGACCACCGGATCGGTGCGGCAGATGACGAGTATGAAGTCCGCCTCGTCGGCGAAGGTGCACCAGTACTTGTTGCCGGTGATCACCCACTCGTCGCCGTCGCGCACCGCGCGGCATGCAATATTGGCGACGTCGGAACCGGCATTGGGCTCCGACAGCGAGAACGCACCAAGGAACTCGCCGCGCACCATGCGGGGCAGGTATTCGGCCTTCTTCTCCGGCGTGAGCGCCTTGAGCACGCCAATCAACTGGTTGCCGCGCGCGATCAGGCTGCCCACGCTCATCCAGCCGCGCGAGAGCTGTTCGGCAACCAGGCAGTACTCGTAGGCACCGAGACCGAGGCCGCCGTATTCCTCGGGCACGAGGATGCCGAAATAGCCCAGCTCGGCCATCTCGTCGATCAGTTCACGCGGAATCTGGCCCTTCTCCGGGTCCAGCTTGTTGGCCAGCGGCAGCACCCGTTCCATCGTGAACTGGCGGGCGGCTTCCTGGATCATGCGCCGTTCGGCGGTGAGCTTCTGCATCGGGATGTCTCTCAGCGAATTCTTGTCGCCGGCCCGGCGCGGCGGCCGGGCCGGTTCAAACGTCAGGGCAGGACGTTGCGCGGGTCGGCCTGCAGCACGAGTTCCCACGCCTCGCGCGCCATCGGCTGGCTCTTTTCTTCCAGCACGTGGGCCAGCAGGCCGGCCGAGCGGCCCACGAGCGCCAGGCCGCGCCCGATCAGCGGGTCCAGTCCCATGGCGGCGATGATGGCGCCGATGGCGCCCACCACGTTCATGGGCAACTTGCGCTTGTGCTCGTTGATCAGCACTGCCGAGATGGCTTCCATCAGGCGCCAGTGCAGGCCGTAGTAGCCGTTCTCGCGCGACAGGTCGCGCAGGGCTGGCACCCGCGGGTCGCCGTCGACGTGGATCGGGTGGCCCACGCCGAAGACTTGCTGGCGGCGCTCCTTGTGGCGGATGATCACGTCGCGCGCGGCCTGCGTGACTTCGTCGTCGGTCGCGCCGTCTCGCAGTGCCTTCGCGCCTTCGAGCAGCATTTCCGCGGCGTTCTGCATCGGGCCAAGGAACACGCTTCCGGCGCCGAGCAGGCCAGTGGCAACCGCGCCCTGCAGCGCTTCCGGCGCGCCGATGTACGTCAGGCGGGCCGACAGCGAGCTGGGCGTGATGCGTGGTCCGCCGTGGTCACCAGCAGCGCATTGACCATGACTTTCTCGCGCGGCGTCGGCATGCGCGAAAGCGTGGTGAAGAAGATCATGTCGACGAAGTCGAACTTGCCGATGATCTCGGTCGACAGGTTCTTGCCGCGCACCATGATGGTATCGGTCGTCGTATAGCCGATGTCGGTCTTTACCATTGGGAGGACTCCATGTCACGACAGGTAATGACGGCGTCCAGCGCCACCACGCCCTGGCCCTGCGGACGCACCGCGAGGGGATTGATTTCGAGTTCGTCGATGCGATCGGCGTGCCTTGCCACGAAGTCCGACAGCTTGACCAGCGTGTCCGCAAGGGCGTCGATATCGAATGCCGCCTGGCCGCGATGCCCCTTCAGCAGCTCATGGCAGCGCGTCTCGGCGATCATCGCCCGCGCGATTGCGGCGTGAGTGGCAGCAGTCGGCGGCTGACGTCCTTGAACAGCTCGATCGCGACACCGCCGAGGCCAAACGTGCAGACATGGCCGAACACCTCGTCGCGGTGGATGCCGACTACGGCTTCCACGAACGGCGACGGCAGCATCGGCTCGACCAGCACGCCTTCGATCCGGTCCGCCGGCGCGGCCTTGCAACCGCTGGCGTAGATTTCCTCGACGCCGCGCGGGCAGCATCTTCCGACGCGATGCCCAGGCGTACGCCACCGATATCGGTCTTGTGCGTGATGGCCGCGCTGACGATTTTCATCACGGCCTTGCCGGTGCCTTCTGTGGCCACATTGCGGAAGGCCTGCGCCGCCTCGCCGGCCGAGGCGCGACCACGCCGCCCGGCACGGTCACGCCGGCACGTGCCAGCAGCGCCTTGCCACCGGCTTCCGACAGGGCCGCGCAATCGCCTTTGGCCCGGCGTGGGGCGATCTCGCCGAGCGGACGCCAGTTGTGGTCGAACTGCGCCTGCCATTTGCCATACTCGATGAACCGCTTCACGGCCTGCACCGCGTTGCCGACCGCGCGCATGGGCATGAGGCCGCCTTCGATCATCTTGCGATGGCCTTCGCCAGTGCGGTCGCTCATCCAGACCGGGACGATGGGCGTGCTCTGCTCTGACTGCACGCGAACCATGCTGTCGGCGAGCATGGCGCTGGTCTTGCCGTACTCCACGGGAATCGGGACCAGCACGAGGTCGGTATTCGGGTCGCTGGCGGTGGCCTTGAGCGCGGCGTAGCCGACCTCGGCATTGACCAGCACCTCGGCGGTCACGTCCACCGGGTTGTCGAACGCGGCGTAGCCAGGCAGCGCGCGGCCCAGTGCTTCAAGCGTTTGCGGCGCGAACTTCGAAAGCCTCAGGCCGGCGATGCGACCATGTCGGTGCACAGCGCCGCCGTGCCGCCAGAGAAGCTGTAGACGGCGAGCTGCTCCTTGCCGGTCGGCGTGGCACGCGACAGCAGCGAGGCCACGTCGATCAGTTCGTCGATGTCGTCCACCTCGATGATGCCGAGCTGACGGAACACCGCACTGTTGATCTCGGCCACGCCGGCGATGGCGGCGGTGTGCGACGCGGCGGCCTTGGCGCCGATTTCCGACTTGCGACCTTCAACGCGACAATGGGCTTGCCCCGGCGCGCGGCATGCAGCGCGGCCGCCATGAAGCGCGGGCCGTTGCGCACGCCTTCGAGCGTGGTAACGATGACCTTGATATCCGGCGCATCCGCCATGTAGTGGATGTAATCGCTGACCTCCAGGTCGGCCTCGTTGCCGCCCGAGCACCACAGGCCGATGCCTACGCCGCGGTCCATCGACTGGATGAACGAGCGGCCCAGCCCGCCGCCCTGCGTGGCCACCCCGATGGGGCCGGGCCTGGCATTGTCGATGCGCCAGGCCGGCGAGAACGTCATGCCGAGACGCGCATTCATGTTATTCAGCCCGGGGCAGTTCGGACCATAGATGCGCATGCCGGTCTTGCGACGATCTCGCGCATCTCGGACTCGACAGCCCGGCCTTCGTCACCGGTCTCGCCGAAACCCGAGGTGAAGACGATGGCGAATTTCACACCGCACTCGCCGCATTCGCGCAGCGCGTCGAGCACCATGTCGGCGCGCACGGCAAGGATGGCGAGATCGGGCACGCCGCCAAGGTCGCGCACCGAGGGATAGCACGGCCGCCCGTGGATTTCCTTGCGGCCCGGGTTGACGAGGTACAGGTCGCCCTGGAACTGCGAGTAGACCGTCAGGTTCTCGAAGGTGCGGGCGCCGATGCTGTCGGGCTTCTCGGAAGCGCCCACCAGCACGATCGAGCGAGGCTCGACCAGGCGGGTGAGGTCGCTGAACCAGAGGCCGTTGGCGTCTGGTTTGGCACTCATTGTGCTTCCCCCGGTGTGCGGCGCTTGAACAGGCAGGTGGCGGCCATCTCGGCGACGACTTCACCGCGCTGGTTCACGGCCTTGCGCAGGAAGCTGACGATGCCGCGGTCCGGGCGGCTGGTTGGCTTCTGCTCGGTGACTTCGATGTCCACGCGGATGGTGTCGCCGATGAAGGTCGGCTTCGGGAACTTCAGGCGGTTTTCCAGCACGCTGAACAGCGATCCTTCGAAAAACTGGTTCGGGATCGAGCGCGAGGTCAGGCCGGCCATGAACGCGGCGACCAGCATGCCGTGGGCGATGCGCTGGCCGAAGATAGTGCCCTTGGCGTATTCGGCATCGACGTGGACCTTGTTGAAGTCGCCGGTCAGCGCAGCAAAGGCGGCCACGTCGGCCTCGGTGATGGTGCGCGACGAGGTGCTGTAGGTCATGCCCGGCGTCAGGTCTTCCCAGTAGAGCGTGGTCCGGGCGATCTGGTCGAGGATGGCGGGTTGGGTCATGCTGCGTGTCTCCAGATGTGTTTGTGTTCAGGTGTGTTCAGGTCAGTGCGCTGATGCCGAGAATTTCGCGGCCGATGATCAGCGTCTGGATCTCGGTGGTGCCTTCGGGGATCATCCCGCCGCGGGTGTCGCGGAAGATCCGTTCGATGGGGTAGTCGGTGGCGTAGCCGATGCCGCCGTGTACCTGCAGCGCCAGGTTGGCGACCTCGAAAGCTGCCTCGGTGGCGTACAGCTTGGCAATCGAGCACTCGGTGCGCGCAGTGCCGTTCTGCATCGAGCGGGCGGCGCGGTAGCCGAGCGAGCGCGCGGCCTGCACGCGCATCGTCATGTCGACGATGTGCTTCTGCACGAGCTGGAACGAGCCGATCTGGCGGCCGAACTGCTTGCGCTGCAGCGCATAGTCGATAGACAGGTCGAGTGCGCACTGCGCCGCGCCCACCGCCCCCATCGCCACGTTCAGGCGGCCAAAGTTCAGGCCGATGAGGATCTGGCGCAGGCCCTGGCCTTCGGTGCCGATCAGGTTGGCCGCCGGGATCTCGGCGTTCTCGAAGGTGAAAGCGGCCGTGCCGGTGCTTCGCGTGAACACCACGTCAACGGGCGTGGCGTCGTACTTCGTCACGTCGCGCTCGACCAGGAACAGCGACAGTTCGCCGTTGCAGGTCTCGCTATAGGTGCGCGCCACCACGATGCCGAAGTCGGCAAACATGCCGTTGGTGACCCACAGCTTGCTGCCGTTCAGCACGTAGCGGTCGCCGCGCTTGTCGGCGCGGGTCTTGACCTCGGCCACGTTCGAGCCCACGTCGGGCTCGGAGATCGACACGAAGGGCTTCCGTTCGTTGCGCAGCAGCGGACGGACGAAGCGCGCCTTCTGATCCTCGGTGCCGTAAGCGTTGATGATTCCGGAAACAATGTTCAGGCATTGAGCAGGATGCGCAGCGACAGCCAGCAGTAGCCGGCCTCTTCCATCATCACGGCCCACGTCGGGTAGTCCAGTCCAAGGCGCCGTCGGCTTCGGGCAGGATGCCGCCGAAGTAGCCGAAGTCGATCAGGCCGGTCATGGCCTCGTGTGGAAACTGCTTGTCGCGCTCCGCCTGCGGAATGCGCGGCGCAATTTTCTCCTTGAGGTAGCGGCGGATGTTGTCGCGCAGCAGCTGCTGGTCGCTGTCGAGACCGTCAACGTCAACCATCGGATCAGCCATAGCGGCCTCCCGTCACAAAAAGGGTCGTGCCCGTGATGTAGCGCGCGTGTTCGGATGCCATGAAGCACACGGCGCCGGCGATGTCGCTGGTCTGGCCCGGGAAGGTGACAGCGTTCTTCGCCATGACGTTGGCAAGGATCGTTTCGTAGTTCGGCAGGCTCTTGATGTACTCGGTCTCGATATAGCCCGGAGCGATCGCGTTGACCGTCACGCCCTTGCGCGCCTGCTCCAGCGACAGCGCGCGGGTCAGGCCGATGATCCCGGCCTTGGCCGTCGAGTAGTTGGCCTGCCCAGGATTGCCAAACAGAGCGCGCGAACTGATGTTGATGATGCGGCCCCAGCCGCGCTCGTGCATGGCGGGTAGCACGGCGCGACAGCAGTGGAACGCGCCCTTCAGGGTGACGTCGAGCACGAGGTCCCAGTCGGCTTCTTCCATCTTGAGGATGGTGCGGTCCTTGACCAGGCCGGCGTTGTCACCAGCACGTCGATGCGGCCGTAGGCTTCCAGCGCCGCACCGGCGAGCTGCTTCACCTGTTCTTCGTTGCGCACGTCGCAGGCCACGGCGATGGCCTTGCCGCCGGCGGCCTCGATGGCGCGGGCGTTCTCTTCGGCTGCAGCGAGGTCGAGATCGGTCACGACGACCGAAGCGCCTTCCTTCGCCAGCATGCGTGCCGTCTCGGCGCCGATGCCGCGCGCCGAGCCGGTGATGATCGCCACGCGATCGTTCAATCCAAGATCCATGTCTCCTCCAGATGCCAGGGTTTGCTCAGTTGTCGGCGTGCAGCGCCTGGCTGACTTCGCGCAGGGCCGACAGATAGGTTTCGCGGTTCTTCTCGATACGGGCGACGGGGCCGGCCAGCGACAGGCCAACGGGTTGTCCGCCCATCCAGAGCGAGACGGCCAGCGCCGTCACGCCGGGCGTGCCTTCCTCGTGGGCCTCGTACCAGCCAAGCTCGCGGCCGCGCTGGAGCTGATCGAGCAGGCGGTCCACGTCGACCACGGTGTGGGGTGTGACGGCGGGACGGCGGATGGCGTCGAGGCGGGCGCGGGCTTCCTCTTCGGGAAGCAGGCCGAGCATCGACTTGCCCAGCGCCGACGCGTGCAAGGCCACGCGCTCGCCGACGTCGAGGATGTAGCGCAGCGGCAGCCGGCTCGCCGCTGCGGCTGCCACCTTGACGGCCATCGGTTCCAGCACGCCGAAGAAGGCGCTTTCATTGGTGCGCTCGGCAAGCTGGTCGACCGCTTCCTGCGCCAGCGCGGTCAGCGGATCGCTCTCGGCAATGCGGCGCGCGGTCTCCAGCAGCCGGCCGCTCGGATAGAAGCGGCGGGTGCGCGAGGTGCGCATCAGATAACCGAGCGAGTGCAAGGTATGCAGCAGATCGGAGCAACTGCTGTCCGCGAGCGAGAGCAGCCGCGCCACGTCGGAGTTCGACAGGTCGCGCTGCTCCCGGGCGAAGACCTCGAACACAGCCATGGTGCGGCTGGCGGCTGGGATCAGCGTGGGCAATTCGGGGCTCCGGGGAAATGTTGGAATATACGAAATATGGGAAAACAATACGACATGTCGCAAACAAGCACAACGAATTTCGATATTTGGGACTAGAATGCGATTATTCGGAGATAGTGCTTGGCGGTCTTGCCGGGCATTTGCGACGTCAGGTGCACATGCGAGTCCGCTCGTTCGATGCCTTGCAAGGTCAATCTCTTCGGGAAAAAAACCAAAAGGAGACGCAAATGCAAAGACCGAAGCGCCAGGTCGTCAGGCACGTACTGGCATATGGGGCGGCGGCTGCCGTGCTGGGCCTTGTGGGCCTGGCACCGCCGGTGGCCGCGGACGACGGCTATCCGTCGAAGCCGGTCACGCTGATCGTGCCGGGGCCCCCCGGTGGCATCACTGACCAGTTGGGCCGCTGGTCGCCAGCCAGATGACTTCGCGCTATGGCATTCGCGTGGTGGTGGAGAATCGTCCCGGCGCCGGCGGCAACCTGGCGACCGAAGTCGCGGCCCGCGCGGAGCCGGACGGCTATACGCTGCTGCTCGGCACGCAGGGCACCATGGCGACCAACCAGTACCTGTACAAGGGGCTGCGCTTTGATCCGGCGCGCGATTTCGTGCCGGTGCACGCGCTGATGTCGTCGCCCAACCTGCTGGTGGTGAAAAGTTCGGCACCGTTCCAGTCGGTGAAGGAGCTGGTCACGTACGCCAGGGAGCATCCCGGCAAGCTGGCGGTGGCTTCGGCTGGCAATGGCACGGCGACGCACCTGGCGGCGGAACTGTTCCAGTCGGAAGCCGGCGTCAGGTTTGTCCACGTACCCTATAAGGGCAGCGCCCCGGCGATCACGGATCTGCTCGGCGGACAGGTAGACCTGACGTTCGACTATCCGCCTCGACGCTCGCACAGGTGCAGGCCGGCAAGCTGCGGGCGCTGGCCGTGATGGGCACGGCGCGCTGCCGCAACTGCCGCAGGTCCGACCATTGCCGAGGCGGGCTATCCGACGGCGCAATCCACCGCATGGATTGGCCTGTTTTTCCCGGCGCGCACGCCGGCCTCGGTGGTGAGTCGGTGGGAGAAGAACGTGTCGGCGATGCTGCAGGACCCGGCCAGCGTGCAGGCGCTGGACCGCATCGGCGGCATGCCGCTTCGTCTCGACAGCGCGCACTTCGGCGCCTACGTACAGTCGGAGCGGGGGCGGTGGAAGGCGACCATCCAGCGCTCGGGGGCGACGGTGGACTGAGGAAAGGTGAAACAGGCCGGCAGCGAGCGGCCTGTTCGATGGAGCGGGGAACCCGGGAATTACTTCGGCTGCATCCGGATCGCTCCATCCAGCCGGATGACCTCGCCGTTCAGCATGGTGTTCCCGATCACCGCTTCGACCAGCTTCGCGTACTCGGCGGGTCGCCCAAGGCGCGAGGGGAAGGGCACCATGCGGCCGAGCGCATCGCGCACCATTTCGGGAAGGCCCAGCAGCATCGGCGTCTCGAACAGGCCAGGCGCAATGGTCACGCAGCGCACGCCGTCGCGCGCCAGGTCGCGAGCCACGGCCAGCGTCATCGACGCCACGCCGCCCTTCGACGCCGCATACGCTGCCTGCCCGATCTGTCCCTCGAAGGCCGCCACCGAGGCGGTGTTGACGATGACGCCACGTTCGCCACCCGCGTCGGGCGTGTTGCCGACCATGGCGGCAGCCGCGAGGCGCACCATGTTGAACGTGCCGATGAGGTTGATGCGGACGGTGCGCTCGAAGACGTCGAGCGGATGGGGCCCGTCCTTGCCGACAGTTTTGCAGGCAGGCGCAACGCCGGCACAGTTGACGAGCCCGCCCAGCCGTCCGAGCGCGGCCGCGGCCTCGACGGCGGCGCGGCCGTCTGCCTCGCTGCTTACGTCGCAGCGCACGAAGCGGCCGTCCAGTTCGGCTGCCAGCGCCTCGCCGGCGGGGTTGATGTCGGCAATGACGACGTTGCCGCCTGCCGTCGCAATCATGCGTGCGGTGGCTTCGCCAAGCCCGAGGCGCCACCGGTGACAAGGAAGACGTTGTCGCGGATGTCCATGTCAGTCTCCTTCTCAACGCTTGAGCTTCGCCATGTAGCTGTCGAGCGCAGCTTCGTGGTCGGCCGTGTGGTGGGCCAGTGCCTGGAAGCCGGCCGACATTTCAAGGATGGTGTCGAGCCGGGTATGCTGGCCCTCCTTCAGCAGCCGCTTTGCCATGCGCAGCGCGTGGCCGGGATTGACGGCGATGCGCTGCGCCAGTTCCATTGCCGTGGGCATCAGCGCCTCGGGCGGCACCACGCGCGACACCAGGCCCCATTCGAGCGCTTGTGCGGCATCGATCGTGTCGCCGGTAAAGCAAAGCTCGGCGGCGCGCGACATGCCAACGGCACGCGGCAGCAGCCACGCGCCGCCGTCGCCCGGGATCAACCGAGTTTGACGAAGGTGGCGGCGAAGATGGCTTTCTCCGACGCGATCCGGATGTCGCATGTGCAGACCAGGTCGTTGCCCGCGCCGAGCGCCGGGCCGTTGACGGCGGCAATCACCGGCACCTCCAGGTTCGACAGCGCCAGCGGCAGCCGCTGGATGCCGTCACGGTAAGCGTAGCGGGCCATGACCGCCTCGCCGGACTCGCGCCCGAAGGTGGTGCGCAGGCTCTTGAGGTTGCCGCCAGACGAAAACGCGGGGCCTGCGCCCGTCAGCACGACCACGCGCACGGCATGGTCTCGGTTGACGGCTTCGCACATCTCCACCAGCGCCTCTACGGCGTCGTTGTCGGATAGCGCATTGCGCGTCTCCGGACGGTTCATGGTGACGATGGCGATGGCGCCTTCGCGTTGGATATTGAGGAAAGAACTCATGGTTGGCGTAGGCATGTAGAAGGGCCGGATGCTCCGGCCGATTTGAAACGAGACACGTTCAGGCAGGCCGGCAAGCCTTTTCCGACACAAGCCGCGCGGCCTCGATCCGGTCGGCGCTCAGCCAGCCATCGAGGACTTGCGCGACGTCACGCAAATCGGGCTCGCGCGGTGCGGAGGGCGGCACCGACGGCGTGCGGCTGAAGCGCGGCGCGGGGGCGGGATGCATGATCCCGTCGACCTCGACGAACGTTCCGCGCGCTTGCAGGTGCGGGTGGCGCGGTGCCTCCTCGTAGTCGAGGACGGGAGCGAAGCAGGCGTCTGTGCCTTCCAGCAGGGCGCACCATTGGTCGCGCGTGCGCGTGCGAAAGACCTCGGCGAGCGCTGCGCTGCCGGCGTCCCAGTTGACGGGATCGGTCTGGTTGCCGAGGCTCGCAGCGTCCACGCCGATGCGGGCGAGCAGATCGCGGTAGAAGCGTGCCTCGATCGGTCCGATCGAGATCCAGCGTCCGTCCTTGCACTGGTAGACGTTGTAGTAATGCGCGCCGGAATCCAGCACGTTGGTGCCGCGCGCCTGGCGCCACTGGCCGGCCGCAGTCATGCCGAAGAACACCGCGCCCAGCGCGGCTGCGCCATCGACGATGGCGGCATCGACGACCTGGCCCTTGCCTGATTTGCCGGCCTCGATCAGCGCGGCGAGCACGCCGCTGACGAGGAACATGCCGCCGCCGGCGAAGTCGCCCAGGTAGGCCGGGGGAATCGCCGGCGGTCCGCCGCGCTGGCCAATGGCATTGAGCGCGCCGGTCAGGGCGATGTAGTTGATGTCGTGGCCGGCCGTGTGCGCCAGCGGGCCGTGCTGGCCCCATCCGGTGATGCGGCCGTAGACAAGGCGGGGATTGCGCGCGAGGCAGGCGTCCGGGCCAAGGCCCATGCGCTCGGTCACGCCTGGACGGAAGCCCTCGATCAGCGCGTCGGCCTGTTCGACCAGTTCGAGCACGGTGGCGACGGCCTGCGGGTCCTTCAGGTCCAGCACAATCGACTTGCGGTTGCGCAGCATGATGTCGAATCGGCGCGCGCGCTTCACGCCGAGATCGGTGTCGCCGGGGCGCTCGATGCGCAGCACCTGCGCGCCCATGTCGGCCAGCATCATGCCGGCCAGCGGTCCGGGGCCAATGCCGGCCAGTTCGATGACCCGGATGCCGGCGAGCGGACCCTGCTTCGGTGTGTCGTCTTGCATATCGGATCCTTACTCCACCGGAATGCCGGCGGTCCTGACGATGTCGTGAGTGCGCTGGATCTCGGCGAGCTGGAAATCGCGCAACTGCTGCGGGCCGCCCGGGTAGACCGTGGCACCCAGGTTCTCGATGAACTTCACGCTGGCGGGTCGCTGCATGCCCGCGCGCACGGCGTCCGACAGCGCCTTGATGACCGGCGCGGGCACTTTCGCGGGGGCGAACAGGCCAGTCCAGGCAGTGACCTCGAAGCCGGGTGCGCCGCTTTCGGCCACGGTGGGTACTTGCGGCAGTTCCTTCAGGCGGTGGGAGTCGGTCACCGCCAGCGCGCGCAGGCGGCCGGCGCGGATCAGTGGCAGCACCGCGCTGATCTCGCCAATGGAGTAATCGACGTTGCCGGCGGCCACGTCGGTCATGGCTGGCGCGGTGCCCTTGTACGAGATCGGGTTGCCCTTGACGCCGAAGCGCTCGTGGAAGAGTTCTACGTAGACCTGGTAGCCCGCGCTGCCGGCGGCGTAGTTCAGCTTGCCGGGCGCCTTGCGGGCAGCGCCGACGAGATCGCCGAGTGTCTTGTATGGAGAGCTGGAAGGGACCACCACGACCATGGCGAAGCGGGCGATGCGCTCCACCGGCACGAAATCCTTGACGGGGTCGTACGGCAGGCTCTTGAACACGGCGGCGTTGGTGACCATCGACGAATTGCTGCCGATGAACAGGGTGTACCCGTCCGGTGCTGCTTCGGCCGCCGCGCGTGCGCCGATGAAGCCGTTCGCGCCGGGGCGGTTCTCGACCACGAACGGCTGGTGAAACGTCTCGGACAAGTGCTGCGCGATGAAACGGGCGGTGGTGTCGGCCCCGCTGCCCGGCGGCAGCGACACGATGATCTTGACCGGATGGTTCGGGTAATCGGCCTGAGCCAGCGCCGGCGAGCTGGTCAATACGGCGGGCAACGCGAATAGCGCCAGCGACGCCATCACCCGGCGTCGCCGGGCGGAGTGGTATGCCATGTCGTCTCCTTGTCAGTCGTATCGTTCTGTCCCGCAAGCGCGGTTTACCGGATGCTAAGGACGCGGCAGCCATCTGAAAAATACTTTCGGTATGTCGATCAATACACGGGCTGTATCGGGCGCCGGATGCCGCCGCTTCCTGTTGTCTACGAAATTTCGTATCATGCTGTCCGATACCGAACGATCCGCCCATACCCATGCCAACCATGATTCCCGCCGCCGGCCGCGCCATGGCGGTGTTTGAAGTGTTTGCCCGCGAGAAGCGGGAGTTGTCCAATTCCGAGATGCGCGCCAGCTTTCGCTGCCCGAGACCAGCACGTCCGACTTGCTGCACACGCTGCACAGCCTGGGCTACCTGATGCGCACCACGCGCACGCGCCGCTTCTATCCCACCGGGCGGCTGATGGAGCTGACCCGCCAGATTGCCGAGAACGACCCGCTGACCACGCTTGCGCAGGAAGCCGTGGAGCAGCTCATGGCGAAGACCAACGAAAGCGCCTTCTTCGGGCTGCTGGAGCCCGCGGCGGTGAAGGTCGTCGCCATGCAGCCGAGCCGGCAGCCGCTGCGCTACATCATCGACGTGGGTACACGTGCGGCGCTGCATGCATCGGCGCTGGGCAAGGGATTGCTCGCGCTGCTACCCGACGACGAGGCGCGCGCGGCGCTGGAAAACAGCACGCGCCGCCAGATCACGCCGCACACCATCATCGATGTCGACCGGCTGATGACCGATATCGCCAAAGGCCGCAAGCGGGGTTGGCACGAGGCGCGGGAAGAGGGCGCCGAGGGAGTCGATGGCCTCGCGGTTACCGGCTCGCTGGCCGGGCTGCCGGTCGGGATCTCGCTGGCAGGCCCGGCCGACCGCATGCGCAAGCATCGCGACGCCTACCTGGAGGCACTGCGCGAGGTACGCGACGGGTTGCTGGGCGAGCGCTGAGCCACTCACCGCGTGTGCGCTGCGGCCAGATTGCGTTGCCGCATGTCCGCCCAGGTGCGGTCGTCCATGACCAGCCGGAAGCCAAGGTGCGACATGCTGTTGTACGGGTCCGTGCCGCGCCGCGCGCTGGGTCGGTAGCTCAGGCAGTAGTCCTCATTGCAAAGGAAGGAACCACCGCGCGTCACGCGCCTGGGCGCGTCGACCGGCACGCCGGGCTCGCTCGGGTCCCATGACGCAAGAGGACCGGGAGGATCGTCGATCCGTTTTCCCAGCGCTGCCTCGCGCGTGAACTGGTCCGCCCGGTACCAGTCCGCGACCCATTGCCATGCATTGCCCGTCATGTCATAGAGACCGTAGCCATTCGCCGGAAACGTGCCGACCGGGCTTGTGTCCAGCGCGCCGCCCGCCTTCGGGCTGATCACCGGAAACGGCTGCCCTTGCTGGCCCTGCCAGACGTTGGCCATCTGCTTGCCATCCGGCGCGAATTTTTCGCCCATGTGTAGGTAGCCTGCTCGAGCCCGCCGCGCGCGGCGAACTCCCACTCCGCTTCGGTCGCAAACGCTTGCCGGCCCACTTCGCATAGGCCTGGGCGTCCTGATACGAGACTTGCACTACGGGGTGGTCGTCCTTCCCTTCGATCGATGTGCCCGGGCCACCCGGGTGACGCCAGTCGGCGCCCGGTACATAGCGCCACCAGCGCGAATAGTCCTGCAGTGGCACGGGCCGCGACGTGCCCACGAACACCATGCCGCCGGCCACAAGGGCGCTGTCAGGCGGTCGCGGCGTGCCGGACGGCAACTGGACTTTCAGCGTCTCCCATTCCGGCGGGCGTTCGGCAGTGGTCACGTAGCCGGTCGCCTCCACGAACTTGCGGAACTCGGCGTTGGTCACGTGGTGCTGGTCCATCCAGAAGCCGTGCACGCGCACTTTGTGGGCCGGTTTTTCGTTGGGCTGCGCGAGCTTGCTGTCGCTGCCCATCAGGAACTCGCCGCCGGGGACGTGGACCATGCCCGCTGGCCCCGTCACGCCATCGCCGGTCCGGATCGCCTGGCCAGCGGACCTTTGGACGCTGGCGCTCCACCATGCATAGCCGCTGCCCGTAGCGCCCATGGCGGCCGCCACCAGAACCAGCATTGTCCGCCTGCGCGGCGAGACGACTGCCATCGTTTCCATGCCTTCCCTTACTCCTTCGCTGCTTGCGCGGGGGCCTGCTGCGCCTGCTGCTGCCTTCTGAGCTGTGCCTGCTGGTTCAGGAAGTCCTGCACAAGGTTCGAGCGGTCGAACGACTTCGCGGGCTGCACCGGGGGATACTCTGCAAGCGTGCGCAGGTGAGCGGCAATGGTCTCGCCCAGCGGCCCCGCCATCCATGCGGCCTTCTGTACGAGATGGCCGTAGGAGTCCTTGCTGTCGTAGCTCTCGAACGGATCGCTGCGCAGGTTGAACAGCATCGTGATGGTCCGCGGTTGCAGATTCGAGTAGTAGTCTTCCTTCTGCGAGAAGTGGAACTTCCACGGCCCCATGCGGATGGCCGCCAGCTTGCTTTCGTAGTAGTACAGGAAGTCCTTGCGCGCGCTTTCGGAAGCCTTGCCGGTCCAGTAGTCGAGATTGTCGAGACCGTCGATGTACTGCTTTTTCTCGCGCAGCATGCGCGCGTTCACGTCCGGCACGCCCCCGATGGCGGCGAACGTGGTGAACATGTCCTGATGCGCCTGGATGCCGTTCAGCACCTGTCCCGGCTTGATCACTCCCGGCCAGCGCAGCATGGAGATCACGCGCACGCCACCCTCGTAGGTGGTCATCTTTCGCCGCGGAACGGCGTGGTGGCGCCGTGCGGCCACGATGCGTGCTCAGGGCCGTTGTCGGTCGAGTACCAGACCACGGTGTTCTTGTCGAGACCGGATTTCTTCAGGTAGTCGAGCACGAGGCCGATGTCATGGTCGTGCTGCATCATGCCGCCGCCGTGCAGGTCGTCCTCATGGGTGTACTTCGCCGCCGCGTAGCGCCACTTGTCATTCAGGTGGGTGTAGAGGTGCATGCGGCTGGTGTTGAGCCAGACGAAGAATGGCTTGTCGGCCTTCTGCGAGCGGTCCATGAAATCGATGGCTCTCGGGAGGACTTCGGCTGCGTCGAAGTCCTCCATGCGCTTCATGGTGAGCGGGCCGGTGTCTTCAATGGTCTGCTTGCCGATGCGTCCGAAGCGCGCCATCTCGGTCGCGTCGTCCTTGTCGGAGGCGAAGGTGTGCAGCACGCCGCGCGGGCCGAATTTGGCAGCGAACGCCTTTGCGCCGCCCGGGTACTTTTCGGCGTAGGCCTTGTAGTCGTGGTACTCGGGCTGTTCCTCGATGTTCAGGTGGTAGAGATTGCCGAAGAACTCGTCAAAGCCGTGGACGGTCGGCAGATGGGGGTTCAGGTCGCCCATGTGCGACTTGCCGAAGTGGCCGGTGCGGTAGCCGGCCTGCTTCATCACTTCAGCCAGGCTGGGCGAGGCGGCCTGCCAGCCGAGCTTGTCGCCAGGCTGGCCGACCGTGGTCATGCCTGAGCGGATCGGGTACTGGCCCGTGATGAATGCGGCGCGTCCGGCCGTGCAGGACGGCTGTGCGTAGTGGTCGGTAAAGCGGATGCCTTCCTTGCCGATACTGTCGATGTTTGGGGTGGTGTAGCCCATCACGCCCATGCCATAGGCGCTGACGTTTTCCCAGCCGATGTCGTCACCCCAGATGACGAGGATGTTCGGCTTCTGCGGAGCGGCGGCGGCCGGTGCAAGCACGCACAGCGTAGCCGTCACCGCGAGCGCGTGTTTCCAGAGCTTGTTCATGTCTCTTCCAGTACCTGGTGTGTCTTAGGGTTGTGATGGCTTGCGGCGGTTCAGCGCAACGTTGCCCATCTGGTCGGCGCGCCAGATCGCGGTTTCGAGGCGGGCGGGAGTGAGCGGCGGGCTGAGGATCTGGCTGGTCTGGCCGGCCAGCGTGAGATCGGCGATCTGCGCTACGGCGGCGGTGGACTGAGTGGCAGGCAGTCCCAGTGCCGCGAGCGTGACCGGCAGGCCGACCGCGCAGAGCAGGTCGAGCAGTTCCTCGATCTCGGCCTGCGGACGTCCCTCGGCGACCAGTTGCACCAGCGCACCGAAGGCCACCTGTTCGCCGTGCAGCACGTTCGCGAGCACCGGGACGGCGCTGAAGCCGCGCGTCAGCCCGTGGGCCAGCGACAAGCCGCCGCCTTCGAACCCCACGCCGCTAAGCAGCACGGTGGCCTCGACTACGCGCTCCACGGCTTCGTCTGACTGCTGTTCGAGCACGGCGCGATACGCGGCAGGGCCATGCTTCACCAGCGTGTCGTAGGTGGCGGTGGCCAGCAGCAGGGCGGTGTCGAGCGGCGGCGTGCCGAAGACGTTGTTGCGCCCGGTCGCCTTGCATTGCCTGGCTTCGAACTTCTTGCTGATGGCGTCGCCGATGCCGGCCGCGAAGAACCGCGCGGGCGCCTCGGCGATGACTTGCGTATCGACGATCACCGCCGACGGATTCGACTTCAGGAACTCGGCGCCAGCCAGCCGGTGGGCTTCGTCGTACAGCACGATCACGCGGCTGGTGGGGGCGTCGTTGGAGGCGATGGTCGGGCACACGGCAATGGGCACATCCAGTGCCAGTGCCACGCCCTTCGCCGAGTCCAGCGCTTTGCCGCCGCCGAGGCCTACCACTACGTCATGGCCGCCTGCGCGCGACTGGTCTGCCAGGGTGTCGATGGCAGCACGCGTACATTCGCCGGGGAACAAGACGTGCCGGGCCGCGAGGCCGGCTGATTGCAGGCTGTCCGACACCATCGGCCAGATCCTGTCGGTGACGATGGCATCGCACAGCACCAGCGGCCGCTTCCATCCCGATTTCGCCAGCAACGAGCCCAGTTCCCGCAAGGCACCGGGCCCCTGTACGTACTGGCCGGGGAAACCCATCATGCGCAACATGGCATTTCTTCCGAGGTCACTTTGCGGAGTACGCGGGCCCAGCCGCCGCAATGTACTGCAGGCCGTTGTCCTGCTCCTTGATCGCGCGGTCGACCCAGTTCTTGATGAGGCCGGCGTCCGACAGGCCCAGGAACGTGCCGTCCGGCATGTAGTTCACGTTGCAGCCGAAGAGCATGAAGATGACTTCGGTCGGGCCGCCGTCGGCGGGTGTGTTGACTGGTGGATCGAGCCGCCTGGCTCGAACAGGTAGCAGCCGTCGGTCTGCTTCTGGTCGGGATACTCGGTGTAGTACCAGCAGCCCGAGATCGTGTACATGTGCACCGCCCCGGTGTGGAAGTGCAGGGGCAGCGTAAGACCGGGCGCGAAGCGCGCGCGCATCACCATCAGCCCGTTGTACGGGTCGAGGAAGAGCGGGAAAATGTCGGTGCCCGCATGGCCCCCGAGCGACTTGAGGAAAGGATGGGCAGTGGTATCGACAGTCAGCAGGCGGTCCTGCTCGGTCTGGACGGTTGGAAGGGCCATTTGGAGTCTCCGTGGGTTTGTCGTTGTCGCGTTGCGGTTCAGTGGCAGGCGTAGCCGCCGTCGACGACCAGTTCGGTGCCGGTAACGTAGGTGGAATCGTCGCTCGCGAGATACAGCACGGCGCCGGCCACTTCGTCGGGCGTGCCACGGCGCTTCAGCGGGATCTCACCGCCGATGCGCGTGCGCGACGCCATCACCTCGGCCTCGGTCAGGCGGCCGCGGCGTTGCTGCCTGCCAGCAGGGGGGTGTCGATGTAGCCGGGATGCAGGCTGTTGACGCGAATGGCATAGCCCTTCTCCGCGCAATGCAGCGCCACCGATTTCGACAGGTAGCGCACGCCTGCCTTCGACGCGCTGTAGGCCAGCGCCACCGGCTCGCCGCAGATCGCGGTGATCGACGAGACGTTGATGATCGAGCCGCCCGTTTCCTTCATCAGCGCCAGTCCGTGCTTGCAGCCGAGAAAGACGCTCTTCAGGTTGATGTTCATGGTGCGGTCGAAGTCCTCGACCGTGCAGGTCTCGATGTTGTGCGAGATGGCGATGCCGGCATTGTTCACCAGCACGTCGAGCCGGCCATCGGCGGCGCGGATGTGATCGAGTACGCGCAGCCAGTCGGGTTCCGCGGATACGTTGTGCGGCAGGAATGCCACGTCGAGACTGGCCGCCTTCAGATCCTGCTCGGCCGCGTTGCCGCCGGTTTCGTTGATATCGGTGAACCAGACCTTCGCACCTTCCTGGGCTAGTCGCCGGGTAAACGCCAGGCCCATGCCGGAAGCACCGCCGGTGACCAGCGCAATCTTGTTCTGCAATCGCATTCGGGTTGTGTCTCCATCTCTTCCGGCTCGCGGTGTGGCCGGCTTGCTTGTGGCGCAATCCTAAGTTGGCGCTGACGGCGGCGTTATGGCATATTCGGACAGAAAATTGTCATTTCCGGACAGCTCTTTCACCAAGGTTTCACGCTATGCCGCAGCCCACTCCGCAGTCAGGTCATTTCCCCCGGCACAACGGCCCGGGAGTGCAGTTGCTCGTTCAGTTCGGTCTTGACCATGGCCTGACGGGCGACCGCTGCCTGGCCGGCACCGGGATCGACTGGCAGCGGCTGTCGGACCCGGGTGCGGTGGTGGAGGCACAGCAGGAACTGCAGTTGATTCGCAATCTCGTGGCCGCGCTCGGCCATATATCAGGCATAGGCATCGACGCTGGGCAGCGGTATCGAGTGACGACTTACGGGATCTGGGGGTTTGCGCTGCTGAGTTGCGCCACATTGCGCCACGCCGTGGCGATGGCAGTGCGTTATGTGGACCTGTCCTATCCGTTCCCGCGCATCCACACGGAAGTGCAGGGGGACTCGATCGTGTCGACCCTCGACGACCGGAGCGTGCCGGAAGACGTGCGCACCTTCATCGTGGACCGTGGTTGCGCGAGCATGGCCAGCATCACGCGGGATCTGGTCCAGACGAATCTGCCGGTGACGAGCGTGAGCCTGCGCATGGCGGAGCCGTCCGATGTGCGACCCTATGAAGCTTTGTTTGGCATGAAGCCACAGTTCGGCGCTGCCGAGAACAGGATCGTCAAGGACGCGACGGGCTATCTCGACCGGCCGCTGCCCGGTGCGAGCGAAGACGTGGCGCGCCAGTGCGAGGCGCAATGCCAGGCGATCCTCGCACAGCGCCGCGCACGTGATGGGCTTGCCGGGCACCTGCGCGACCGCCTGGTCGCGCGCCTGGGTATCTGCCCGATATGGAGACGCTGGCCGATGAGCTGCACATGACGTCGCGCACACTGCGCCGCCGGCTGGCGGAGCAGGGCACGACGTTTCGCCAGCTGCAGGAGGAAGTCCGAGAGGCCCTCGCAGACGAATTGCTGGCGACGGGGCTGACGCTGGAGCAGGTGGCCGAAGCGCTGGGCTATGGCGAGGTCTCGAACTTCATCCGCGCCTGCCGTCGGTGGAAGGGGGCGACACCACATCAGTACCGGCGGCAACTTCGGGGAGGGCGGTAGGGCGCGCCTCCGGCCGGCGTGAACAGAATCACGCCGCCATGTCCGTACCGATGGCGCCTGCGCTGTCCGCTGCCGCGCGCGATGCCGCCCGGCGCTTGATCCACAGGGCAACCGCCGGCACCATTACCGTCGCCATCACCAGCGTAAAGAACATGCCCGAGCCGGCGCTGGTCCGCAGCATCATGCCGCCGGCAATCGGCCCGAGAATGCCGCCGATGCGGCCCACGCCATACATCCATGCCACCCCCGAGGAGCGTGCGCTGGTCGGATAGAACATTGCGGCCAGCCCGCCCATCGAGAACATCGCGCCGTTGAGTCCGACGCCTGCGAGGAAGATGAACAGCGGCAGCAGCACGGGATGCGATGTCTGCTGGCCGATCATCCACACGGACACGCCGCCCACCACGAATGTCAGCGCCACGACGCCGTTGCGCTCGAAGCGGTCCATCAGCCAGCCCACGCCGAAGGCGCCGACGATACCGCCGAGCGACAGCAAGCTGGTGGCCATGGTGGCATGGCGCAGTGAAGCGCCGGCTTCCTGCACCAGGGTCGCATCCAGCCCATCAGCAGGTAGTAGGCGAAGGTACCGGCGAATAAGTGAGCCAGAGCATCAGCGTGCCAGTGCGCAGGCGATGCGACAGCATGACCGCCATGCCGGACTTGCGGTCGGCTCCCTGTTCTTCCGAGAAGACGAAACGAGCGCCCTCGAAAGCATGCCTCGGGGCGATGCGGCGCAGCACGCTGGCAATCCGCGCGGCCGGCCACTCGCGCAGCACCATGAAGCGCAAGGGCTCGGGCATGGTGGCAAGGACGATCAGGGCAAGCGCGATGGGCACGACAGCGCCGACGAGGAAGAGGCTCTTCCAGCCATAGGCGGGGATCAGCATGCCCGCTGTCATGGCGCAGGACGCCGCGCCGATCATGCCGCCGCAGGCCATGGTGTTGACCACGAGCGCGCTGCGTCGTGCGGGCGCGTACTCATACACCAGCGTGGTTGCCCCCGGCACTGCCGCCCCGATGCCGATGCCTGTCAGAAGACGCCAGATGCCAAGGGCAAGAGGCGTCTGCGCGAGGGTGGTCCCGAGGCTGCACAGACCGAACAGGATCATGGAAAGCACCATGATCGTCTTTGGCGTGGTGCGGTCGTAGAGCGGTCCGGAAGCGAGCGCTCCGATTGCCATGCCGAGAATCGATGCGCTCATGACCGGGCCGAACAGCTCCTTGCCGATGTGCCATTCCTGCATCAGTTCCGGGACGACGAAGCCGACGGCGACGGCGTCGTAGGTGTCGATCGCGATCATCAGGAAGCAGACCGCCAGGATGCCCCATTGGTATGGGGAAAAGCGCTGCTCGTCGATAAGCCGCTTGACGTCGATGATTGTGGGGTTGTCCGCCATTGTTGTCTCCTCCGTTGTGATGTGTCGGTGTACTGATGCCGCCTCTCGTGGCTCCTATCGGGTTCGCGAGGTCTGTGCCGGCCGGTATAGCGATTGCTTCGGAACGGCAAACAAGCGCCGCACCATCGGCTCGAACACGCCTATTGGATAAGTCGGCGCCCCGGCATCGAAAGCGGGGCTGTCGTATCGTTCGACGAACTCGGCCGTCCGGTCGTAGTGCGGATGCTCGCGGAAGCGGTCGCGCAGATTGCGGTCCAGGCCGACGTGATGGAAGAAGTTATGGCCCTGGAAGATGCCGTGGTGCCGGATCATCCAGTGATTGCCCTCGGACACGAAGGGTTCGAGGATGGCGGCCGCCACGTCCGGATGGTTGTAGGAGCCGAGTGTGTCGCCAATGTCATGAAGCAGGGCGCAGACGACATACTCCTCGTCACGGCCGTCCTTCAAGGCTAGCATGGCGGTCTGCAGGCAATGGGTGTAGCGGTCCACGGGGAAGCCGCCGTAGTCGCCTTCCAGCAATCCGAGATGGGCGAGAATGCGGTCCGGCAAGCCGGCGCTGAAACGCGCAGCTTCGGGGCGGATGATGGCCCAGTCCTCGGCGGTGCTGTCCTGCATTCGCTGGAACGTGGCGTGCTGTGTCATGAGGTCTCCCGTGGATATTCAGGTCATGCGTCGTGTCGTCGAGTGCGACGATGTTGGCGCGAGGCGATTGCCCTCGCAACGCCTGGCGCGGGTGGGAAAGGGAAAACCATGTGGGACTTATCGGATGGGACTTAAGCGGATGAGGAGGCTGGCCGACTTCTGCGATTGCGGTGTTTGGCGGCAAGAGATTCAGGTCTCGCCGTAGTCCCGGCGGCCATCCGGTGTTTCGGTAGCCTGTGTTCAGGCACACGCCGCGAGAGGGGGTAATCGAATGGAAGGGACTTCCCCGTCCCGAGGTTGCGGCGGAAGCCGCCAGTTGGCTCCCACGTGCCATGATGGCGTGTCGAAGCTGCATCACAACCAACGAAGGGGAAGTCCATGGCCATCGTTACCGCTGGAATTGATCTCGCCAAGAATGTGTTCGCCATTCATGGCGTCGACGAGGCCGGTAAGGCCATGCTGGTCAAGCCGAAGGTATCCCGCGATCAGCTGATGCCACTGATTGCGCAGTTGCCCCTTGCCTGATTGGCATGGAAGCTTGTTCTGGCGCGCATTACTGGGCGCGGCTGTTTCGCCAGCACGGACAAAGGTCAAGCTGATGTCGCCGAGACTGGTGGCGCCTTACCGGATGTCCGGCAAATGCGGCAAGAATGACGCAGCCGACGCCAGGGATTCATAGAGGAGCGTACCGCGACCTACAACCGCCTGCGCGGGCTGCTGGCCGAATTCGGTGTGGTATTGCCGCAGAAGCCGGAGCGACTGCACAAGGGAGATCGGGCCCCGTCTGGATGCCTTGCCTGGCTGGGCGAATCGGTGCGTCCAGGCACGGCGGACCTGGATGACATGATGAGGTTCAATGAAGCTATTGATCAGGCAGTCGCTGAATCAGTGGACTTTTTCAATGTGCAGGTAGAGCAGTCTCGCAATCTGTTGCTCGGGATGCTGGGGCACGACATGCGTAGTCCGTTGCAGACTATCCTGGCGACCGCCGAATTTCTATCCGCACTGAACGCCTGGGAGAAGGTCTCGGAAGCCGCAGCACGCTTGATTCGAAGCGGTGCCAGCATGAACGCGCTTTTAAATGATCTTTGTGATTTCAACCGAACACAACTCGGCTTGGGAATCAACATCGATCCCAATCCCGTCGATCTGGCTAATGTGGTAGCCGATGTCGTGGATCAGGTGCGTGCAGCCCATCCAGACCGTCGCATCGATCTGGAGGTGAAGGGCAACATGCTGGGGTTTTGGGACGGTTCGCGTTTGCAGCAGTTGCTTTCTAATCTGGTCCTCAATGCGGTCCGGTATGGCGCACCGGACAAGCCGGTTCGGGTTGTGGTAACCGGTCATGACACGGAAGTCCGTATCGAGGTTATAAACAGCGGGGCCGCTATTGACGGGCAGACGCTGGCGCGGATCTTTGACCCTCTGACCAGAGGCGTTGAATGCGGAAGATAACAAGACGAGTGGCCTCGGGCTTGGGCTGTACATCGCGAGCGAAATTGTTAAAGCACATCAGGGATCAATCGACGTTCGGTCGGACCAATCGGAAACCGTGTTTGATGTGCGTCTGCCGCGTCGCGCTTAGCAAATGACCGGAGTCTGGAAGTGGTGCAAAGACGTGTGTAGGCGCGGCATCGCACTGCAATCGCCGGCGAAGGGCGGTACACGACCGAGGCCGTGTGGAAACGTCTCTCGAATCGCACTAATGCGCGTCTCCTCCGGGGCGTAGCCTGTCTTATCGAATTTTCGGCCAATCTGGTCATGGGACGACGCCGTAACGGGTGCGAACAGCGCTAGTGAGCTCCTGAGGGCGATCTTCAGCCCATTTTTTGGGCGCAAATGGGTGCTTACGCACCCACCAGGCGCATGGCCTCATTGTTTTCGAGAATCCGAGAATTCGAAGGACGCGCTTCAGGTTGTACGTCAGAACATGCAGGCTCATTTCAGTACCTACATTCGGTAGCGTGCGCGTCAGAAAGTGCGTGTAGCCCATCCAATGTTTGAAGGTCCCGAAGACATGCTCGACGGTTCGCCTGCGAACCGTCATTGCATCCGGCGTCTTGTCGAGCCGGCGCTGGACGGCCTCCAGAACTTCCTCATGCTCCCATCTGGAGATGCGCCGGTACGGACTCGGCGTGCATTGAGACCGCATGGTGCACTGAGGACAAGCACTACTCCAGTAGCGGCGTATCTGCAGTCCATGTTCTTCTCTGGTGAAGCGGTATATCGCACGTTCACCGGCGGGACATTGATATTCATCGTCCCTGGCAATGTAGATGAAGTCCGCCCGAACGAATCGACCGCCCACCTTCGCGCTAGACCTTGCTGGTTTGGGCAAGATGGCAGCAATGCCCGTATCCTCGCATTCCTTGATCTCCAGCCCACTGAAGTAGCCACGATCAGCTATGGCTTTAAGCTTGGTCTTACCCATCGCATCGCGAGCTGCTTGAGCCATGGAGCTAAGCTGCGCCCGGTCGCTGCCGGCATTTGTGACCTGCGGATTCAACCAGTCGATGCAACGGCTTGTTGGAATCGTTCAGCCGGTGTATCGAAGTTAGTGTCTTGCGCGGGCGTTCGTTGAGCCGCCTGGCGATGGCGTTGAGCTTGGCTTGCGAATAGGCTGAGAGATCGGTGCCTTTCGGCAAGTACTGTCTCAAGAGGCCATTCGTGTTCTCGTTGGAGCCGCGTTGCCACGGATGCTGGGGATCGCAGAAGTAGACCTGGATGTCCGTGGCCACGGTGAAACGCTTGTGGCCAGCCATCTCTGTGCCACGATCCCAAGTGAGCGACTTGTACAGTTCCTGCGGCAGCTTGCCAGCGTGCTTGATCAGCGCGTTGACTACAGCCTCGGAGTCCTTGCTGGCAATCTTCACCAGCATCACGAACCGGGTCTGGCGTTCGACGAGTGTGGCAATCTGGCTGTTGGCG
>LRMT01000302.1 GCA_001725945.1 Cupriavidus sp. UYMMa02A | reverse complement strand
CCAGCAAGCGGGCGAGAGGGGAGAAAACCGGCTGCTGTGGCCTCAGTTACCCGCCGGCGGCACGACCCTGAACGATCGATCCGCACACCCTTGAGCCTCGTTTCCAGCGCCTTGCCCTTGCGCGCGCGCTTGCCGATATAGACCATCAGGCTTGCCCCGGCCATCTTCTGCGACTCGGGCTTCCCACCACGCGGCGTAGTGCCCGACACCACCAGCCCCGGTGCGCCCACGCCAACCGCCTGCAGCAGCTTTTCCTTGGGCTCCAGCTCCATCAGGATCACGCCGCGGCCGCCGGCAGACAGCACCTTGACCTCGTCCATGGCCACGAGCAGCAGCCGGCCGTTGCCGGACAGGCAGGCCACATGCGTGGCCTCGTCGCTGATTGGCGCGGCGCGAGCGGCGCGTCGCCGTCGTCGAGCGTCAGGAACGACTTGCCGCCCTTCTGCCGGCCGGTCATGTCGCCCACCTTGGTCAGGAAGCCATTGCCGCCCTGCGTGGCAATCAGCATGCGCTGCTCGGCATTGCCGGCAAAGGTGTGGGCAATCTGGCTGCCCGGCTGCAGTTCGATCAGTGTGGTCAGCGGCACGCCGTCGCCGCGGCCACCGGGCAGGCTCGCCACCGGCACCGAATACACGCGGCCGTTGGTGCCGAACGCCAGCAGCACATCGACCGTGCGGCATTCGAAGGTGTCGTACAGCGCATCGCCGGCCTTGAACGTGAACTGCTGCGCATCGTGGCCCTGGCCCTGGCGCGTGCGCACCCAGCCCTTCTGCGACACCACCACCGTTACCGGTTCGTCCACCACGCGCATCTCGGCGGCGGCGCGGCGCTCTTCCTGGATCAGCGTGCGGCGCGGGTCCTTGTCTTCGGGGCTGTACTGCTTCGCGTCGGTCTCGATTTCCTTGATGATGCGACGGCGCATCATGGTCTCGGACTTGAGCAGCACATCCAGCTCGGCCTGCTCTTCGCGCAGTGCCTTCAGTTCCTTCTCGATCTTGATGGCTTCCAGCCTGGCCAGCTGGCGCAGACGGATATCGAGGATGTCCTCGGCCTGGCGGTCGCTCAGGCCGAAGCGTTCGATCAGTGCGGGCTTGGGCTCGTCGCTCTCGCGGATGATGCGGATCACCTCGTCGATGTTCAGCAGCACCAGCATCCGGCCTTCGAGGATGTGAATGCGGTCTTCCACCTTGGCCAGGCGATGGCGCGTGCGCCGCGTGACGGTGGCGAAGCGGAAATCGATCCACTCGCGCAGGATGTCGCGCAGGCCCTTCTGGCGCGGGCGTCCGTCCGTGCCGATCATCACCAGGTTGACCGGCGCGCCCGACTCCAGGCTGGTGTGTGCGAGCAGCGTATGGATGAATTCCTGCTGCTCGACATTCTTGCTCTTGGGCTCGAACACCAGGCGCACCGGCGCGTCCTTGCCCGATTCGTCGCGCACAGCGTCCAGCACGGCCAGGATGGAGGCCTTGAGCTGCTGCTGTTCCGGGGTCAGCGCCTTCTTGCCGGTCTTGACCTTCGGGTTGGTCAGTTCCTCGATTTCTTCGAGCACCTTCTGCGCCGACGTGGCGGGCGCAGCTCGGTCACCACGAGCTGCCACTGTCCGCGCGCCATTTCCTCGATGGTCCAGCGCGCGCGCACCTTCAGGCTGCCGCGGCCGGATTCGTAGATCTGGGCGATGTCCGCCGCCGGCGAGATGATCTGGCCGCCGCCCGGATAGTCCGGGCCGGGCATCAGCGCCAGCAACTCGGCCAGCGTGATGTTCGGGTTGCGGATCATGGCCACCGTGGCGCCTGCCACTTCGCGCAGATTGTGCGGCGGCACTTCGGTCGCCATGCCCACGGCAATGCCCGACGCGCCGTTGAGCAGCACGAACGGCATGCGCGCGGGCAGCAGCCTCGGCTCTTCCATCGAGCCGTCATAGTTGGCGATGAAGTCGACCGTGCCCTCGTCGATCTCGTCGAGCAGCAGGCGCGAGATCGGCGTCAGGCGCGCTTCGGTGTAGCGCATGGCCGCGGCGCCGTCGCCATCGCGTGAGCCGAAATTGCCCTGGCCGTCGATCAGCGGGTAGCGCAGCGAGAAGTCCTGTGCCAGGCGCACCAGCGCGTCATAGGCCGACTGGTCGCCGTGCGGGTGGAACTTGCCGAGCACGTCGCCAACCACGCGCGCGGACTTGACCGGCTTGGCGTCGGCGCGCAGGCCCATCTCGTGCATGGCGAACAGGATGCGCCGCTGCACGGGCTTCTGGCCATCCGCGACCTCGGGCAGCGCGCGGCCCTTGACCACGCTGACGGCGTAGTCGAGGTAGGCCCGCTCGGCGTAGTGCGCCAGCGTCAGCGAATCCGCCGGCTCTTCAGGTTGAAACGTGATGTCTTGTTGTTCCATGGATTGGCAAGAAGACGCGCGCCGTGATGTGAAGCCGGCGCGCCGGGTGGCTTGTTGTTCGGGAATTCCGGTCAGGGCATATTGCGCCGTCCGCCGATCACCATCTTTACGCGCGATGGCCCGCCGGCTGCCGCGCTGGTGCGGCTCACGACAGGACCGCCGCCGGGCTTGTAAAGCCGGTAGAACTGCAGCACGGTGCTCACGTATTGCTGCGTCTCCGGGTACGGCGGAATCCGGTTGTTGTAGCGCTGCACCGCGCCTTCGCCCGCGTTGTAGGCGGCCAGCACCAGTTCCAGGTTGTCGGGGAACAGCTCCATCAACCAGCGCAGGTAGCGTACGCCGGCGGAGATATTGATGCGCGGATCGGCAAGCTTTTCCTCGACGCTGCGGCGAGCATCGGCGCTGACGCCAAATCGCGCGCCAGTATCGGGAATGACCTGCATGAGCCCGATGGCGCCCTTGGGCGATACCGCCGACGGATTGAAGCCCGACTCCACCGCCATCACCGCCTTGACCAGCGCCGGGTCGACATCCTGCTTGCCGGCGATCTGCCGGATCATCGGCTCGACCTTGGCGATGTTCGGGTGGTTGACGACATAGCGGTACAGCTTGTGCTGCTCCAGATCGACCGCGGCGGCGCCGGCCTCGCGCGAGGTATCGAAGCTGCCGCCCTCCTTCATGAACAGCTTGTAGCGCGCGTCGAGCTTGCGGTCGGCGAAGTGGGCAACGCCATCGTCGTCGACGAAGCCGTAGAGTTCGGCATGCACCGCCGGCGCGCAGGCGAGACCGGCCACCATCAGCACGGCCGCGGCGCCTGTTGCCATGGTTTGCGGGTCGGTCTCGTTCTCATCTTGCGTTACGGCTTGCGGGCGAGGACGCCGAAGCGGGCATTATCCCCCAATGACGGACGGCGTACAGACTGGCGATCAGATGTCGGCCTCGACCTCGTTGCCCTTCTCCTCGAGCCAGCTGCGGCGCTGCGCGGCTTCGCCCTTGCCCATGAGCATGTTCATCATCTCGACGGTCTGCGGCAGGTCGAATTCGCCCAGCGCCACGGGCAGCAAGCGGCGCGTGTCGGGGTTCATGGTGGTTTCCCAGAGCTGTTCGGCGCTCATTTCGCCGAGGCCCTTGAAGCGCGAGATCTGCCAGCTGCCGTCCTTGACGCCGTCCTTGAGCAGCTTGTCCTGGATGGCCTCAAGCTCACCTGCGTCGAGCGCGTACAGCTTCTGCGCGGGCTTCTTGCCGCGCGCGGGCGCATCGACGCGGAACAGCGGCGGACGCGCCACGCACACGTTGCCGGCGTCGATCAGCTTCGGGAAGTGGCGGAAGAACAGCGTCAGCAGCAGCACCTGGATGTGCGCGCCGTCGACGTCCGCGTCGGACAGGATGCAAATCTTGCCGTAGCGCAGATTGGACAGGTCGGGCTCGTCGTTCGGGCCGTGCGGGTCCACGCCGATGGCCACCGCAATGTCATGCACTTCGTTGTTGGCGAACAGGCGGTCGCGCTCGGTCTCCCAGGTGTTGAGCACCTTGCCGCGCAGCGGCAGGATGGCCTGGAATTCCTTGTCGCGGCCCATCTTGGCCGAGCCGCCGGCCGAGTCGCCCTCGACCAGGAACAGTTCGTTGCGCGTGACGTCGGTCGACTCGCAGTCGGTCAGCTTGCCGGGCAGCACGGCCACGCCGGAGCCCTTCTTCTTTTCCACCTTCTGCGCCGCGCGCGTGCGTGCCTGGGCCTGGCGGATCACCAATTCGGCCAGCTTCTTGCCGTACTCGACATGGTGGTTCAGCCACAGCTCCAGCGCCGGACGGCTGAAGGTCGACACCAGCCGCACCGCGTCGCGGCTGTTCAGGCGCTCCTTGATCTGGCCCTGGAACTGCGGGTCCAGCACCTTCGCCGACAGCACGAACGAGGCGCGCGCGAACACGTCCTCGCTCATCAGCTTGACGCCCTTGGGCTGCAGCGCGTGCATCTCGATAAAGCTCTTGACCGCCTGGAACAGCCCTTCGCGCAGGCCGGATTCGTGCGTGCCGCCGGCCGGCGTGGGAATCAGGTTGACGTAGGATTCGCGTACGGGCGCGCCTTCGTCGGTCCAGGCCACCACCCATGAAGCGCCTTCGCCATCAGCAAAGCCCTCTTCGCCCGGGTTGGCGTCGGGGTCGGCGAAGTGCTCGCCCTCGAACATCGGGATGACCAGCTCAGCACCGCTGCCTTGCGCGAGCGCTTCGACCAGATAGCCCTTCAGGCCCTGGTCGTACTGCCACGTCTGGGTTTCGCCGGTCTTCTCGATCACCAGCGTCACCTTGACGCCCGGCAGCAGCACGGCCTTGCTGCGCAGCAGGCGCTGCAGCTCGGCCTGCGGGATCGTGGCCGAGTCGAAGTATTTGGCGTCGGGCCATACCTGCACGCGCGTGCCGTTCTTCTTCTCGCCGCGCTCGAGCTTGCGCGAGGCCAGCGCCGTGGTCACATCGCCGCCCGAGAAGGTCAGGGTCGAGCACATGTTGTCGCGCCAGACGGTCACGTCCAGCTGGGTCGACAGCGCATTGGTCACCGACACGCCCACGCCGTGCAAGCCGCCAGAGAACGCGTAGGCGCCGCCCTTGCCCTTGTCGAACTTGCCGCCGGCGTGCAGCCGGGTAAAGACGATCTCGACCACGGGCACGCCTTCTTCCGGGTGGATGCCCACCGGGATGCCGCGGCCGTCGTCCTCCACACTGACACTGCGTCGCGGTGCAGGGTCACCTGGATTTCGGAGCCGTGCGCCGAGGGCCTCGTCCGAGGCGTTGTCGATCACCTCCTGCACGATATGCAGGGGGTTGTCGGTCCGGGTGTACATGCCGGGGCGCTGCTTGACCGGCTCCAGGCCCTTCAGGACCCGGATGGAAGATTCGCTGTACTGACTGGTTTTGCTCGCCATGGAGTCGCTACGAAAGTGGAGATCCCGGCTGTTCGGGCGCGCATAGGTGGCTGCGCCGGGGTGCCGGGCACTGCATTGTAATGGAAGCCCGGACCGGCAATCGTGGCAAAAAGGCCGCGGCGCCGGACGGCTTTCCTGCCGGCCGTCCGGATTTCCATGCCGCCCGTCCGGACTTGTGGGCAGCGCCCGGCACGTTCCGGCAAGCGGGGTAAACTCGCGCAGACCGGATCGGGTACCCCCATGCCGCACCCGGCCAGCACAACAAGAACCACAACAACAGAGGCACCCCGCCGCCCGCAGCGAGCCCGATATGCAGAACCGACAACTCTCCCTGACCACCGTGCTCGTGTGCGGCGGCCTGCTCGTCACCCTTTCCATGGGCATCCGGCATGGCTTCGGCCTGTTCAACCTGCCGATCACGCAAACCCATGGCTGGAACCGCGAGACCTTCGCCTTCGCGCTGGCGCTGCAGAACCTGATGTGGGGCGCCAGCCAGCCCTTCGCCGGCGCGCTCGCCGACAAGTTCGGCGCGCTGCGCATCATGCTGATCGGCGTGGCGCTGTACGTCGGCGGCTCGTGGTGATGGCGCTGTCGACCAGCGGCACCGCCTTTGCCACCGGCGCCGCGCATGATCGGCATTGCGCAGTCCGGCACCACCTACAGCGTGGTGTATGGCGTGATCGGCCGCGTGGCCAGCCCCGAAAAGCGCGTCTGGGCGATGGGCATTGCCGCCGCGGCGGGCTCGTTCGGCCAGTTCCTGATGATCCCGGTCGAGCAGACGCTGATCTCCGGGGTAGGCTGGCAGAACGCCCTGTTCGTGATGGCGCTGATGGCCTGCGCCATGCTGCCGCTGGCGTTCACGCTGCGTGAACCGAAGATGGTGGCGCATGACGGCGGACATCACCAGACCATCGGCCAGGCGGTCCGCGAGGCGTTCGGCAACCGCAACTTCCAGCTGCTGACGCTCGGCTACTTCGTGTGCGGCTTCCAGGTGGTGTTCATCGGCGTGCACCTGGCGCCGTACCTGAAGGACAAAGGCCTGACCGACCCGAAGATCGCCACCGTGGCACTCGCGCTGATCGGCCTGTTCAATGTGTTCGGCACCTACACGGCCGGCGCCATGGGGCAGCGCATGCCCAAGCGCTACCTGCTGTCGGCCATCTACCTGACGCGCTCGGTGGTGATCACCGGTTACCTGCTGCTGCCGCTGACCGCCGCCAGCACGTGGGTGTTCGCGGCGATGATCGGTTTCCTGTGGCTGTCGACCGTGCCGCTGACCAATGGCATCATCGCGCAGGTGTTTGGCGTGAAATACCTGTCGATGCTGTCCGGCGTGGTGTTCTTCTCGCACCAGATCGGCAGCTTCCTGGGCGCATGGCTGGGCGGCTACCTGTATGACCGGACCGGCGGCTACAACACGGTGTGGATGATCGCGATCGCGCTGGGCGTGATGGCCGCGGTGGTCAACCTGCCGATCCGCGAGCACGCGGTCGTGCGCCCGCAGCCGGCCGCGGCATGACGACGATCGCCCGCCAGCACGCGCTGCGCGCCGCCGGCCTGCTGGTGTTGGCGGCCGCGCTGGCGCTTGGGTTTATCGGGTATTTGCGGCCGTCGTTTATGGTGGATCTGACGAATATGGTGCTGGCGTGGTGCGGGTGAAGTCGTGACACGCCGGGTTGCTCCCCTCTCCCGCCCGCGGGAGAGGGGGCCGGGGGGAGAGGGCCGGCGCATCCGAGTGCGGTGGTGC
>LRMT01000301.1 GCA_001725945.1 Cupriavidus sp. UYMMa02A | reverse complement strand
CCGGCGCGGCCGCGAGCGCCACCTCGTCGGCCACGGCTTCATCAGTGTCCGCCGAACTCGCGCACGCGGCGGCAACCGCCGCCACCTCGTGCTGTGCCGGATGCGAGGCCGGCGTCAGCGTCGGCTCGCGCCGCTGGACATGCTCGGGCGCGGGCGGCTCATGCAGCTTGGCGGCTACCTCGGGCGTGGTGGACTGGCCGACCACAGGCTCGCGCATCGGCGGCAGGTCGTCCTCAGGGCGCAGCTCGCGCGGGCGACGCGCCTTGCGGATCTGCCACTGGTTGTAGGCGAACAGCAGGGCCAGGAAGACAAGACCGGCGACAATCAGCGCGGTTTGCAGGTCCATGTTGAAGCTCATGCTGCAATCTCCGAAGCGTTAGCGTCAATCACAGCATCGTGGTGTCGATTGCGCGCAGCATTCGCGGACGTGCGCCGCCCCGCTGCGCGGGGCCCCTGCTTACTGCTCATGCTGCCTCCGCCATCGACACCGCCGCATCCATGTCCACCGCCACGATGCGCGACACGCCCTGCTCCTGCATGGTCACGCCGATCAGCTGGTGCGCCATTTCCATGGCGATCTTGTTGTGCGAAATGAAGACGAACTGCGTCTTGCTCGACATGCGGGCCACCATATTGGCGTAGCGCTCCGTATTGGCGTCATCGAGCGGGGCGTCCACCTCGTCCAGCAGGCAGAACGGCGCCGGGTTGAGCTGGAACATGGCAAACACCAGCGCAATCGCGGTCAGCGCCTTTTCGCCGCCCGACAACAATGAATGGTTGAGTTCTTCTTGCCCGGCGGCTGTGCCATCACCTGCACGCCGGCATCGAGGATTTCCTCGCCGGTCATGATCAGGCGCGCCTGGCCACCGCCAAACAGCGAAGGGAACAGCTCGCCGAAATGGTAATTGACCTGGTCGAAGGTGCCTTGCAGCAGCGCGCGGGTTTCCTGGTCGATCTTGGCGATCGCATCTTCCAGCGTGGTGATCGCATCGTTCAGGTCGGCCGACTGCGCATCGAGGAAGGTCTTGCGTTCGCGCGCCGCGGCCAGTTCGTCGAGCGCGGCCATGTTGACCGGGCCGAGCGCGTTGATCGCGTTGTTGATGCGCGTGACTTCGCCCTGCAGGTACGACGGCTTGAGATCCCCGGTCAGCTTTTCGGCAAGCCCGGCTTCGTCCACCTCGGCTGCCGTCAGTTGCTCGCTGAACTGCTCCTGGTTCAAGCGCGCGGCCTGTTCCTTGAGCTGACTCTCGGTGATGCGGTCGCGCAGCGGCTGCAGGCTGCGTTCGGCAGCCAGGCGCTGTTCGTCATGCTGGCGCAGCTGCGCAGACAGGGCGTCGAGTTCGATACGCGCGGCGCCGAGCTTCTCTTCCTTTTCTGCACGGCGTTCCAGCGCCTCCTGCAGGCCGGTATGGGCGGTCTGCTCGTTGATCGTTTCCAGTTCGGCGCGCGCATTTTCCAGCGATTCGGCGATGCGCTCGGCCTGGTCGCTGGCCACCTGGATATTGCGGCGCAGTTCCTCGATGCGGCTCGCCAGATTGCGTTCGGCGAAGACCGCCTCCTGCGCCGCGCGCTCGAGATCGCGCAACTGGTGGCGCGCCGACGACAGCTTGCTGTCCAGCGCCTCGAAGGCCATCTGCTGGTCTTCGTGCGTGGCCTGCATCTCGGCCAGCGCGGCGTCGTGCTGCTCGAAGCTGGCTTCGGATTCGGCGCGGATGGCGCGCTGCTCGTCGATCTGCGCGCCGATTTCTTCCAGCTCCTCGCGGATCTGGCCGCTGCGCGCGGCGTAGCGCTCCATGGCCTGCGACAGCTTGAGCACGTCCATCTGCAGCGCATGCACGCGCCGCGTTGCCTGCTCGCCGCGCGAGCGTGCATCAGCCAGCGCCTGGCTCGCCTGCGTGTAGGCAGCCTCGGCACGCACGGCCTGGGTCTTGGCCTCGTCCGACAGCAGCAGCTGCGCGCGCGCCTGTTTCTGCAGGTTTTCGATTTCCTGCTCGCGGGCGAGCATGCCCGCCTGCTCGGAATCGGCGGCGTAGATCTGGATGGCATTGCGGCCGATCAGGTGCCCCTCGGCCACCACGAACGACGCGCCCTCGGGCAACGTGGTGCGCGCCGCCAGCGCCTGCGTCATGTCGGTGGCCGTGTAGATATCGGCCAGCCAGTCCTGCATCACCGCGCGGATACCCGGCTCGGTGATCTGCACCAGCGACATCAACGGACGCAGGCCCGCGGGGGCCTCCATCGGCCGTGCCGCGGGCGGCGGCGAATAGAACGCCAGCTTGGCGGGCGGCGCATCCGACAGGAAGGCCTTGACCCAGTCCAGGTTCGACACTTCGAGCGCGGCCAGCTTTTCGCGCAGCACCGATTCCAGCGCGTTTTCCCAGCCCGGCTCGATATGGACCTTCTTCCACAGGCGCGGCAGCTCGGCCAGCCCATGCTTGGCCAGCCACGGCTGCACCTTGCCGTCGGTCTGCACGTTTTCCTGCAGTTGCTTCAGCGCGGACAGGCGCGCTTCCAGCGCGGCGATCGCGGCGGCTTCGCTCTGCACGCGCTCCTGCGCGGCGCGGCGCTCGGCGTCCAGGCGCGGCACGCTGTCTTCGGCGTCGGCCAGGATTGCCTGCGCTTCTTCCTGCACGGCTTCCTGCTCGGCCAGTTCCGCCCGGCCTTGCTCCAGGCGCGTCTCGTCCGGACGGTCCAGGCCCTTTTCCTCACCCGAAAGGCGTTCGCGGCGTTGCTCCAGCTGTTGCAGCATCTGGTCGGCACTGCGCTGCTGCGCGGCTTCGAGCTTGAGCGCCTGCTCGGCCTGCATGATGCCGGCACGCTGCTCGTTGAGCAGTTGCTGGGCGTCACGCCACTGGGTTTCCAGCGTGGGCAGTTCTTCGTTCTTCCGGGCTACCGCTTCCTGTGCTTCTACGGTGCGCCCTTCGGCCAGGGCCAGGTTTTCCTCGGCCTGCTCCAGCTCGTCGCTGGCCTGCTCCGACTTGCCCTGCCACTGTTCGCGCTGGGCGACCAGCGCGGCGATCTGCGCCTGCACGCGGTTGCGGGACTCCACCACGTAGCGGATCTCGCTTCCAGCTTGCTGACTTCGGCATTGGCCTCATACAGCGCGCCTTGCGCCGCGTGCATGCCGTCGGACGCCGCATAGTGGGCAGCGCGCATGGTTTCGAGTTCGGCCTCGACATGGCGCAGCTGCGCCGTCTGGGCTTCCAGGTCGATCTGGGCCTGCTCGATCGCGCGCTGGTAGCGCTCCTGCTCGGCCTGTGCCTCGCGCTTGCGCAGCAGCCACAGCAGATGCTGCTTCTCTTCGCCGTCGGCATGCAAGGTCTTGAAACGCTGCGCGACCTCGGCCTGGCCTTCGAGCTTGTCGAGGTTGGCGCCGAGCTCGCGCAGGATGTCTTCCACGCGGGTCAGGTTCTCGCGCGTGTCCGACAGGCGGTTTTCCGTCTCGCGGCGGCGTTCCTTGTACTTGGACACGCGGCCGCCTCTTCCAGGAAGATCCGCATGTCATCGGGCTTGGCCTCGATAATTCGCGAGATCATGCCCTGGCCGATGATGGCGTAGGCACGCGGACCCAGGCCCGTGCCCAGGAAGATGTCCTGGATGTCGCGGCGGCGTACCGGCTGGTTGTTGATGTAGTAGGACGAGGTACCGTCACGCGTGAGCACGCGCTTGACGGCCACTTCGGCATATTGGCTCCACTGGCCCGCGGCGCGGCCCTCGGCATTGTCGAACACCAGTTCGACGCTGGCCCGGCCCGCCTGCTTGCGGGCCGTGGAACCGTTGAAGATGACGTCCTGCATCGACTCGCCACGGAGCTCGGAGGCACGTGACTCGCCCAGCACCCAGCGGACTGCATCAATGATGTTGGATTTGCCGCAGCCGTTGGGACCTACGATGCCCACCAACTGGCCTGGCACCTGGAAATTGGTCGGATCGACGAATGATTTGAAGCCCGCCAGCTTGATCGAAGATAGTCGCACGGTTGTCGTGTGGTATCGGCGCTGATGGCAGCGCGCGCAGCATTAGAGCGTTCAGGAATGAGCGGCGCACGCGGACGGGCGGACGCGGCGTGTCGCCAGCGTCCCTTCTCGCCCCCCGTGCCCGAGAATTGGCGGTAATCATACCATCGCAACGCGGCATATCGGCCGCATCGGCAATGGGTTCCACGGCATTTCCGGGGCCGCTTTCCCTTTGCGGGCAGTCAGTTACAAGCGTTTCTGCATGCATTTTTGCAGCCGCGGCGCAGCGGCGCGAGCGCCGCAGTTATGTAACAACCGGGAAACTTACTAGGGTAAATGCTAGTCTCTCCAACATGCCAGCGTGACGCCGGATGCTCTCCGGAGCGGTATCCGGCGCCAGGCTGGCCATTTGCGGAGGATCGAGCATGACCCAGTCGTCAGCGGCAACCTTGCCGTGGTCTGTTAGCGAGATTGATTACCGGGCGATCCAGTCCGAACGCGTGCGGGGCAACCGCGACCTGTTCTACCTGCTGGTGTCGGCATCGTTCATCGAGAGCGGCTCCGACACCTACGCGGGAAACCTTGCGACCTATTACGCCAGAGTGCCGGAGGCGCCGAATGGCTGTCCGAGCACTGGGAAGCGGAGGAACTGCAGCATGGCCTGGCGCTGCGCCGCTATGTCGAGCACGTCTGGCCGGAGTTCGACTGGGAACGCGGCTATGAACGATTCTTCCAGGAATACAGCGAGACCTGCTCGATCGACCAGTTCGAACCCACCGAGGCGCTGGAAATGGCCGCCCGGTGCGTGGTGGAAACGGGTACGGCGGCCTACTACCGGGCACTGGAGCTTGCCAGCGACGAACCGGTGCTGCGCGCCCTGACACGCCGCATCGCCAATGACGAGGTGCGGCATTACAAGCACTTCTACCGCTTCTTCAACCGTTTCGCGGAGTCCGAGCAAGTCGGCCGCGCCAGGGTGCTGGGCGCCCTCACGCGGCGGCTCCTGGAGATCAAGAACGAGGATGCCGCCATTGCCCTGCGCAACGTACTGCGCATGGAGCGCGGGCAGGAAGACATCCCGGAACACGAAGTCAAAGCGCTCAACTCACGCGTCAGCGCCGTGGTTCGCCGTCACCTGCCCGTCGAAATGACCGTGAAGATGCTGCTGCGGCCGCTACACCTGCACAGCTCAGTTGAACGCGCCGTGCGCAAGCCGCTGGTGGCCGTGGTGTCGCGGGTCATGCTGCACTGACCCGCGGGCCGCTTCAGGCGACGGCCTCGGCGCCGTCCGCCACGGCTTCCGGTGCGCGGCGGCTGCGGTGCACCAGGCCCGACAAGCGCCGGCGGCAACGATGCAGAGCCCGCCAGCAGCCTCTTTCCAGCTCAGCGTTTCGGTCGCCAGCCACCACGAAGACACCGCGGCCACCACGATCTCGAACAGCATCAGCAACGAGACACGATTGGCCGGCAAGCGCTGCAGCCCATACTGAACCACCGAATTGCTCAGCACCAGCACGACCGCGAGCGCCGCCACCAGCGCCGCAACGGCCGCGCCCGTCCCCGGCACAATCACAGCCGAGCCGGCATCGAGCCACAGCGCACAAGGCACGCTTACCACCGTGCAGCCCACGTAGACCACCACGGTGCGAAGGCGCGCATCCATATCCGGAAACCGCTGTCCGGCCCGCCGCGACAACACGTTGTTGACGGCAAAGCCCATGCCGCCCAGCAGCCCGGACCATTCCGCGGCGCTGCCTGGCAGCGGCACGCCAACTTCGGGTGTCCAGAGCATCAGGCCGGCACCGGACAGCGCCAGGGCGACCAGCGCTAGGCCTGCCGCCGACAGCCGCTCACCAAGGAACAGCCGCGCGAACAGCGCGGTCCAGACCGGGGTCAGGTAGAACAGCAGCAGCACGCGCATGACATGGCCGTTGACGCTGCCCCAGACAAAGCCCGCGTTGGTCACTCCGGCAGCCAGGCCGATGGCCACGAAAAGCCACGACGCCCGCATACCGCGCAGGTGCTTGCGGAAAGCCAGCAGCGAAATGACGGCCGCGGCACAACTCACAAGCGCGGCCGCGCTCATGCCGCCCAGGCCCCAGCCCGCCAGCATGCGGTACGGAAACCAGGCGATGCCCCAAACCGAGGCACCGATCAGTATGGAAAGCGATGACTTGACCGAATGGCGGTCGGCGGCAATTTGCTGCGCCGCAATATTATTCTTGGTCATTTGGAAATAGCTAAGAGGGTCGGCAAGCAAGGGAACCGCACACATTCGACGTCGCCATCACACGCCTGTGATGCGCGGCATCCGCACACCGGATGCGCTGCGCGGGCCGCGCCATCGCACGGGAAACCACGCTGTTCCTTTATAATGTTGCGTTTCAACCGGCCCCATCCAGAACGTGAATCCGCGCCTCGACCTGCTCCAGCCCTACCCCTTCGAGAAACTGCGGGTGCTCTTCGCGGAAGTGAAGCCGGCCGACAAGCCGGCGATCAGTTTCGGCATCGGCGAACCCAAGCATCCCACACCGGAATTCATCAAGAAGTCGCTGGCCGAGTCGCTGGCGGGGCTGGCGAATTATCCCACAACGGCCGGCTCCGATGCACTACGACAGTGCATAGCCGCCTGGCTGGAACGCCGCTACGGGCTGCCCAAGGTCAACGCCGTAACCGAGGTGCTGCCGGTGACCGGCTCGCGCGAAGCGCTATTCGCGTTCGCGCAGACGGTGGTCGACGGCACTCGCCCCGGCGCGCTGGTGCTGTGCCCAAACCCGTTCTACCAGATCTATGAGGGTGCCGCGCTGCTGGCCGGCGCCACGCCGGTATTCGCGAACAGCGACCCCGCGCGCAATTTCGCCCCAGCGTTCGACCGCATTGCCGACGATGTCTGGCAGAAGGTGCAATTGCTCTACGTCTGCTCGCCGGGCAACCCGACCGGCGCAGTACTGTCGCTGGAGGACTGGAAGCAGCTGTTCGCGCTGTCGGACAAGTACGGCTTCGTGATCGCCTCCGACGAGTGCTACTCGGAAATCTATTTCGACGAAAGCCGCGCGCCGCTGGGTGCGTTGGAGGCCGCCCACAAGCTGGGCCGAGGTTTTGAACGCCTGGTGATGTTCTCGAGCCTGTCCAAACGCTCGAACGTGCCGGGCCTGCGCTCGGGCTTCGTGGCGGGCGACGCCGCGCTGCTGAAGAAATTCCTGCTATACCGGACCTACCACGGCGGCGCGATGAACCCGGCCGTGCAGAGCGCCAGCATTACCGCCTGGAACGACGAGCATCATGTGCGCGAGAACCGCGCCGCCTACGTGCGCAAGTTCGGCGAAGTGACGCCGATGCTGGCCGAGGTGCTGGACGTGGCGCTGCCTGATGCCGGCTTCTACCTGTGGGCGGATGTGTCGCGCACCGGCCTGACCGACGTCGAATTCGCGGCGCGGCTGCTGGCCGAGCAGAATGTCACGGTGCTGCCGGGCAGCTATCTCGCGCGTGAGGCCGATGGCATCAATCCCGGCGCGAACCGCGTGCGCATGGCGCTGGTGGCCACGCCGGAAGAATGCCTGGAAGGCGCGCGGCGGATCGTGGAATTCTGCAAGTCGCTGGGCTGATCCATCCGGATCCAACGAATATCCGTGGCGCGGCCTGACCGCCGTGCCTTCTCCAAACAACCACTGAAGAAACCCAAATGACGCAAGCTCTGCAAGCCCTGATCGACCAGGCCTGGGAAGACCGCACCAGCCTGTCGCCGAAGTCCGCCCCCGCCGATATCCGCGAGGCTGTCGCCAATGTCATTGGCCAACTCGACGCCGGCACGCTTCGCGTGGCCGAGAAGCAAGGCAAGGACTGGGTCGTCAACCAGTGGATCAAGAAGGCCGTGCTGCTGTCGTTCCGCCTGGAAGACAACGCGCCGATGAGCGCCGGCGGCTTTGCCCAGTTCTACGACAAGGTGCCGACCAAGTTCGCCAACTGGAGCGGCGACGACTTTGCCAAGGCCGGTTTCCGCGTGGTGCCGCCGGCCGTGGCCCGCCGTGGTTCGTTCATCGCCAAGAACGCCGTGCTGATGCCGTCGTACGTGAACATCGGCGCCTACGTCGATGAAGGCACCATGGTCGATACCTGGGCCACCGTCGGTTCGTGCGCGCAGATCGGCAAGAACGTCCACCTGTCGGGCGGCGTGGGCATTGGCGGCGTGCTGGAGCCGCTGCAGGCCAACCCCGTCATCATCGAGGACAACTGCTTCATCGGCGCGCGCTCGGAAGTCGTGGAAGGCGTGATCATCGAAGAGAACTCGGTGATCTCGATGGGCGTGTACCTGGGCCAGTCGACCAAGATCTATGACCGCGAAACCGGCGAAATCCACTATGGCCGCGTGCCGGCCGGCTCGGTCGTGGTGGCGGGCAACCTGCCGTCCAAGGATGGCAAGTACAGCCTGTACTGCGCCGTGATCGTCAAGAAGGTGGACGCGCAGACTCGCTCCAAGACCAGCCTGAACGACCTGCTGCGCGGCGACTGACGCCCGTGGCCGGCCCGGCCTGACGCTCCGCCATGCGCGGGGCGCGCAGCCGGGCCATCCTCCTGCATCGCCCCGCCTCACCGCCCGCGACGTGCCCTCCCTCCGCAAGCGACTCATGGCCCTGGACCCCACCACCGTCAGCACTGTCCTCTCCCTCCTGCCCACGATCCTCGAACAGGCCAACAAGACCATCGACAAGATCAAGAAAGGCCGGCGCAAGGACGACGCCACGGAAGGTGCCGGCGCGCCCGAAACACGCGACCCTGCCGCGCGCATTGCCGAGCTGGAAACGGCCGCCATGCAGCAGGCAGAGGCCGTCAAGCTGCTGGCCGAGCAACACGCCATTACCATTGAAGCCCTGCGCAAGGAAGCGGCCCGGCTGGACCACCGCCTGCGACTGATGACGGCCGTGGCGATGGCGGGCGTGGCACTCGGCCTCGGCGGCCTGGTGATCGCACTGAACCTGCTTTTCCGCTGAACCCCAACCGCAGCACAAGACCCGACACGCCATGACCGTCCTGCTCTACGGCATCCCGAACTGCGACACCGTCAAGAAGGCTCGCACCTGGCTCGACGCCAACGGCGTCGCCTACACCTTCCACGATTTCAAGAAGCAAGGCGTCGATGAAGCGATGCTGCGCGGCTGGCTGAAGCACGTGCCGTTGTCGTCCCTGCTCAACCGCAAGGGCACCACCTGGCGCGCGCTGTCCGACGCCGACAAGGCCCGCGCCGAGGAAGAAGCAGGTGCCATCGCGCTGATGCAGCACAGCCCTTCGCTGATCAAGCGCCCGGTGCTCGCGCACAACGGCAAGGTCAGCGTGGGTTTTTCCGCCGACCAGTACGCCGGCCAGTTCTGAATTTCTCCGTCCTTCCATGACCGCCACCCTTGCCCTCACCGAAGACCTGATCCGCCGCCGCTCCGTCACGCCCGCGGACGAAGGCTGCCAGGCCGTGCTGGAAACGCGCCTGAAGGCGCTCGGCTTCACCTGCGAAGCCATCGTCAGCGGCCCTGACGATTTCCGCGTGACCAACCTGTGGGCCGTGAAGCGCGGCACGCAAGGCAAGGACGGCAAGCTGCTGGCCTTTGCCGGCCATACCGACGTGGTGCCGACTGGCCCGCTCGAGCAATGGACCTCGGACCCGTTCGAGCCGACGCACCGGGACGGCCGCCTGTTCGGCCGCGGCGCGGCGGACATGAAGACATCGATCGCCGGCTTCGTCGTCGCCGTCGAGGAGTTCGTCAAGGCGCATCCGGCCCATGCAGGCTCCATCGCTTTCCTGATCACGAGCGACGAGGAAGGCCCCGCGCACGATGGCACCATCAAGGTCGTAGAGGCCCTGAAGGCCTCCGGCGAACGGCTCGACTACTGCGTGATCGGCGAGCCCACCTCGGTCGACACGCTCGGCGACATGGTCAAGAACGGCCGCCGCGGCTCGCTGTCGGGCAAGCTGGTCGTCAAGGGCGTGCAGTGCCATATCGCCTACCCGCACCTGGGCCGCAACCCGATCCATGAAGCTGCGCCCGCGCTGGCCGAACTGGCCGCCGAATTGTGGGACCAAGGCAACGAGTACTTCCCCCCGACCAGTTGGCAGATGTCGAACATCCACGGCGGCACCGGCGCGACCAACGTGATCCCGGGGCACGTCACCATCGACTTCAACTTCCGCTTCTCGACGGCGAGCACGCCGGAAGGCCTGAAATCGCGCGTGCATGCCATCCTCGACAAGCACAAGCTCGAATACACGCTGGACTGGACGCTCGGCGGCGAGCCCTTCCTGACGCCGCGCGGCGACCTGTCCGATGCGCTGTCGGCCGCCATCGAGGCCGAGACCGGCGTCAAGACCGAACTGTCGACCACGGGCGGTACTTCCGACGGCCGCTTCATCGCCAAGATCTGCCCGCAGGTGATTGAGTTCGGCCCGCCCAATGCGACCATCCACAAGATCGACGAGAACGTCGAAGTCCGCTTTATCGAACCGCTCAAGAACGTCTATCGCGGCGTGCTGGAACGGCTGATTGCCTGATCGCCTGCCGATCGCATCCCCCATCGACCACAGGACCCACGACCATGGCAACTCCCTCCCCGCTGCGCACCGTGCGCGACCTGCTGCGCCTGGCGGTGTCGCGCTTCACCGCCGCGCGGCTCTCGTTCGGCCACGGCAGCGCCAACGCCTATGACGAAGCCGCTTACCTGGTGCTGCATACGCTGAACCTGCCGCTCGACACGCTCGACCCATTCCTCGATGCGCGCCTGCTGCCGGAGGAAATCGACGCCGTAATGCACGTCATCGACCGCCGTGTCAACGAACGCGTGCCGGCCGCCTATATCACGCACGAGGCGTATATGCACGGCCTGCGCTTCTACGTGGATTCGCGCGTGATCGTGCCGCGCAGCTTCATTGGCGAGCTGCTGCAGGACGGCCTGGAGCCGTGGATCGGCGAGACCGCCCAGGTTGGCCCGGTGCTGGAGCTTTGCACGGGCTCGGGCTGCCTGCCGATCATTGCGGCGCACGTCTGGCCCAATGCGCAGGTCGATGCCGTCGACATCTCGCCCGATGCGCTCGCCGTCGCGTGCCGCAACGTGGCCGACTACAAGATGCAGGAACGCATCCACCTGTTCGAGGGCGATCTGTACGCGCCGCTGCCGCCGGGCGCCACGTACGACGTGATCCTGACCAATCCGCCGTACGTCAACGAAACCTCGATGCAGGCGCTGCCGCCTGAATACCAGGCCGAACCGCGTATCGCCCTGGCCGGGGGCGACGACGGCATGGACGTGGTGCGCCGGATCATTGCCGGCGCCAAGGCGCGGCTGAACCCGGGCGGCGTGCTGGTCGTGGAAATCGGCAACGAACACGCCAATGTGGAAGCAGCGTTCCCGAACCTGGAAATCGTCTGGCTGCCCGTGAGCGCGGGCGACGAGCAGGTATTCCTGCTGACCTACGACGCCTTGCCCGGCTAATTGGTCATCCGTAGTGCGGGGCGCGGCCCACAGCTGCGCTCCGAGTTCCTGAAGCCCTGACTTTGCAGTCCCCATAACAAGAGCAATGACCGGAGACGATCTCCAGGCCCTGCCAGCGGGCAGCGCCGCTTCCTCCCGGGATACCGCGATACGCGGCATCGCCATCCTGACCTTTGCCTTCGCGCTCAGCCAGTTCTTCCGCTCCTGCCTGGCGGTGATGGCTCCGGAACTGCAGCACGATTTCGGCTTGTCCCCGGCCGGATTCGGCGCACTGTCCTCTTCCTTCTTCCTCGCGTTTGCCATAGCACAGATCCCCGTCGGGATCGCCTTCGACCGTTATGGCGTTGGCAAGCCCACGGCATTGCTGCTGGCGGTCGGAGCGGTGTCGTCGATCCTGTTCGTCGCCGCGCCCAACGGCGCCGTGGCCACGCTGGCGCAGGTCGGCCTCGGGCTGGCCTGCGCGCCGGTATTCATGGGCCTGCTGCATTTCGCGTCCGAGCAGCTTTCGGAGCGCGACTACACGCGCGTAGCCAGCAAGTCGAACGCCATGGGCATGATCGGCGCGCTGTGCGCGACCGCGCCGCTGGGCTGGGCGATCGAACTGGTCGGCTGGCGCGCGTCGATGTCCGTGTCGGCGCTGGGCATGGTTGTCGCCGCCTGGGGCGTCTGGCGCTTCGTGCGCGATAGCGGCCATGCCGAGGCGCGCAGCGCTTCGTGGCCATCGATGCTGACGCAGAGCGCGCGCCTGCTGGGCCTGATGCCGCTGTGGACGCTGATCCCGCTTTGCGTGGCAATGGCCGCAGGCACGGCGTTCCGCAACGCATGGAGCGGTCCGTATCTGGCCGATGTCTACGGACTCAGCTCAGGCCCGCGCGGCGTGGCGCTCACGCTGCTGAGCGTGGCCGGCTTCGCCACTGCGTTCCTGCTGCCCGTACTGGTACGGCGCAGCACGCTCAAGACCGCCATCCTCGCGTGGGCCTGCGTGTCGATGTCCGGTGCCGTGATGCTGACCGTGTGGCCCGATTCCGGTGTGGCGAGCGGCGTGGCGATGATGGCCCTGCTCTCGACCATCGGCATGCTGCATCCGCTGATCATGGCACAGGGGCGTGGCCTGATTCCGCCATCAAAGCGTGGACGTGGATTGGGGCTGCTCAATACCTTCGTGTTTCTAGGCTCCGCGCTGACGTCGTGGGGCTATGGGCTGATTGCGAATTTGGGGCATCTGGAGCGATGGGGGGAGCCGGCGACGTATGCGGCGATTTTCCTGTCGGCGGCGGTGCTGGTGGCTGCGGCGCTGGTGCCTTATTTCTTTAGTCCGGCGCGGGGCAGCCAATAAGCAAGGCCGGGCCGCGGTCGGCTGCGGCTGGGTAGTGGCTGGACGGGGACTCTCTCTCGATTAACCTGTTCCCCTTGAACATCTTTTGCCTTGCGTGATCCGGATGTCATGGCCAACCTCCGGTTCTCGCAATCTCAGCTAGACCACTTTGCTGCATGCCGGCTGCGACAAACCGCTCGCCGGTGCCCGAAACAGGAAGAGCCCGCCTGCCAACGGTTGCCGGTCGCGCTCCTCGGGGGTGAGCCCCTTCCAGGCGGTTGTCACGTAGACGTTGCGCAGATCGTCTCCCCCAAACGCCAGTTTTGTGATGTTGGCGCATGGGAATTGCACAACGTCTGCCAGCACCCCGTCGGCTGACCAGCGCTCGATCCTCGCGCCGCCGAACAAGGCAATCCAGACAAAACCATCAGCATCGACGGCCATCCCATCGGGGAAGCCGGACCCGGAAATACGGGCAAAGATCCGCTTGTCAAACAGCACGCCATCAAGCCCTACGTCAAAAGCATAGATCAGACGCCGCACCGTGTCGGCGTGGTAGAGCGTGCGGGCATCCGGGCTCATGGCAGGCCCGTTGGTGATGACATACCCTGCGTCGCGGCGCGATAGTTTTCCGCTCTCGCTCATCTGATAGAGCGAACCACTCACCGCGGTCTCGGCGTCGTCCATCGTGCCAAACCAGAGGCGGCCGTGCGGATCGACGAACCCGTCATTGATCCGGTTTCCCGGAAGGTCCGGCTCGACCTCGACCAGCTTGAGGCAGTGTCCTTGCACGGGATCAAAACGGTAGAGTCCGTCCTGCAGGCCGCACAGGAAGAATCGATCCGAAAGCGCCGCAATGAATCCCGGCTGACCTGGAACCATCCAGCTTTGCTTTGCGCCAGTGGCGGTGCAATAACGATGAATCTTTCTTCCCTTGATGTCGACGAATAGACCGCGCGCTCGGCTTCATGCCAGAGCGGCCCTTCCCCAAGCTCGGCGTTCAGCGGCCATATGCAAACAGGTTGGATCGTGTTCATGCGCCGAAGTACCCCGCATCGACGAAATACTCGCGCCCTGAGCAGCGCGCTGCGTCGTCCGAGGCGAGGAACAGCGCCATGCGCGCCACGTGCTCCGGTTCGATGCGCTCAGGAAAGCATTGGCTCTCGAGCAACTTCGCTTCGCTCTCAGGTGTCTGCCAGAGTTGCGTCTGGCGGGGGGTCCGCACGGCGCCAGGCACGATGCAGTTGACCCGTATGCCATGGCCACCCAGGTCGCGCGCCAGTCCGCGCGTGAGCCCTTCAATACCGCTTTCGCCGTCATATAGACCGAGAGGTTCGGTACGGCCACATGCCAGGACGCCGACCCCATGTTCAGGATGACGCCCCGGCCGATGGTCCGCATGCTGGCAGCCACAAGCTGCGCACAGAAGAACTGATGCCGCAGGTTCACGGCAATGCGGTCATCCCAATAGCAAGGGGTCACGGCATCGACCTGATGGCGGTCATCGTTTCCCGCGTTGTTGACCAGCACCTCGATCGGCCCCGCGTCGTCGACGATGCCGGCGAACACCGTCCCGACGGCATCCAGGTCACGCAAGTCGCATTGGCGAAAACAGGCATGCAGTCCCTCGGCTGCAAGCGCGCCCTGGACCTGCCGGGCGTCTGATTCGGACACATCGATGAAATGGACCCGGGCACCTTGCCGGGCGAATGCACCCACCATTTCCGCGCCGATTCCGCTGCCGCCACCAGTGATGACTACAGGCCTTCCTTTCAGGCTGGGGTAGATCGCGTAAGACATCGAGATTCCTGGGATTTCCGCTTGTTGAGAGTCAATGCTGCTAGAAGGTGAGCGCGTGCCGCACTTGCGGACCTGGCTGGCCAATGGGGCGCACTAAGGCGCATCCGGCACCACGGTGCTGCCGTCGACATGATCAATCCGGGCCGGGGTATAGCCAATGCGCATCGCATTCACGTGCAGGATCTCCCCGCGACGCAGCGCAATGACCTCGCCGTCGTAGACGCGCCATATGGGTGGCACCGGACGCTTGTCCCCCGGCTTTGCATAATCTTTCCCAAGCATTTCGCCGGCCAGGCGCTCGTAGTCCCAGCTTTGCACCACGTGCGTGGCCGCCGCCGGAATCGCTGCGGGCCGCTCGATCCAGTACCCGATGGATGCTCCCGCGGTAGCGCAGCTAATGCGCACGCCATCACTCACCTTGTGCATCAGGGTGTCGCGGTAGCAGGGGGCGCGTTACCGCCCAACCACATTTGCCTAAGCATGTCCCGCTCGGGCACGCCACCCATATCGCCGTATCTGGCCGTCCACGCGTGGAAGGCCTGCCTCAGTTCCTCGAGCTTGCCCTGGTAGCGCGGATCGTCGGCCAGGTTGTGCAGCTCCCATGGGTCCTGCTCAGCATCGTAGAGCTCCTCCACAGGCTTGTTCTTGAACCATGAGGCCGCGGCGGGAGGGAGCTTGCCTTCCCCTCTGAGCTTCAGGATGTCGCGCATCATGGGCAGCATCATGCGGAACTTGAGATCCTGGTAGTAAGGCAGTTCCGGCATGTAGTTATACAGATAGCGATAGCGCTGGTCCCGCACCATTCGTACCCTGTCGTACTCGGTATCCATGCGGTCGCGCGCCGCAAAGACATAGCGGCGCGGGATGCTGGCCCGCTGCTCGCCGAGAAAGGCCTGGCCCTGCATATAGCCCGGCACCGACACGCCAGCCAGCGAAAGCACCGTTGGTGCCAGGTCGACACCGCTGACCAGTTCGTCGCGGCGGGTACCCGCGTGCTGGCCGCCGGGATATCGCACGATGAGGGGCACATGCGTGCCGCGCTCGAGGACCTCCCGCTTCATCCACGGCAGGTTGCCGCCGTTGTCGGCGAAGAAAAAGATGATGGTGTTGTCGTACAGGCCGTCGTCCTTCAGGATCTGGATCAGTTCGCCAACCTGCCGGTCCATCAGCGCGATATTGGTATGCATGCGGGCAATGTCGCCGCGCACGGCCGTGGTATCCGGGAAGATCGGCGGCACGGATACCCTGGTCGGATCATCGAGCAAGGGATCCTTGCGCAAGGCCACCATCGATTCGTGGGTCAGGAAGAAGTTGAAGACCGAAAAAACGGCTTTCCCTTGGGGCGGTTCCGGAAAGACGCTGATGGCCCGTTTTCATCCCAGACCGTGACGGGCGCCTCGAACTGGTAATCCTGCTTCTGGTTATTGGTGGTGTAGTAGCCCGCCTTGCGCAGATACTCCGGGAAGGCCCGGACTTGCTCCGGCAGCACGACGGAGTAGGTCGCGGGAATCCCTTCCGGTCGCTGCGGAGCGCTGCGGCCGGGCATCTGTATCTCCCCGGGGCCGGTACGCATGTGGTGCGCGCCCACTGAAGTCGGATACATGCCGGTGATCAGCGCAGCGCGCGCGGCGCGCACACGCCTGCGGTTTGGTAGGCGTGGGTGTAGAGCACCCCTTCCCTTGCCAACTGATCAATATTGGGGGTCTTCACCTCGCGATTTCCGTACGCGCCGATGAAGGTCGTGATGTCTTCCACCGTAATCCAGAGGATGTTCGGCTTGCTCCGCTTGTCCGGCTGCGGCTGCGGCTGGGCATGGAGCAGGCCTGACTGCGCGGCCATGAGCAGCAGGATGGCGTGCATGGCCAGGCGCATTGCGCCAGGCAGGCGAGCAAGCGGATTCCTCGTGCGGTTGTGAATGTTCATACTGGGTCGATTCCCGTTGGAGTTCCTTCGTTTCGGCAGGCACAGGGCTTGGCCGCAAGGCGCCATCGCATTCGTCAGTGCCGACCACTCAGCGCCACAGTCAAAGCGTCATTCGCCACCTCGCCCTGCGGGACCCTGCTCGAGGGTCACCCGATCGAACTCCGGCGCGGCCTTCAGGAACGAGCGTTCGAATGCCTCGGCGTCATGCTGCAGGCGCTGCAGGATTGCGGGTTCGCTCTCGGCCTTGTCGAACTTCTCGCCAGGATCGCGGCCAAGGTTGTATAGCGTCGGCTTGGCCAGCCTGGGCTGCAGGCCGCCCTCAGGGTTGCGCCCGCTTACATCGTAGAAATTGACCTTCCAGTCGCCTTCGCGCCAGGCCTGCAAGCGACCGCGGTAGAAATAGGGAAGCACCTGGCGCGGGCTCGGCGACTGATCACGCAGTGTCTTGCTCAAGTCGCTGCCGTCGATGACCGCATCGGGCAGCCTGGCCCTTGCCAGCGCCACGAAGGTGGGCAGGAAATCGTAGGTCGCGCCAATGCCGTCCACCACCCCGGGGCGGACCGTGCCCGGCCACCAGAACAGCGCCGGCACGCGCGAGCCGCCTTCGTAAGTCGACGCCTTGCCATCGCGCAGCATCCCGGCAGATCCCACCAATTCCTCGTACAGAATCCAGGGACCGTTGTCGCTGACGAACACGACCAGCGTGTTCTTGCCGTCGGGGCTGCGCCGCACGGCCTCCAGCACCCGCCCCACGCTGTGGTCGAGCTCCGCGATGGCGTCCCCCACCGGGCCGCCCTTGCTGCTGCCGACGAACTCGGGGGCGGGCATATGCGGCAGGTGTGGCTTCTCGTATCCCACCCAGGCCAGGAAAGGCTTGTCGCGCTTGCGGCCGATGAAGTCGACAACGTGGTCGGTCAGCCGCTTGTTGTAGCTGGGCTGGTCCACCGGCCGCTCGACCACCTGATCGCGATAATCGATCTTGCCGTTGACGACGACCTGCTCGCTCGCGATCAGCGGCGAGTTCCAGTAGCTGTTCTTCGGATCACGGAAGGCCGCGACCGCCTGCCGGTAGTACAGGGGGTACAGGGTCTTCGGCGACTCACCCCTGGCAAAGCGTTGGCGCAGTTCCTTGATGCTGACGCCACCAGGAAACCCGGCGAAGTACGCATCATTCGACATCGGCATGCCCCACCACGAATCGAAGCCGTGCCGCGTGGGGTAGCGCGCGGGGCGTCGCCAGGTGCCATTTGCCGAACAGGGCGGTGGCGTAGCGGCATCGTGCAGCAGGCTGGCGACTGTCGTCTCGCGGTCGGGGAACCCGTAGGGATCGCCTTCGACCTGGACGCTGTTGAGTGCGCCGTACAGGCCGGATCGGATTTCCACCCGCCCGGTCAGCATGGCGCCGCGGCTGGGTGAACAGACCGGAGAACTGACGTAGAAGTTGGTCCAGCGCTGGCCCTCCGCCGCCATCCGGTCCAGGTTCGGCGTGCGGAACACCGGATGGCCATAGCTGCCGAGATCGCCCCAGCCGAGGTCATCGGCGATCAGCAGAATGATGTTGGGGCGGCTGCCCCGGCCGGCATCGGGCGCTGCCTGCACATGGGACAACGGTACGGTGAGCGCCAGGGCTGCGATGGCGTGCAGCGCGCGCCGGCAAGTGTCCCGCCCTCTGCGTGCAAGTTCTGGGAACTGTGCCTGAATCCGCATCGCGAGCCCCATTCCGTTTGACCTACGTTCCATTCTTCGTTTCTCCTCTGTCTCATGTACGAGCCACTTGGGCTCCTCACCCTGCCGGGGTACTTGCCCTCAAACAAGGGATTGCGTCTTCTCCTGAGAAACAGGCCTATCCGCCAGGCACTGTTGCCCTGGTCAATTGCCGCACTTGTCCTTGCTGCTATCGCGCCCTTGCCTGCCAGCGTCCTGGTCCATCACCAGCCGGAAGCCAAGGTGCGACATGCTGGTGTAGGGATCCGTCCCGCGCCTCGCGCTCGGGCGGTAACTCAGGCAATAGTCTTGATTGCAAAGGAAGGAGCCTCCGCGAATCACGCGTCTGGGCGCTTGCACGGGAACGCCGGGCTCCGAAGGGTCCCAACTGTCGCCAGGGCCCTGCGGATCGGCTTCCTGGTGGCCAGCCGCGGCAACGCGCCTGAACTGGTCAGCGCGATACCAGTCTGCTACCCATTGCCACGCGTTCCCGGTCATGTCGTAGAGTCCATAGCCGTTGGCAGGAAAGGTGCCGGCGGCACTGGTGCCGAGCGCACCGCCAGCCTTGGCGCTGACCACCGGGAACGGTTGGGCCTGCTGGCCCTGCCAGACATTGGCCATCTGGGAGCCGCCCGGCGAGAACTGGTCGCCCCAGGCGTAGGTGGCCTGCTCCATGCCGCCGCGCGCCGCGAACTCCCATTCGGCTTCGGTCGCAAGCGCTTGCCGGCCCATCTGGCATAGGCTTGCGCATCCTCGTAGGACACCTGCACGACCGGGTGCCTCTCCTTGCCTTCAATGGAGCTGCCCGGGCCGTTCGGATGACGCCAGTCTGCGCCCGGCACGAAGCGCCACCAGCGGGAATAGTCCTGCAAAGGCACGGGGCGGTCGGTGCCAACGAACACCATGCCGCCAGGCACCAGACGTGTCAGAGGGTCGCGGCGTTCCCGGCGGAACCTGGACCCTGATGGTTTCCCAATCGGGCTTCCGTTCCGCGGTGGTGACGTAGCCGGTTTCCGATACGAACGCTTGAAACTCCGCGTTGGTCACGTGATGCTGGTCCATCCAGAGGCCATGCACCCGCGTTTTGTGCGCAGGGCGTTCATTGGACTGAGCGAGCTTGTGGTCGCTGCCCATCATGAATGTGCCACCCGGGATCCATGCCATGTTGCGCGGACCTTTGACACCGTCACCGATGATCACCGGCGCCGCTCCCCCACCGCCCGGCGACGCTGCCTCGCCCCGCACACCACCCGCCCAGGCCACTGCGAGGCCAATTGCCACCGGCATGGCAATTGCCGTGGCAATCCACGCACCGATGTGCAGGCGCCACGGCACAGCGCGCTGGGCAACCCGCGTCTCCTGGCACACGGGGGGCACAGGCGTCTTATGCTTCCTGTCCTTCATGGAATTCTTCATGGCGCAAATCCTGATCGTTGCGCGGTATTGGGCCGGCCAATCTCGTGTGTCATGGCGGCAAGCCACGCACGGTTTGGCCGGGAAATCAGACGGTGCCCAGGTTGCGAATCGTGACCGGTGGCCGGCTGTGCCGAGACGGACGCTGCAATTCTTCGGCGTACTTTGTCGCCAGCGCTTGCGCCTTATCGGCTCTGCCCGTTTCCACCAGACGGGTCAGATAGGCTGGCAATTTCCCCCGGACGTGATAGGGCCCGCCTTCGTCACGGACGTTGGCCAGCGGGTCTCGGCCGCGCGCGGCATCGGGCATCATCTCCGCCTCCCAGGCTTCCAACAGATCCAGACCTTTCGTAACCAAGTCAGGTCGGGCGGCAACCAGGTTATTCTGCTCATGCGGGTCGGTGTCCAGATCGAAGAGCATCATCTCGTCGAACAAGTGGTAGCCGTCATGCAGCGTGCAGATCAGGATCCAGTTCTCGAAGCGAACACCGCGTTGGCACGTCCACGCGCCTTGCGAAACCACCAGGTGGTCTCGCCCTTCATCCACGTTCGACTTCAGGCATTGGGCAAACGACACTCCGTCCCAGTCCTCCGGTACGGGCTGCCCCAAAAGCTCGAGTACAGTTGCGGTGACGTCAATCTGGTAGTGAAAGGCGCGATGCTCCTCCCCGCCTGGAAGGCCAGGCCACTTGAGGAGCAGTGGGACGTTCGTGGTGAACTGGTCCGCCGTCTGGTGATCACAGTAGACATTGAGCTCCCCCAGCGTTTCGCCATGATCGGACGAAAGCATGATCGCTGTTTCGTCCTTGATCCCCAGACTGGACAGTTGTGCCATCAGCTTTCCAACATGCTCGTCGGCAACGAGGACACCCGTGTCATAGCCGTCGAACATGGCGCGCACTGCTGTCATGTCAGGAATGCTTTGAGGTTGTCTCGGAAATCTTGCCTTGGCCGCAGTGTTCGGCGTGAAGCCCGTGCACTCTTGCGCGCTGTGCGGACCGCATCCCCGCCAGTGGCGCGCACGGACTTCCTCCGTCAACCATGCTGGCAAGGGCTCGCTCGAGAAAGGTTCGCCATACTCTGCTCCCGCACGATAGGGAGTGTGCGGATCCCACATATGGACATGCAGGAACCAGTTATCCTCCGTGCCGTGCCGCGCCAGCCAATCAGACGCAATAGCGAACACCTCGTCCGCTGTCTCTCCGCCATATTTGCCCACGTTATAGGCCTCGTCGAATCCGGCGTACCAATGAAACGCTGAGTGGCGCTGGGCGAAGGAACTGACACTGACGGTCTTCAGTCCCGCCTGCTGCAGACGAAACGGGAAACTCTCGAAATGCAGCCTTGACAGGAACTCCCGGCCAGGGCCGTCAAGCACGGGGTCGGCATCCACGCCGCCATGATTGACCACGCCATTGTGAATACCGAAACGTCCGGTCAACAGCGCAGTACGGCTGGGCAGGCAAGGCGTGTCGGATGCGTGCACATTGCGAAACAGGATGCTCTCGGCAGCCAGCCGGTCAATGTTCGGACTTGTATTGCGGTGGTACCCATAGCACCCGAGATGGTCGGCGCGCAGGGTATCAATGTCGATATAGAGTAGTCGCATGACGTGATCTCGATTAGCAGCGTGAGGGCGTTCCTGTCATTCCCAACCGGAAGTGCCGGGTCGGCCCGTGGATCCGGCTCTGCTAGAACTTGTGACGAATGCCGATAGCCGCACCGGTCTGGCTATTCTTCCCTTCGCCCAGAAAGGCACCATTGGCGAATCCGATTGCCGGCGAGTCAAGATTCAGCCTGAGTTCCGCGCATACGCCACGGTCAGATAGATGTCCGTTCGCTTGGAGAACGAATAATCCGCAATGAAGTTCACTTGCCACGGATTCACCGGATTGCTGTTGGGCTGCACGGGCGTGGTCTTCAGAGTTCGGCGGTCATCGAAGTAGTAGCCGAGCGTCAACGTCAGTGCGGCAGTGGCATCGTAGTTGACGCCTGCCCACCAGAAGTTGTCACGAACCAGGGTGCTGCCGCCGGCGTCCTTGTTCTGCCCCCAACGATAGCCAGCCATCAGTTTGGTTCGTCCGAACGCATAGCTCGCGGCGAGCGCCGCCTTCTTGGATGTGCCCGTGCTTCCAGTGACCACAGCCGGATTCCACTGATCGTAGGTTGCCGTCAGGCCAAGACCCGTTCCGAGGTACGTCACTCCAGCACCATAGGCTGTATTGTCCCTGGCGTGTCCCGGCGTCTCGCCCCCGCCTTGCACCGCGACCGGCGTAAGTCCGAAACGGCTCAGACCGGCCCCGAAACTGTAGTGGACCCTGACTGTCACCGGGCCGGCGGCCGCCGTGTACTTCACCGCATTATCGAGACCGCCTCCACCGGCGGTGCCGCCAAGCAGGGCCACGGATGGTTCGAACAGGGGGGCGAATTTGGCCGGCAGAAAGTTTCCCAGGCTCTCATACATGCTCGTGTTTTGCCTGCCAAGCGAAAATTGCCCGAAGCGATTGCTTTGCAGGCCGACGTATGCCGTCCTGCTGAAAATGGCCCCAGCGCGGGTCGCCTGACCGGTATCCGCAGCAAAGCCGCTTTCCAGAACGAAGAGCGCTTTCAGGCCGCCGCCCAGCTCCTCCACGCCCCGTAGGCCCCAACGCGAGCCCGACATGCCCCCGGCAGACACCATCGAAAAACTGTTTGCGCCCGGCTGCCTCGTCACAGCCCCGGTGATGGGATTGATGGTCGGCGCGCTTGCCGCTTGATGGTTGATATATGCAATCGGCAAGTCAACGACGCCATAGATAGTCACGCCCGACTGTCCATGGGCCAGACCCGCACAACCCGTTGCCGACACCAATATGGCAGCGCGCATACGTCTAGTGTTCCCCTTCATGCTCCTCCTCGTTTTCTTGTGTCGGCACGACATGCGCGCCTTATTTTTGGTCGACGGTTCTTTTAGTTGCGATAACCAGGGTCGATTCGATCGAGCTTGCGAAGCAACGCCGGCCAGACAAAGGCCCCACCGAGGCCACCCGTCTGCACACGCACCGACTCCGCAACATCTCGCACGATCTCCGCAGGCACGCGCATAAGCTCCCCGCCTGCCTGCGCGGCAATCTGGATCTGGCAGGCCGCCTCCAGGACATACATGCTCAGGAATGCATCGGCCACAGTCCTGCCGACCGTCAGCAGCCCGTGATTGCGCAGGATCAGGTGGTTGGCATGCCCCAGATCCGCCTGCAGGCGAGGCTTCTCCGCCTCGTGCATGGCGACGCCTTCGTAGTCGTGGTACGCCAGCGACCCCAGAATGAAAGTGGCCTGCTGGCTGAGTGGCAACAGGCCTGCCTTCTGCGCACTCACGGCAATGCCGCAGCGCGTGTGGGTATGCAGCACGCATTGCGCATCAGCGCGTACCTGATGCACGGCGCTGTGAATGACAAAGCCCGCAGGATTCACTGGGTATGGCGATTCCAAGACCTTGTTGCAGTTGGCGTCGATCTTCAGCAGGTTGGAGGCCGTGATCTCCTCGAACATCAGGCCGTAGGGATTAATCAGGAAATGGTGATCTTCCCCGGGTACGCGTGCGCTGATATGTGTAAAAACCAGATCGGACCAGCCGTGCAGCGCAACGAGCCGATAGCAGGCCGCAAGGTCGATGCGCAATTGCCATTCCTCGGGGCTTACGCGTTCCTGCATGGAAGTGGAAGGGGTAGCGGTCATGAGTTGTCTCCTGTTGGGCAGTTTTATGTGTCGGGAACGCTCGATTCGCGCAAGCGGCCGAGGTCATCCCTCCCGCCGGAGGGAAACCATGTGTTGGTTCAGGTAGTCGGTGCAGAAGCGCCTGCCTTGACGGTCGGTGCCACGCGTCACCGGCAGGGATCATTCAGCGGCCAAACTCGCGCGCCACGAGCGTGGTCTCGACACACAGGGCAAGCTCGGATGCCGAGCGCCCCAGCGCAACGCAGTACGCGCCTGCCTCAATTCGCCAGTGTCCCGACGAGGATTGAAAGCGCGCCAGCAAGCGCGGATCGGCAGTCAGGCTGATCCGCGCCGACTCTCCCGGCCGCAGGGAAACACGCTCGAAGCCGAGCAGGCGCATGCGCCGCTCGCCTGCTGCTTCGGTCAGATACACCTGCGGGACATCATCGCCATCGCGCGAGCCGGTATTCGTTACGGTGAATGTCACCGACACGGTCTCGCCGCCGCTGACGTGAAGATCGCCATAAGCGAAATTGGTATAGCTGAGGCCATGACCGAAGTTGAATAGCGGCTGCCGGCCGCTCCTGGCGAACCAGCGGTAGCCCACTTCCGCGCCTTCGTGGTAATGCACCTGAATCGGCGTGCCGAGCTCGACATCGGCCCCCGGCAACGCAGGGTGCGGCGTCTGCTCGACATCGACGGGAAAGGTGATGGGCAAGCGGCCGGATGGGCTGATATCACCCGCCAGCACTTCGGCAATGGCCTGCGCGCCAGCTTGCCCCGGGAACCACGCCTGGACAATGGCGCGTACCTTGTCGTGCCACGGCATCGCCACCGGATTGCCCGTTTCCAGTACCACGATGACGTTCCGGTTCGCGTCCGCGACCGCTTCGATCAGGGCATCCTGTCCGAAAGGCAGCGCCATGTCCGGGCTATCGAAGCGTTCCCCCTCATGCCGGACAGCAAATGCGATCACCACGTCGGCACGTTTTGCCAGGGCAACCGCGTCGCAAGGTTGGCGCCGCTATCAAAATCAATGCGGGCCTCCGCCAACCGCCTGCGAAGCTCCGCCAGCGGAGACGATCCGGAAAAGCGCATGGTGGTGGGCCCCAGCAAGGGATGGCTGTGCAATGGCACCTGTGCTGCATATCCACCGGGAGGCATGACCTGGCTCGATCCGTCACCAGACAGCACGCCCGTCTGCGCAAATCCGCCAATGACCGCGATGCGCTGCTTACCTGCTGCCAGGGGCAGCACCTCGCCTTCATTCTTCAGCAGCACGATGCCTTCGCGGGCAACCTGCAGCGCAACAGCGTGATGTGCGGTGAAATCGATCGGCGTGGCAGGCCGCTCCTGGTCGATACCGACCGCGTAGTACGAGCGCAACATGCGTCGGACCATCTCGCCGATGCGCGTTTTGGCACCTTACCCGCGTCACAGGCCTTCCTCAGCGGTTCATTGAACCACTCCTGATCGTCGAGCTGAGCACCGGAATGCTGGTCCAGTCCGTGCAAGGCGAAATCCCAGTGATAGACGGCTCGCCAGTCCGACATCACCCAGCCCTTGAAGCCCATGGCATCCTTGATCGCCTCCTGCAAGATGGTGCGATTGCCGCATGCGTAGGCACCGTTGACAAGGTTGTAGGCACCCATCAAGGCGCCGGGCTCGCTGCGCTCAATCGCGATCTGGAAGGCAAGCAGGTCACTCTCGCGGTGGGCTGCGGGATCGATGATGGCGTCAAGAAAGAACTTGTTCGTTTCGCTCGCGTTCAGCGACACATGCTTGAGCACCCCGATGACACCTTCCTCCTGGGTGCCCGAAACCATGCCCGCGCCCATCAGGCCCGAAAGCAACGGGTCTTCCGAGATGTACTCGAAGTTTCTTCCGTTGCGCACTTCCCGCACGAGATTGATGCCACCCCCGAGCATCACGTTGAAGCCGCGTGCGCGCCCTTCCTTGCCGATCAGATTGCCAACCGTACGCGCCAGCGCCGGATTGAAGGTCGCACCCATTGCCAGGCCGCACGGAAGTGCCGTCGCGCAATCGTCCGGCCCTTCGGTATGGCGCAGGCCAAGACTCGCGTCTGCCAGTTTCAGTGCCGGAATGCCCAGACGTGCGACGCCCGACACGTAGCCTGCGATGACCGGCAGATCCTCCGGCACACGCGTTTCGCGTTCGGTCTTGCGGAATACCCTCACCATCAGGCTGTACAGCATCGAGAACCGTTCGTCGTCGGTCATGCGCGCCTCGGTTTCGCGGGCGCGCGCATCGGGATCCGCGCACGGGACACTGAACGGCGACGCCGGTGGCAGAGGCGGTACGAGGCCCGTACGCAGGCAGAGATCGTTAGGCATCAGGAGATTCCATGCTTTGTGGGTGCGGCATTGGTGGCCGCCGTGGCGTTGGGGCCTGGAACGGCCGGCAACGGTTGAATCAGTCGGGTATTCCCGACGCTGCCCGGCGCTGGCGCAGATCGCCGAGCATGCGCTGGTGTGCGCCGGGCGATATCGGATAGAAGAAGGCCAGCAACACGCCGATGCCCAACAAGGCCATCGGGCCCAGCCATAGCATCGCCCAAATACCGTCGGTTGCCGCTTGTGACTGGGGCTGATTCGCGACGAAGCCGACGGCGCCAAGCAGGTGCCCGACGCCGCCGACGGCAATGGCAAGCGCGCCCTTGTGTGCGAACGAAAACACGCCGAAGATCGTTCCCTCGCCGCGCACCCCGGTGCGCCACTCCCCGAACTCCACGGTATCGGGAACCATGGCCCATGTCGCCAGCAGCCAGGCGGCGCTCGCGAAACCGATCAGCCCAAGCAGACAGAAGAAGGCGCCGATGCCTGACGCGCCTGTTCCGCCCAGCGCGGCATAGCCGAGCATGCCGATGCAGCCGCCGGACAGCGCGACCAGCCGCTTGGACGTGCGCCGCATGACCCATGCCCAGAAGGGGATGGCGATGAACACCTGTACCGCGACAGTCCCCAGCGCCGGTCCGATCAGGTCTTCCCTGTGCAGCCCGTACTTCAGGACGTAGGGCAGCGTCTTTGACAGGAAGGTGCCGGCTGCAGCCATAGCTACCGTCATTCCACAGACCAGCAGGAATGCGCGATTGCGCACGACCACGGCCAATGCTTCCCGGATCGTGATGCTATGCACGGGCGGCCGGATCCGTTCTTCCGTCGAGAAGAACGTGAAGAGAAACACCGGCAGCGAGACGGCGGCATACAGCCCCATCACTAACACGAAGCCCAGCCGCTGGTCCGCCTGCCCAAAGACGTGCACGAGCTTGAGCGTCGACAGCGCAACCAGCATGCCCGCCGAACTGGCGCAGATCATCCGGTATGCGGCAAGGCTGCCGCGTTCCTGGCTGTCGTCTGTCAGCGTCGCCATCAGCGCGTTGTAGGGCATCGACAACACGGTATAGGTGGTTCTGAACACCACATGCGTGCCCAGCACGAACGCCAGCAGGCTGGCACCTCGTGCAGCGTTGGGAATAAACATCGCGACAAAGCTGAGCGCAAGCGGAACGCACCCGAACAGCAGGTAAGGCCGATAGCGGCCCCAGCGTGAGCGCGTGCGATTGGCGATGTACCCCGCCACAGGATCGCAAAGCGCGTCCCATAGCATCGCGCCGCCGAATATCCAGCCGGCCGCGACTGGCGACAGCCCAACGACATCGGTGTAGTAGTACAACAAGTAAAGCGTGGTCGCCTGCCAGTACAGGTTGAACGCGAAGTCACCGACGCCGAAGCCGAACTTTGTCCGCAGTGGCAGCCTTGCGCCGCCATCCCGCACCGCCCCCGGAAGCGCGAGCGGCGCCTGCGCTATTGCGGAGTCTGGATTTGCTGCCGTCATTGAGCCTGCCTCATCAACACGAGATCACCATGAGCCGCCATCGCGCGGCCGAAGCGGGGTCAGCCAGGAAGGCCCGCGCACTCGCCGAGCCTGCCCAGGCGGGTTTCCGCCACCTAAACTATCCACTCGGATAATTTATCAGTCGTGTTTTGCCCGTGTCAAGCGCAGGCTTACGCCCTGGCCTCAGTACAATCCATGATCCCGCGCGGTCGGAGAAGGGGTCACTTTCATTGCGACTTTGAAGACGCGAGGGCAGAATTCCCGGTGAGACTTCAGAGGAAAGAACAGATGGGCACTGCCAGGCAGGCACAACAGGAACGAAGCGAACAGACACGTGCCGAAATACTTGGCATTGCACTGGAACAGTTCTCGACCCACGGCTTCGATGCGGTAAGCCTACGTGATATTGCGGAAGTGGCCGGCGTCAATCACGCATGATCCGATACTACTTCGGCAGCAAGGAAAACCTGTGGCGCGAAAGCGTGGCCTACCTGTTTGAACGCTTTGCTGAAGAATACGTGCCCCCCGAGCCGGGTTCGGAAGGGTTTTCACTGGAGGCGGTCAAGGAGTACATCCGCAACTACGTCCGCTACTGCGCGCGCCACCCTGAACACGCGCGCTGATGATGCAGGAAGCCAACCGTGACTCGGAACGCCTCAAATGGATGGCGCAGAAGTTCATTCGTCCGCGGCATGACCAGACAGTCACGCTGATCAGACATGTGAGCGCGTTGACGGAAGGACTGAAAGAGATCGATCCCGTGATGCTGCTGTACATGATCACCGCCATCGCCCAGGTTCCGTATCTTCTTACCTCGGAAATGCGATACGCGCACGGCATCAACGCTATGCGCGACAAGGCAATTGAGGCTCATTGCGACGCGGTGGTGGCGTTCATCTTTCGGTAGTCCCCACTGCTCTGGACGGGCTTCCCTGCACGCCCACTTCTCGAGCGAGCGGAAAGACGAGCAGGCCAACTGGAGCGCAACAATGCCTGTTGATCGCCCGCCAGAATCATTCATCGTGCTGCCGGTCGGCGAATTCCTGCTTAAGCTAGTGACGACCCCATGCTGGTGCTTACGACCGCGGTTCTCACGAAGGTGATTGCCCCAGAACGGCCAGCAGCCATCATTCACCGCCATGTTAGCCTGCCCCGCAGCCGGAACGCCCGGTGCGCCAGGAATTGCCTTGCCTTGTCGCCGGTGGGCGCGGCAAAGTGCAAGCGGCTTCTCACGCGGGCAGAAAAGCAAGAGCCCAGCACGTCCGTTCGGCTATCATGCCAATCCTCCCTGAAGCGGCCCCCTATGATTTCCGTCCGTAATGTCACGCTGCGTCGTGGCGTCAATGTCGTACTCGACCGCGCGTCCGTCACCTTCAACCCCGGCGAAAAAATCGGTCTCGTCGGTCGCAATGGCGCCGGCAAGTCGTCTTTCTTCGGCCTTCTCAACGGCACGCTGCACGAAGACAGCGGCGAGTTCTCGATTCCCGCGGCATGGAAGATGGGCCAGGTCGCGCAGGAGATGCCGGAGACCGAGCAGAGCGCGACCGACTTCGTCGTCGAGGGCGATACCGTGCTGTTGGCCGCGCAGGCCGAAGTCGCCGCCGCCGAGGCCAGCGACGACGGCATGCGCATGGCGCACGCCTACATGGCCCTGCACGACGCCGGTGCACACGATGCCCCCGCACGTGCCCAAGCGCTGATCCTGGGCCTTGGCTTCAGTGCTGCGCAGCTTGGTCAGCCGGTCAACAGTTCTCCGGCGGCTGGCGCATGCGACTGCAACTGGCGCGCGCGCTCATGTGCCCGTCCGACCTGCTGCTGCTCGACGAGCCAACCAATCACCTCGACCTCGACGCGCTGGTCTGGCTGGAAGCCTGGCTCAAGCGCTATCCAGGAACCCTGGTCATGATCAGCCACGACCGCGAATTCCTTGACGCGGTGACGCAGGTGACGGTGCACGTCGACAACGCCAAGCTCGTGCGTTATGGCGGCAACTACAGCAAGTTCGAAGACATGCGCGCCGAGCAGCTCGTATTGCAGCAGGCCGCGGTGGCCAAGCAGGCGGACAAGATCGCCCATCTGCAGAAATTCATCGACCGCTTCAAGGCCAAGGCCTCGAAGGCGAAGCAGGCTCAGAGCCGGGTCAAGGCGCTCGAACGCATGGAGAAGATCGCACCGGTGCTTGCCGAGGCCGAGTTCAACTTCGAGTTCAAGGAGCCGCTCACGTCCCGAACCCGCTGTTGTCGATGCTGGACACGAGCTTCGGCTACCCGGCGCCGGCCGGAGCGCTGCCGGGCACCCCGCCCACGGTCATCGTGCGCGGCATCAACCGTTCCGTGCTGGCCGGGCAGCGCATCGGCATTCTCGGTGCCAACGGCCAAGGCAAGTCCACCCTGGTGAAGACGGTGGCGCACGCGCTGGCGCCGATTGCCGGCGAATCAGCGAAGGCAAGGGCCTGAATATCGGCTACTTCGCACAGCAGGAACTCGACGTGCTGCGCCCGCTCGATACGCCGATGGAACACATGATTCGCCTTGCCAAGGATACGCCGGCTCACATGCGCGCCCCTGGCCAGAGTGGAACCGAACAATCGCTTCGCACCTTCCTCGGCACCTTCAACTTCAGTGGCGACATGGTCCATCAGGCGGTCAGCACGATGAGCGGCGGCGAAAAAGCGCGGCTCGTGTTGTGCATGATCGTGTGGCAGCGCCCCAACCTGCTGCTGCTCGACGAGCCGACCAACCACCTCGACCTGGCCACGCGCGAAGCGCTGGGCATGGCGCTCAACGAGTTCGAAGGCACGGTGATGCTGGTCAGTCACGACCGCGCCCTGCTGCGCGCCGTATGCGACGAGTTCTGGCTGGTCACCAAGGGTGGCGTCGAGCCCTTCGATGGCGATCTGGACGATTACCAGCAGTTCCTGCGCGACGAAGCCCGTCGCATGCGCGAGGAGGCTGCCGCAGGGTAGAAGGCCATCGCCAGCAGGAGACATTCGACGCCGGCCAGATTGGCGGCAATCGTTGGCATGCGTCCGACCTTTAGCTCATGCCATTGGCCACTATTGCTGCGTGAGCATCAGATTCAGGTTCTGAACCGCGGCGCCGGATGCGCCCTTGCCAAGATTGTCGAAAACCGCGGACAGCAGGACGTGCCCGTGCTCCTTGTTAGGAAATACGCTTAGGTGCATGTCGTCCGTACCGTTCAACACTTGCGGATCCAGGTGCTTTAAAGCGCACGATTCGTGCAGTGGCAGGACATGTACATGGGCCGCGCCGGCATAGTGGCGGGCGAGGCATGCGTGGAGCGTGGCACCATCCACGTCTGGGGCCAGCAGCCTCAACGCGATGGGCACCGTCAGCACGATGCCTGGCGGAACGCACCATACGCGGGAACGAAGATGGGACGGTGCGCGAGCCCGGTGTGCTGCTGGATCTCCGGGGGATGCTTGTGCGCGAGTTCCAGGCCATACACCTGGAATGCCGGCGCGCTGGCGGCATCCGACCTCTCATGCTCCTCCACGCCGGCACGCCCGCGTCCGGAGTAGCCGGACACAGCATGAATGCTGACGGGATAGCTGGCTGGGATAAGCCCGGCCTGCACCAGGGGACGCAGCAGGCCAATCGCACCGGTCGGATAGCAGCCGGGATTGGTGACCCGTCGCGCGTTCGCGATGCGCGCGCCCTGGCCCGGTGCCATTTCCGGAAAGCCATAGGTCCAGTCCGGATGCGTGCGGTGGGCGGAACTTGCGTCGATCACCCTGACGGCGGGATTGACGATGGCGTCCACGGCCTCGCGTGCGGCGGCATCGGGCAAACAGAGGATGGCGATGTCGCAGGCATTGATGGCTTCCGCACGACGCCGTGGGTCCTTGCGTTCCGACGCGGCAAGCGTGAACAGGCTGAGGTCGGTCCGGCCGCGCAGCCGTTCGTGGATTTGCAACCCGGTGGTGCCTTGGTCGCCGTCGATGAAAACCAGGGGAGAGCTCATGCGAGGAATACTCCGGTGACTGAGGGGATAACCCGTCGAAGGAGCCCAAATCTTCCCTCGACCACTAGAATAGGGAAAGTTGAATTTCACAATTGGGACATTCAGCTTTCCTGAATCTGGAGCCGACATGCGAGAGATCAGCCTGGACCGCCTGCGCACGCTGGTCGCCATTGCCGACCATGGCTCATTCGCCGAGGCGGCGCGTGCATTGCACCTTGCGCCACCCACGGTCAGCCTCCATATCGCTGAACTGGAACAGCGCATCGGGGCACCGCTCCTGTCGCGAAACGCGGCACGTAAGGCGTCGGCGATCGGCGAAGTGCTTGTGGAGCGCGGGCGTCGGCTGCTGGCCGATGCGGAGCAGGCGCTGGACGATATCCAACGACAGGTGGAGGGGCTCGAAGGCGCGCCCGGCTCGGGGCGTCGACTGGCGCGATCGCGCACCTGCTGCCACAGCGCTCGAGGTGCTGCGCCAGCAGCATCCCGCCATCGACATTCAGATTGCGGTCCTCACTTCGCAGGAAACGCTGTCCCGACTGGCGGACGGCACGCTGGATATCGGGCTGGTTGCACTGCCTCAGCCGCCCGTGGCCGGACTGGTGATAAAGCCCTGGCGCCGTGACCCCGTGATGGCCTTCGTGCCGGCGCATTGGCAGTGCCCGGCCCGTGTCACGCCGGAATGGCTCGCCGCTCAGCCTCTGATTCTCAATGACGCCACCACCCGCCTCTCGCGTCAGACCGCGGAGTGGTTCGCAGCCGCGGGACACCATCCCGCACCACGCATTCAGCTCAACTACAACGACGCGATCAAGAGTCTGGTCGCGGCCGGTTATGGCGCGGCGCTGTTGCCACACGAGGCCACCACGCCATTGCCGGACAAGCGCGTCGTCATGCGTGCGCTGCGCCCGGCGTTATGGCGCCGGCTCGGCATCGCGCATCGTGCGGGGTACGTTGAACGCTCCACCCAACACGTACTGGATGTGCTGTGGGATCTGCGATTGGTGTAGCAGTTGCCAGTCGCAGCTTCGGTTCGTTCTCGCTGGGAGGGTAGCCGATCCTGCTACGCGCGTTCCTTAACACCACTTAACTGCCGTTGGACCCCACGTCAACGGGCGGCCGGCACGTTCTTAGCATTTTTGCTGGTTAGTGGCATCCGCAAAGGTCCAGGCCGCTCATTCGACATTGGCGACTGCGATCCCCCGAGTAGCGCAATGTTTGGCTGGCCCCCGAGTCTCCGCAGCGGGGGAGACTCGTACCATTCTCCACCCACGGTTCGAGCGCTTAACTCGCAGATTAGCCGCGCGTCGCGGTTCGTGAAGTAGCGCATGCGGCCGCCCGTTGATCGTCCCAATGAGGTGCCGATCACCCACTCCGGCTCAAGACCCCCTCATGCAGGGCCTGATAGACACCCACCTGGTACGCGCCAAGCGCGCCACCACCTTGCAGTACCAGCACGACCTGGCCCGGCAGCTCCGCGAACGGCACTTCAGCTTGCGCGGGGCTGGCGCCTGGTGTCTTCTCGTCCATCGCTGTCCCCTATCGTGGCACACGCACCATCTGTCGCCAGTATCGCCCTGGCGCACCAGGCTGGCAATCCGGGGCCGACAAGTTCGACCGGACCATAGCGTGCTTCAGAGTGGCTTTTCAAATACCGGAGGTCCTGTCCTTGATGGCACAGCCGATGGCGCAAGCAACCCGGCGGCGCCATAGCGATCGGCGATGGCTATGCTAGATGGAAGCGGCGAGCCGGCTGGCCAGCCCCGTGTTCCCATCCCATTACAAGGAGACAACCATGAAAAAGCGCTTGAGTGAAGAAGGCATGGATCTGGTCTTTC
>LRMT01000300.1 GCA_001725945.1 Cupriavidus sp. UYMMa02A | reverse complement strand
CCCGGGATCGACGAACCGGTCCTGCGACGGCGGCGGCAATCTCGCGCAGCGCTCGGCATACCAGTCATCGCCGGTAGCCTCGAGTGCTGCGAGATAAGCCTCCGTAAGGTGCATGATCGGGTTTTGCTGCACGCCTGCGCCCTTGTCCTTGAAGAACTCCGAAAGCGCCGCGTGATACAGGCCGGTGCCATCGGCAAAGCGCTGCTCGACCACGTCGCGGGTTTCCCGCAGCACCGCCAGCGCGTCCTCGTTGCCGCCGCAGGCATGGTAGTGCGCGCAGGCGAAGATCACGAAGGCATGCGTATACAGGTCGCGCGCGAGTCCAGCGGCATGCCCGCCGGGTCCACGCTGTAGATCCAGCTGCCATCGCCGTTGCTGAAGTAGGCCTGCAGTGACCCGAACAGCGTATCGGCGTGATCGAGGTTGCCCGCCACGGAAAATGCATAGAGCTGCCGCGCGCAGGCCATGGCGCGGTAGCGCAGCGGCGGCAAGGCATTGCCGGTGGCGCCTTCGAGCGCCTCATAGGGCAGCAGCAGGTCGGCATTCCAGCCATTCGCGGTCCAGTGCGGCAGGATGGCGGTGTCATAGTGTGCGCGCAGCGACGCAACCAGTTCGGCAAGTTGAGGCGAGATGGGCATGCGGGTCCGAAGAAGCGGGCGCGAGCCTGCGCCCCCGCGCAGAAGATACTGGAAACGGCGCGGCGACGGAAGATGCACAGCGCGGCACAGACGCGCGTGGGTGGCCGATATCCGGCTGGAAATGGCCGCGCGCAATTGCTAGCATCTATTCGTCGCCGCCACGGGAGACACCCATGTCCGCCCTGCCCCTGACCCTCGCCGACAGCCACCGCACCCTCGTGCTCCATGTCCTGGAAGATTCGCCGGGCTCATATACCTGGCGCATCGTGATGGAAGAGCATTGCGGCGCGGCCGATGCCGACTGCACCATCGAAGCCACCTCGTCCTACCGCTCCGAAGCCGAAGCGGAAGCCGCCTGCTGGGCGACGGGCAATCATATGCTCGACGGGCCCCGCGCAGCCGGAGAAGTGCGGCCTTCGTGACGCGAAGCGTCCGGCGGCCTTGCACTGCCCGGCGCATCGCCTAACCTGAAATCGTTGGCAGTGGCAACGCGGGTGGATTATTTGCCCGCGCTTCCTCCGGCCGCCCCGAATGCAGCGGGGCACATGCCACTTGCCTGAAATATTCCTGGCCTTTACTAGCGCATATGCCGACCCCGTGCACGCACTGTGCGCCCGACGGCGGCGCCGCAGGAGTCTGCTATGGAAAAGCCGGTCGTCAGCCCCCAGCGCTTCGTTGAGTTGATGAACGAGCGCCTGGCCAAACATCCTTTGTTCCAGGAGGGCATGCACGTGTACGCCATTCCGCAGCACACCGATCATCCGCGCAGCCTGGTCTGCGTCGGGCCGCGTGGCACGTCGGGCGTGTGCGCCACCATCGAGAACATCGTGCGCGGCGAATGCGAGGTGTTCCCGGAGCTTTCGCAGGAATGGCACCGCCCTGGCCCGCCCCAGCATGTCAGCCTGCGCTGAGTCGCTGAAGCCATGCCGAGCGGTTCGCACGAGCAGAGCCTCAACTATCGCGGCTACCGCATCCATATCGCGGCGCTGCGCTACGGCGGCCAGCACGACGGTTGGTGGACGCTGCGCGCGCGCATCTGGCTGCAGGGCAACGCCTTGCCGGGCGCATATCCGGACAGCGGCGTGCGTTTTGCCTGCGCCGCCGACGCCAGCCGGGCAGGACTGGCGTGGGGGCGCGAGGCCGTCAATGATCTGATTGCCAGTCGACAGGCTGCGGAAGAAGAAGCCGCGTTGTCTTGATTTGGCCCTGGTTTTCGAGCCTCTTTGCCAGAACGCCACAGTGTTTTGTGCGTGGCCAAGCCATCCCGGTCCCTTCAGGCCGCCCGGTTCGGCGGATGCGAATTGCCCCCCGCCAGCGCATGCAGCCGCCGCCAGACCAGCCACGGCAATCGCACCAGCCAGCCGGCCACCAGCCGCACGTGCATCCACGCCAACAGAAGGTTGTCCCGCAAGTAACGGAAATGGGAGACACCGCCCGCGCGCGGATCGAAATAGACCACCGGCGCGTCGAGGTTGAGCGGGCGCACGCCGCGCCAGCACAGGCGCACGGCGACTTCGGGATCAAAGTCGAAGCGGCGCATCCAGCGGCTTTCCCGCATGACATTGCGCAGCGGCTCGATCGGGTACACGCGGAAGCCGTAGAGCGAATCGCCAATGCCGGCCCACAGCGTTTCGACGTCGGTCCAGAAATTGGAGAGGCGGCGCCAGTACACGCGTTCGATCGGCGCGCTCGCGTCGAACACCGGCCGGCCGAGCACCATGCGTCCGGATCGCGCATCGACGCCGCCATGAATTGCCCGATCAGGTGCGCGGGATGCTGGCCGTCGGAGTCCATCACCAGCGCGTGCGTGAAGCCCTCCGCGGCGGCGGCCTCGATGCCGTGCAGCACCGCCGCGCCCTTGCCCTGGTTCTGGGGCAGGACCAGCACGCGCAGGCCGGGATCGTTGCGCGCCTGCTGCTCCAGCCACTGCACGCTGTCGTCGGTACTGCCATCCACGACTACCCAGACCGGTGACCATGCCTCACGCGCCGCTCGCAGCGTTTCGCGCAGCTTGGCGCCAGGGTTGTAGCTGGGAATCAGCAGCAGATGGGTGAGTGACGGCTGGACGGCCATGGCGGCACGACGGGGTCAGGCCATGCCGCCGTTGACCGACAGCACCTGGCCGGTCACATAGGCAGCGGCATCGGACGCAAGGTAGGCCACCATGCCCGCGACCTCTTCAGGCGTGCCCGCGCGGCCCGCCGGCACGATCTGGCGGATGCGCTCCGCCGGAAACGCCTGTGCCGTCATGGGAGATTCGATCACGCCGGGCGCCACGGCATTGACCGTCACGCCGCGCGATGCCATCTCGATCGCCAGCGAGCGCGTGGCGCCGATCAGTCCCGCCTTGGCCGCGGCATAGTTGGCCTGGCCGCGGTTGCCATCACCCCGGCCACCGAAGCCATATTGATGATGCGGCCCCAGCGCGTACGCATCATGGGCATCAGCAAAGGCTGGGTGACGTGGAAGAAACCGTGCAGGGAGACATCGATCACGCGGCGCCATTGTTCGCGGCTCATGCCGAGCAGCGGCGCGTCATCGTGGATGCCGGCGTGTTGACCAGGATCTGCACCGTGCCGTGCGCCAGGATGCGCTGCAGCGCGGCTTCGGTGGCATCCGCGTCGGTGACGTCGAAGGCAATCGCTGTCGCGGCGCCCCCGGTCGCGCGGATGGTGGCTGCCACGGCTTCCGCCTGGTCGAGGTTGCGGTTGGCATGCACCCAGACCTCATGCCCGGCGTCAGCCAGCGCGTGGCTGATGGCGCTGCCGATGGCGCCGCTCGCGCCGGTGACGAGCGCCAGCCTGCGCGTGACCTGCGGCCTGCCCTGCTGCGCCATATGTGCTCCCCTGTCTGCCGGATGCGCCGTGGCCACGCGCGCTCAGCGCGTGCGGCTGGCCGCGACGTAGGCCGCCAGGCTGCCAAGCGAGGCAAAGATCGTCTTGTTGTCAGGATTGTCCGAGCGCAGCTCCACCCCGTATTTGCGGGACACCAGCAGCGCGATTTCTAGAATATCGATCGAATCGAGGCCGAAACCGTCACCGTAAAGCGGCGTATCGGCGCCGACGTCTTCCAGTTTCAGGTCCGCGATGTCGAGTTCGCCAATGATCAGGCTGGCGAGTTCTGTTTCAAGTTCGTTCATTGTCGTCATTGTCTTCTTCCGCACCATAAGTGACGCCGGAAGACGGCGAGGCGATGCTACCAAAGCGCGGCACATCGCACTACCTGGGAGAAGTTTAGTAACAACATTGGAACCACTTTGCTGAAACATCGCTGCGCCGGCAGGGTCTTTTAAGGTATAAAGCGTTCGCCTTGCCCGTCAGTGAGCGTCGGAAATGTCCTGGAAATGTCCTTGTACGCCCCGCCAGCCGGCAAGAAAAGAGAATTTTGCATCACAATAATCCATCATGTCTTCGAGCCAGCTTCCCCATCCCGTCGCCATGAGTTCCGGCGCCGCGCCGCTGCTACAGCGCGTAGCTGGGTCGCCGCGCCTGGGGTTCCTGGCCTACGAGTCGGCACTGCATCACGCGGCCCACACGCCGGGCAGTGGAGTCCCGGCGCTCATGCTCGGCCTGGCCCCGTTCCTGCTGATCGCGCTGGCCGCCGCGTGGCGCTCTGCCCGCCGCCTCCCCTGGCTGCTCTTGGTGACCGCGTGCGGCGCTGCGCTCTGGGCCGGCCGCGTTCCGTTGGCTGCACATTTCGGCTGGACTTACTTCCTCCAGCACTTTGGCGCGAATGCGGCGCTGGCCGCCATGTTCGGCCGGACGCTGCGCGTGGCGCGACGCCCCTGTGCACCGAGTTCGCGGCAGCCGTGCATGGTCCGCTCACGCCCGACATGCAGCACTACACCCGGCGCGTGACCCAGGCCTGGACGCTGTTTTTCACGGCGACCGCCGTGGTGTCGGTGGCGCTATTCGCCATAGCGCCCATGCCGGCCTGGTCGACCTTCGCCAACCTCGGCACGCCCGCGCTGGTGGCCTGATGTTCATTGCGGAGGCCGCCTGCCGCCGCGCCGTGCTGCCGGCGGCCAGGCACACCGGCGTCCTCGATGCGGTACGCGGTTACCGGGCCGTGATGAGCGAGCGCGCCGGCCGCGCCGGCGCATCGCGCTGACGCGGGTTCTCCATGACCACGTTTGCATTGCTCACTCATCCCGAACAGGACGGCGTCGTAGCCTGGCAAGGCGGCCAGCCAGTCACGGTCGGCCGATTCCTGGCCGACGTCCACGCCCTGGCTGCGCGGTTGCCTGCCGGCGAACACGTCTTCAATGCCTGTACGGACCGCTACCGGTTCACGGTCGGCTTGCGCCGCGCTGCTATGCGGCAAGGCGAGCCTGCTCCCCTCGGCGCAAACCCCGGAATGGTGCGGCAACTCGCCGCCTTTGCGCCGGATGTCTTCTGCCTGCATGACGACGCGGATTGCAGCGTGGCCCTGCCCCGCTTCGCCTACAACGCGTCGGAAGCGCGGGAAGAGCGGCCGGCGGCGCACCTGCCCGTGCCCGTGCCCGTACCCGAGATCCCGGCCGACCGGCTGATGGCCTACGTATTCACTTCGGGCACGACCGGCCAGCCCGTCGCGCACGCCAAGACATGGGGTGCAATGGTGCGCGGGGCGCGCGCTACCGCGCAGCGCCTGGGCCTGCTCGACGGCCGCGCCTGGACACTGGTTGGCACGCTGCCGCCGCAGCATATGTTCGGCCTGGAAGCGACCGTCATGCTGGCCCTGCAAGCCGGCGCGGCGCTGGCCTCGGCACCGGCCTTCTACCCGGCGGATATCCGCGCAGCGCTGGCCGATGTGCCGCGCCGCGCGCGCTGGTGACGTCTCCGGTTCACCTGCGCGCGCTGCTGCAGGCTGACAGCGACTTGCCCGCGGCCGACCTGCTGCTGTCGGCAACGGCCCCGATGAGCCGCGCCTTGGCCCGGCAGGCACAGGTTCGCCTGGCGGCGCCGTTGCTCGAGATCTACGGCAGCACCGAAACCGGCGCAGTCGCCACGCGCGCGACCGCCGATACGGACGCATGGACGCTGCTGCCCGGCATCACGCTGGAAAACGGCAGCGAGCCCGCCGGCGACGGCGAGACCGAGGCAATGACCTGTGTCTCGGGCGGCCACATCGATCAGCCGGTCCCGCTTGGCGATGCCATCGAGCCGATCGATGCCGCGTGCTTCCTGCTCCATGGCCGCAAGGCCGACATGATCAAGATCGCCGGCAAGCGCACGTCGCTCGCTTACCTGAACCAGCAGCTCACGGCCATCGAAGGCGTGCAGGACGGCACCTTCTTCGTGCCCGACGACGTGCATGAAGACGAGGCCGCGGGCCGGGTGGTGCGGCTCGTGGCGCTTGCGTGGCGCCTGGTGTGCCTGCCGCTCGCATCCTGCAGGCGCTGCGCGCGCGCGTCGACGCCGCGTTCTTGCCACGACCGCTTTGTCTTGTGGACGGACTGCCGCGCAATGCCGCCGGCAAGCTGCCGCGCGAAGCACTGGCGCCGCTGGTAGCCGCACAACTGGCACAGCGCCATGCCCCCGGCTTGTGATCGACGCCGGGCACCCGCCTTGGCCGGCCATTTCCCCGGCAATCCCGTCGTGCCGCGTCGTGCTGCTGGACCATGCGATCCTGCAGATCGGCGCGGCGCTCGGGCGGCCGATCGCCGTCAGCCAGGTCGGCACGGTCAAATTCCTCAGCCCGGTCCGGCCCGGTGAGCGGGTCGAGGTGGATCACCAGCTACAGGACGAAGATGCCGGCGCAGGCTCCTCGTCCATCCGTTTCACGCTGACTGCTGGCGGGCGCAACGTCGCCAGTGGCACCCTGAACACGCGGTCCGCACTGGCAGGCCAGGAGGCACCATCATGCTGACCTGGCTCCGCAAGCCCCAGCCACTGGACACGGACTGGTCCAGCCGCCAGGAGCGCAGCAATGTCACGCTGATGCGCATCATGACGTGGATTTCGCTCGCGCTCGGCCGTCCTGCGGGACGGGTGGTGCTGCGGCTGATCGCCGCGTACTTCACGCTGTGCTCGCCGGCGGCGCGCCACGCGTCGCGCGCGTACATGGACCGTGCACTCGGCCGCGAGGCCGGGTGGATCGACGGCTTCCGCCACGTCTTCACGTTCGCATCGACCATCCACGACCGCATTTACCTGCTCAACGGCCGCTTCGACCTGTTCGATATCCGCCTGCACGGCGAGAAGCAGCTTGAGGAAACCATCGCGCGCGGGCATGGCGCTTTCCTGCTGGGTGCGCACCTCGGCAGCTTCGAGGTCATCCGCGCGATGGGCCGGCAACATCCGGACATGCGTGTCGCCATCACCATGTACGAAGAGAATGCGCACAAGCTCAACGACGTGCTGCAATCGATCAACCCGGCGATGCGGCGCGACATGATCACGCTGGGCAAGGTCGACGCCATGCTCCGCGTGCGCGACTACCTGGACCGCGGCTACATGATCGGCATGCTGGCCGACCGCACGCTGTCGCAGCGCGCCACCGACCCGGTCCAGCAGTGCGAGTTTCTCGGCGCGCCCACGGGCTTCCCGACCGGGCCGCTGCGCATGGCCGCGATGCTGCGCCGGCCTGTGTTCTTCATTACCGGCCTGTACCGTGGCGGCAATCGCTATGACGTGCATTTCGTGCCGCTGGCCGATTTCTCGCAGGTCGCGCGCGGGCGCCGCGAGGCCGAGGTGCAGGCCGCGCTGCAGCGCTACGTCTCGCTCCTCGAGCAGTTCTGCCGCAGCGCACCGTACAACTGGTTCAACTTCTACGACTTCTGGCACGCCGGCCCGCCGATGTCCGAGCAACCTCCACCCGGCAACGAGCCCTGACCTATGCGCCGAATCCGCCTGATCCTGCCGGCCCTGCTGCTGGGCGCTGCACTGTTGCCCGGCATGACCAGCCAGGCGCTGGCTGCCGACAGTGGCTCCGCCGCCTGGGGCGTGGACCAGCTCATGTCCGCGCTCGCGCAGCGCAAGTCTGGCCGCGTGCAGTTCACGGAGACGAAGTACCTGGCCATCCTGGAGCGCCCGGTCGAATCGAGCGGCGAACTGGTGTTCACCGCGCCCGACCATCTCGAAAAGCGCACCGTGACACCCAAGCCGGAGAACCTGGTGCTCGACGGCGACATGATGACCATCGAGCGCGGCGGCAAGCGCTTCACCATGCCGCTGCAGAACTACCCGGAAATCGCCGCGTTCATCGAGAGCATCCGCGGCACGCTGGCGGGCAATCGCACCGCGCTGGAGCGCTACTACAAGCTCGCTGTGAATGGGCGCGCAAGCCGCTGGACCCTGACGCTCACGCCGGCCGATTCACGCATGGCGGGCATGGTCAGTCAGGTGCGCATCGAAGGGGCCCATGACTCGCTCGACAGCGTCGAGATTCGCCAGGCCGACGGTGACCGCTCGGTCATGAAGATCCGCCCCGCCGGCAAGCCATGACCTCCGCGCCGCGCGGCCGGCCGCGCTTTACTGCCGCGTCGGGCCCGCGACTCGCCGCACGACTGGCCGTTGTGCTCTGGCTGGCCTGGCTGCTGGCTTGCGTGGCCGTCGTTACGCGCACCAGTTTCACCGCCGATCTGTCGGCCTTCCTGCCACGCATGCCGAGCGCCGAGCAGCAATTGCTGGTGGACCAGCTGCGCGAAGGGCTGGTCTCGCGCCTGATCCTGGTCGGCATTGAAGGCGGCGACGCGGACGGGCGCGCCGCCGTATCGCGCGCCATGGCCGCGCGCCTGCGCCAGGATGCGCGCTTCCCGGCGATCAGCAACGGCGAGCCGGTCAACCAGGCCGCCGACCAGCGCTATCTCTACAACCACCGCTACCTGCTGAGCCCCACGGTCACGCCCGAGCGGTTCACGCAGCAGGGCCTGTCCGCGGCTGTCGCCGACACCTTCGACCTGCTGGCGTCCCCGGCCGGGCTCTTCACGAAATCGCTGCTGCCACGCGACCCCACCGGCGAGGTGATGTCGATGATGGCGCAGCTCGACGCCGCGCAGCGCGTGCCGCTACATGCGGGCGCCTGGATCTCGCGCGATGGAAAGCGTGCCGTGCTGCTCGCGCAGACGGCCGCCGCTGGCTCCGACACCGACGGCCAGGCCAAAGCGGTTGAAGCGATCCGCCAGGCGTTTGCCGAAGCAGCCGGTGCCGGGCCTTACCGCCTTGCGATGACTGGCCCGGGCGTGTTCTCGGTCGAGGCGCGCGACACCATCCGGCACGACGTGGAACGGCTGTCGGCCATCGGCATTGCCATCGTCGTCACGCTGCTGCTGGTGGTGTACCGCTCGGTGCCGTTGCTGGTGCTCGGGCTGGTGCCGGTGCTGTCCGGCGCGCTGGCCGGCGTGGCGGCGGTGAGCCTCGGCTTCGGTGGCACAGTGCACGGCCTCACGCTCGGCTTCGGTACCACGCTGATCGGCGAAGCGTCGACTACTCGATCTACCTGTTCGTCCAGTCCGCGCAGTACACGCGTGACGGGCAGCGCGACAACCGCGCGTGGATTGCCGGCTTCTGGCCGACCGTGCGGCTGGGCGTGCTGACCTCGGTATGCGGCTTTGCTTCGTTGCTGCTGTCGGGCTTTCCGGGGCTGGCGCAGCTCGGCCTGTACTCGATCGCCGGTCTGGCCACCGCGGCGCTGGTCACGCGCTTCGTGCTGCCGCACCTGGTGCCCGCGAACCTGCACCTGCGCGATGTCACGCCGCTCGGCACGCGCCTTGCCGCGCTGCTGGGCCGCGCCAGCCGCTTGCGCTGGCTGGTGGCCGTGGTGGCGATCGCCGCCTGTGCCGTGTTGTGGATACGGCACGACACCCTGTGGGGGCGCGAGCTGTTCGCGCTGAGCC
>LRMT01000299.1 GCA_001725945.1 Cupriavidus sp. UYMMa02A | reverse complement strand
CCCCGCCCGGATGCGGCCACCGCCGCGCAACGGGCCGCGGCATGAGCTGGCTCGTCATCGCCGATGACCTGTCGGGCGCGGCCGATTGCGCGATCGGCTTCGCCGCGGCCGGTGCCAGCACGGTGGTTACGCTGGATGCGGGCAGCGACCTGCACGATGCCCGCGCCGACGTGATTGCGGCCGATGTCGACAGCCGGCGCCTCGCGCCTGCCGACGCGGCACGCCGCAACCTGGATGCGTGGCAGCGCTTCGGCGCCGGCCGCCGCCTGTACAAGAAAATTGATTCGACGCTACGCGGCAACTGGGCCGCGGAGACCGCCGCGTTGCAGCCTGCCGCGGGCATGGCCATCGTGGCACCCGCCTTTCCGGCAACGGGCCGCACCGCGCGCGATGGCAAGGTGCTGGTCCAGGGCCAGCCGCTCGGCCACACCGATATCTGGCGCCTCGAAGGGCTGAGCGGGGACGCGGACCTGGTAGCGCTGCTGTCGGCGCAAGGCCTGAGCGTCGCACTGGCCGATCTCGACATCGTCCGCGCTGGCGTGCCGGCGCTGCGCGAGCACCTGACGGTGCTGGCCGCCAGCCACACGCAGGCCGTCGTCTGCGACGCGGAAACCGACGCGACCTGGCGACGCTGGCACAAGCCTCGGCACAACTGCCGGCGCCTGCGTTCTGGGTCGGCTCCGGCGGATTGGCCCGCGGCCTGGCCGACACGATGCCGGTACCATCCACCATCGCCACAGAAGGCACCGCGCCGCGCGCGACCGGCCCCGTGCTCGCGCTGGTCGGCAGCCTGTCCGGCGTGTGCGCGCGGCAGGTGGCCGTGCTGACCGAACGCAGCGGCATCGACAGCCTGGTCATCCCGCCGCAGGCATTGCGCGGCGGCCCCGGCGACGCCGCCTGGCAGGCATGGCAGCGCGAGACTGGCGCACGCCTTAGCGCAGGACAGGACGTGCTGCTATGCATCGGCCGCGACGAACATTTCGATATTGCCGAGGGCCCGCAACTGAGCGCGGCACTGGCGGCGCTGGTGCTGCCGCATTTCGGGCTCGTGGGCGGGCTGATCGCCACGGGCGGCGAGACGCGCGCGCCATGCTAGACATCGCCGGCATCCAGGCGCTGGCGCTGCGCCGCGAGATCGAACCCGGCGTGCCGCTGTCCGACACCATGCAGGCCCCGGTGCGCAGCGTGGTCACCAAGGCCGGCGCTTTCGGCACCGACGCGGCGCTGTGGCTGGCATGGCAGGCGATCCGGAACGGCACCTGAAAACGAACGAAATTTGTGGACAAGATCATGAGCGACTATCTCCCCGTCATCGGCATCACCATGGGCGACGCCACCGGCATCGGCCCCGAGGTCATCGTCAAGAGCCTCGCGCACGCGTCGGTGTACGCCCAGTGCCGCCCGCTGGTCATCGGCGATGCCCGACGGCTCGAACAGGCGGCCGCGCTGACTGGCACGCCGCTCACGGTGCGCGCCGTCGATACCCCGGCGCAGGCGCGCTACCAGCGCGGCACCATCGACTGCATCGACCTGGGCCTGATCCCGGCCGACCTGCCCTTCGGCAAGCTGTCGGCGGTCGCCGGCGACGCCGCGTTCCGCTACATCGAGCGCGCCGTGGCCCTGGCGCAGGCCGAGCAGATCGACGCGATCTGCACCGCGCCGCTCAACAAGGAAGCGCTGCACGCGGGCGGCCACCGCTTCCCCGGCCATACCGAGATGCTGGCGCACCTGACCGGCACGCCCGAGGTCTCGATGATGCTGGTGGCGCCCAAGCTGCGCGTGATCCACGTCACCACGCACATCGGCCTGCTCGACGCCATCCGCAAGATCGACACCGGCCTCGTGCAACGGACCATCGAGCGCGGTCATGTCACGCTGCAGCGCGCCGGCATTGCCGCGCCGCGCATCGGCGTATGCGGCATCAACCCGCATGCCGGCGAGAACGGCCTGTTCGGCCATGGCGAGGAAGAAGAAAAGATCATTCCGGCCGTGGCGACGCTGCGCGAACGTGGCTGGGACGTCGAAGGCCCGCTGCCCGCCGATACGCTGTTTTACCGCGCCGGCCGCGGCGATTTCGACCTGGTGGTGGCGATGTACCACGACCAGGGCCATGGCCCGGTCAAGGTGCTGGGCCTGGAGGCCGGCGTGAACATCACGGTTGGCCTGCCGGTGATCCGTACCTCGGTCGACCATGGCACGGCATTCGACATCGCCGGCAAGGGCATTGCGGACGAACGCAGCCTGCTCGAAGCGCTGCGCCAGGGCGCCGAACTGGCCACGCGCCGCGCCTGAGCACGGGGCCTGCGGTGCATCGCATACGGTAATCGCATACGGTAAGATCGTGGCCTTCGCCGCCACCCGCCCTGCCATGAAAGCCGCCGACCGCCGCCGCGCCATCCTCGACCTCGTGCTGTCCGGCGAGGAGGCCAACGTCGAGCGGCTCACCGCAAGCCTGGGCGTATCAGAAGCCACCATCCGGCGCGACCTGACCGCGCTGGCGCGCGAGGGCCGCATCCTCCGCACCTACGGCGGCGCCGCCGCGGCGATGCAGGTCGGCACCCACGAGCCCGAGGCTTCGCTGGAAGAGCGCAAGGCCCTGCAGCGTGAACAGAAGGAAGCCATCGCGCGCACTGCGGCCGGCTTTGTGCAGGACGGCGACGCCGTGCTGCTCGACAGCGGCACCACGGCGGCCGCCCTGGCGCGTGCGCTGGCCGCGCGCGAAGACCTCCATGTCTACACCACCAATCTGCTGGCCGTCAGTGCGCTGGCTGGGCTGTCCAACATACACGTCACGCTGATCGGCGGCGAAGTGCGGCGCTCCAGCATGGGTACGTTCGGACCGCTGGCGCAGCTGGTTCTTTCGCGCATCAGTGTCGACAAGGCGTTTCTAGGCGCTGATGGCGTCGTCGCCGGCGTAGGGCTGTGCGAAGCTACCGCTGAACAGGCCTACCTGAAGGAATGCATCATTCGTCAGGCGGCCGAGCTGTTCGTGCTGGCAGACGCCAGCAAGCTCGGCCGCGCTCGCCAGCAGCACTGGACGCCGCTGGAACGTGCATGGACGCTGATAACCGATGCCGGCGCGACGCCGGCGCAGCTCGACGAGTTCCGGGCCTCCCGGCAGGCCAGTATCGTCGTAGCGTCGGCGTAGCCGGCCAACCACCTCAGTCCGCCAGCACCGCCGTCGCCTCGATCTCGAACAGCATCCCGTCAAGCGCCAGCTTCGGCACCGGGATCAGCGTGCAGGCCGGCGCCGGGCCATCGCCCCACATCGCCCGGACGGCTGCGGTGACGATGCGCAGCCGCTCCACCGAGTGATCGACCACGAGCACGGTCAGCTTTGCCACATCGGCCGGTGTCGCCCCCGCGGCGCGTAGTGCGCAGCGCAGATTGCGCATGGCCTGCTCGACCTGCCGGGCGAACACGGGGGACATGCCGCCGGCGGCGTCTTCGCCGCCTTGCCCCGCCACGTAGACAATCTTGCCCGGCCCGGTGGCCACCGCCACGTGGGAATAGCCGTTGCAGCGGGGATCGTACAGCCCGTTCGGATTGATGAAGTTCAGCAGGGCATTCTGGCTGGCCAGTTCGTACATGATGCGCGGGCTCCGCAGTGGAAGGAAGGCGCCCAGTATCAGACCTCAAGTTAGGTTAAGGTCAATCTAATCCCTGCTAGCATTCCGGGTTTATCGCCACCGGTGCATCGACATGGCAACCAAGACCCGATCCCGTGCTGCCGCGCGCGCCACGAACGCCACGAACACCACGACGCCCGGCCACCGCGCCGCAACGACTTGCTCGCGGTCGGCGAAGTGGCAACGCGCGCTGGCGTGGCCGTTTCCGCGCTGCATTTCTATGAAGCAAAGGGACTGATCGCGAGCACGCGCAGCGAAGGCAACCAGCGCCGCTATCCACGCGCCGTGCTGCGCCGCCTGGCCGTCATCCGCGTGGCGCAGCGCATGGGCCTGCCGCTGGCACTGATCGCGCAGGCCTTGCAGGCGCTTCCGGCCCATCGCGCGCCCACCGTGGCCGACTGGCGGCGCATGTCCGCGGCATGGCGCGCGGACCTGGACGAACGCATCCGCATGCTGACGCAGCTGCGCGACGAGCTCGACGGCTGCATCGGCTGCGGCTGCCTGTCGCTCAAGGCATGCCCGCTGCGCAACCCGCAGGACACGATGGCCGGAAGCGGACCGGGCCCGCACTTTGGCGGGGCCGGTTCCTGAATCAGCCACGGCCCGTCGCGCTCGGCCTGTGCGGGCAAGACGCTGCGGGCGACTCACCTTTGCGCATGTGCCTGCAGACCCGCGCCCGGCGCCTGTTTTCGCCAGTCAGAGGCGCTGCAGCCGAACGTCACGCGGAACCAGTGGCTGAAGCAGCTTTGCGCGGAGAATCCGAGCAACGCCGACACCTCGCCAACCGGCAGGTCGCTTTCGCGCAGGTGGCGCATCACCAGTTCCGAGCGTACCTCGTTGAGCAGGGCCGAGAACGTCAGCCCCTCGGCATTGAGGTAGCGGTACAGCGTGCGGCGATCGACACGCAGATGGTGGGCCAGTTGCTGCGCGGTGCAGCGGCCGCCCGGCAGCAGCGCCAGGATCAGCTCCCGGCACGATTCGCGTATGCCTTCGTCGCGCTGCCGCAGCGCCGCCTCGAGGTAGTCGCGCGCAAAGCGCGCGGCGCCTGCGTTCTCTGTCGTGCGCGCCACTTGCAAGTCGGCCGCCGCACAGACCAGGCCATTGAAGGACTGGTTGAACATCGGATTGCAGCCGAAGAAGGCGCGGTGCGCCGATGCATCGAGCGGCGCGCGGTGCGTGAAACACACCTCGACGGGCCGCCACCGCGGACCGATCAGCTCACGCAGGATGCGGAACTTCACGCCCACGGCGAGTTCCATCGCCTGCCGCGTGGCCAGCCCCGGGCTGGGCACGAGCTCCTCGCGCACGATCACGGACTTGCCGCTGTCCTCGATGCGCGTGATCAGCGAGGCGCTGAGCAGCTTCAGGTAACGGCACAATGTCTCGAGCGCCTGCCGTGGCGTGGGCTCTTCCTTGAGCACCAGGCTGATCGGCCCGAGATTGGCAAACGTGCGCCGCGCCGCGAGCCGCAGTGCGAAGACCGCCTGAAGTCGGGAGCGGTGCTCCAGGTGCCTTCGCGGCAGCAGGCGCAGACCGTCACGCCCAAGGCAGCCCGCCGTGAAGTGGTCGCGCGTACGCAAGGATTTGATGCGTACCGCAGCCGGCTGGCGGGGGCGCCGCCGCGGCCAAGTCGGTCGAGCCTGACAGCGGCCGCCAGCAGTCCGGCAATGTCACGGCGCGCGTGCAGGACCAGGCCGTGCCGGCCGCCGGACCACAGAACGAACTCAAGCTGAGCAAGGCGGATCGCGCGGGGCAGGCCAATGCCGCGGCGCAGGCTGAAGCCAATGTGGCCCGCGAGCGGCAGCTGAAGGAAGCCGAGGCACGGCTCGCTCAGCTCGAAAAGAATGTCGGCGACATGCAGAAGCTGATCGAGCTGAAGAACAGCGAGATCGCCAAGCTGACGCAGGCCAACCAGGCAGCGCTGGCAGGCAAGGACAAGGCTGAAAAGGCCGCGTCGCAGAAGCCAAGGCGCCGACCGTGGCCGTGGCCGAACCGGCGAAGACCGAAGCACCGGCCCAGGCTGCGCCAGCCGCGCCAGTTGCGCAGGCAGACGCCGCAAGCGCCGCGCCGGCCCAGGCTGCCGCGTCAGCAACCGCGGCGGTGGTTGCTGCATCGGCTGCATCGGCTGCCTCGGCGCCCGCTGCCGGTGCAAGCGCGGCACAGGCGGCAGCGCCTGCGCCCAAGCGTGCGCCGGTCGTGGTCCAGGCTCAGCCGGCACCGGAGCGTCGTTCCTCGACGGACTGCTGGCCAACCCGATGCTGCTGCCCGGTGGTGGCGCTGCTGGTCGCGCTGCTCGGCGGCTATGCGATCTACCGCCGCCGCCAGCAGCAGAAGACGGCGGATGGCGGAGCCTTCGGTGACTCCGTCCTGTCGCAGGAAAGCACGGTGATGGCCGGCGCGAATTCGCTGTTCGGCGCAGCCGGCGGCCAGAGCGTGGATACCTCGCAGCACAGCGTGTTCGGCGCGGACTTCCGCATCGGCAACAACATGCCGGAGGCAAGCGAAGTCGATCCGATCGCCGAGGCGGAGGTCTATATCGCCTACGGGCGCGACGTGCAGGCCGAAGAGATCCTGCGCGAAGCGCTCGAGAAGGATCCGGAGCAGCAGCCGATCCGGCTCAAGCTCCTGGAGATTTACAGTAATCGTCAGGATGTGGAAGGTTTCCGCGTGATTGCAGAAGAGATGTTCGCCCAGACCGGCGGACAAGGGGCGGAATGGCTCAAGGCCGCGGAAATGGGGCGCGCACTCGATGCGGGCAATGCGTTGTACATGGCAGTGACGCCCGATGCCCGCGGCGGCCCCGAAACGGCCACGGCGCTGGGGGACCAGTGGCGCACGCAGGACCCCTCGCACGATCCGGCCGTGGCGCCGCGCGAAGCCTCGCTCGCTGACCTGGCCTTGCCGCTCGACGCCTTCCCGGCACCGGCGGCGGGTGATCCGATCGTCGCGCCGGCATCGGCCGGGCTGGTGTTCGGCGACGGTGCCGTGCTGGAACCCGCCGCGAAATTCGATGACGGCCTGGACCTGACGATGCCCGCCACCGGGGATGATGCCCTGGCGGATGTGCCGCGCCTCGACACGCCGACGCGCTCGCGCATGATGGATTTCGACATCTCGGGCATCTCGCTCGACTTCGATGCCGGATCCACCGCCGGGACGCGCAGCGAAATTGAAGCCGCGACGCCGTTGCCTTCGCCGACCATGATCCGCGACGGCAAGCTGCCCGAGCCGATCGACCTGGCCGGTTTCGGCGACAGCGGCCCCGACACCACGCGGGGCGTCTCGCCGAGCACGCTGTCGACAGACGGCATGGACGGCGGGCGCGACATGCAGATCAAGCTCGACCTGGCCCGCGCCTATATCGAGATCGGCGACAAGGAAGGTGCGCGCGAACTGCTGCAGGAAGTCGTGGAGCAGTCGCAGGACGACCTGCAGGCGCAGGCGCGTTCGCTGCTGCTCGAGGTGGCCTGAGTTATCATCGGCGGTCCGGGCAGGCGGCAGTCGTGCCGCGGCCCGAAGCGATGCGCCGGAAGCGTCCCTTCCGGCGCATTTGTTTTTTGTCGGCCACCGCAGGCCTGTTTTCCTCCCCATGAACCGCATCGCCATCGGCCTCCACTACGACGGTGCCGCCTTTTCGGGCTGGCAGTCGCAGCCCCATCGGAACACTGTGCAGGACCACCTCGAGGACGCCATCGAGCGCTTCGCGGGCGTGCGCTTGCTGACGACCGTGGCGGGGCGCACCGATGCCGGCGTGCACGCGCTGGGGCAGGTCATTCACCTCGACACCGAGCTGGAACGCGACAAGTTCTCGTGGGTGCGCGGCGTCAACGCCTTCCTGCCGCCGTCGATCGCGCTGCAATGGGCGCTTCCGGTCGATGAGAGCTTTCATGCCCGCTTCCTGGCGTTCGAGCGCATGTACTATTACGCGCTCTACACCGGGCCGCACCGCGTGCCGCTCGCGCATGGCCGGGCCGGCTACCTGATGCTGCCGCCGGGCAAGCGGCTCGACGTGGATGCCATGCGTGCCGCTTCGCGCTGCCTGCTGGGCGAGCAGGATTTCTCCGCGTTCCGCGCGGCGGAATGCCAGGCCAAGTCGCCGGTCAAGACCATGTATGACGTGACGCTGAGGGCCGACGGCAACTGGGTCTTCGTGCGCTTTCGCGCCAGTGCCTTCCTGCACCACATGGTGCGCAACCTCATGGGTTGCCTGGTGGCGGTGGGGCGGGGACGCTACCCGCCGGAATGGCTGGCCGACGTGCTCGCCGGCCGCGACCGCAAACTGGCCGCACCCACTTTCATGCCCGACGGCCTCTACCTGGCGGACGTGAAGTATCCTGAGGTCTACCAGATCCCGGCGGCAGACCCTTCCGCCAGCCTGTTCCACGGAGTATTCCGCCATGACGCAGCCTGAGCGCGCCGACGCCGCGGCACTGTCCCGTACCCGCATCAAGATCTGCGGCCTGACGCGCGAGGAAGACGTGCGGGCCGCAGTGGACGCCGGTGCCGACGCGATCGGGCTGGTGTTCTATCCGCCCAGCCCGCGCTACGTCGACCTGGCCCGCGCGGCGGAGCTGGCTGAAGCCGCGGGGCCGTTCGTTTCGGTGGTGGGCCTGTTCGTCAATGCGGACATGGAAGAGGTGGCCCATGTGGCCGAGCGTGTGCCGCTCACGCTGCTTCAGTTCCATGGCGACGAGACGCCGCAGTACTGTACCCAGACCGCCCAGCGCTGCCGCCTGCCTTTTCTGCGCGCGGCGCGTGTGCGCGCGGGTCTCGATTTGGTAGAATTCGCCGGTCAATACCGCGATGCCGCCGGCTTGCTGCTAGACGCTTCGTTGAAGGTTACGGCGGCGGCGGCCACGTCTTCGACTGGACCCTGATTCCCCCGGCATGGCTTGCTTCCAACCATCCGTCTCCCGGCAACCCGAACGCAAACGGCGCTCCTCGCATCGTTTTGAGTGGTGGGTTGAACGCGCAAAACGTCGCTGGCGCGATTGAACGCGTGCGGCCCTACGCTGTGGATGTCAGCAGCGGTGTCGAGGCCGCCAAGGGCGTGAAGGACCACGCCCGCATCGCCGCGTTCGTGCGCGCAGTCCGCAGTGCCGAGACAGGATGAGCAGAGCCAGTATTGGCCCTGCCTCCGACGGCCTGCAGGCCGTGCCCGCATCGCAGTCAAAATTTGCGTCCTTGCCCGTGAGGCAAGGCCGCTGACCTGAAGAGCCCAGACATGTACGACCTGCCCGATTCCCGTGGCCATTTCGGCCCCTATGGCGGCACCTTCGTCTCCGAGACGCTGGTCCACGCGCTCGACGAGCTGCGCGAGGCCTATGCCCATTCCCAGAAAGACGCGGAATTCGATGCCGAATTCCGCCGCGAGCTGAAGCACTTCGTCGGCCGTCCGTCGCCGATCTACCACGCGCAACGCTGGAGCGAGCTGCTCGGCGGCGCGCAGATCTACCTCAAGCGCGAGGACCTGAACCACACCGGCGCCCACAAGATCAACAACGTGATCGGCCAGGCGCTGCTGGCCAGGCGCATGGGCAAGAAGCGCGTGATCGCCGAGACCGGCGCCGGCCAGCACGGCGTGGCCACGGCCACGATTGCCGCGCGCTTCGGCATGGAGTGCGTGGTCTACATGGGCTCCGAGGACGTCAAGCGCCAGGCCGCCAACGTCTACCGCATGAAACTGCTGGGTGCGACCGTGGTGCCCGTGGAAAGCGGCTCGCGCACGCTCAAGGACGCGCTCAATGAAGCCATGCGCGACTGGGTGACCAACGTCGAGACCACGTTCTACATCATCGGCACCGTTGCGGCCCGCACCCGTACCCGATGATGGTGCGCGATTTCCAGTGCGTGATCGGCGAGGAAGCAAGGTGCAGATGCCCGAGATGACCGGGCGCCAGCCGGATGCCGTGATCGCCTGCGTGGGCGGCGGCTCCAATGCGATGGGCATCTTCTACCCGTACATCGAGCACAAGGACGTGCAGCTGATCGGCGTGGAAGCCGCCGGCGACGGCCTGGAGACCGGCCGCCATGCGGCGTCGCTGACCGGCGGCACGCCGGGCGTGCTGCACGGCAACCGCACCTACCTGCTGCAGGACGAAAACGGCCAGATCATCGAGACGCATTCGGTGTCGGCCGGCCTCGACTATCCGGGCGTCGGCCCCGAGCATGCGTGGCTCAAGGACATCGGCCGCGCGCAGTACGTGCCGATCACCGATGAGGAGGCACTCAAGGCCTTCCACGACTGCTGCCGCATCGAAGGCATCATCCCGGCGCTCGAATCGAGCCATGCCATCGCGTATGCGTGCAAGCTTGCGCCGACGCTGCCCAAGGACAAGCTGCTGCTGGTGAACCTGTCCGGCCGCGGCGACAAGGACATGCACACCGTGGCCGAACGCTCGGGGCTCAAGCTCTGATGTGCGCGCTGCCCCCCTCCTTACCGTCGGAACTGGCCCTGGGCGGGGCTTCGGACCTGCCCGGCGCGCCGGACGCGCCCGCGCTGCAGCTGTTTCAGGAAGACATGTTCGAAGGCATCGCGCGGCTGCCGGACGGCTCGGTCGATCTCGTCGTCGCCGATCCGCCCTACGGGCTGGGCAAGGACTACGGCAATGACTCCGACCTGCTCTCCGGCCAGGCCTACCTGGAATGGTCCGAGCGCTGGATGGATGCCGTGTGCCCGAAGCTGTCGCCCAAGGGCACGCTGTACCTGTTCTGCACCTGGCAGTACTCGCCCGAGCTGTTCGTGATGCTCAAGCGGCGTCTGACCATGATCAACGAGATCATCTGGGACCGCCGCGTGCCGAGCATGGGCGGCACCACGCGCAAGTTCTCGTCGGTGCACGACAACATCGGTTTCTTCGGCAAGGCGCGCGACTACTACTTCGACCTGGATCCCGTGCGCATCCCGTACGACGCGGAGACCAAGAAGGCGCGCAGCCGTCCGCGCTTCGAGGGCAAGAAGTGGCTCGAGGTGGGCTACAACCCCAAGGACCTGTGGAGCGTTTCGCGCATCCACCGCCAGGATCCGGAGCGGGCCAACCATCCGACGCAGAAGCCGCTGGAGATCGTCGAGCGCATGGTGCTGTCGAGCTGCCCGCCGGGCGGGCTGGTGCTGGACCCGTTCGCCGGCAGCGGCACCACCGCGGTGGCATGCCTGCGCCACGGCCGGCGCTTCGTCGGCTTCGAGATCAATCCCGAGTATGTCGAGGTGGCGCGCGGACGTGTGGACGCAGCCGTGCAACTGGCCAGGTCCGAATCGGACCGCAACCCAACACCGGCGGCTGCCAATGACGAGGAATCGTCGTCGCAGCTGCCTCACCTGATTCCCTGATATGTCCCGCATCCAGAAGACGTTCGCGGCACTCGCCGCGCAGAACAAGAAGGGCCTGATTCCGTTCATCACCGCAGCGACCCGGAGCCCGGGCTGACAATGGACCTGATGCACGCGCTGGTTGCCGGCGGCGCAGACGTGATCGAGCTGGGCGTGCCGTTCTCCGACCCGATGGCCGACGGCCCCGTCATCCAGCGTGCGTCCGAGCGCGCACTGGCCAACGGCGTGTCGCTCACGCAGGTGCTGCAGTGGGTGCGTGAATTCCGCCAGACCAATGCCGACACGCCCGTCGTGCTGATGGGCTATGCCAACCCGATCGAACGCATGGGCGAGGCCGCGTTCGCTGAGGCCGCCGGTGCGGCCGGTGTGGATGGCGTGCTCGTGGTCGACTATCCGCCCGAAGAGTGCGAATCGTTCGCTGCAATGATGCGCGACAACGGCATCGACCCGATTTTCCTTCTGGCGCCGACTTCCACCGACGCGCGCATCGAGGCCGTGGGCAAGGTGGCAAGCGGCTATGTCTACTATGTCTCGCTCAAGGGCGTGACCGGCTCCGCCACGCTGGATCTCGACAGCGTGGCCGCGCGCATGCCGCTGATCAAGAAGCACGTGAACCTGCCGGTCGGGGTGGGCTTCGGGATTCGTGATGCCCAGACAGCGCGCGCCATCGGCAGCGTGGCCGATGCGGTGGTGATCGGCAGCCGCCTGGTGCAACTGCTCGAGGACGCCCCGCGCGGCCAGGCGGTAGAATCGCTGCGCGCGTTCATTGCCGGGATTCGCGAGGCGCTGGATGCCTGAAGTGATGGATGGGCTGCTTCATGGCGGCCCAAAAGTGCTGAAGCCTGCGCGTCGTGCGCGTTCTGCTTCGGCTGAACCTTGCCGGCGTGGTAAATTGACGGGTTGATTCCCTGCCGTCCGCCTGGTTTGACCGGGCCAATGCGTAGCGCAGTAGCGCACGGTAAAACGGCAGTCATCCGAAAGGAGCTTTCATGAGCTGGTTGGATAAACTCCTGCCTCCCAAGATTCAACAGACCGACCCCCGTACCCGCAAGGGCATCCCCGAGGGTTTGTGGGTCAAGTGCCCGTCGTGCGAATCCACGCTGTATCGCACGGACGTCGAGGCCAACCTGCATGTCTGCCCGAAATGCGACCATCACATGCGCATCAGCGCGCGCGCGCGTCTCGACGCGCTGCTCGACGCCGAAGGCCGCTATGAAATCGGCCAGGAAATCGTGCCGGTGGACGCGCTGAAGTTCAAGGACAGCAAAAAGTATCCCGACCGCATCAAGGCCGCCATGGAAGACACCGGCGAGACCGATGCGATGGTCGTGATTGGCGGTGCCATCCACACGATTCCTGTGGTGGTGAGCTGCTTCGAGTTCGAATTCATGGGCGGCTCGATGGGCTCCGTGGTCGGCGAGCGCTTCGTGCGCGGCGCCCAGGCCGCGCTCGAGCAGAAGGTGCCGTTCATCTGCTTTACCGCCACGGGCGGCGCACGCATGCAGGAAAGCCTGCTGTCGCTGCTGCAGATGGCCAAGACCACGGCCATGCTGAACCAGCTTTCGGCATCCAAGCTGCCGTTTATCAGCGTGCTCACCGACCCGACCATGGGTGGCGTATCCGCCAGCTTCGCGTTCCTGGGCGATGTGGTGATTGCCGAGCCCAAGGCGCTGATCGGCTTTGCCGGCCCGCGCGTGATCGAGCAGACCGTGCGCGAGAAGCTGCCCGAAGGTTTCCAGCGTTCGGAATTCCTGGTGCAGAAGGGCGCCATCGACATGATCATCGACCGCCGCAAGCTGCGCGCCGAGCTGGCACAGCTGCTGGCGCTGCTGCAGAAGCAGCCAGCGGACGCGGTCGCGTAAGACCGCCTCGGCGACACAAGCAAGGGCGCGGGCGGTTGACGCGCCTTTTGTTTTCCTGGTGCCGCCGCCACGGCACCAGTGGACTTGACTTTCGGCCCCGCTGGCCAAATCTAGTAGCAAAGCCTCTGCACCCCTCATGCCAGTCTTCCATACTCTTCCCGAATGGCTCGCCCATCTCGAAACCGCCCATCCCGTGGGCATCGACATGGGCCTGACCCGTATCACGCGCGTCAAGGAAGCGCTGGGCCTGCGCATCGATGCGTGGTGTTCACGGTCGGCGGCACCAACGGCAAGGGCTCGACGTGCGCCATGCTGGAGCGCATCCTGCTGGAAGCCGGCTACAAGGTGGGCTGCCATACCTCGCCGCACCTGGTGTCGTTCAACGAGCGAGCCCGGATCAACGGCGAGTTCGCCACGGATGCGCAACTGCTGCCGCACTTCGAGGCCGTAGAACGGGCCCGCACGAGCTTTGCGGACCCGATCAGCCTGACATACTTCGAATTCACCACGCTGGCCATCATCCACATGTTCGCCGCGGCGGGGCTTGACGCGATGGTGCTTGAAGTGGGCCTGGGCGGCCGGCTCGATGCGGTCAACGTGATCGATACCGACTGCGCGGTCATCACCAGCGTCGATATCGACCACACGCAGTATCTCGGCGACACGCGCGAGAAGATCGGCTTCGAGAAGGCCGGCATCTTCCGCCCGGGCGTGCCCGCGATCTGCGGCGACCCGGTGCCGCCCAAGTCGCTGGTGGACCACGCCGAGGCGATCGGCGCCGACCTGTGGCTGGTCGGCCGTGATTTCCGGCACCAGGCTGCCAAGGGCCAGGAGCGCCAGCAGTGGGACTGGAGCGGGCGCGAGCGCAAGCTCAATGGCCTTGGCTACCCGGCGCTCCGTGGCGCCAATCAGTTGCTGAATGCGTCGGCCGCGCTGGCGGCCCTGCAAGCAATGCGCTCGCATCTGCCCGTGAGCGCGCAGGAAGTGCGCAACGGCCTGGCCTTCGTCGAGTTGCCCGGACGTTTCCAGGTGCTGCCGGGGCGTCCGGCGGTGATCCTGGATGTGGCGCATAACCCGCACGCGGCAGCCACACTCGGGCAGAACATGGAAAACATGGGCTTCTTCCGCTACACCTATGCGGTGTTCGGGGCCATGCAGGACAAGGATCTAGCGGGTGTCTTGCGCCAGGTTGCCGACAAAGTCGACCACTGGTGCCTGTGCGACTTGCCGACCGAGCGCGCCGCGAGCGCCGCCGACTTGCTGCAGAAGCTGGAAGAGGGCGGTTTCCAACCCGGGCCGGATGCCACAGCCGCCTGTTTTTCCAGCCCGGAAGCCGCTTATCGCGATGCCATCGAGAGAGCGACCGAGAATGATAGAATTCTGGTCTTCGGATCGTTCTATACCGTTGCCGGCGTGATGGCTTACCGCGCCACGCAGGCAAACTAGCGCAGCGCCGCGCATCAATGCGGCACGAGTTCGCGGCAATCGAGCGACAAACCAGCGGTCGGCACCGACTCAAAACGGACGACCGCCGCACCGAACCAATCTATGGGCCTGCTTTCGCTGTTTTCTTCCCGCAAGGGCAACGACCCGGCACCCGCGCGTACGCGGCGTCAGCGTACCGACCTGGTGCAGGCATCGCCTCGTCGCGCCGGCTCGCGGAGGAGTATGCCGATGACACGCTGGACCCTGAGTTCCCCCAGAAGCAGCGCGCCCGCCGCCGCCTGATCGGCGCCGTGGTGCTGGTGGTGGCCGCCGTGATCGTGCTGCCGATCATCTTCGAAACCAAGCCGCGCCCGGTGTCCGACGATGTGTCCGTGAAAGTCACGGGCGGACAGGGCGCGCAGAAGCCGAAGGTCGAAGCGCGCAAGGCTGATCCGCTGCCGCCGGCGCCGCAGGCCCAGCAGGCCCGTGGCGACACCGCGGATGCGCTCGACGCCGGCGAAGAAGTCGTCAGCGCGCCGTCCAGGCCGGCTGCCACGGCGGACAAGCCGGCGGCACGCACCGATGCCAAGCCCGCCGAGGCCAAGACGGCGGATGCCAAGCCGCAAGGCAGTGGCAAGTACCTGATCCTGATCGGCGCCTTCTCGTCGGAGGAGAGGGCGAAGAACTGGCTGGCCAAGCTCAAGGCGAGCAAGGTGCCGGCATATATGGAACGGAAAGTTCTGGCCGACGGCGAGCGTATCCTGCTGCGCGCGGGCCCCTTCAATGATCGTGATGCTGCCGATGCGGCCGACAAGCGCGTGCGCGCGACCGGGCTGACTTCGAAGGTGGTGGAACAGTAAGCGCGAGCGGCCGCGCGGGATGCGGCCGCCAGCAACGATGCAGCCGACTTTCTTCGACTACGCTGTCGTCTTCATCCTGCTTGCCTCCGGGCTGATCGGCGTGTTGCGCGGGCTGGTGCGCGAGGTGCTGTCCCTGATCGGCTGGGTGGTAGCGTTCTGGGTCGCCTACCGTTTTGGCGGGGTGGCCGCGGGCTGGATGCCGGAATCGCTCCCCGGTGGCGAGATCACCCGACAGGCCCTGGGCTTCGTGACCTTGCTGATTGGCACCGTGATTGGCGCGGCGCTGGCGGGCACGGTGATCGGCCAGTTGCTTGAAAGCACTGGCCTCAAGCCGGCGGACCGGGGCCTCGGGCTGGTGTTCGGGCTGCTGCGTGGTGCGCTGCTGGTGATGCTGCTGGTGACGCTGGCCGGACTGACGAAATTGCCGGAAGAGGCATTCTGGCGCGACGCGGTGAGCCGCCCGTATGTGATGCAGGCCATGGAATCGCTGCGGCCATGGCTGCCTGCGGAACTGGCGAAGTACGTCAAGACATGACATTGAGGCCCGGCACCCATGCCTGGCCGGTAACCAACGCAAGCCTTGTCCTCAGGACAGGGCTGCGCCCCTGAATCAAAGCCTTTCCTGGGAGCTTGGCATGTGCGGTATCGTCGGCGCGGTCTCTACCTCGCCCGTTAACCAATTGATTTACGACAGCCTGCTGTTGTTGCAACACCGCGGACAGGATGCTGCCGGCATCGCCACCGCCAACGGCAGTACTTTCCACATGCACAAGGCCAACGGCCTCGTGCGCGACGTGTTCCGCACGCGCAATATGCGCGGCCTGCCGGGCACCGCCGGCATCGGTCAGGTCCGCTACCCGACTGCGGGCTCGGCCTCCAGCGAGGAAGAGGCACAGCCGTTCTACGTCAATGCGCCGTACGGCATCATCCTGGCGCACAACGGCAACCTGACCAACTGGCAACAACTGCGCGAGGAGATGTTCCGCCGCGATCGCCGCCACATCAACACGCACTCCGACACCGAGGTGCTGCTGAACGTACTGGCTGACGAGTTGCAGCGTGCCAGCCAGGGCATGGCGCTGGACCCGGAAACGATCTTCAAGGCCGTGTCCGGCATGCACCGCCGCGTGAAGGGTTCGTACGCGATCGCCGCGCAGATCGCCGGCTACGGCATGCTTGCCGTGCGCGATCCGTTCGGCATCCGCCCGCTGAGCCTTGGCAGCGTGGACACCCCCACCGGCAAGGAATGGATGGTGGCGTCGGAGTCGGTGGCGCTGGAAGGCATCGGCTATCGCATGGAGCGCGACGTGGCGCCGGGCGAGGCCATCTTCATCGACCTGGACGGCAAGCTGTACACCAAGCAGTGCGCGGACAACGCGGTGCTGACCTCGTGCATCTTCGAATACGTCTACCTGGCCCGCCCGGATTCGTGCATCGACGGTGTGCCGGTCTACGAAGCCCGCCTGCGCATGGGCGATTACCTGGCCGAGAAGATTCGCCAGGAAGTGTCGGCCGGCGACATTGACGTGGTCATGCCGATTCCCGACTCCAGCCGCCCGGCCGCCATGCAGGTGGCCAACAAGCTGGGTGTCGGCTACCGCGAGGGCTTCTTCAAGAACCGCTACGTGGGCCGCACCTTCATCATGCCGGGCCAGGCGGTACGCAAGAAGTCGGTACGCCAGAAGCTCAACGCCATGGGCGTCGAGTTCAAGGGCAAGAACGTGCTGATCGTCGACGACTCGATCGTGCGCGGCACTACCTCGTTCGAGATCGTGCAGATGGCGCGCGATGCCGGCGCCAATAAGGTGATCTTCGCCTCGGCCGCGCCGCCCGTGAAGTACCCGAACGTGTATGGCATCGACATGCCCACGCGCGGCGAACTGGTGGCCCATGGCCGCACGGACGAGGAGATCGCGAAGATCATCGGCGCCGACAAGCTGGTGTACCAGGACGTGGAAGCGATGAAGCAGGCCGTGCGCGATATCAACCCCGCACTCAATGACTTCGACGCGTCGTGCTTCGATGGCCGCTACATCACCGGCGACGTCGACGAGGCCTACCTGGAACGCCTGGAAACAGCGCGCAGCCAGGCAGACCGCGAAGGCACCGGCGAAGCGAGCGAGCGCTCGCAACTGCACCTGCAGCGTTCGGGCGGCAACGAGTAAGCCGCGCGGGACCCGCGTGCGTTGCCCGTACGTTGACGAATGCGAGGCCCGGCCGTAACATGGCCGGGCGTCGATTTGATAGTCAGCTTGCGGACGCGGGTCCTGCCCGAAACAGCTAAAGAGATAGCCGTCAGAAGGGAAATTCCGGCACAGCCGCTGTGAAATCCCCAGGTATCCGCAGAACACGCAAGCCCGTCGATCCGACCACCCGATCGCACGGGCTTTTTTCATGGCCAGCCGCTTTCCGCCGGCTTGTCGAGACCACTGCATTCGCGCGGGTACGACCGCGCCACCAGCATGAACGAACCGCTCAATCCCGAATCGCTTGGCATCGATACCCTTGGCGTGCGCGCCGGCACGCTGCGCAGCGAGTACATGGAGCATTCCGAGGCGATGTACCTGACCTCGAGCTTCTGCTTCAACAGCGCCGCGGAAGCCGCCGAGCGCTTTGCCAACTCGGAAGAAGGCTTCACCTATTCGCGTTTCACCAACCCGACGGTGTCGATGTTCCAGTCGCGGCTGGCGGCGCTGGAGGGCGCGGAATCCTGCATGGCGACCGCATCGGGCATGAGCGCGATCCTGTCGGTGGTGATGTCGCTGCTGCAGGCGGGCGACCACCTCGTGAGCTCGCGCGCGATCTTCGGCTCGACCATGACGTTATTCGGGAACATCTTTGCGAAGTTCGGCGTCGAGGCAACCTTCGTCGATCCGGGCGCCTTGACGCGTGGCGCGCGGCGGTGCGGCCGACCACGAAGATGTTCTTCCTGGAGACGCCGTCCAATCCGCTGACGGAAGTGGCCGATATCGCGGCAGTCGCCGAAATCGCCCACAATGCCGGCGCACAGCTCGTTGTCGATAACTGTTTCTGTTCGCCGGCACTGCAGCAGCCGATCAAGTTCGGCGCCGATATCGTCGTGCACTCGGCCACCAAGCATATCGACGGGCAGGGCCGCGTGCTCGGCGGCGCGGTGCTGGGCTCGCACGATTTCATCATGGGCAAGGTGTTCCCGTTCGTACGTACCGCGGGCCCGACGCTGTCGGCTTTCAATGCGTGGGTGCTGCTCAAGGGCATGGAGACACTGGCCATTCGCATGGAACGGCATTCCACCAACGCACTGGCGCTGGCCGAGTTCCTGGAATCGCATCCTGCGGTCGCGCGCGTGTTCCACCCGGCGCTCAAGTCGCATCCGCAGCATGAGATCGCCATGCGTCAGCAGAGCGGCGGCGGAGCGATCGTGTCATTTGAATTGAAGGGAGCTACGCCCGAGCAGCAGCGTGCCAATGCATGGCGTGTGATCGACAACACGCGGCTTTGCTCGATTACCGGCAACCTGGGCGATACGCGTACCACGATCACGCACCCGTACACGACCACGCATGCGCGTGTGAGCCCCGAGGCCAAGGCGGCTGCCGGCGTGGTGAAGGGCTGATCCGGCTGGCGGTGGGCCTGGAGACGGTGGCTGACCTGAAGGCTGATCTGCTGCGCGGGCTGGGGGACTAAAGTCGGCTTACGGCGTCTGGGGCGGCGCCTCGCTGTCGCTGCCGGCCGCGGCCTTGACGCCGGCCTTGGTCACGTCGTAGGTGCCTCGACCGCCGTCGAGGCGACGCTCACTGCGGCGGACCCGACCGTTGCCACCGTAGACACGGCAGCGCTGCGACGGCGATGGTAGCTCCCACGACGCTGCATCCTGCGAGCATGGCGCCTGCCGCGATGGCGCAAAGCCGCGCGACAGTGAAGCGGGCAGCCGCGTCGTGTGCGCGGTGCAAGGATCGGCGAAAACAGGAAAACAAAAACGGCATGCAAGGCTGCCCGGCGGGCACGTGGATAGCGGCCGGGGCATCGATCCCCGGCAATCGGCCGCTTGCGTGCTTCAGCGCAGCAAGCGCGCCGCAACAGTACCAGCGAAAGTACCAGCGCGACAATGGCGTAGGCGGCCAGCACGCCAATATGCAGCCCGATGTTGTCGACCGGACGTCCCAGCATCAATGGCCGGATCAGCGCCACCGCATGCGCGAGTGGCAGGACATTGGTGGCTGAGCGCGCGCTCTCCGGCAATTGCTCCAGCGGGAAGAAAACCCCTGAGAGCAGGAGCATCGGCGTGATGACCAGCGTCTGGTAGAACATGAAGAAATCATAGCTGGGGGCCAGTGCCGTCACGATCATCGCCAGGCTCGCGAAGGTAATGCCTGCGAGCACGATTACCGGCAATGCCAGTAGCGAGCCCGGCATGTGCGCATAGCCGAGCGCGCCCGCCACGATCATGATCGCCAGTCCCGAGAGCACTGCCTTGCTGGCTGCCCACAGGATCTCGCCCAGCACCACGTCGCCGAGCGTCAGCGGCGCATGCATGATGGCTTCCCACGTGCGCTGCACATGCATGCGCGAGAACGCCGAGTACATGGATTCGAAGCTCGCCGACATCATCACGCTCGATGCCGTCGTGCCGGCTGCCAGAAAGGCGATGTACGAGACGCCATGCACTTGTCCGACCAGCAGGCCGAGCCCGAGGCCAAGGCCGAACAGGTAGATCATCGGGTCGGCCAGATTGCCGATCATCGACGGGATGGCCAGCTTCTTCCACACCAGGTAGTTGCGGTACCAGACCATCATCCAGTTGCGCAGGTTGCGCGGCAGCAGCGGCTGCGGATAGTGCTGCCGCGATGCGCTGCCGCCGGCGCTGGCCCGGGCCTCGCCCACTTCTGCGGTGGCCGTGTCGGGGCGCGGATCCTGTTCGCTCATGTCAGTCCCTCATCTCGCGGCCGGTCAGCCTGAGGAACACGTCCTCGAGGTTGGCCGGACGGTGCAGGTAGCGCACGCCGCTCTTGCCGTGCAGGGCGGCGAGCAACGGGGCGGGCTCGCGCACGTAGCAGAAAAGCGTCTCGCCGCTCATTTCGGTGCGCTCGGCCAGCGGTGTCAGGCTGCCGCGCAGCGTATCGAGCTCATCGCCATACACTTCGACCACGTCGCAGCCGATCTGGCTGTCGATCAGTTCGTGCGGCTTGCCTTCGGCGATCTTGCGCCCGCCATCGATCACGCACAGGTAGTTGCACAGGCGCTCGGCCTCTTCCATGAAGTGCGTGGTCAGCAGGATGGTCTTGCCGCTGGCCATCAGCGACTTCAGCCGCTCCCAGATCAGGTGGCGGGCCTGCGGGTCGAGCCCGGTGGTGGGCTCGTCCAGGATCAGCAGGTCCGGGTCGTTGATCAGCGCGCGTGCGACCGTCAGGCGCCGGCGCATGCCGCCGGACAGGTCGCGCACCTGGGCGTTGGCACGATTTTCCAGCCGCGCGAATTCGAGGAGAGCGGGTACGCGGCGCTCGATCACGGCCGACGACAGACCGAAATAACGACCGAAGACGCGCAGGTTCTCGATGACCGAGAAATCGGGGTCGAGATTGTCGAATTGCGGTACCACACCCACGCGCATGCGCGCTTGCGGAGCGCGCTCGGGAATGGGTTCGCCGCATAGCGTCAGCGATCCGCCCGCCGGCGTGGTCAGGCCCAGCAGCAGCCGCAGTGTGGTGGTCTTGCCGGCGCCGTTGGGCCCGAGCAGTCCGAAGCACTGGCCACGATGCACCTGCAGGTCGAGGTCGTTGACGACGATCGTGTCACCGTATTGCTTGCGCACCTTGCGCAACTCGAGGATGGCAGTCAAGGCAGGAAACGGTTGGCGCGCCGGCGGGCGCAATATCCGCCATTATGCCGGTCATCGTCGCGCATGACTTATGCTGCACCGCACTATGACCCGGACGTCGCGTGAGCGTGACGGCGGCGCACGGAGGCATAAAAAACCGCCAGCATGCTGGCGGTTTTTTTGCTGCGAACCGAATCAATACATCTTCTTCGGCAGCATCTGCATGCGCAGGCGCTTGCGCAGGCGCGCTTCGGCAGCCTTCTTCTTGCGCTTGCGCTCGGTCGTCGGCTTTTCGTAGGCGGTGCGGCTCTTCAGTTCGACGATCAGGCCAGTCTGCAGAATCGAGCGACGGAAGCGACGCATTGCAACTTCAACCGGCTCACCGGGTTTCAAGACGATCTTGGTCAATTCAGTCCTTTAGGGGAGTGCCGCGCAAGCGGCTGGTTCAAACGAGGGGAAACTGCGGGCCGCCGGAGCGGCTGGTATTGCACCCGGGACAGACACTGCCCTGGATGCACCCCCGCGAACCTGAAAGATGTGGACCGGTGAGTCCGTGCAACCAGTGTCAGGGGTGATAGCGCCGGGTCCCTTGAACAGCGGGAGCCTGGCAGTACCGGTTTCCGTAAAAAGCTATACGCCCGTAACTATGGCACGTATACGACGCAAATGTCAAGCATGTGCGCTGAAGGGGAAGGGGCACGCCGGGCTTTCGCCGCCCGTTGCGACGCCGGCCGCACACCGTCAAAAACCCCGCCGACAGGCGAGGCGACGATGATAGACCGAACTCGTGATCGGGTCCATGACACTGAGTGCGGGACGAGGGCAAGGCAACTCGATCGTCTTTATATCTTCTTTATATCTCCCGCATCACTTTCTACCCCGTTTTAGCGACCGATCCATAAGCTGCCAGGTATCAACTACATGGATGGCTGAAGTCATGGACGGAGTCTTTCTGATCGCCTTGATCCTATTCGCCGCCGCCAGTGCGGCATTGCTCCGGCTCTGCGCTGCGCTGGGCGGCAACGGACCGGAAGCTGCCGCTGGACACGGCAGCTTGCCCGGCGCCGCCGACAGGGGGCTGTGATGGACTGGGCTGACCTGCTGAGCGGCGCGCTGGCCGCGCTGATTTTCATCTACCTCCTGATCGCGCTGTTCCGACCGGAGAAATTCTGATGTCGACCCAATTCCTGGGCCTGCTGGCCTTGTATCTGGCGATCCTGTTCGCTGCCGCGCCGTTCCTTGGCCGCTACATGCGGCGTGCGATAGAGGACGGCACCTACAAGCTGACAGCATGGGGGCGTCCCTTTGAACGCGTGGTCTACAAGCTTGCTGGCGTGCGCGCCGATGCGGAGATGGGCTGGAAGCAGTACACCGTGGCCATGCTGGCCTTCAACCTGATCGGCGTCATCGTGGTCTATGCGCTGCAGCGTCTGCAGGGCTACCTGCCACTCAACCCGCAGGGCTTCGGCGCTGTGTCTTCGGACTCGGCCTTCAACACAGCCATCAGCTTTGTCTCCAACACCAACTGGCAAGGCTATGCGGGCGAATCGACGATGAGCTACCTGACGCAGATGCTGGCGCTCACGGGGCAGAACTTCTTCTCCGCGGCGACCGGCATTGCCGTGGTGTTCGCGCTGATTCGCGGTTTCGCGCGGCAGAGCAGCGCGACCATCGGCAATTTCTGGGTCGACATGACGCGCTGCACGCTGTACGTGCTGGCGCCGATCGCAACGGTGATCGCGGTGGCGCTGCTCAGCCAGGGCGTCATACAGAACTTCGACAGCTACAAGGAAGTCAGCCTGGTGACGCCCGTCGAGTACAGCCAGCCCAAGGTCGATGCAGCCGGCCAGCCGGTGCTCGACGCCCAGGGCAAGCCCGTCACCGAGGATATGAAGACGGACAAGCAGACGCTTGCGATGGGCCCGGTAGCCTCGCAGGAGGCGATCAAGATGCTCGGCACCAACGGTGGCGGCTTCTTCAACGCGAACTCGGCGCATCCGTATGAGAACCCGACCGCCCTCGCCAACCTGATCGAGATGCTGGCCATCTTCCTGATCCCGGCCGCGCTGTGCTTCACGTTCGGCGAGATGGTGAAGGACCGCCGCCAGGGCGTGGCGGTGCTGGCGGCGATGACGGTGATCTTCGTCGCGATGGCCTGCATGGCCTCGATGTCCGAGCTGCAGGCGAACGCTGCGCTGGCGGGCCTTCCGATCGACCATGCGGCTTCGGCGCTGCAGGCCGGCGGCAACATGGAGGGCAAGGAAACGCGCTTCGGCATGGCGGCATCGGCGCTGTTCGCCACCATCACCACGGCGGCGTCGTGCGGCGCAGTCAACGCGATGCATGATTCCTTTACCGCCATCGGCGGCCTGGTGCCGCTGCTGCTGATACAGCTCGGTGAAGTCGTATTCGGTGGTGTCGGCTCCGGTCTCTACGGCATGCTGGTGTATGCCGTGCTGGCCGTGTTCATCGCTGGCCTGATGATCGGGCGCACGCCGGAGTACCTGGGCAAGAAGATCGAAGCGTACGAAATGAAGATGGCCGCGGTTGCCATCCTCGTCACGCCGTTGCTGGTGCTGGTCGGTACGTCGATCGCGGTGATGACGGAGGCGGGCAGGGCGGGCGTGTTCAATGCGGGCACGCACGGCTTCTCCGAGATCCTCTACGCGTTGTCCTCGGCCGCCAACAACAATGGCAGCGCCTTTGCCGGGTTGTCCGCCAACACGCAGTTCTATAACACCCTGCTGGCCGCGGCCATGTGGTTCGGCCGCTTTTGGATCATCATTCCGGTCCTCGCGCTGGCCGGCTCGCTGGCCGCCAAGAAGCGTCTTCCGGTCACGGGTGGCACTATGCCCACGCACGGCGCGCTGTTCGTGGTGCTGCTGGTGGGCTCGGTGCTGCTGGTGGGTGCGTTGACTTATGTCCCGGCCCTGGCACTGGGGCCCGTCGCCGAGCAGCTGCAGGGCGCGGCGGCTGCGAATGCCAAGTAAGCGTATTGCGGAGAAACGCATGCAAGAAAAATCCATGGCGACGCAAGGCAAGGCTGGCGGCGCCGCATCGAGAACCAATGCCTCGGCGGCCAAGGCTGCCACGCCGTCAGGCACCACCAACCGTCAGCAAGGCCAACATCATCATCGTCCGCCCCGGCGCGGCATGTTCGCTGCGGAACTCGTCAAGCCGGCGCTACTGGCTGCGGTGAAGAAGCTGTCGCCGCGCGACCAGGTGCGCAACCCGGTGATGTTCGTCGTGTATGTCGGCAGCATCCTGACCACCATCCTGTTCCTCAAGGCACTGGCCTCGCCAGTGGCAGCGGGGGGGGAAAGCGCTGGTTTTATCCTGGCCATCTCGGTCTGGCTGTGGTTCACGGTGCTGTTCGCCAACTTCGCCGAGGCACTGGCCGAAGGGCGCAGCAAGCAGCAGGCGGAATCGCTGCGCGGTTTGAAGACGACCGCGACGGCGTGCGTGCTGGTGGACGGCAGGCGTGGCGGTGCGATGGAAACGCGCGCGGCCACTTCCCTGCAGCGCGGTGACGTCGTGCTGGTCCAGGCCGGCGAGATGATCCCGGGCGATGGCGAAGTTATCGAAGGCGTCGCGTCGGTGGACGAGAGCGCGATCACCGGCGAATCGGCGCCGGTGATCCGCGAATCGGGCGGCGACTTCTCGTCGGTGACCGGCGGCACGCGCGTGCTGTCCGACTGGATCGTGGCGCGCATCACCACCAACCCGGGCGAGAGCTTCATCGACCGCATGATCAGCATGGTCGAGGGCGCCAAGCGTCAGAAGACCCCCAATGAGCTGGCGCTGACCATCCTGCTGGTGGGCCTGACCATCGTGCTGCTGCTGGCCACCGCCACGCTGCTGCCGTTCTCGGTCTACAGCGTGCTGGTCACCAAGGCTGGTCTGCCGGTCACCATCACCGTGCTGGTGGCGCTGCTGGTATGCCTGATCCCGACCACCATCGGCGGCCTGCTGTCGGCCATCGGCGTGGCTGGCATGAGCCGGATGATGGAGGCGAACGTCATCGCCACCTCGGGCCGTGCGGTGGAAGCCGCGGGCGATGTGGATGTGCTGCTGCTCGACAAGACCGGCACCATCACGCACGGCAACCGCCAGGCCGCGCGTTCATTCCTGCGCCGGGCATCTCGGCAGTGCAGGTCGCGGAAGCGGCATGGCTTTCCTCGCTGGCCGACGAGACGCCGGAAGGCCGCAGCATCGTGACGCTGGCGCGACAGCAGCAGGGGGTGGCTACACCGGACATGACGGTGCTGCGCCCGGTCTTCATCCCGTTCACGGCGCAGACGCGCATGAGCGGGGTGGACCTGCGCAATGGCGAGGCCGAGCGAATCGTGCGCAAAGGTGCCGCAGACGCCGTGCGGCGCTTCGTGACCGAGCGCGCCGGCAAGTTCCCCGACGCGGTGATGCAGGCGGTAGACGACGTCGCCCGTGCGGGCAGTACGCCGCTGGTGGTGGCGGAGCAAGCGGGCGACAACGTGCGTGTGCTCGGCGTGGTGGAGCTCAAGGACATCGTCAAGACGGGTATCCGCGAGCGCTTCGCCGAACTGCGCAAGATGGGAATCAAGACCGTGATGATCACCGGCGACAACCGGCTGACTGCGGCGACCATCGCGGCCGAAGCGGGCGTCGATGACTTCCTGGCTGAAGCCACCCCTGAAGCCAAGCTCAAGCTGATCCGCCAGTACCAGGGTGAGGGCCGGCTGGTCGCAATGACCGGGGACGGCACCAACGATGCGCCGGCGCTGGCGCAGGCAGACGTCGCGGTGGCGATGAACAGCGGCACGCAGGCTGCCAAGGAAGCCGGCAACATGGTCGACCTGGACAGCAACCCGACCAAGCTGATCGAGATCGTCGAGATTGGCAAGCAGATGCTGATGACGCGCGGCTCGCTGACCACGTTCAGCGTGGCCAACGATGTGGCCAAGTACTTCGCCATCATTCCGGCCGCGTTCGCCACTACCTATCCGCAGCTCAATCTGCTGAACGTGATGGGGCTGAGCACGCCGGCGTCGGCCATCATGTCGGCGGTGATCTTCAACGCGCTGATCATCGTCGCCCTGATTCCGCTGGCGCTCAAGGGCGTAGCGTACCGGCCGCTCGGCGCGGCGGTGCTGCTGCGGCGCAACCTGCTGATCTACGGGCTGGGCGGCATGCTCGTGCCGTTTGCCGGGATCAAGCTGATCGATATGGTGCTGGCCCTGCTTGGCTGGGTCTGACCGAACTCCTGCATAAGGAAAGCATTCATGAATACGCAAGTGCAATCCACGCAATCCGCGCCGTCAGTGCCGCTGCAAGGCGGCATGCTGCGCCCCGCACTGGTGGTCTTCGTCGCGCTGTCGCTGGTGACGGGCCTGCTGTATCCCGGCGTGATCACCGCGATTTCCAGGGCGGTGTTCCCTGACAAGGCGGCCGGCTCCCTGATCGTCAGGGACGGCAAGGCCGTGGGCTCGTCCCTGATCGGCCAGCCATTTTCGGACCCGAAGTACTTCTGGGGCCGCTTGTCGCCACCGCGCCCATGCCATACAACGGCGCGGCGTCCGGGGGTTCCAACCTGGGCCCGAGCAACGCGGCGCTGACTGATGCGGCACGCGCGCGCATCGAGGCGCTGCGTGCGGCGGATCCGCACAACAAGGCCGCGGTGCCAGTCGACCTAGTCACCGCTTCCGGCAGCGGCCTGGATCCGCACATCAGCATCGCGGCGGCGGACTACCAGGCGCCGCGCGTGGCGCGGCTGCGCGGGCTGCCGCTGGAGAAGGTGCAGGCACTGATCCAGGCGAACACGGAAGCGCCTTTGCTGACCGTGCTCGGTGATCCCGGCGTCAATGTGCTCAAGCTGAACCTGGCGCTCGATGTGGCATCAAGCCAGTGATCGGGACGCGCGGCGTGCGGTGGGGGCCGCGTGGCACAATCTGACTGCGCCTGTTCCTCCGATGGGCGGCGCCCCTGACCATGCCCGAATTGCGATCCCCCGCTGACGTCCGGACCCGGACAGCCTGCTGCAGCGCATGCAGGAGGAGGCGCGCGTGCTGCGCGCGGCAAGCTGCGCGTCTATTTCGGTGCCTCGGCGGGCGTGGGCAAGACCTTCGCGATGCTGACTGCCGCACGGTCGCTGCGCGAGCAGGGCGTTGACGTGGTCATCGGCGTGGTCGAAACGCATGGCCGCGCCGAGACCGAGGCACTGATCGAGGGCATCGACCGCCTGCCGATGCGGGATGTGCCGTATCGCGATCGCGTGCTCAGCGAGTTCGATCTCGATGGTGCGCTGGCGCGTCACCCCGCCCTGGTGCTGGTCGACGAGCTGGCCCACTCCAATGCGCCGGGCAGTCGGCACCCGAAGCGCTGGCAGGACATCCAGGAACTGCAGTCGTCCGGTATCGATGTCTGGACGACCGTCAATGTGCAGCACCTGGACAGCCTGAACGAGGCCGTCGGCGGCATCACCGGTATCCGGGTCTGGGAGACCGTGCCGGATGCCATATTCGATGGCGCCGACGAAGTGATCCTGGTCGACCTGCCCGCCGACGAACTGCTGCGGCGACTGCGCGAAGGCAAGGTCTACCTGCCCGAGCAGGCGCGGCATGCGGTGCGCAACTTCTTCCGCAAGGGCAACCTGATCGCCCTGCGCGAGCTGGCCCTGCGGCGTACCGCGGACCGCGTTGACGACGATGTCCGCGCCTACCGACGCGCCGAGTCGATCCAGTCGGTGTGGCGCACGCGCGAAGCGGTGCTGGCCTGTATCGGTACCGGCAGCGATGCCGAGCAGGTCGTCAGGAGCGCGCGCAGGCTGGCCGGCAGCTCGATTGTGATTGCCATGTGATTACGGTGGCCGCGCCACGGCTGCGCCCGTGCCGGACGCCGAGCGAGCGCGGCTGGAGTCGGCGATGCGCGTTGCCGAAGAACTGGGCGCGCGTACGGAGACGCTCGCCGGCAGCGACATGGTGCACGCGGTGGCTGGCTATGTCCGGCGCCATAACCTGACCAAGGTCGTGCTGGGACGAACCCCGACCCGCTGGCGGCGCGAGGATGAGTCGCTGCTGATGCAGGGACGCTCGCTGCTGGCCTGGATGCTGTCGCCGTTCCTGGGCGCGCGCGCCTGGCTGTTCGGCCGCAAGAGTTTTGCCGATGCGTTGTCGGCCGCCTGTCCAGAGATCGACGTGATACGCGTGGCGGCAGATACCACGCGCGTGGACGTCAAGCCGGCCAGCGCCCCGGTGCCGATCGGAGAAACCGACGCGGAGCAGACGCAGGAGCGCCGTGTCCGCATGCAGTCCTACTTGTGGGCAGTCGCCTGGTGCGCGGGCGCGACCGCGGTGTCGACGCTGGCCCGGCCGTGGTTCGACCTGGTCAATATCGCCATGCTATTCCTGGTGGCGGTGGTCGGCGTGGCATTGCGCCATGGCCGCGCTGCGGCCGCGCTGGCCTCGGTGGTCGCGGTCGGTGCCTTCGATTTCTTCTTCGTGCCGCCCCGGCTTTCCTTTTCCGTGAGCGATGTGCAGTACCTGCTGACCTTCGTGGTGCTGTTGTCGGTGGGATTGGTGATTGGCCAGCTCACGGCCGGGCTGCGCGAACAGGCCGAGGTCGCGGTGCAGCGCGAAACCGATGCGCGCACGCTGTACGAGCTTGCGCGCGAGCTGTCGTCGGCGTTGATGAGCGAACAGATCGTCTCGATCGGCAGCCGCTTCCTGCGCGCCGCTTTCGATGCGCACTCGGCGTTCTTCCTGGTCGGACCCGATAGCCGCTTGTTGCCGCCCGCAGTGGATGCGCAGGGGCGAGCCGACGCGCGCAGCGATGCCATCGACCGCGTGCTCGCGCAATGGGTGTTCGATCACGGCCAGCCGGCCGGCACGGGCACCAACACCTTGCCGGCCGGCTCCGTGCTGTACCTGCCGCTCAAGGCGCCGATGCAGACGCGCGGCGTGCTGGCGGTGCAACCGCAGGCGTGGCGTGCGTTTGCCCAGCCGGCGCTGCGGCGCCAGGTCGATGTGTTCGCCACGTTGATCGCCATCGCCATCGAGCGGCTGCACTATGTCGACGTGGCCCAGCAGGCACTGCTGTCGATGGAATCGGAACGGCTGCGCAGCTCGCTGCTGGCCGCGGTCTCGCATGATCTGCGCACGCCGCTCACCAGCCTGATCGGCATGGCCGAGACGCTGCAGCGCGGCGATCCGCCGCTGGCGCCGCGCGTGCCGACACGGTCGCGGCGATGCGCGACCAGGCCAGGCGCATGAGCACCATGGTCGTCAACTTGCTCGACATGGCGCGGCTGCAGAGCCGCGACGTGCGCATGCGCAAGGAATGGCAGTCATTCGAGGAACTCGTCGGCGCGGCGCTTGGCGCATTGCGCGACGCGCTCGCAGGGCATCGCATCGTGGTGGCCGAACTGCACACGATGCCGCTGATCGAATGCGATGCCGTGTTGATGGATCGCGTGCTGTGCAACCTGCTGGAGAACGCCGCCAAGTACACGCCCGCGGGAACCGAGATCCGCATCCGCGCCGAATCCGTGGATGAAGAGGTACGGCTGATCGTCGAGGACGATGGCCCCGGCGTGCCCCCCGGCAACGAACGCCAGATCTTCGAGAAATTCACGCGGGGCGAGCGCGAATCGGTGACGACGGGCGTGGGCCTTGGGCTCGCTGTCTGCGACGCCATCGTCCAGGCCCATGGCGGGCGTATCTGGGTCGAGCCGGTGCGCGATGCGGCCACGGCGGGTGCGGGCGCGGCGCGCGCTTTGTCGTGGCCTTGCCGCGCGGCAACCCGCCGGTGATCGAACCGGAGGCGGCGGACGTTCTCGCCTAACCCTATACAGACGGAGTGCATTACATGCCTTTCGAGTTTTCGCCCACGGTGCTGCTGGTCGAGGACGAACCCCATATCCGGCGTTTCGTGCGCACGGCGCTGCAGGCCGAAGGCTGCACGGTGCACGAGGCCGAGACGCTCAAGCGTGGTCTGATCGAAGCCGGTACGCGCCAGCCCGACCTGGTCGTGCTTGATCTGGGCTTGCCCGACGGCGACGGCGTCAACCTGATTCGCGAGGTGCGCACGTGGACAGAAGTGCCAATCCTCGTGCTGTCGGCGCGCAGCAGCGAGGACGACAAGATCGGCGCACTCGATGCGGGGGCCGACGACTACCTGACCAAGCCGTTCGGTGTTGGCGAGCTAGTCGCACGCCTGCGCGTGCTGCTGCGCCGGCATGCGCGCTCGAACCCGCACGGGTCCGCGCGAATCGCCTTTGGCGACGTGCAGGTCGACCTTGCCAACCGCATGGTCGCGCGCGGCGGGGACGCGGTGCACCTGACGCCGATCGAGTACCGTCTGCTATCGGTGCTGATCGCGCATCGTGGCAAGGTGATGACGCATCGCGAGCTGTTGCGCGAGGTCTGGGGGCCATCGCATTCCGAGAGCAGTCAGTACCTGCGCGTCTACATGGGCCATCTGCGGCACAAGCTGGAAGCGGACCCTGCGCAGCCCGTGCACCTGCTTACCGAAGTCGGGGTGGGCTATCGGTTTGCAGGATAGAGGCAGCAGTTTTATGGCAATTGCTTCGATTCGCGCAAGTTTCTTGATACCGTTTTAGGCATCGATCCCTATCGTGGCAGCCTGTCCCGCGGCGCTCCGCGGGCAGCTTATCAACTCTGCCTCGATAACCATGACAGCATTGCGCAAACCGGCCGCATGGATGGCCGCCGCGATTCCTTCCGTTGCCTTCTTCAGCATGGGCCAGTCCCTCGCACAGTCCGCCGCTGAACCAGCCGCGGAGCCCGCATCCGCGTGGACATTCTCCGCGAATGTCGCGCTGGCGACCGACTACCGCTATCGCGGACTGATGCAGACCAATCGCCGCCCGGCTATTCAGGGCGGCTTCGATGTCAGTCACGCATCGGGCTTCTATCTCGGCAACTGGAACTCGAACATCAGCTGGCTCGGCGACAGCAATCCCGATGTCTCGGCACCGATCGAGATGGATTTCTATGGCGGCTTCAAGAATACCTTCGGCGGCGGCGACTGGAGCTACGACGTCGGTGTGCTGCAGTACTACTACCCGGGGGATTATCCGGCCGGCTATGTGCGGCCCTATACCACCGAGGTTTATGCGGGCATCGGCTATGGCCCGGTGTTCCTGAAGTATTCCTACGCGCCAACCAACCTGTTCGGGTTTGCCGACAGCAAGCACAGCTGGTATGCCGATCTGTCGGCGAACGTGCCGCTCAATGTCTGGGGGCTGACGCTGAACGCGCACGCGGGCTACCAGAAGGTGCAGTTCACCGATGCGTCATACGCGGACTGGAAGCTTGGCCTGACCAAGGACCTCGGCAAGGGCTTGTCAGTGTCGATGGCGTACATCGACACCAATGCCGACAAGGCGGTCTATACCAACGCAAAGGGACGTTACGTGGGCAAGGCAACCGCGTGGGCCTCGATCAGCAAGACATTCTGACCGGGGCCTTCTTGACGGGAATTTGATGCGCGGTCCCAGCATTGCTGCATCAAATTTAGGCCGCCAGGCCTAGCATGGATGCATGTTCAACAGCGGGCTCGCGAAAGCGGGCCAACATACATGCCCCAGTCGAATCTTGCTGCCGATGCCATTCCCCGACGTCGGGCCTTGCAGCCCCGTGGCGTGCGTACGGAAGCCGCGCCGGTCTGGATCCGCTTTCGCCTTGCGGTGGCATCCACGGAAGTGTTCACGATCCGCCGGGCGCTGCAGGGTGCCCTGGGCCAGCTCGCGCGCATCTATATCGTCAAGGTCGACCATCGCCATGATGAGACGACGGTGCAAGTAGAGGTGGCGCGCGCGGACCGCGATCATGCCATGGACGCCATCATGCACGCGCTGCCGGCCGCGGAGTTCGGGTTTGCCACCGTACTGGGTGACGATCATGTGGCGCACTGAAGAGCACGGCTTCGCCGCCGCGGCGATCGACGCCTGCCTGCGGCCGTAGTGCGGGCAGGCAGGCGTCGCCATGGGGCATCTGGTTGCCAATGGTGACGCCCATGCGCGGCGCCGCACTGGACTTGCCCGCGGCGGCGCGTCTGGCGGAGCGCTATGTGCGCGCGGGTGTCGATGGCTGATCATTCTGGGTACCACGGGGGAGGGGAGCCTGCTTTCGCCGCAGGAGAGGCGGGAGATGGCCGCAACAGTGCTGGAGTCGGTAAATGGCGCCGTACCCGTGATGGCTGGCGTGGGCGGTGTGGATACCCGCGCGGTGTGCGAACAGGTGCGCGAGCTAGACCACCTCGATCTTGCCGGTTACCTCGCTCCGCCACCGTACTACCTGCGTCCGTCCGATGCGGGCATTGCATGGCACTTTGCCGAGGTACTGAAGGCGACGCAGAGGCCGCTGATGCTGTACAACGTGCCGAAGCGCACTGGCTGCTCCTTGTCGCTGCCGCTGACCCGGTCGCTGCTGTCGCATCCGCGCATCGTCGCGGTGAAGGAGTGCGACGCCACGAACCTGCGCGAGGTCGCCAAGCGGCAGCCGTTTCCGGTGTTCTGCGGCGAAGATGCCCACATGCTGGATCACCTGCTCGCGGGCGGCGCTGGCGCGGTACCTGCATCGGCCCATATCCGGCCGGATCTGTTCGTTCGGCTGCTGCACCTGGCGGAAGCCGGACGGCATCTCGCTGCGGGTGCGCTGTTCAGCCAGCTTCAGCCGCTGGTGTCGTTGCTGTTCTCGGAACCGAATCCCGCGCCAGTGAAGGCCGCATTGGCGATAGAAGGCTGGATCGACCCCGATGTGCGGCTGCCTATGCAGCCGGCCAGCAAGGCACTGTGCCAGCGGCTGGAAGCAGCATTGGCACACTTGCCATCCACCTCCGAAGAGCAGGCACGCGAAGCGCAGGCTTCCTGAGCCACGAGTGATTGCCGGCATGCGCCGACGGGCAGGCCAGCAACCGGCGGGCACAAAAGAAAAAGGCCGATGCTTGCGCATCGGCCTCGTCTTGTATCGGTTGGCTCCTCGACCTGGGCTCGAACCAGGGACCTACGGATTAACAGTCCGGCGCTCTACCGACTGAGCTATCGAGGAACAGCAGAAAAGGAAATTATAGCCAGCTTCTCGTTTCCTCGTCAATCCCTTTTGACATCTTTTATCGCTGTCGACGTGGTTGGCGAGGTGACTGGCTGCTGTGGATGCTACGCCGCGGGAAAATCTTGCGAGGCTCCGTTGCGTTGCATTCGACTGCGAGGCCGCATTATAGCGACCGCGTCAGCGTGGTGCAAAAGGAAAAAAGCCGCCATTTCGGCGGCCTTCTTCGTCGATCGTCGTGGTCCGGACCGTGATCAATCGAACACCGGCGATTCCACGCCGAGCACCTTGTGCAGCTTCGGCGAGGTGGTCGTGTACTGCATATGGATCTTCTTTTCGGGGAAGATATACGGTGCAGCACCGAACGCGGCCAGCGCGGCCTCGTGGAAGCCCGACAGGATCAGCTTCTTCTTGCCGGGGTAGGTATTGATGTCGCCCACCGCGAAGATGCCAGGGATATTGGTCTGGAACTTCTCGGTGTCCACCTTGATCTGCTTGCGCTCCAGATCCAGGCCCCATTCGGCGATCGGGCCGAGCTTCGGCGACAGGCCGAAGAACACCAGCACGTCGTCCACCGGCAGGCGGCGCGTCACGCCGTCGGCGCCGGTCACCTTGATCTCGGTGAGTACGCCGTCCTTCTCTTCATAGCCGCCGATCTGGCCGACCACGAACTGCATTTCCATCTGCTCGCACAGTTCCTTCATCTTGGCGACAGAAGCGGGCGCGGCGCGGAAGCCGTCGCGGCGATGGATCATCACCACCGACTCGGCCTTGCCGACCAGGTCCAGCGTCCAGTCCAGTGCGGAGTCGCCACCGCCGACGATCACCAGGTTGCGGCCGTGGAAGCGGCTCGGATCCTTGACGCGGTAGAACAGTTGCTTGCCATCGAACTTGTCGATGCCATCGACTTTCAGCGTACGCGGCTGGAACGACCCCACGCCTGCGGCGATGAAGATGGTCTTGGTGATGAAGCGCGTTCCGAGCGACGTTTCGACGAAGAAGCGGCCGTCTTCACGGCGTTCGACCACGGCGACTTCCTGGCCCAGGTGGAAGGTCGGCCCGAACGGTTCGATCTGCTTGAGCAGGTTGTCGGTCAGTTCCTGGCCGGTGCAGCTGGGCACGGCCGGGATGTCGTAGATGGGCTTGTCCGGATACAGCTCCACGCACTGCCGCCGACGACCTTGAGGGAGTCGATGACGTGCGCCTTGATTTCCAGCAGGCCCAGCTCGAACACCTGGAACAGGCCGACCGGGCCGGCACCGACAATCAGTGCGTCGATCTCCAGCGGCTGGCCTCCGGCAGTGTTGCCGGCGGCTGCTTTCGTCGTGTCGGCAACGGGGTTTGGAATGCTCAAGTCCATATTCGTCCTGATACGTTGGTTGGGCAGCTTGTGCCCGGTATTGCGGAAAGCGCGTAGAGACGGCTTTCTAGTCGGTTCAGCGCTGCAGGTACTGCAGCTTGTCGGTCGCGTCCTTCCACTCCTCGGCCTCGGCAAGCGGAGCCTTGGTCTTGGTGATGGATGGCCAATTGCGCGCCAGCTCGGCGTTCAGGTCAATGAACTGCTGCTGGTCGCCCGGAACGTCTTCCTCGGCGTAAATGGCGTTCACCGGGCATTCGGCTACGCACACGGCGCAGTCGATACACTCATCCGGGTCAATGGCCAGAAAGTTCGGGCCTTCACGGAAACAATCCACCGGACATACGTCAACGCAGTCTGTGTAGCGGCAACGGATGCAGGATTCGGTGACAACGTGAGTCATTTCGGTTCCAGGAAAACGGGTCGGCTTTTGATGGGAAACTGGTTTCGGCCGCTTGTTCGCGAGCGCCGGACGGTGTATTTCCGCCAATGGCGGGTCTGCACAGGACGAGCGCGTGCCGTGGCCTTTCAGAAACCGATATTGTATCCGAGCCTTCTGGCAAGAATAGCGGGTCTATATAGCTGGATCAGATAGTTTTCTTATTTCTTTATGTATATTTGATTGCGAACAGGTCTGTGCCGGTTGGCACGATGCGATGATGCCGGACGCACTTCCGCCGCCGCATGCGCGGGCCGGGATGAACAGGAGAGCTCACCATGCCTTGCCAGCAGCGCTTTGGTCTCTGGGTTTTGCGCCAGCGGCTTTGTCGCCGTGCCGTGTGCGGGTTATTCGCGCTGCCTATGCTGGCGGCCGTCCAGCGACCGGGGCGGGCGCCCAGACCTTGTCAGACCCCGCCATGGCCGATAGCGTCGTGTCCCGCCTTGTGGCATGGCGTACCCGCTCCGAACAGCCTGTGACGCTTGCGGCACTGACGAGCTTTGACTGGGAAAGCTTCAGCGTCACCCGCGCTCCTGCCGGAGACGCCATGGCGAACTGCGGACGCGCCGGCTTGCTGCCGTGCGGGCCGGACTTGCAGCCGGCAGCTGGACAGACGGTGCAGGTGCTGACTTTCCAGCGCGCGGGGCGGCAGGTCTACACCGAGCGCATCATGGCCGAGAACGGCGTCTTCGCCGAGCCGTTGCCCGTGCAGGTGCCGCGGGCAGCGGCCACGCTCGTGTCCTGCCAGGGCGGTGACGGTCGCCCGTTGTGGTGCGTGCAGGGAGTCAAGGCCTTGCGGCGCCCGCAACCTTTTCTCGACGGTGGCTGACGGGCGCACGCGGTCGCCTGGTCGCCCGCAAGTCAGGACTTCGGTTAGCATGTGTGCCTGAACCGGCATCGCCGTCTGGCCCGTTATGATCATCCAATCCCTGCTCGACACCGACCTGTACAAGTTCACGATGATGCAGGTGGTGCTGCACCATTTCCCTCAGGCGCAGGTCGAGTACCGTTTCAAGTGCCGGAACGCGAACGTTGACCTGACCCCGTATATTGATGAGATCCGCGCGGAGGTGGCGCACCTGTGCAGCCTGCGCTTCACCGAAGGCGAACTCGCGTACCTGCGCGGCATGCGCTTCATCAAGAGCGATTTCGTCGACTTCCTCGCACTGTTCCACCTGAATGAGAAGTACGTGTCGATCGAACCGGCGCCGCAGGGCAACGGCGAGATCGAGATTGCAATCCGCGGCCCGTGGCTGCACACGATCCTGTTCGAGGTGCCGCTGCTGGCCATCGTCAACGAGGTCTATTTCCGGCGCACACAGCCACGGCCGGACTTTGCCGAGGGCCGGCGCCGGCTGGAACAGAAGCTCACTTTGCTGCAGGCGCCGAAGTACCGCGACTGCGTGATCGCGGACTACGGCACCCGCCGGCGCTTCTCGCGCGACTGGCAGGAAGAGATCCTGATGTCGGCGCGCAAGATGCTGGGGCTGCAACTGGCCGGCACCAGCAACGTGCTCTTTGCGCGCCTGCACAACATGGTGCCGCTGGGCACCATGGCCCATGAATACCTGCAGGCATGCCAGGCGCTGGGTCCGCGCCTGCGCGATTCACAGGTCTTTGCACTCGAGAACTGGGCGCGTGAATACCGCGGGGACCTGGGCATTGCACTGTCGGATACCTATGGCTTCGACGCGTTCCTGCGCGACTTCGACCTGTATTTCTGCAAGCTGTTCGACGGCGTGCGGCACGATTCCGGCGACCCGTTGCTGTGGGGCGAGAGGATGCTTGCGCACTACGCGGCCAACCGCGTCGATCCGCTCGGCAAGACGCTGATCTTCAGCGACAGCTTGATATCCCGCGCGTGATCGAGCTGTACGAGCGCTTTCACGGCCGCTGCAAGCTGGCATTCGGCGTCGGCACCAACCTGACCAACGATCTTGCTATACGCCGCTGCAGATCGTGATCAAGATGGTCCGCTGCAACGGGCAGCCGGTGGCGAAGCTGTCTGACACGCCGGAAAAGACCATGTGCGACGACGCGGGGTACCTGGCCTACCTGCGCCAGGTGTTCGACGTTCAGGCGTCAGCGTAGCAATTTTCAACGGCCGCGGAACGCGGGCGCGTCAGTGCGCGCCTCTATAATGGTGTGCATTGCCCAGCATCCAGGCCATATGGAAACCAACAACGCCCGTGACCGCATCTTTGCCCGTATCCGCGCCGCGCAGGGGCGTCAGCCCAAGGTGACCGGCGGCGAGCGCGAAGCCGTGGCCGACTACCTTGCGCGCCATCCGCCGGGGCCGCGCCCGCAGGCACGGCCGGACCGCACCGAAGCCTTCATCGATCAGGCGCAGCGCATGGCTTCGACGGTCGATCGCGTCGCCACGCTGGCGGACGTGCCCGCCGCAGCGGTACGCTTCCTGGACAGCCTGAAGCTGGTCCGCCGGGCGGTAGCGTGGGATGCATTCGGCGCGCTGCCGTGGCAGCAAAACGGCATGACCGTGGAGTGCCGGCCACCCGAGCGCGACCCGCAGGCCGATCGCGAACATGGCGACCTGGTCGGCATCACCGGCTGCTTCTGCGCGATTGCGGAAACCGGTTCGCTGATGCTGCTGTCGGGCCCCGAGACGTTTGCCTCGGCGGCACTGCTGCCCGAAACGCATATCGCCCTGGTGCCCGTATCACGCATCGTCGACAGCCTCGAGGACGCGTTTGCGCTGGTGCGCACCGAACGTGGCGAGCTGCCGCGCGCGACCAATATCATCAGCGGCCCGTCGCGTACCGGCGACATCGAGCAGACCATTGTGCTCGGCGCCCATGGCCCGTACCGCGTCCACGTCATTCTGGTCGACCAGGCCTGAACGACCGCGTTTGGCGCCGGCACCGCGCGGGGCGCCGCAGCACCTGCTTTACACTTGTGCGCCCACCGCCTGAGCGCTGAGCCATGTCGAGGGCCGGCCGTACGGCACGTCGTCCCAACCCGCTGCCCATGTGTGCAGTCAGCCCAAGGAGAGTCTTTTCGATGCAACGCGCCCGCATGCTGTTGCCGCTGCCGATCATGTTGGCCGTGTTTCCGTCTTTAGCCCGTGCAGCCAACCTGGACGGGGCGGCCATGTCGGCGTGGTGGGGGTTGCCGTTCGCCGGCATGCTGCTTTCGATCGCGCTGTTCCCGCTGTTCGCGCCGCGTTTCTGGCACCACCACTATGGCAAGATCGCCGCGGCCTGGAGCCTGCTGTTCCTGTTGCCGTTTGGCGCTGTATTCGGCGCGCATGCGGCACTGGGTGGCGCGGTTCACGCACTGTTGGGCGAGTACATTCCGTTCATTGCACTGATCGGCGCGCTCTATATCGTTGCCGGCGGCATCTGCGTGCGTGGCAACCTGCACGGAACGCCCGGGCTCAATACCAGCATCCTTGCGCTGGGCACCGTACTGGCGAGCTTCATGGGCACGACGGGCGCCGCAATGCTGCTGATCCGGCCGCTGCTGCGCGCCAACGACAACCGCCGCCACGTGGCCCACGTGGTGGTGTTTTTCATCTTCCTGGTGGCCAATGCCGGCGGCTCGCTGACGCCGCTGGGCGACCCACCGTTGTTCCTCGGTTTCCTGCAGGGCGTGGAGTTCTTCTGGACGCTGCGCAACATCCTGCCGGAGACGCTCTTTGTCTGCGTCGCATTGCTGGCGATCTTCTATCTGCTGGATCGCCACTACTACCACAACAAGGAGGAGGAACTGCCCCCGCGCACGGATCCCACGCCCGACACTCGCGACATCCGGATCGAAGGCAAGGTCAACTTCGTGCTGTTGCTTGCCGTGATCGTACTGGTGCTGATGAGTGGCTTGTGGAAGCCTGGCATCTCGTTCGATGTATTCGGTACGGAGGTTCCCCTGCAGGCGGCTGTACGTGATGTGCTGCTGGTGGCGGTCGCCATTGTCTCGCTGCTCGTGACGCCGCACACCGCGCGCAGCGGCAACGAGTTCAGCTGGGAGCCGATCCTGGAAGTCGGCAAGCTCTTCGCCGGCATCTTCCTGACCATCATCCCCGTCATTGCGATGCTCAAGGCCGGCACCGACGGCGCATTTGCCGCCGTGGTGCACACCGTGAGCGATGCCAGCGGAAAACCGATCGATGGCATGTACTTCTGGGCGACGGGTCTGCTCTCGTCGTTCCTGGATAATGCGCCGACCTACCTGGTGTTCTTCAATACCGCCGGCGGCGATGCCGCCACGCTGATGACGCGCGACGCGTCGACGCTTGCCGCGATCTCGGCCGGAGCGGTGTTCATGGGCGCCAATACCTATATCGGCAATGCACCGAACCTGATGGTGAAGGCGATTGCCGAAAACCGCGGCCTGCGCATGCCCAGTTTCTTCGGCTACATGCTATGGTCTGGCTCCATCCTGTTGCCGCTGTTCCTGGTGATGACGTTCCTCTTTTTCCATGTGTGATGCCATGAAGCCGTCTGTCCTTGTCACCCGCGCCATTTTTCCCGACGTGATCGATCACCTTGCCCGGTACTTCGACGTCGATGACAACCAGCAGGACGCCGTGCTCGATGCCGACGCGCTCAAGGCGCGCCTGGCCGGCAAGGCGGGTGCGCTCACCAACGCGGCGGACAGCATCGATGCCGGGCTGATCGCTTCGCTGCCTGACCTGCGTGCCGTTTGCAACATGGCGGTCGGATACAACAACCTCGACATTCCGGCGCTGACGGCAGCGGGCATCGTCGCCACCAATACGCCGGACGTGCTGACCGAGACCACGGCCGACTTCGGCTGGGCCTTGCTGATGGCGACCGCGCGTCGCGTGACGGAGTCCGAGCACTACCTGCGCGATGGCAGGTGGCAGCGCTGGAGCTACGACATGCTGGTCGGCATGGATGTCTACGGCAGCACGCTCGGCATCCTCGGCATGGGGCGCATCGGCCAGGCACTCGCACGCCGCGCGGCCGGATTTGGCATGAACGTGCTTTACCACAACCGCAGCCAGTTGCCCGAGGCGACCGAGCGCGCGCTCAATGCGCGCTATGTGAGCAAGGCCGAATTGCTGCAGCAGTCGGACCACCTGGTGCTGGTGCTGCCATACGGGCCCGCCAGCCATCATGCCATCGGCGCCGCCGAACTGAATCAGATGAAGCCGACCGCCACGCTGGTCAACCTCGCGCGCGGCGGCATCGTCGACGACGAGGCATTGGCACACGCGCTCAAGACGCGCCGCATCTTTGCCGCAGGCTCGATGTGTTCGAAGGCGAGCCCGACGTCCATCCGGATCTGCTGACCGTGTCCAACGTGGTACTGACGCCGCACATTGCCAGCGCATCGGAAAAGACCCGCCGCGCCATGGCGATGCTCGCCGCGGACAACCTGATCGCCGCGCTCGACGCCGGCCCCGATGCCGGGCATCCGCCCTCGGTGATCAATCCCGCCGTGATGGGCCACCGCCGCTGAAGTTTCGCCAATGACCTGGATTCCGTTGCTGACGCTGGGCGCGGCGCTGATCGTGCTCGTCCTGCTTGTCGTTCTGCTACTGCGTCAGCAGGCGACACCAACCGCTGCTGGCGATGTGCTGCGCCAGCTTGCCGATACCCGCAGCGAGAGCCTGCGCGGCATGGAGCGCCTCGAACGCGAACTACGCAGCGAGGTGGCCGAGGCCGCGCGCGGCAGCCGTTCCGAGTCGGCCCAGCAGATGCTGCGCTTCCAGCAGACGCTGTCGTCGCAGCTCACCAGCATTGCCACGCTCCAGAACAACCAGATTGACACATTTGCTCAGCAGTTGACCAAGCTGACCGAATCGAACACGCAGCAGCTCGAACACGTCAGGCAGAACCTGCTGCTGCAGGGGCAGCAGGCGCGCGACGAGCAGGCCGTGTCGCTGCGTCGCTTTGGCGACGGCCTGCAGCAGCAGCTCTCGCTGATGTCGGAAGCCAACGAACGCCGGCTGGCCGAGGTGCGCGCGACGCTCGAACAGAAGCTGCGCGACATCGAGGCGACCAATGCCGCCAAGCTGGACGAGATGCGGCGCACCGTCGACGAGAAGCTGCATGCGACGCTCGAGCAGCGGCTCGGCGAGTCCTTCCGGCTGGTCTCGGACCGGCTCGAGCAAGTGCACCGTGCTTGGCGAGATGCAGATGCTGGCCCAGGGCGTGGGCGACCTGAAGAAGGTGCTTACCAATGTGAAGTCGCGCGGCACCTGGGGCGAGGTGCAGCTCGAAATGCTGCTCGAGCAGATGCTGACGCCCGACCAGTACGGCAAGAACGTCGAAACCGTGCGCAACTCGGGCGCGCGCGTGGAGTTTGCGGTCCGCCTTCCGGGCAAGGACGCGGAGCAGGGCGTGGTCTGGCTGCCGATCGATGCCAAGTTCCCCAAGGAGCAGTACGAGCGGCTGCTCGACGCGCAGGAACGCGGTGACGTCGATGGTGTGGCGGCGTTCGGCCGCGAACTGGAAGTGGCGTTGCGGCGCGAGGCCCAGACGATCTCCGAAAAGTACCTGTCGCCGCCCGCCACCACCGATTTCGCGATCCTGTTCCTGCCGACCGAGGGCCTGTACGCGGAGGCACTGCGCCGGCCGGGCCTGACCGATGTCATGCAGCGTGACTACCGGGTCACGATAGCGGGGCCGACGACGCTGACAGCGTTGCTCAACAGCCTGCAGATGGGCTTTCGCACGCTGGCACTGGAAAAGCGCTCCAGCGAAGTCTGGGAGGTGCTGGGCGCGTGAAGACGGAGTTCGGGAAATTCGGTGAGGTGCTGGCCAAGACCCGCGATACGCTCGAGCGCGCGGCGCGCAATATCGAACAGGCCGAGGTCCGCGCGCGCCAGATGGCGCGCAAGCTGCGGACTGTCGAGGCCTTGCCTGGCGAGGCGGCGCAGCAGTTGCTGGGCACGGGCGTGCCCGAAGTGCCGGAAGTGCCGGAAGACGCGGGGGTCTGAAGCTGGCGGCGCGGCTGGATGCCAGCCGCCAGAGGGGGATCAGGGCTGTTCTTCGGGAGCCAGTTCGCGCACGTGGACTTCGATGCCGCCAAAACGCGCGGCGACCCAGTTGTAGGCCTTGCAGGCCAGCCACAGCAACCCGAACCCGATCAGCGCATTCAGGATCAGCGCGGTGAACACCGTGATGCCGGGCAGGTCGCCGTAACGGATGAACGCGACAAACAGTCCCAGCGAGACGATCGGCACCGAAAAACACAGGTAGACCAGCACCAGCGCGCGGGCGGTCTTGACCGGGTGGAGGTAGGCAATCTCCTGATTCATGACGGGGGAGGGTGTGGTTCTAAATCGTGCGGCAAGTGTAGCGATTGGCCGGATCCAAGCATAGTCCGGCAGCGACGTGGCGCCCATTTCACCTGCCGCAGCCCGGGAACCGTCGTCAATATGCGGCGCAAAAACGACACATTGGCCCCAGGCTGTATCGGTCAGACCAGCCCGTCGAACAGCATGACGTCGACCATGTCGCCGGCCCGCACGGAGTCCCGCTCGTGGCCCAGCACGATGAAGCAGTTTGCCTCGCTCATCGAACGCAGTACGCCGGAGCCTTGCTGCCCGGTGACGCGCACTTCCCAGTCGCCGCTGTCGGCGCGGGCCAGGATGCCGCGTTGGTATTCGGTGCGGCCGGGCTTCTTGCGGATGCCCTGGGCGCAGCGCACGCGCATCAGCGGCAGCGGCGGCACGTTGGCGCCCATCTGCCGGTGCAGCGCGGCGCGCACGAAGTGGTAGAAAGTCACCATGACGGCCACCGGGTTGCCCGGCAGGCCGAACAGCAGCGCGTCGCGCCCGCCCGAGGCGATGCGCCCGAACGCCATCGGCCGGCCGGGCCGCATGGCGATCTTCCAGAACGTGACGTCGCCGAGGCTGGCCATGATCTGCTTGGTGTAGTCGCTTCGCCGACCGAGACGCCGCCCGAGGTGATGACCGCATCCGCGGTCTCGCAGGCAGTGCGGAACGCGGCTTCCAGTGCCGCGGGGTCGTCGCGCACCACGCCCATGTCGATCAGGTCGACGTTCAGGCGCCGCAGCATGCCGTGCAGGGTATAGCGATTGGAGTCGTAGACGCAGCCCGCGTCCAGCGGCTCGCCGATCGAGCGCAGTTCGTCCCCGGTGGAGAAAAAGGCGACGCGCAGGCGGCGGCGCACGCGTACTTCGGCAAAACCCAGTGAGGCCAGCACACCCAGGTCCGCCGGCTGGATGATGCGGCCGGCCGGCAGAGCGGCCTGGCCGCGCGCAAGGTCTTCGCCGCGCAGGCGGCGGTTGTCGCCGGCGCGCACGATGTCGGCGGCGAAACGGATGCGGTTGCCGTCGGCCGACGCTTCGACATATTCCTGGGGCACCACGGTGTCGCAGCCGTCGGGCA
>LRMT01000298.1 GCA_001725945.1 Cupriavidus sp. UYMMa02A | reverse complement strand
TTGTACAGTTCCTGCGGCAGCTTGCCAGCGTGCTTGATCAGCGCGTTGACTACAGCCTCGGAGTCCTTGCTGGCAATCTTCACCAGCATCACGAACCGGGTCTGGCGTTCGACGAGTGTGGCAATCTGGCTGTTGGCGTTGCCGAACAGCAAATCGCCTTCCCAGTGCCCGGGTATCGCGCGATCCTCTGCCGTGGCAGGGCGTTCACTGATCGATACGGCATCTCGGATGTTCGTACGGTCGTCGGTCTTCAGTGTGTGTTGGCGCGATCTACGCATGGCTCGAGAACGCCGTAGGTGTTCCAGCAACTCTCTTTTGAGCGCACCACGGGCCTGGATGTAGAGGCTCCGATAAATTGTCTCGTGCGACACCTGATAGTCCGTGCTGACCGCATACACGTGCTTAAGCCAACCCGCAATCTGTTCTGGCGACCACTGCAATCGAAGCTTGCTTGCCACCACCTGGGCGAGTGTCCGGTTCCTGACGAGCTTACATGCCTTTGGGCGCCGTGCACGCTCCCAGGCGGGCTGGTCAGCCTGGTTCGCCAGATAGCCCTGTCTGCCACCATTTCGCCGGACGTCGCGGCTGATAGTAGAAGGACCACGCCCTAGCCGGGCTGCTACGGATCGGATGGAGTGGCCGGCGACTACTGCGCGCGAAATCTCCTCTCGTTCGGCAAGCGTCAAGGCCAGCCTGGAGCGGTGTCGTTGCGCTGGCTGTATCCCGCCAGTCCTCGCCAGCACCCCTTGTATCGATGAGTGGTAGCGATCGAACAGTCGGGCAATCTGCGCAAGCGTGTCACCTTTGCGCCACCGTTCCCACATCAGTGCCTTTTGAGTCTCGGTGTAGTAGATCCGCCGTCTTGTTTCATTTTCAGCACCCCTCAGGCTCGCAAAGCCTTCAGTGTGTTGCATCGACCGGTTGAATCCCCAGTCGGTAGGTTGCCGGGCGAGCGAACGCCGCGCTAGCCGGCACGAAAACAAGGATAGCTCCTGCAGAGAGGGTCGGCTGTTTGAGCAAAAGCGACATCTCTATGTCGGAGCGAGCGCACGAACGAGCGACCGCAGATGGCCGGACTCTGCCCTTAGCCGTTTCGGCGCCGGCTGTTGGGCGCCGAAGGCAACTATATTTCCGGCGATTCGCCCAGTGGACTGAAAGGAGCGGTAGCCATGTCGGACCAGCAAGACAGCTCACTGCGCACGCGGATCCTCGGAACCTGGCGCATGCGGACCTGGACGCGCCGGGTAGTCGATACGGGCGAGCTAACGGATGCGCTCGGCCCCCATCCATTTGGCTACATCAACTACTCTGCGGACGGACGCGTGATGGTCTTCGTGCTCAGGAATGGACGTCTCAGGCCCACCTCAAGCCCGCCGAACAATGAAGAAAAGATCGCGCTCTTCGATTCGATGTTTGCGTACGTTGGAACGTACGTCGTGGAATCCGATCGGATAATTCATACCGTCGATGGGAGTTGGAACGAGCTTTGGACTGGCACGCAACAGGTACGCTTCATTGCACTTCAAGGAACCAGGCTTGTCTACGGCACTCCGGAAACTATCGATCCGATGGATGGCAAGCTCTGCACATACGAGGTCACATTTTCCCGAGACTGAGAAAGCTCCCGCGAGCCATGAAGCGGACTTTCGTGGTTTGAGCGCCGGGCGAGTACGCGGGCGTCCGCGTCATGGCGCAGGGCTTGAATGGCCGATTGCCGGTCAACCGTGACATGAATCCCGAGTCGAGCACCTGCCTCCGCGACTGTCCTATCCAACGTCGAGGAGATTTGCAGCCCGGCTCCAAAAGGGGCAAGGTTCGCCCGTGCTTCTGTTGGCGGGACTTGCGGGAGTTGGCGCATCCTGGGGCCCGCAGATCGATCTGTTCGCCGAGCATCATCAAGTGATCGTTCCGGATCACCGTGGCACCGGCGCGTCCGAGCACACCGCACGTGCCATGACGATTGCACAACACGCGCGGGACATGGCGCGGGTCATCGAGGCGGTCGGATGCGGGCCGGTCCACGTGGTTGGCTCCTCAACGGGGGGCGCCATCGCGCAGTTGCTGGCGATCCATCACCGCGAACAATTACGCAGCGCGACCATCATCTCTTCGATTGCACGCGCGGACGCGTTCTACCGTCGCCAGTTCGACATGCGGCGACGCATGTTGACCGATTCCGGCCTGCGCGCCTCCACCGAGGCCAATGCATTGTTTCTCTTCGACCCGCGATTCATGCATGAGCACCCGGAGCAGGTGCAGGCGTGGGTGAACGCTACTGCGGGTCGCACATTCGAACCGGAGATCGGCTTTGCCCGGATCGACATGATCGTGGGGCATGACGCCTTCGATGATCTTCCGTCGATCGCAACGCCGACGCTGGTGATGGTGGGTGAGCGCGACTTCTGCGCCCCGCCGTACTTCTCCGCGGAGCTTGCAGAGCGGATTCCGGGAGCCGAGTTGGCCGTTCTGGACGGTGGTCACTTCATCTTCCTGGAGAAGCCCGAACTACTGCACGACACGGTTGAGGCCTTCATCGCCAAGCACGAACGATGATCAGCTCGGCACTCTGACGGAAGGCGGTCGCCTCCCGCTAGAGAGGTGGGGCAAGTTGGCCGTTATCCGGCTGCGACCTGCGGCCGGCCGGTTCGGCCGAATTTCGGTCGTCCGCAGATGGGGCCGCGAATGACCGTGAGGGGTCGGGCAGCGACCGCGGGCATAGGCGCACACTGGATCTCATAGTTTCAGTGCTGATTCAGACTTCCGGTCGATACCTTTTACTCCCCGGCCTGTACAAAATCTAAACACGAGGGCAAGGACACTAAAACAATCACCTCGTCCGGGTCGAAGGGGTCTAGCAGTGCAGGCGGAGATGTTGGGCTCCGCCTGGTATCTAAGGGATCGGTCGTGGTGAGTCGGCATATTCCCGGGCCTCGGGCGCATAGCCAGTAGTTCCCGAACTCGAACCTACCTCGGAGCGTTCGATGCAACTTGCCTCGAAATTCCAGCCGCCCGAAATGGACGCCGAACAGCGCCGGCGCCAGCAGGCGCAGATCGCCCGCGCCCTCGACGGCACCTCGGTGCCCGCCGCGTTGTTCCTTGGCGTTCTGTGCGCAATACCGGCCGCACTGCTTGGTGTCCTGCTGATAATGATCCGGGTGTAGCCCACCGCCCCACACTTGCCTGTTTGATTTGCTAGCGGACGCCGATTCCGATTGCCACATCGAATGCTCCCGCGGCAGCAGCTAATCTCCCTCAGGGATTGGTCAGGCTTTGACGTAAAGCTCCAGGCGAATGAAGGCTGTCGTCGCACCTCGGGCAGCAGCCGTCATCCATCGGGCCTACTTCCTATGTCCGCCATGGATGGGGAGGAGAGGACTGCGCCCAGGCGAGAGGCTTCTTGTGCGGAGGCCTCGGATCCGCGTCGCAGCATCGCGCTGATCACCGATCGCACGGCCGTGTGAACCGATGGCCTCCACGACAAGAACCGAGCCGCAAGCCCCACCTCCACGCGGCAAGAATGTGCCTGGCCGAATTGCTTCGGCGGTACCCTCTAGGGCTTTACGATGTGCCAGACGCCTCCGAAACCGTCGCCGTTCTTCTGGCCAGGCTGTTTGTCACCGGAGAAGCGATAGAGCGGACGCCCCTTATAAGTCCACTGATGTCTGTCTTGATCAGCGGCGATGAGACCCCATTCGCCGCTCGGCTTGTCATTCGAGTCTGCGAGCGCAGCCGGCCAGTTGGCCGAGCAACTGCCGGTACAGGCGCTCTTGCCCGGCACCGTATCCCGGTCGAAAGTATAGAGCGTCATGCCATCGCCATCAGCAACGATGCCGCTCGCAATCTTCGGCGGCTCTGCTAGCGCTGCAAGGGAGACGGTGCAGGCAAGCACACATAGCAAGGTCTTTATCATTATCGGTCTCCTCATAAATGCGGGAACGCAATGACTAGGTTAGGGATTCGCCCGTTCCCTGACGAATTCGGCCAGTCATCGCCGACGGCGGAGGACCATCGCGTTGCACGCAGATTGCGTACCAAGGTTGAAGGAAGGCTTATGAGCGGGCACTATCTGCGCGAGGCGGAGATCCCGGCGAGGGAAAATTGGCGTAAACGTTTCAGCTCTGAAACAACAACCTCAGACTTGGCGGATTTCTGTAAGTCCTTGATATTGGAACATTTGGACAGTTACGCGCGGATTCAGTCGACCGGATGGTCGTTCTACGCTTGAAAGTGGCAGTCGAGTCTGCATTGAGTCGAAGGGCAACTGGAGATCGGCTACGGCCCTACGCGGACCGGTTCAGGAGGAACGCTCGGTTGTGCTCGGCGTCGGGCCGCACCCGGCCATGAAGGGGGTCTCGTCCGATGCGTCGCCGAGACATTCACATGGCAGCTCCAATCAGCAAGCGGTCGTTCGATCGTCGAGAGAGGCGTCGCGTCATCGGGCGACACGGTCATGTAGCAGGCGAAGGAAGAATGCATGGCACGGGAACCGACTTAGCAGGGGAGCGGCCACCACCGATAGGCATTGGTCCGGATGCCCTTCTCACTCCAGTTGGACGCAGGCGAGACGCGATGACGTTCCGCCTCGTCTCTCAGCAGCAAGCCTCGCTCTAACCTAGAGAGAGATCATGGGTGTCATCACCAAGCGTTTGAACAAGAACGGGACCACCAGCTACGCGCTACGCCGCAAAGGCTTCCCGGACGCAACAAAACCCTTACCAACCTCGCCGACGCCAAGGCGTTCGTCCGGAAGGTGGAACGGGCGTTCGACATCGGTGAACTACCGGACGACCTGAAGCCCGCCGCACCTCCCTCCCCGTCTCAGGCCGAGTTCGTCACCCTCGCGGACATCCTGACCAGCTACCTGGACGAGGCCACCCCACTCCAGAAGTCGGGCGACCTACCCGCGATGAAGATTGACCTGTGGCTCGCGGAGCCGTTCGTCAACACGAAGCGGGCTGACCTAAAGGCAGCGTTGTCCACATGACGAGACAAGCGCCTGAAGCAAGTCAAGCCCGGTACGGTCCTGCGGGAGATGACTCTCCTATATGCGGCCATCAACGGGGCGCGTGAAGAGAAAGGCGTGGACATTCCCGACTGCAAGCAAGCGACCCAAGATGCCAGCCGCGCGGACCCGTCGCTTGCAGGCGGGTGAGCTGGATCGCATCTTGGCGAGCAGCGAGCGGAGCCGGAGCAAACACTTGCGTGCGGCAATCCTGCTGGCCATCGAAACTGGGGCGCGTCCAGTCGGGCTGTCGAAGTGCTGGCCACGATGCCGCGAGACGGCAAACGGGTACTGAACGGGATGAGGAGCCGTTCGCTGAAGCCGGGCGTGGGTCGCCTGCCGCGAGCGTGCTGGAATCGATGGGCTACGGTTCCACGACCTCCGCCGCGAGGCGGTATCGCGGATGCTGGAGATGGGGCTAACTTGGTCGAGGTGTCGCAGGTCAGCGGACACCGCTCGCTTCAAATGCTTCAGGATTATGCACGGCCCACGGCGGAGAGCATCGCTGCGAAGGTGGGCTAGACTGGCCCCTGAGCAAATGGAATTGGGCGCGGCGCATCTTCGGAGGGCCGCGCCTTTTTGTTTGCCGTTCTGTGCGGCCATGGCGTAGCAGCCTTGCAGCTGTGGCTTGACGAATGGCACCAGCCCGGTGCCCTTTTTGTTTGCCATGCGGAAATGGATTGGATTGGCGATAGAATGATCCGCAGCGCAAATTGCCGGTGCGCGTAAAACGACAAGCAGCCAACCATGCTCAAAACCATTGATGGGGTCAGCCGTGCCGCTGTACTGGACGGCTATAGCAGTAAGTCAGTCCAACTACCGGATTTTGTAAGGTACAACCTGATATATGGTTGGAACGCATCGGGGAAGACAACGCTATCGCGCGTGGTTGGGCTTCTCTGCGCTGGCGGCCCGTCGCGCTTGCCGGAAGGTGCCTATGCTCGTTTTGGCCGAGAGGGCGGCGGTCAACTCGACACGCGAAACAAAGATGACCAGAACCGGGTTCACGTTCGCGTATTCAACCGCGACTTCATCGAAGACAACCTGAGCGACCAACACACGTCAGCGCCTGCGTTGTTCATCGTTGGTAGCGATAACATTCGCTTGACCAATCGCATCACCCAGCTTAATGGCAGACGCGAGCGCGTTGCTGAAGTCTACCGCACCGCGAAGAAGTCTCACGGGGATGCGTCAAAGATCAGGGAGAAGCTGGCTACCGACTTGGCGAGCGCATGCGGCACCGCACTAGGTATCCGCGCGTTCCGCAGTCCGGACCTAAAGGGCATCGCATCCAGTATCGAGGGGCGCGAGCAAGACTATCTGCTGGACGAAACGACGCTGCAGACTGCTATCTCTTCGGCGCGAAGCCAGGAGCAATTTCGCTTGCTCTCGAATCCGCTCCGTTTGCCTAGTCGATTGCCGGAGGCCGCAGACTTCGTGGATCTGTTGCGCAAGACGCCAAAGCAGACCGCTCTGAAGCGATTGGCCGAAAGCCGTGACCTTAGCGATTGGGTTCGCTACGGCTTGCGCTTTCACGAGCATGGGACTAACTGCGCATTTTGTGGGAACGATGCCAGCAATGCCTTGGAGGAATACGCAAGGCATTTCTCCGACGAGTATCAGCGACAGCACGCAGCCATAACCTCGGCAATCAATGACTTGGAGAGGCCAGAAGGACTTCCATCCGTGCCGCATGAGAGGGAATGGGTGCCGGCTGTTCGCGAGCGGCTGAAGCTTGTTACCGAAGCGATGCTGCGTTGGTATGAGTCGGAACGCGAGATCAGACAAGCTTGGCGCGACCAGCTTAAGCAGAAGTTGGAAAGCATGGAAGCGGAAGTCGAATTACTGAAAGTGGCCGACGACCGATTGAAGGACTTGGTGGCGATGGGTGCGCAACTCGGCGCGCTGGTGACGGAGCACAATGATGCTTGCAATGCTATCGGCGCGGTGCAGAAGAAGGCCGCCGATCAGGTCAAGCATCACTACGCAGCCCGCTACATGCTAGACCCCGAGGCCGCAGCGCAAATGGAGTCGCTGGGTAAAGCTGAGGCGCATATGGCCAGGGTCGAGAAAGTGGGCCGTCGCATTCGTGACGCGTTGGAGAACGCTCAGCAAGAACTGCAAAAGAGTTCCGTCGCAGCCAATGAAGTCAATGCGTTGCTCCAAAAAATTCTTGGCACTAGGGTGTCCGTTGAACAGGCCGAAGATGGGAAATTGCGGTTCATGCGATCGGGGCAACTGGCGACCAATCTGAGTGACGGAGAGCGGACGGCCGTGTCGCTCGCGTACTTCCTCGTCAGTCTGAAACAGAATGGTCAATCGCTGTCAGACACGATTGTCTTTATTGATGATCCAATATGCAGTCTCGACGCGAATCACATCTTTGATGTGGCCTACCTGCTCTTGAAACAGTGCGCCGAGTGCAAACAGCTTTTCCTGTCCACGCACAATTCCGAATTCTTCAATGCTGTAAAGCAGGAGTGGGCTGGTGGCCCCAAGTTCAAGAAAGATCATGCCGGCTACCTGATGCATCGCCATAGCGAGACACGTAGCGAGTTGGTCGCACTGCCGGCTCATCTGACAAAATTCCGGTCAGACTATCACTACGTGTTTCATTGCCTATCAAAGATTCGTAGCAGTACCAGCCAAGACACCGATTCGTACATGCACTGCCCGAATCTGATCCGCAGGTTCCTGGAGATGTATCTCGCTTTCGCCTTCCCGCTTCCGGTAGCTTCCAACAGAAGCTATACCTTCTCATTGATGACGAGGAAACAAGAGCAGCGATAGGTCGCTTTGCCGATGAAGGCTCACACAGCCAGTCAACGCTCCGCATGCTCCAGTATTCCGATTTCCCGGCAATGGCGCGAGATATGGTAGACCGTGTCCTGAACGCCTTGAAGGAGAAAGATGAGCAGCATTACAACGCACTGATCGAGGCCACCGGCGCGTAGGGTGTGGCCGCCCGCCCGGTTCGAAAAGGGTAATCCCTGCGGGAACTGGGCTTGCCGCTATGGTCGGTCAGTTCGATATGGTGAAATCGCCAGGTCTATGCTCCATAGCAGCGCCATCGTTGGCACTCACCATCAACAGTACGTATTGGCTTAACGCGGCGCTGCGTCAGCCTACGATATTCGCCGGGCGGGAGGCCAGTCCATTCCACAAAAGCCCGCTGAAAGGTTGCTTGATCTGAAAATCCGAGATTCGTGGCTATTTGTTTGAGCGGTGTTGAACCTCGGGTTAGTAAATGCAGTGCCACGTCACGGCGCAACTCATCCTTAATTTCCTGAAAACTTGTCCCTGCGGCTTCTAGCTTGCGATGTAAGGTTCGAGGCGATACGGCCAGGCGCTCCGCGACCTGCACCAATGACAAAAGCGCTGGCAAAGTCTGCTGAAGCATTCGCCTGACCTCAAATGCAAAAGAGTCTCGTACTAGCAGCGCCTCAATAAAGCTGGCAGGGGCACGACGAATGAATCTAGGTATTTCTTCAGCGCTGCGAACGATGTGGAGACTGCTGGCCTGCCCGGAAAATCGTAAGGCCGCATGCGGTTGATTGAATCGGATTGTTCCCGCCAAGAGACTGCGCAACTCAAGCATTTGGCGAGGCACCGGACAAGGAAAATCAGCGAAGACGATGGGTAACCGCTGCCCGACGAGCCAGGACATGACCGCGTAAATCGTGAGCAAAATCACCTCATACCCCAACTGTCGATCACCAACGAGCGCCTGTCGCTCCTTGAAGGAAATTTGCAGTTCACGGCCCTCGGAAGCGCACTCCACCTTGAAACCGCCAAGTACGGCGTTGCAGCCCCGGGCGACAACGCAGGCGCAGTCGGCAAAGACCGACGTGGTTACGCCAGTCCGACAGAGCACCTCCACGGAACCAGGGCGTGTTGGCTGGCCGTGAAGACCAAGCACCTCGTCCTCCAGCGCAGTAACGATGCCGCCATAGAGCCGAGAGAACTGTTTCAGGCTGACCCGCGCTCTCGACGTTTCCAGCAGCCCGCTATCGATTGACGCCCAAGCGAGGAGGTCATCTTGGGAGGCTCCGCGTGCACCTGAGGGCCGGCCGGGATTCGCAAAATATCCGCCACATCTCTGGCAACTCTTTGATTTATCGAGAGAATCTAGCACTTCCCAGTGCCCATCCTGCACTGACCAGAGACAGCCAAAATTGCTTAAAGCGGACAAAACGGTACTGCGGCAAAGATGAGGCTGAAGTCTGGAGCCCTTGGCCCGTTGATCTGTCATTGATGGCTGGCAAATTCCACCTCCTGGCAGGCACGCTGCTCGAGGGTCTCCAATATCGGACCCAAGGGAGGGAGCGATTTTAGAGGACAGGGGGTAGACCTTGGCTGCTGCAAAGGGAGACAGGACAATCTGCAACGATGACGAGGTCCGGTACCTGGGGCGCATCAAGCTGGACGTTGTGCGGCGCTAAGAATGCCCCAAATCCACGATACCGCCTATCCGACGCTGCCGGCTGAGTTTACCGCTGCCGAACTCGACGCTGTGTTCACGCCGACACCGACCGAGATCCGCTTCGCGCGCAGCCAGTCCCGTCGCACCTCAACGACTGTCCTGATTCTCGTGCAGCTCAAACTGCTGCAGCGCCTTGGCTACTTCCCCATGCTGGTTGACGTGCCACCTATCGTGATCGATCACGTGCGCGCAGCACTGCGAACCTCTGCCCTGCCCCGCGCAACCGTCAAGCGCTACGATGCCTCTGGCACCCGCTCCCGCCATCAGAAGTTGCTACGCGGGTATCTCCACATTCGGCCGGTCGACGCCAACACGCTGAAATGGCTGGAGACGATCGCAACCGATGCAGCGCACACCAAGGTCGAATTGCCCGACATCATCAACGTGTTGATTGAAGAGCTGATCCGGCTACGGTGCGAACTGCCCCCATTAGCCAGTCTTCACCGATTGGCCACCCAGGCCCGCAGCCGATGCAATGAAGCCATCTATCGTGCGATCGCTGACGCCCTCGATGGCTCGCAGATCGCTCGGATTGAGGCGTTGTTTAGCGGTCAGGGCGATCAATCTGGTTGGGACCAGCTCAAGCGCGAGCCCAAGCGCCCCGCCGCACGCGAAATCGCAAGCTTCCTCAAACACATCCAGTCCCTGCGAACCCTGGCCGACGGTCTTCCACAGGCACCAGCGTTGCTTTCCGTGTCCAAACGCACGCAACTGGTGACGGAGGCCCGGGCGCTTGACATTGCTGAGCTTAAGTCGCTCAAGCCAGCCAAACGATTCACTTTAGCAGTGCTCTTTATTCATGCGCAGTTGCAGAAGGCGCTCGACGATGTGGCCGAAATTTTCATCAAGGTCATGCGCAAGCTCGAGGGCCTCGCCAGGACCCGACTGCAGCAATATCAGCTCGCGCATGCCGACTCCTTGGAAGACCTGGTCAGCCAGTTACGTGATGTGCTACAGGTTCTGGAGGATGACGGTATTGCCGATATCTTCCGGCTGGATAAGGTGCGTGAGGTCCTCGGTAACGATGCAGCAGGTGCGCTTGCCCGCTGCAATGAGCATATCGCGTACGCTGGCAACTTCGATCTTCCATTCATGCTCGCGCCGTACCGCCAGCAGCGCTCCCTGCTCTTTCAGTGCCTTGAGGTCTTGCCGCTCAGATCCAGTTCGCAGGACAAGACGGTCCTGGTGGCGCTGGCCTGGATACGGGGCTTCCGGGCCTCGCACCGCGAATATCTACAACTCACTGACGACGATCTGCTGAACCTTCCGCTCGACTGGCTCCCGGCCAAGTGGGAAAAGGCCATCTTTCCGGACGGCCTGAGTAGTCGGCTGCTCCATCGCAGGTACTTTGAGCTGTGCGTGTTCGATCAGGTCATGCGTGAGCTGAACTCGGGCGATCTTTACGTGGAGGGCAGCGACCGCTTCGACGATTTCCGCCTCCATCAGGTATCCGCGGAGGTGTTCGAAAGGGAGTTACCGCATTACTGTGACATCGTTGGCCTGCAAACGGATGGCAAGAGCTTCGTCAAAACACTATCGGACAAACTGAGCACGGCCCTCGAGGAGGTGGATGCCAACTTCCCCGAGAACGACGGCATTGAGTTTGGAGAACAGGGGCTGATCATCCACCGGCCCGGCAAGGCGCCTGACCCGCCCAACATGATGCTGATCGACCAGGCCATCACCGCATCGATGCCGCAGATCAGCATCCTTGACGTGCTGACCGAAACGGAGCAATGGCTAAATCTGCATAGGCTGTTCGGTCCATTGTCCGGCTTCGATGCCAAGCTCGATGACCCTCGCAAGCGAGTAATCTGCACGCTGTTCTGCTACGGCTGCAATCTGGGGCCGAGCCAGACGGCACGATCCGTCAAGGGGCTGAGCCGCAAGCAAATTGCCTGGCTGAACCTGCGTCACGTCACGGAGGAACGGCTCGACAAGACTATCGTCAAGGTCATCAACGCATACAATCAATTCGCGCTACCGAAATACTGGGGCAGTGGCAAACGCGCGTCCGCGGATGGAACGAAGTGGACTCTGTATGAGCAGAATCTGCTGTCGGAGTATCACATCCGTTATGGCGGGTATGGCGGGATTGGCTACTACCATGTTCCGACATGTACATCGCGCTCTTCAGCAACTTCATTCCGTGCGGCGTGCATGAGGCGGTGTACATCCTGGATGGCCTCATCAAAAATGGCTCTGAGATCCAACCGGATACCATTCACGGTGACACTCAGGCGCAGAGTGGGCCGGTGTTTGGTCTGTCCTACCTGCTGGGCATCAACCTGATGCCGCGAATGCGCAATATCAAGGACCTGGTGCTATACAAGGCGGACCGCGCCGGCGATATGACCATATAGAGCGCCTGTGCCGCCGGTCCATCGACTGGGACCTGATCCAGCGACACTACCCAGACATGATGCGCGTTGCCGTCTCGATCAAGGCCTGCAAAATGACACCGTCGACCATCCTGCGCCGGCTGGGTTCGGAGAGCACGAAGAACAAGCTTTACTTCGCGTTCCGCGAACTCGGCCGCGTTATCCGCACGCTGTTCTTGCTGAAGTACCTGAACGACCCGGAGCTCCGGCGCACCATTCACGCCGCGACCAACAAGAGCGAGCAGTTCAATGACTTCGCGCAGTGGTTGATGTTTGGCGGCGACGGGATCATCGCCGAAAATCTACGACACGAACAACGCAAGGTGATCAAGTACAACCAGCTGGTTGCCAACATGGTCATCCTCCACAACGTTCAGTGGATGTCGCGCAAGCTCAAGGATTTGCAGGAGCGCGGGCACCCGGTGAATGCCGAAGTCCTCAAGGCGTTGTCGCCTTACCGGCGCGAGCACATCAATCGGTTCGGCGATTACCTGCTCAACCTGCAGCGGCGCGTGCCGCCGCTCGACCCATCGATCGATTTCGTATTCAAATCAGCGGCTTAGCGGAGATGTGGCGGATTTTTTTCGAATCCCGGCCACCCCTCGCAGTCGTTCGGTCATCGTATTCGTCGGCCGACTGCGGTTCCTGGGGATTCAATTTGTCCATGGGAGCAATTCTAGGCGCAGGTGCTCGGCAGCTTCAGCGCCGCGTTCGCCGGTCTTGGATAGATCAAGGTAGGTCTGGACCGGGCTCGTGCAGATTGCGCCCCGTGCTGGTTCAACCGTGTCGGCGAGTAGGCCCAAGTCCTTCGGGACCGTCACGACGACGTTTTCCCCCTTTGAGGAGGACGTGAGCTTCAGTGCGGCTTGGAGTTTGCGTAGGCCGTCCTCGTCAGCGATGAAGAAATGCGTGCCGGTTCGCCCATAGGGTGCAAGCCACTGTCCTGCCGAAAAGGAGGCAAAGGCAGCAAATCCGGGGCCTCCTTGTTCACCGAGCACGTTGCGGGCCGCATCTTCCAGCGCACTGCCATGCAATGTCGTATAGAACCGCAACCGCTTGCCCGGCGGTGGGGCATAGCTCTCCCGCCATGCGTCCAGCACTGTTCCGGGCTTTGAGAGGACGAGGCCATTGCTCGAGACGCTCGCCCATTCCCGCTCGAGCAAACCGGTGCGCACATTGCTGACGTGCCCCAGGCTGACTCCGGCGGCTTCCGACAACTCGGTAACGCGCCATGCACGACCAGGCTCACGCAGCATCATGCGTAGAACTTGAGCCGACTTCGGCTTGAACAGCGACTTCAGTTCACGTTCTTCGACCGCGGGCTTGGTTGCCACCGTGCGCTCGATGAATACACCGCCGAAGGTGATCCTAATGTTCCCTGCGAGATCAACATAACCGACGTCCTTTTCGATGCATAACTCCCTCACAGCCGGTGAGATATAGGGCGCCATAAAGACGGGCGTCGCCTGCGATGCTCGCTGGGCGACGTAGTTACACAACTCAAGCAGAGCCGAACGGGCATACCGCGGTTGGCCGTTCGACTTGAACTCGCAGATGAGCAGATGCTGCTGGCCGTCCACAAGAATCCGAGCGACCAGGTTCGGCTGCCAGTCGCTGACTTCGGCCTCCGCTGCTGCTTCGATGCCTTCTACCTGGAGGACCGGGATGCTCTCAAGTAGCTGTCGCAACACCTCGCCAGCGCGGGTCTCAGCTTCTTTCATTGGAAAAGGGACTTTCAGCATGCGTTGAAAGTACCATATTTTTGAAAGTCAGCGAGGTTTTCACTAATCTAGGCACTTTCACAGGATGCTGAAAACACTTCCTACAATGAAATTCCCAAAGTCAGAGGGCCAGGCCCATGAAGCGGTCCATAGATGCTTGAGGATCCATAGGGGTAGCTCTTGGCGGTGAGACCACCGAAAACGCGTCAAAAAGAAATCTATTAAGCACCTTTACTGTTGTTTCTGATTTATAAAGTTCTGGAATCATGACATGTTTTTTCATACCATATGATTTTACATTCCATACCCATCGAGTTCACGGGGCAGAGCAAACATGTCGGTTGACGGTCGAGAGGCTAGAAATGTCAGAGTTGGTCGCATCTTGCTCTGGGAGGGGCGAGTCCGTCGTAGCAGGCTGATCGACGAGTACGGCCTGAGTCCGATTCGGGCCAGTGAATGGCTGCGGGACTTTCGAGAGTCATATCCGGGCTGGACCAACTGGGATCCAAAGCTCAAGGCATATGTCGCGACCTTCTCAGCCTACGCAGAAGCTGAAGAAGTCAGCGACTCAATGCAGCCGAGTCCGATCACTGCGATGCTGACCCCGTATGCGTTCAGTGAGCAAGGAGGGCAGACGTCCCTCTCATGGAATTTCGTGCACACGTCGCCGCACACTTTTTCTCGACTGAATCTGGCGATTGCGGACAGGCGGAGGGTACGGTTTCAATACTGCTCCATGAACAACCCGGAGCCGCACGAGCGAACCATTGAGCCTCACAGCATCATCAAGACGGGACGCCGATGGCATGTCCGCGGCTTCTGCGTCGAGAGGATGGACTTCCGCGACTTTGTGCTTGGCCGCATGAGCAAAGTCAAGCTACTGCCGGATGTCAGCACAATCGACGCTGCCAGCGACATCGCTTGGTCCACACTACTTAGTGTTCGGATCGTGGCCCATCCCAAGCTCAGCCCGGCGCAGCAGATGGTTGTTCGAAACGAATACTTCAAAGGAACCTCCGCTCGCGTTGAAAGCTGTCGAGCCGCCCTCCTGCCCTATCTTGTCCAGGAGCTCATGGCTGCAACGGATGTGGACCGTCAAACGCCACCGGACTTCCAACTGGCGATTGAGAACATGGAGGAGTGCCGTCGATGGCTATTCCCGACCTGACTGATCTCGTTCGCCGGGAGCGGATTGCCGAGCGACACCCTCCCCTTTTTACGCGACTTCCTGATCGCCTATTCGCTCCACTCGCGTCTGCTAATCGGTTTCAGTATTGGTCCCTACTGTGTGCGCTGCACGCAAAGCGCTTTGGGCCCGATGCCCCGTTGCCACCAAGCAGTGGCTTCGCTTCGCGCGAGATCACGGCAGACATTGCCGAGGAGCTTCAGTATCAGGATTGGAGCCCTGATGGCGATGAAGTCACGCCGGGAACGCCTTTGGCGATTCGAGCCATCGCGGTGTTCAACCGCCTGCGCGACGCCGGATGGATCCGAGTGGATAGAATGGGTGTGCGTGAGATGGTGACAATGGCGCCGGCAGTGGCGCAGTTCATGAACAGGCTGATCGAATTTGCCCACACCGGCCCGGAGTTCGTTTCCGGCAAGATTCGAAGCATCGAAGCCAATATGAAGCTGCTGCTTGACGAGAGCACGGATGGGGCGTCCTTGCAGGAGGCAGCCAGACAATCTCGCGCCCTTCTGGAGCACATCCGGATCGCCGGCACCAACGTACGCGATCTGATGCTGGAAATTGGCAGCGTAGATGCCACCGGGGAGTTCGTACGTCGCTTCTTTGACGACTACGTCGAGCGCATGTTCATTGGCGACTATAAAGAGCTGCGAACGCGCGAGCATCCTTTGGCAAGACGACAGGAGATCCTGCGTGTCGCTACCCAAGTCCAACAGACGCAAGGCGTTCGGGAGCGTTTAATCCAGTGGTACCTCCAGAAACAGGCGGGCCACGATCCGAAGCGCGCAGAGGCTATGTTCGAGCGCGACATTGAGAAAGTTGAGGATCTCCGCCGGATCGACGAGTATCTGGATCGGCTGGACGACGAGATTCGGCGAGCCAACAAGTTGGCACTAGCTACCTGGACTACCGCTTGAGGGCCGTGCGTCCGTTGGATGAGCTCATAGGACATGCCATCGACGCTGTCATTAAGCACGGTACTAGAGCTGCGTCTCTTGCCCCGTTTGGACCAGGGGAATGCATCGCCGGCGCGGCTGGCGTCGCCACGGGTCGAGAACAAACGGTCTGCGCCGGGAGAGCTGCGGAAGCAGGTGATGTCCCCAGAGCAGGAGGCACGAGCTCGGCTGCAACTGCTGGCAAGAGACCGCCGAACAATGTCGTTACCAAAGCTGGCTTCATACGTGCGTGCGCAGCTCAACGGTGCAGACTCCGTGTCCAGTCTCGATCTGCAGGTGGACAGCATCGAATCGGTTCGGGCCTTCCAGGTTCTGTGCAACATTGCCGCGGCAAATTCATCCCGAAGCCATCTGCTCCGCTCCCACGCCAAGTCCATGAGTAGCGGCTTTACCACAGTTCACATCGATGACGATGAGGATTCGAGCCAGGGCATCACCCATCTGCCCTTCGCGATCGAGAAGACGGCCAAGACATCGGGAGGAGGAAAATGAGCTTTTGGACAAACGCCGCTGAGGCCACACGAAATGTAGCGAGCGAAGATGATTTCGAGTCCGCCGCTAACAGGTTGGTGACCGAACAAGTTTTGTACGCTGCCGATCGGGGAAGCAAGGTGGCGTACGGACTCATCCGCGACTTCGAGCGCGAATTCAAGCGCGCTCTTGAACCTCTTGGTTATACAGTTCGGGTCAACAGTCAGCTACGTTATGCCTGTGCGATTCCCCAGCATACGAAAAACTCCACCGTGTCGGTTGAGCAGACCTTGCTCGCGTTGGTTCTGCGCAAGATCTTCGATGAGGAGACGCGCTCGGGGCATCACGATGAGAACGGTGAGGTCGCATGCGATCTCGTGACGCTTGAGGTCAAGTACAAGCAGGTGACGGGTGGCCGCGAATTGGCCACCGGCGGCAAGCTTTTGACGTTGATGCAGTGGATGCGGCGTTGGGGCATTGCCAGGACCGCTGACGACGAGGGCTCGCAGTTGACCCGCGACGCTGACCAGCCGTACATGGTCATTATTCGTCCCGGGATCGCTGACGTTCTGGGCGAGGCTGCCTTGGAACGCATTGCCTTGTTCACCAATCCCGACGCTGAGATCGAGGGGCCGGAAGACGCGGAGCATCTACCGGCTGACGCGGCGGCTCAAGAAGAAGGCGGTGCCGAATGAAGAAGCTGATCCGAATCCGTGTTGTCCAGTTCTTCCTCTACGAGAAGCGTGAGATCATCGTTGGTATGAACTGTGGCATTTTCGGTGCCAACGGGAGTGGCAAGTCGTCGCTGCTGGACGCGGTGCAGATCGTCATGTTGGGGGCCAACGCGAGCCGAGGCAACGCCGGTGTGTCCTTCAATGCGCAGGCCGATGAGGGTGGCCATAACACACGCTCAATCCGGAGCTACTGTCTTGGTCAGTATGGTGACTCTCCTGATGCTCGTGTGCGCGATAACGCCACGACTTACATCACGCTGGTCTGGCACGACACGGCGACCCAGGAAATCGTGTCGACCGGCGTTTGCCTTGCGGCGGCAGGTGATCGCGAAAGTCACGACGTGCTGGGGCGCTACCTTATCCCAGTAGACCTAACTCTTAACGACCACCTTGAGACGGTGGATGGTAAGGAGCGACCACGAAGCTGGTCCAGCTTTCGTCAGACGCTGCTTCAGCGCGCCCATGGTGAGGAGGTGCTCTTCCATGATTCCGAGCGCTTCGTCAATGCCATGTTGTTCTGCCTGCGGGGCGCTCGCGGCGCGCCGCGCCTTGATGCTTACCGGCAGGCGTTCCGCTTCGGACTTCGGATGAAGTTCGATAAAAGCGTTGACGACATTGTTCGCCTGCAGGTGCTGGAGGCCAGGCCGACGAACATCAAGCGCTTTAAGGATGTATTGCACACGTTCCAGGAGATGGCTGCGCTTGTGCGTAGCGTGCAGGCCAAGCTCGAAGAGGCCGAATTGATTGAGGCGGACTTCGCCGATGCGCACAAGCGCTTCAGTCATTCGGTGTCGCTGGCCAGCCTGGCCGAGGATGCTGAGCTCGAGGTCGCCAACGAAGCCGTGGCTTCGGCCGAGGCGGAAGAAGGCGATGCAGCACAAAGGCTCGAAGACGCTGACCGGCTGCAGCGGGACACTGAGCAGCGTGTGAAAGGCGCTGATTTGTACGCGAAGGCGTGTGCTTCCAACCGTGACACGCACGCTTCCCATGCGGACGCAGCCCTGCTCCGGGGGCAGTTACTTGATGCCCAAGATAGGCTGGCATCCCAGAGGACAAGCCTGCACCGCAACATCGCCGCCCTCGGTCGTGCCATCGATCAGAAGATTCCTGGCAAGCTGATTTCCGATAGCAGCGAAGCAGCGGGAATCGCATCCCGGGAGATCGACGCCCTCCTTAAGGGTGAAGGTGTCTCGAGCCGCGATGCCGTAGAGGTTGTGATCCGAAGGGCTCTGCGCGCTGCAAAGTCGGTGAGCAATGAGTTGCTGTCGGAGATGCAGGCCATTGGCAGAGAACGAGGCAACGTCGAGAAAGATCTTGCCGGGATGCGGGAGAACCAGGAGCGGATTTCGAAGGGTAAGCCGCCCCTCGATGGTGCCGCAGCCGCGCTGAAGCGGGAGTTGGCGGACCAGGGAGTCGATGCCACCCCTGTGTGTGACCTGGTCCGTGTGGATGATGCCGAATGGCAGCCAGCCATTGAGTCCTATCTCGGCGTCTCCAATATGCAGGCGCTGCTGGTCGACGAAGCGGACGAGCGGAAGGCCTTCAGCATCTACCGCCAGGCACGGATCTACGAGGCGAAGGTGGTGATGCCGAGCAAGTTCACCGCCCGCGGCACCCCCAAGCAAGGAACGGTCGCCGAGTTGATTTCTGGCAACAACGTCGCTGCCGTGAACTACCTACGGTCCAAGCTCGGGAATTCTCTGCGTGCCGAGACCGAGGACGAGTGCTTTGCGCACCGGTTTGCCATGACGAAGGACGGGATGTTGTTAGCCGACGGCGAGATCGTGCGCAAGCGCCCCGCTGATCCCACCAGCTTCAAGATCGGTCCCACCTCCAACGCCACTCGCAGCTCGATCGCTGAGGGCGTCCGCCGGCTTGAGGGCGCATTGGCGGATCTCACGGAGCGTATGCCAAAGTGAAATCGCTTTTTGAAAACATTGGTCCGTTTATTGGCGGTGAGCAGGAGAAAGTGCAGGAGATTCTCCAGCACTTTGACAGCATCGCCCACGACGCCCAAGGCGTGCAGGCCTTGGCCAAACGACTTGAAGCGTTGGATACGGATGAGTACCGACAACTCGTACAAGCTGCTATCGAGGCTGACGAAGCGTTGTCAAAGCTTCGCTCGGCTCAGAAGGCAGCCGTCCAGGCCTTTGGATCCGCCGGCAATGAGCATCAGCAGAAGCAAAAGCAGACCGCTTCTTGTCGCCTGCACGCCCACGCCCAAAAAGAGAACGCGGAGAAGGCTCGTGCCGAGGACGGCTACGACGCTGACTTCGCTTCCGAGCAGTGGGAGAAACTGCTGGATCGGCTAGAGAGTTCGTTTAGTACTATCGCAACCGAATGCCGGCGCCGCAGCAAGACGGCTGATGACGAATCGCGCCGCAAGGCATTCAATGGTCTTCAGAAGCTGGGGGGATTTCTCAATAAGCATAACGAGTTCCTTCCCAATGAAGCGCAGGAAGACTGGCGGCTATCCCGCGCGTGGCTAACGGAACGCGTGGCGGTCTTGCGTGACACCGGTCTGCGCGAATATACGGCTCGGATGGAAGACGCTCTGAGCACGGCAAAGAATACGTTCCGCAATGATGTTGCTGTGGCGCTTAACGAGCACCTCCAGTGGTTGGGTGACACGATCGATCGCATGAATCTGGCCCTGCGTGCCGCGCCGACGTTCACGAACGGCGAACGGTATCAGTTTCGCCGGCATGTGCGACCTGCCTATGCAGCACTGCTGAAGTTCATCAAAGACGTGGCCCAGTTCGGTCCTACTGACGACATGTTTGGCGGCGCTGGGGAGATGCCCAAAGAGTTCGAAGATCTGATGCGGGAGAAGACCGTGGTAGGTGCGGCCGCGATCAAATCACCTCTCGACGACTACCGGGAGTTCTTCGACTTCGACGTCGAGGTCTTTCGGGAAGACGCTGTGACAGGCGCGGCAAAGCACGTCGGATGGCTCAGCAAACGAGTCGGGTCTGGCTCGGGTGGCGAGCATCGTGCACCGCTATACGTGATCGCTGGCGCTGCCATGTCTTCGGCCTACCGTCTGGAGCGTGGCGACGACACGGGTATGCGCCTGTTGGTCATCGACGAAGCCTTCATCAAAATGGACCCGCGCAACATTGTGGCGACTATGCGCTACTTTGAAGAACTCGGCCTTCAGGTCTTCATGGCCAGCACAGGAGATGCGCTGGGTACATTGACCGCCTTCCTCGACCGCTACTATGACATCATGCGGGACGCCGAAAGCAATGTGGTGGTGCTCGAGGGTCACGACATCTCAGCCTCGGTCCGGGAAATGTTCCGTGCAGATCTGCCGGAGTTCCACCCTGAATTGGTCGAGCAGGAGATTGTCAGGCAATTCCTGCCACAGAATGAGTCGCCAGAAGGAATCACGGCATGAGCGCGATGGACCCTCTGGCCAAGAAAGCCTTGGAACGGCTGCTCAAGTCCGCAGATAAGCATCAAGCAGGCGTCGCGACACGACTTCCCGCGCTGACCAGCTCCGCACTGGCCGATTACTATGCTTTGCGGACTCTGAAGGCCAAGGAAGAATTTGAGGCGGTGATGGCCTACGGCCAGGCCGAAGGTGCAATCCGGATCCAGAGGCCTCGACATGACCCTCACGGACTGATCGATCGCATCGAGTTAGTCGATGTCGCCAAGCTTGCACTGCTTCTCGGCGAGGTTCCCCATTCGGTGCGGGTGAGGTCGGCCCAGGAATTGCTCGTTGAATACATTGAAACTTACCCAGTGCTGCTCGAAGTCCTTTCCTGCTGGGAAAAGCTTAAGCGCGTTCGTGGGACTGGGCCGGACGACGTTGCCTGTTGGGTGATGGCTTGCGATGTCATCAACTACTGCCGAGCTCAGGTGGAACTTGGCAAAATGGAAACACCGGTGCGCGACGCCAGTGCGCGACTTTTCAAGGACAGCAAACGGATTGAGTCTTTGGTGTCGGCCTTGGATGTCCTCCTTAGCGGTAGCACAGGAGACAAGGCCCGGTCGGACTCTGAGATTTTGCAAGAGCTTGGGCTCTACCGCGAAGAGCAGCCGGTCCGTCTTGCAGGAAACATAGTCATCCGTCGGGAACGCGGTGCATATCCACTGGACCGCCCCTACTGCGGATTGCCGCCTTCAACGGTCCTGGGCATAGCCTCGGTGCCGAGCAGAATTCTGACCATCGAAAATCAGACGACCTTCCATGTCACCGCGCGACAGCTCTGTGATTCTGATGTTCTGTGCATCTTTACGGCAGGCATGCCATCGCCCGCCTGGTGTGCGATGTATGTGAGGCTACTCTCAGACTTGCCGCCAGACACTCCAACGTATCACTGGGGTGATGTTGATGAGGGGGGATTCCGAATTGCCGCGTTCCTGAGTCGGTGTGCGGCAGAGGCCGGCGGCGTGCTTCGGCCATGGAAAATGCGCCCTTCGGAGATCCCAGACGCGCAACAGCGCCCGGCTGCACCGGGCGTCGTGGAGCGAATGGTGAAATACGCGATCGAGGCAGACTGGCATGATTTGGCCCTTGAGCTGGCAGCCGCGAAAATCATTGCCGAGCAGGAAGGCTGATGCTGCCGTGTGAGACTGCGTGCCCTGACCCTGGAGATCCGTCAGCAAAACAGGAAAATTCAGCCGCGGTGTGCCGTTTCTGACGAGATGCGCCGCAGCGACCAAGGGACCCTGGAAATTTAGCGGGAAAGTCGCGGACTCCGCCGAGCTGATGGCATCGAATGCGCGCAGGGCTTGCATCCAGATGTAGAGCCTCTGCTTCGCGGCCCGGCGCCTGCCTCCTTTGCGCGGTGACGATGTTTCATACTTTCATGATCGTGAAGATACGCGGATGGTATTGCTATTCGTCGACGGTGCTCACCGCCTGCTCTGCAAAAATCTTCACTAGGGTTTATACTTAATCTTGTCTCCTCCCTTTCCTTCTAAAGGGATTGAAGCTCGCCATTGCAGCGGCTTTTCTTTTTGCCTGCGCTTCACGCCGCTTGTCCAGCTACGCCGTAACGGGATTCCTCGCGTCAAATAGGCGAGGTGACTGCTCGGATCGGCCGGTCAAGACTCCCGGCAACGAGCGCGAGGTCGCTTGCCGGGATCCGCAGCCGAAGTGTGCTCATTCTGCAGACGATTGTGCATCGTCTCGCAGCGGATCAGCATCATTGTCGGGAATTCGACGTCCGCATCTGCTACGTCAGCCTCTGCGGCGGTCCGTAAATATACTTGCCGGGAGATAATGGCGACGGTCACAATGATGGCGCCGGCGCAGATGGCTCGGGCCAAGAATTGAAGGTATCGTGCCATGGTAGGTGCACCGAAAACAGAAGGTGATTTCGTCGCGAGACTACATGAAAATGCCACGAGACAGTGCTACGCCCGAGGCAGGATTGACACCACCTTCGTTTCGCCGTAGGCGCGGACTGCGCCGTCTGTGACACCATCCGGGCCTGATGAGCATGCAAAAGACGATCGCGCCTCTACCGCCGGCCACTACTGGGCCACGCCCCATGCGCCCTTCCCGTTAGACGGTCCGAATGGATATGACGAAGTGTCTCCGGGCGCCCACTGCTTCAGCAACGGTAAATGGGTCACATTCCATAAGAACGGTGAAGAAGTATGGGCGTGCAATGCCATGTATGCCGCCGCCCATTTCGACTGTGCGCCCCGTCCTGGCGCGGACGCGTCGGCGGACGACTGAGGCGTGGTCGGTTTCAACCAGCCTTTGGGTTACCGCTGGCAGTTATATCGTCTAACCCCGGCCCCATCGGAATCTGTCCCTCTATACTTTGGCATGGCCTACGATCTCACAGACAAGCTGGTAATCGGTATCTCGTCCCGGGCGCTGTTTAATCTGGAGTTGGAGAACGGCATCTATGAAACCGAAGGCGTGGCGGCATATTCCGCGTACCAGCGGGCGCATGAGGATGAGCCGCTATCCCCGGGCACGGCATTCCCCCTTGTGCGGGCATTGTTGGAGCTCAATGCAGCAATTCCTAATAGGCGGTTGGTAGAGGTCGTGGTGATCTCGCGCAACTCTCCTGATACCGGTCTGCGCGCTTTCAATGCCATTGAAGCTAGCAAGCTAGATATCACGCGGGCTGCGTTCACGGGAGGTGAATCAATCGCGCGCTACCTGCAGGCATTTAAGGTCGATCTGTTCCTGTCCCGTGATGCTTCGGATGTACAGGCCGCCATCGACGGGGGCGTGGCCGCGGCTCAGCTCTATGATGGGCCGCCAACCTATCAAGCACCGGCAAAGCAAATCCGTATTGCCTTCGATGGCGACGCAGTGCTGTTTTCTGCCGAATCTGAACGAATCTACAAGCAGAAAGGCCTGGACGCATTCATCAGGCACGAAAGCAAGAATCGTCACAAGGCGATGACGGAAGGACCATTCGCAAAGCTACTACTTCGACTCGCGGAGATCCAGCAGCACTTCCCGCCGGGCCAGTGCCCAGTTCGCATTGCCATCGTCACCGCGCGCAACAGTCCCGCGCATACACGGGTAATACATACGTTGCGGGCATGGAACGTGGCAATTGACGAAGCGTTTTTTCTCGGTGGTCTACCAAAGGACCAGGTTCTTCAGGCGTTTGGTGCGCACATGTTCTTTGACGACCAGGAATACCATGTGGAACTCGCGGCCACGGTGGTGCCTTCCGGGCGGGTTCCCTACAAAGGTGGTCAGCTTATCTTGAACGTATCCGCGGCAAGAACCGTTCGAAGGACCCAGTCCAAGGCGCCTGGTACGCCCGCTAAACGCAATGCCAAAGTTGCTGGGGGGAAGACCCCTAACAAGCGGAAGCCTGCACCGAAGTGATCAATTGCTAAGGCACAAAGCCAATCTTTGCGTCTCCGCTCCGCGGATCGGGAGATGCCCATCTGGCTGCGGCGGGCGACCAATGCGGGGCGGAGCGTCGAGTCTTCGAATTCAATCTGTGTATCGGGCCCGCTGAAAATCCTAGAAAATCAATGATTTGCCGATGGCATGCGGCGAATCATTCCGAACTGCGGGCGCCCAGAAGGACCCGGTACCCCGTCACTCCCCGCCGCCAGTCCACCATCACATTACCGAGAGGCTCACTTGAGGCGGGCAAAGCGGGAAGATTTTCCGGATCACGTAGCCTCGACGGCTATCCCAGCGTCGACCGGATCGGGCAATACGTCATGGGATTAACCACCCTGTAGGGTAGAGCAGGCTGCCGACCGACACAAACGCTCGACCAGTATCCAGTCGTTCGACGTCGCGACCGCCCCCTTGCCAGTTGCTGGTGCACCACAGCATCATCGGAAAGCGGTCGCCTACCTTTGCTATTGAAGCCCGAACGAGAAGCAATCGCCCCACGCTCAGCCGACTAACGCTACCCTTTCACTGAAGCGCGCACTGAAGGTCACAGGCACCGATGGCGCTCTGGTGCAAGATGCAGGGCTGCGGCTACGCACGCGGAGCAAACACAGGCAAGGTCATCTCAGCCTGGTCGCCAATACAAACGGGGGAGGAATGATCAATCTTACGAGTGGTGCGTTGAGTCTGAGGAGACCCTTGGGAAGCACCAATTACGCCGGCTAGCCGTTGGTACTGCGACGCAGATGCAAGCGGTCGCTGCAATCGCGAAAGCCGTTCCCGACTACTACACAGATCCGCAGCGCGTTGCGTCTTTGTTGAAGAAGCTGGGCAAGCCGGCTGCTGCCGCCCATGTCGAGCAGAAGCTCCCGACGCAGAAGTCCATTCGCTCCGGCGACCTCGGCGAGATCCTCTGCAACGCCTACGTTTACGAAGCCACGCCCTTCAGTCTCGGCATCAAGCGCCTGCGCTGGAAGGACCACCGCAACATGTCGATGCGCGGCGAAGACGTGCTTGCCTTCAACTTGGGGCCGAAGGACAGCAGCCTGAAAATCCTCAAGGCCGAAGTGAAGAGCCGGGCTGGAATGGGCACAGCCGTCATCAACGAAGCCAGAGCCGCCCTTTCCGCAAACAACGAGCTTCCATCGCCGCATGCGCTCGCCTTCGTCGCCGACCGTTCGCACCAGACCGGCGACACGATCCTCGGCGATGCTCTGGACAAGGCCCAGCTAAAGGACGGCATCCGCCCGTCGCAGGTCTCTCACATGCTCTTCACGTTCTCGGGCAACAACCCGGTAAAGCTGCTGAAGACGAATCTGCAAGCCTATACGGGTTCGGTGCCGCAGCACTACATCGGCCTTCACGTCCAAGGGCACCAGGACTTCATCAAGGCGGTCTTTGCGGCGGTGGGCAAATAATGGCGGCGACACTCGAGGAACTCAGGGCCAACATCGACGCAGCCATAGTGCCTGGATTCCGTGCCCGCTTGCTCGCACGGGGGCAGGCACGCGGGATGATCTGGCGCGACGGCGTCCTTCCAGAGGAGGCCCCGAACTTCGGCATGGAGTTGTCGGATGACCTGCTGTCCTACGGCTACTCGCTGCTGCTGCATGGCCTGCGTTACACCGACTTGGGCGGTGACGCTGCGACAGCGCGCAAGGCCTTCGAGGTGTCTGCCGAAGCGCTCGAAGCTGTGGTCGAACGAGGAACGGCCGATGCCGAGCGGGACTTTCACCGCCTTGTCGCTGCGGCCGCCTACCATTTAGGTCGATTCTCGGCTCGGGCCTACTCGCTGCTATTCAAGGGGCTCGCCGAGGCGAATCTGTCGACAATGGAGAAGGAGCTGGCCAAGCTCATGCTCCGTGACCTCGATGGCTTGGCCGAGGATATTGGAGCATGGTTCGCCTCTGGCCGAGGGAGCGAGGACGCACTCGTCGCAGCGCTGAGCCAGTCCAACGCGCAAGACAACGGCGTAGACGCGGTTCGCGAGGAAGAACTTGGCGGACAAGTCGACGTTGTGCTCATCGCCCTCGAAGACAACTTCATGGCCGCGCTGGCGACTGCGATGCTTGCGCTGGAGCGCGGCGATGAAGCATTGTTGTCGCGAGCACGCGAGCGCCTACAGAACGGCATCGAGGTTGCCGCGGACCTCGAACTCGTACCTGCATGGTGGAGTCATCGCTTGACTATCCACCTGCTGGGCGATCTCTGGGACACCAGCTTCCACAAGGTACTACCGCTGGGCGGTCCGCCTGGCATCGAGGTTGGTGATTGGGTCCGGTTGCGTAAGCTCTTCATCGCTTCCCTCTATCGCAGAAGCAAAGCCGAGATCGAGCTCTGGCCATCGCAACTCCAGGCAGCGCAGCGCGTGCTCGATACGGGCGCGAACCTGGTGCTATCGCTGCCGACCAGTGCGGGCAAGACACGCATCGCAGAACTGTGCATATTGGCTAGCCTGGCGCACGGCAAGCGGATCGTCTTCGTCACTCCACTTCGGGCGCTATCGGCGCAGACCGAGGCCGGCCTACGGCGCACGTTCGCGCCGCTGGGAAAAACCGTTTCGAGCTTGTACGGCAGCATCGGCGTCAGTGGAGCCGACGTCGATGCATTGCGTTCAACGGACATCGTGGTCGCCACACCCGAGAAGCTTGACTTCGCACTGCGCAGTGATTCGACGCTGCTGGACAACGTAGGCCTCGTGGTGCTCGACGAAGGCCACATGATCGGCATGGGTGAGCGGGAAGTACGCTACGAAGCCAGATTCAGCGCTTGCTGCGGCGTTCCGACGCGGCCGAGCGGCGCATCGTGTGCCTCTCGGCGATCCTTCCCGATGGAAATCAGTTGGAAGACTTTGCGGCCTGGCTGACACGCGACCAACCCGACGGGCTCATTAAGGACGACTGGCGTCGACGCGGCTGCGTTTCGGCGAGGTTGACTGGAAAGGCCAGCATGCTCAGCTCAGCGTGAGTGTGGGCGATGAAAAACCCTTCATCCCGAAGTTCGTGGTCGCGAAGAAGCCAAACCGCGGTCGTGCCAGAAAACTGTTCCCTTCCGACCAGGCGGAACTGTGCATCGCGACAGCCTGGCGCTTGGTGGAAGAAGGCCAGACTGTCCTTGTGTTCTGTCCGATGCGCCGCTCGGTGCTGCCAATGGCCGCGACCATCATCGAGATGCACAAGCGTGGTCACATCGATTCGGTGCTTGAGCAGCCCGTATCCGCTCTGGCTACGGCACTGGCGGTCGGCGCGGAGTGGTTCGGCCCCGACCACGACCTTCTCGCATGCCTGAAGCTCGGCGTCGCGGTGCACCATGGCGCGCTACCCACGCCGTACCGCAAAGAGATCGAGCGACTGCTGCGTGAGGGTGTGCTGCGAGTGACAGTATCCTCACCGACACTGGCCCAAGGGCTTAACCTCGCCGCGACATCGCTGGTCTTCCGCGGTGTGAGGCGGGGCCGAGATCTCCTCGACGTTTCGGAGTTCCGTAACGTGGTCGGCCGAGCCGGCCGAGCCTACATCGACGTCGAAGGCCTCGTGCTATACCCCATGTTCAATAGCCACAGGCAGCGGCGCGCCGACTGGCAGGATCTGATCGCGAACCAAGGCGGTCGAGAAATGGAAAGCGGCCTACTCAGGCTGATAGTGGCGCTAATCTCCCGAATGGCGAAGAAGCTAGGCACGCGCGATATGAGCCAACTGCTCGAATACGTCGCCGGGCAGGCCGCGTGGGAATTCCCAGTGATCGCCTCTGAAACCGTTGAGGAGGCGACCGAAGAACGACAGCGATGGGATCGGCATTTGGCGAGCCTGGATACCGCAATCTTTAGCCTGGTCGGCGAAACCGTTGTGTCCTATATGGATGTCGGGGCCAAGCTCGACGAGATGCTGGTGGCCTCGTTGTTCGAACGGCGCCTTGTCCGCTACGTGGAAGACGTTCGCAAGCTGTTGCCTGCGGGGCTTCACTCACGCGCCAAGTACATCTGGAACAACACCACGACTACGCAGCGGAGGGGCTACTTCCTGGCCGGTGTCGGGTTCACCGCTGGCCAGGCGCTTGACGAACGCGCACCGGAGCTGGAGCACCTTCTCCTCGCGGCCAATGTCAACATCGGTCTCGGCGCTGATGACGAAGCGATCGCGGCGATCACGGCGTTCGCCGAAATCGTGTTCGACATCGCACCGTTCAAGCCGGAAAGACTGGTCGCCAGCTGGAAGTCCTTGCTCAGGCGCTGGCTCCTTGGGCAACCAGTGGCTGACGCCGAGTCCAGGGACAACGACGAGGCCATCCAGTTCATCGAACAGGCCTTCGTCTACAACCTGCCCTGGGCGATGGAAGCGGTCCGGGTCCGGGCCGAAGCGCATGAGGATCCGTTCTCTGACGAAGAGAAATTGTCGGAGCACCCGCGGGCGCACGCAGTTGCCGCAGTGGAGGCGGGCACCCTGTCGGTCGCCGCCGCTACGCTGATCAAAGCTGGCTTTGGCTCGCGGCTCGGCGCGATTCAGGCTGTCACCTCCACCGGGGCAAGTTTTGATTCGATGCGCGGTCTGATGACCTGGCTTGCGTCGGACGACGTGGCGGCTCTGTCCGCTGGACCGGACTGGCCGACACCGGAATCGCATTCGCTATGGGTCGAGTTCAACGGACCCAATGTTGCCCAGGCCACACAGGCCTGGAATGCGACCGAATACACGAGCAACATTACGTGGCGCGGCGTTCCGATGCCGCCCGGTACGCCTTTGCGCCTTGGCGGCGGACCCGGTCAGGAGCGCAGCGTACTCACAGCCGATTTCCAGGAGGTTGGGATGCTCCGCTGGACGCCCAGTGCCAAGGGCCTGATTATTGCGACCGCGACCGGCGACGTTGGAACGTTTGCTCTTGAGTACCTCGGCCCTGGCAACGTAGCGCGTAGTTGAGCCCGGTTGCGACGCCAATCCTTCTCTTATCGGCCCTGCCATCAAGATCACGCCGCTCATCATAGATACATCGCACATGCCGCAAATCCTCGATTCAGCCATCAAGGCAGCTGCCAAACGAGTCGGTCATTACATCGAGATCCACCAAGCACATCCCGAAATTTCCTTTAGCGACCATGTCAAAGCGAAACGCAAGGATCTGGCTTCCCGTGCCAGCGGTTCAGGCTGATATACCTCGACACGAATGCGTGGAAATGCATCGCTGACTACCGCCTCGGGAAAGCAAATCTCACACCCGCCATGAATCTCTTTGGGGCCAGCATCGAACAAATAGCGAGAACTGGGAAATTTGCTTTCCCCATCGGCTTGCCCACCTTCTTCGAGTTGGACTCGATGGTTGATCCTGCCACCCGCGATACGGTGACGCGGCTGGTTGACGAGCTTTCCCAAGGGCTCTGCATTGCCCCATCTCCGGAGCGCATCGGCGCTGAGTTACGCAAGCTTCGGCTAGCCGACTTGCAGGCCAGCGAAGGCTTGGAAGACTTCCTGTGCAGCCCCGTCGAGTTGCTTGGGATACCGGCAGTTTCGCTACACGAATTCTTGAAAGCGAAGTTGGGCGAAGACACCTTCAACAAGGCTTTCTTCGATGCACTCGCGGAGCTGCCCTTTTCCATTCAACTGGAAGTCGCTGGCTCATCACCGAATGGGAAATGGAACAACTCTCACGGCATCGCCGATCTCAATACCGGAAAGATTGAACATCAGGAAGAAATAGCAAACCTCAACACGGGCATCTTCGTCGAGCTGAAGGGATGCATCGCGACATGGTTCGCGGAAGAAGGGGTAGTCCTCACCCCGCAGGAGATCGCCATGTATGCCCTCACCGCTCAGTACCATTGGCATCAGATGCCATCCTCACGAGCGTTGCCGACACTGCGCGTGCTGAGCTCGCTGTATGGATTGATGCGGCTCGATCCCCAGCGCCGTTATCGGGATGGAGATCCGAACGACTTCATGGTGGCCGCATCGGCCTTGCCTGTGGCTCAAGCCCTGTTTACGGACAGAAGGCTAGCAAACCTTCTGTCGACCCGCGAGTTGGGTTCAGGAATTTTTCCGATTGCACGGTTGTCAGCGGCTTCACCGAAATGGCCAAGTACCTCGACGAACAGCCGTGACGCAAAGAAGGAGGGCCGAAACCCCCAGCATCAAAGCAGACCATCCACGCATACCTGGCCTTGGCAAGCGATCCCTCTCGCACGAACCGAATCAGCTCCGCAGCATGGTCGTCGTCGGCGATAAGTGCTGAGTGGAGTGAAGCCGTTGAACGGATGTGCACTCAACCGTCGCGGGTTTCGCCCGCCTTGAGCACTGAGCTCGGCAATATGATCGGCCGCTGGAAACTCGGGGATGCAACCGCCGGAAAGCAGCGCCGAGCGGTCGTTCACGCTGTTGCTGCCGGGACAGATCCTCTCATGGAAGGGTTAGGCGCCACCGTTCGGATACCGGTGAATGAGTTGCATATAGGCTCGATTGAGAAACAGTGCCAGCTCGGCCATAGCCTTCATTTCGGAAGTGAACGACTTGTCGGTTAGTAGCTCTTGATCAAAAAGTCGCTCGCCCGTTTCTTCATCGACCTGAAACCTCGCGCCAGAGCGAAGAATCCCTTGGACCTCTCCGCCCGCCTTGAGCTCGATGTATGCGGAGTGCAGTATGCGGTTTCGGTCCCTTCTGAGTTGATGCAGTCGTTCGACGGAAGATGAAAAGGCGTCTTTGAACTCAGCTTCTAGTGCCTCGGGCAGTTTGCACTTTGGTAGCGCCTGCAAGAAGAGTTCGTGAACGCGGTCAACGAGCTTTTCATTGGTGAGGTTTCTCAGATCGGGAGGTGGCCATTTCAGGCGGTCTGGATCGAGGATGAACCATCCAATCTCCCGAAGCTTGTTCTCAATCCATTGGAATGAGACGGCAAACTCCCCTATGCGTTGGTAAACGGCTTGTTCGTTGCTCATCGAATTTTTCTGTGGCGCCTAACGTAATGTAGACCGCGCTACCCGCAGGCCATATCTGGCACTTGCGGTCTAAAAATTGGCGTGCAAAAAAGCGCCGCAAGGGGCTTGCAGCCTAGCTCTGCGGTACACATGTGGATGGCTGCGAAGACCTCCTCCCTCCCCTTCGCCCTCGCATGACACTGACTGAAAGCGAGCGAGTAGAAACTGACTCAGCTAGTAGTGTCGCGGGGTCTCATGCACCTCGATTTCACCGGAGTCAAGCTCGAGCCACGTGACCTCCTTGATAGCACGCTTTGCTTGGTCAATCCTGACTTTTGCCGTTCCAGAGATGTCGGATCGTTGAATCACCCATTCTTCCCGTTCCCAAGGTTCGGGCTCCTCGTTTTGTCCGCGGTAGCCCCAGTCCATCCAACTCAGTTCGTGTTGGGACTCGGTCTCGCCTTCGAATGTCAAGGTACATTCGCCGTCACCGATGCCGACGATGCGAATATCGTCGATGGAACAACCCTCATATTTCGAGCGATTGATTCGGTACTGCTCATCGGACGGATAGAAGTGCAAGCCTGCAACGATGTCGTCAATACCCTTGGCAACGACATCGAAGTCTTCCAGAACGATGGTGCGCATCGCCTCAATCTCCGCACCATCTCCAAGTAGCAGTTCTGTCAGGCGCGGCAAGCTTGAAAAGTGGAGCAGTGCTGGATAGCGTTCACAGGCAAGTTTGAAGTCGTGATCGGCCGAAACAATGGCGATGCACCGCTCGGGGGTCTTCTGCGCATGGGCGTCTAGCGCGGCCAATGCAAACGCATCGGGGAACTCCTTTCGCTTCTTGCCTTCGCCAAATGGGGCCGCGCAGCGCTCGTACCAATCCATTACCCGCTCGAGTCGGATGTCGGCGTATCCCAACCGGACAACATCGAACTGTTTGAGAAAACTCGTCCACTCATCCATGGCAACCTGAGTGACCTCCCAGGTGAATTTTGAAGAGATCGAAGCCGCCGGGAAATGGCGCCACTTGGCCAGGAATGGAGCCTTGCGGCGCGCATCCTCCAGGGCCTGAAGGGCTTCTCCGGCCCGGGTACGAATGTGCCGCTTGACCTCACGCTCAGTGACGTCCGGCAACAGCAGCGGGATTCCGTTTGCCTTGGCTACTGGCGCGAATGAAGCAAGCGCCGTTGAGGAGAAGTTGTACCCTTGCCCTGCAAAAATGCTGGTGTCGAGGAATGCTGCGGATGGTTTCATGGCCCTTGTAGGAGCGTTCAAGCCGCATGGGTCGTGCAGCCAGAGGCTGCACCGCCAGCCGCATCCCCATCGCCTTGAGAATGGCCGATAGGCTGTTGAGCGCCGGATTGCCGTTAGGCGACAACGTGCGATAGAGCTGGGTCGGATTCAGGTGCGCCTGCTCGGCCACGGCCTGAACACCACCAAAGACCTGCGCCATCTGGCGCAGCACGATCAGCAGTTCGGTCTGGTCACCGTCGGCCAGGATGCTATTGATGACCTCCAACGCCAGCGCGGGATCGCTGCCGTACAGCTCGGCCATCGCCTCGTCATGGGATGTGCTTCTCATCAACCGATCTCCGTTGCCAGTGCTGTCAATAGCCCACCGCGCGAGCGATATCCGCATCCTGCGTCCACTTGTCGCCTCAGACCAACCCGATGACCAGATACGGCGTAATACACCCGATAGCCCGGCCCCACGTCGATGCGCAGTTCCCAGACAGCATCACGCAGTGATCGCTGAAATTGCCCAGTTCGACCCGGGCCACTCGGCGAATCCCCGCCACCTTGGCCTGGCTGTCACACAGGCGCCGCAGCCAATCTAAATTAGGAAGAGATCCTGATGCTCGCCCGGCGTCAGGTAGTGCTCGATCGAAGAAATCCATTTTCGTTTATAAACGAATAATGTTCAACCTAGCGATTCGGGCGCTGCCGCGGCCCGCTTCGTACCGACTTGGCACCGTGATCGCGCGGCACTCCCTGACGGCAACCGTCATGATTTAAAGGAAACAAATTGACCAAAATTACAGGATATCATTACGGCTGTATGTCCCTTACGGGGCGAGCTAAGCAGCGAGGCTTGGAAGTAAACAATGAACATGTTGCCAGCCCCCGTTTGACATCGAGCATGGATCCGCCGCCAGTCGGGTCCGAGCGCTAACTTTTTAGAATCTCACGATGGACATTGTTTCAACCATTAGCACCTCTATCACGTTGGCCAAGCGCTTGCGCGAGATAGCCAAGAACATTGAGGATGCCGAGTTCAAAAATTTGCTCGCCGATTTGTCAAGCGAGTTGGCAGACATAAAGCTGGAGGCGGCGTCACTCAAGGAGCAGATCGCCGCGCTGCAAGAGGAAAATGCGCTCCTAAAACAAACAACTCCACCAGTCGGTGAAACGCCCATAGGTCGAAAGTGGGGCTGCTACCAGTTTCGTGGAGACGACGGCCTTTATTGCCCCGCTTGCTGGGACTCCAAACGCAAGAAGTCATCCACTACTCGCGTCAATACCAAATTTCGTCTTTGCTCTGTGTGTCAAGCGCCGTTGGGCGCGGGATGAAATTTTTCCAGGCTGGCGTCACGACGCGCCCGCCGAAAAGCTTCACCGCGCTTACCGGCAGGGTGAAATCCTGAAAGTCGACTTCCCACGCCAAGCGCAGTTCGCAGACACATGTCGCGCTTGGGACCCATACACGACGACTGGCAACCCCAGTCGCCCGCGCACCGAAGCCAGTTCGGGCAGGCTGACCCAGCCCAGTTCAGGCATCCCCAGGTCGAGGTCGCGTGGGAGTGATCGTCCGGGTCGATCACTGTCAGCAGCCAGGTCGCGCCGGCATCCGGCGTGAACAGCTTGACCACGGCGGCGGGTCGAAGCCCGGGTTCTCCAAGGATTCGCGGCCGTTGGCCATCAGCAGCGCAAGCTGCTCGTTGGTGATGAACGCTTAGTTCATGGTGACTCCTGAAAGGTTGCCGCTACAGCGATCTTGTCGAGCAGGTCGAGAGCAACCCGGTGCGCCAAGATGAGCGCCGAAGCATCAGGGCCATAGGTAGCATAGTCAAGGGTATCCCCAAACCGGCCCGTCGCAGGCCACACGTTTTCATCGATAGACCGCCATAACAAGTCACGCGCGAGGATGAAGTCGCTCTTCAGCATGTTGAACATGGCGAACACAGGCGGGGGCATCCCGGCTGCACCGGGCTCTCGCCCCAGAATCCCGGGAAGCATGAGCCAGTCCAGCTTGCCCATGGTGGGGTCGACGAGTTCCACGACTGGCGCAAGCGTCAGGCGTTCACGTTCGACCCAATTGATGAACGGATCTTTATGTGGAGATCGCGGTGGCGGTTCTCCCAATGCGGTCTCCCTTTGTTTTTGCTGCAGTTTACCGGGCTAGCCACCCCAAGTAGCCATGCAGGTTTCCGGGCCGCCACGTAAGGAAAACGCCAATAAATCAATAGGTTGCTGTCTACCCCACTCTATTCTTTAGGTGCTGCAGGCGGCATATTTTTATGCTGAATGTTGCGACCACCTCTCATTGCCGCTACCCTCCACAGTCCGTCTCACGCTTGGGAGAAGCGCGATGGACCACTGGCGGTTGGCCTACCTCGGGATGCGGCAGATCCCACAGGAACTCAGCGAGTTCGAGCTTGCCACGTTCTTCACCTACTCCCTCAAGGAACGGGCACTGATTGATGCTCGGCGCAGCCCCTTGTATCGCTTGGCCGTTGCCGTACACATCGGCTTTATCCGCATGACGGGGCGCACGCTTGATGCGTGCAAACAAGTGCCAAGATTTCTCTGGGCGCATGTCGGTGCCCAGGTTGGTGTGACGCCGCCGGATATGGGCACGCTCAACGCACTCTACGATGGGCGCACCGATACACTGTCAAATCACCAGATGCTGGCTTACCAAGTCCTCGGCTTCAGTCCGATGGCTGAGCACCAGCGCCGCTATGTCACGCGCTGGCTCAAGGAACGTTTGACGGGACAGCCGAGCCGCACCGAGCTGTTTCATGAGCTGAAGCGCTGGCTGTATGAACATCGGATACTGATACCCCATGATCGCGCACTAAAAAGACTGATCAGCCAGGCCGTCGCTACGGCCGAGGCGGCGCTTGCCGTCGCTCTGGTGCGCGCCTACGGAGCCTCCGTGGACACGTGGGGCATATCACTTGCGCACCCGCATGGCGATCGCACGAGCCTGCAGCAATGGCTTTGGGCCGTCCCGTTGCGAACCTCGACCCACCAGATAGGGGAATTGTTCGACAAGGTCGAACTCCTTTACAAGATGGGCATTCACCGAAACTGGCCAGCGGCGTGTAACGAAGCGCTGATACGCTACTATGCCCGGCGCTGCGCCAATCGGCCGCCTTCAGTGAGCAAACGAGTCGCGCAGCAACCCCGCCGATTGGAAGCTGCTTGCTTTCTGCGTTACGCTTTATGCGCCGCCACGGATCATCTGGCGACCATGTTGCGAAACTGGATTCAGAAGTCCGTCAATGACGTTCGGCGCTCGCGACCGCGGTCAAAGCGCTGGCCGCGGATGAGATGCTAACCCGTGAAGCACTCTGCCAGCAGTTGTCGGCGCTGGCCGACGCGGCGCTCAATCGGCGTGCGCCCAGCCGTGCCAGCCTGATCCGCGCGCAACTCCTGTCGCGACACCGCCAAGCTCGAGCGTTGCTCGGCAGGTTGGTTCTGCTGCCATTCTCCGCCCAGTCAGCACACCCGGTGATTGAAGCGTTGGCAGTGCTCCAGGAACTCTACGCGCGGAAGTCCGATCATCTTCCCGACTCAATCGCGATTCGACTTGGCCGCGCCTGGCAACCCGCTCTGGACGGAGAGGACCGACAACGGGCCCTGGCCGCATTCGAGTGGGGCACGCTTTTCGCCCTGCGGGTGGGATTGCGCAATGGCTCAGTCTTCCTTGAGCACAGCTTTGCCTTCCGAAGCCAAGCGACCCTCTTGATCGGCGCCAGCGATTGGAAGGCCAAACGCAACCACTTCTATGGCCATCTTAAGCTGCCACAGGATGCTCAGGCATTTCTGAAGCCTGTGATCGCACATCTGGACGAAAGCCTCGCCAGGCTCCGGGACGCTGTCATGTGTGGGGAGCTCAAGATTGACGATGCGATCCACATCGACCCATTGGTGGCAAGCGCTACGCCCGCGAATGTGGAGACATTGCGAGGCGCACTGTTCGAGCGGCACCCAAACGGTCAGTTGCCTGAGATCCTGCTCGAGATCGACAGCGCCACGCACTTTAGTTGGCTCTTGCTGGGAAGAGAGCCTCATTCCCGCAGCGAATTGCTATTGGTCTACGCAGCGATACTCGCGCACGGCACATCGATGTCAGCTGCGGATCTTGCCCGAATGGTGCCGGAGTTGTCGCCTCTCGCGATCCGGCAGATGATGCATCGCGTTGCGGACGAACGGAAACTGCGCCACGCGGCTGAAGCCGTGCTGACCTTCATGCATCAGCACTCGATTGCCCAGTATTGGGGGCGCTCCGATCTAGCCTCATCAGACATGATGTCGTTGGAAACGACACGCTCTGTCTGGAAAGCACGGGCCGACCCACGCCGGCGGACTGCTTCGATCGGGATGTACACTCACGTTCGCGATCGGTGGGGCATCTTCTATGACCAGCCTATCTTGCTCAATGAGCGCCAAGCCGGCGCAGCGATCGAGGGCGTGATCCGACAAGGCGGTTCGGAAGACGTCGCGCAACTTGCAGTGGATACGCACGGCTTTACAGATTTCGCGATGAGTCTGTCACGGCTGTTGGGCTTCGATCTCTGCCCGCGCCTCTCCCACCTGCGCGACAGACGTCTGCATGTTCCCAGGCATCATAATGTGCCTGGCGAACTGGCTGCGGTCACCGATGCAGATGTTCGACTGAGCCTCATTGAGTCCGCCTGGGACGAGTTGGTGCGGATTGCGGCTTCCGTGCAAAGCGGGCAATGCACTGCAGTCCAGGCACTTTCGCGCTTTGGGGTGGCGGCGCGCGGGCAGCCAGTCTATGAGGCCGGCATGCATCTCGGACGGTTGTTTCGTACGATCTTCCTCATCGACTATTTCACGAATACCGCATTTCGCCATGAGATGCAGCACGTGCTGAACCGCGGTGAAGCCGTGCACATTCTCCAGCGGGCGATTCATTCCGGCAAGATACCGATCGAGCTGGCGCGCATGATGCGTCGCTGGCGGCCGTGTCATCGGCCTTGACCTTGCTATCCAATTCAGTAATGGCTTGGAATACGATGCACATGCAACGCAGCTGGGGCATCCTCGAGAGGATCAACAGCGAGACGACTCGATCTGAGGACCTTCGGCATATCGGTCCCACACATCTCGAGGGAATCAATCTGCGGGGCACTTTTGAGTTTCCCATCGCGCGCTACGCGCATCGGCTCATGCCCACCGCGGCGTTCCAGTCGGACTCGCCGTCGCAGTGGAGTACGGCATAACCATTTTGCGTTGAAAGCGGCTCAGCGGTCTGCACAGAAGACCTGATACCTCTGGGTCCGCGATAGCCGCACCAGGCGGCATACATCTCCCGACCGGCGAGCACTTGGCGTCATCCGTTCGTCGCGCCCGACTCGGTTTTTCGGAGGCTTACCGCCCTTCCCCGCGGCCAAGCCCAGTCCCCGATAGGTATCCGTGGATGCGGGGAACGGACCAGTCAGCAAATGATTGATTTTATGGGGATTTCTTGTGGGCATCGGCCGGAAACCCGCATGAATACTGGGGGTAGCTATCCCGGAAAATTGCATCAAAAACAAAGGGACACCAATGCGCATGCGAACGCTGCGATCTGTTCTGCGGCCTGTGCGCCGGCATATTCGATGACACGATCCCTATGCCGATCCGCAATCTTGGCCAGCATGATCGCCTCGATACGCGTAAGTTCTGAGCAGCCACCGAGCTCATAGAGCCAAAGCAGATTGCGGGCCGCGGAACTTGCAGCCACTCCGTTCTCCGGATCAATTTCTAGCGCGGCAAACCACTACTTCGAGTTTGGGCTACCGCCAGATAAGGTTTACTTTGGCAAACTGTGGCGAGGAGGCCCTGATAAGGTGCGCCCACTCAACGAAAAGGTAGAGCAGGCGATTCGTGGGGGCGCCAGTGCCCTGTATGGGCTTGTTGAACTTGCCGAGGACTATGACAGCAGCGCGGGAATCTTGCGTTCTCAAAAGGACCTCCGCAACGCGGCCACACACCGATTCGTGGTGCTGCATGACCTTGGCGACCCAGCACAAAGCAGGCAGGCTCCTGAAATTGAACATCATCGACGGGAGCCGTTTACTCAAGAGGCATTGCGCGCTTTGCGTGTTGCCAGGTCTGCCATCCAAATGCTTGCGGTTTCGATTTCACAGCACGAACAAGTTTTGGCACAGCGGACAGCTGGCCTTGTTGGATCACTGCTCGTCCCCGACCACGACCGGATTCGTGGGCGCGACGACGCAGCTTAGATCCATTCTTGACCTCCCCCTTATGGTGAGATGGCAGCTGCTTTCATCGTGCCGTCCAGCTTGCGGTGAATCAGCGATACCAGGGTCAGGATGTCCAGTGCGTCTTGTTCGGACATGGGCCAATTCGTCTTGGGTGCATGGGCCAGCGGATTGCGCACGGCGCCGAACAGGCCGATCAGCAAGTTGGCAAAGCCTTTCTGCTCGCTCTTCTCGGACTCCGTGGTGAGCGGCCCCAAGGCGAGGACCGGCTGATGGCCTGCGAATGCCTTGTTCACCAGGTCAGCGCCATCGCCGTTCAGACCTGACAGCAGGCGAATCCGCTCTGCAACGCCTTTTGTTGCCTCAAAGACGGCATGGAAATAGTTTTCGCCCAGCAACTCAGCGCGGCAGTAGTTCAGCACTTCCGCGTGCACGATGCGACTTTCCAGCGCGGCCTTGAGTCGTCCCGCACGCGCGCGCCGCATCGAGCGTTGTAGCCTTATCGGCGTGCGCGACCTTGCCATCTTCGCGCACGTGGAAGCCGGAGAAGGCAAGGACGACGTTGAGTTCGTCGCGCCGCCATGCGAACGTAGCAGCGTCGCGGGCATAGTTCACCGGATTCATCGCGCGGTTGATAAACATGATGAGATGGTTGCCGAGCTGATGCTGGTTCTGCGCACCGGCCAACGCATTGAACAGCCGCTTCCACTTGGTCATGCCGGGCGACGTGTCCGCGACCTCGATCTCTTGCAATAAGCGTTCGATCTGCGTACCGCTCAATCCTCGCTCGGTGTCGGCGAGGACGCGGCAGGCGGCTTCAAGGTGCTGCGAACTGAACGGTGGAATACGTGTCATGAGTTTCCTCTCTGCCGTCCCTCAGGCCCACTCAAGCATAGTGATGATCGCCTTTCCCTCCGTGCCAACCTCCACAAACAGGGCGTGTTCGTAGCCGAGCTGCTGCTTGTAGCCCAGAAGCTTCCGAAGGTCGATCTGTCGGTCAACACGGCTCGTTGATTTCTTGAACTCCAAGACCAGATGGTTTTCTCTCGTTCCTCGCCGATGAACGATCACATCTGGGAATACCGTCTTCGCCTCTTCATCTTCGCTGTCTGGGTCAAGCTCCAGATATCCAAGCCTCTTCGTTTCTATGCCCTCCCGGTTGTATTCGCAATCTACCGTCCAGTCAGGAACATGCTGTTGGAGATACATCGCAAAGCGAAAGGTGATCGATCGCTCATTAGCATCGATACCGAGCAAGTCATGGTCGTTGACTAATAGTTCGGACAGCGCGCGTGCCACAGCCTCACCTGGCGGATGATGGTTGAGATACTGAATCTGTTCTTCGGACAACGCCATTCCATGCTCGCCTACTGAAGACTCACATTAAAGGACACACATACCGTTCGAAGCGTCGTCAGAATTTTCCGTCTGGCTTCGTCCAGTTTGTCGGCAACGCGATGCGTGAGCATCATATGCGTTGCGGCAACTTGGCTGACCGCATCCGCAGTACCGAATCCCCCCTTCCTTGAGACGAGCCACAAAGATGCGGCGCAGTTCATCGACCTGGCAAACCACCTTCGCAATCACCGCGTGGATGCGTTGATCTTGAAGATGGCGGATCGAGGAGATGCGCCTGATCTCGTCGCCCTAGCGCGTCCGCCAACTGCGGGCCCAGGTCGCTGAGCGGGCGGTCTGGTCAGATTTGCGTCAGCGGCAATTGACCGGTAACCGACAGGACGCCGGCCTGGTTCAGCAGTGCGAAGCTGTCATATTCAAGGTTGACGACGGCTTGCGTGTGGTGCTGGGCGCACCCTTGCACCTTGACCCAAGCTTGCTGCAGAGCCTGCAGTGCGGTGAGGCCGATTTGGCCGGCAGGCACGTTCAGGGTGAGGGGCTGCAATTGCGGCAGGTTACCGCGCTTGCACGGGGCGAAAGCCATCTCAACGACGATACTGGTGGAGCCTTGGTGCTGCTCCTGCAGTTGGACGACGATGAATTCATTGTTGGCCAGGACGGCCCGAACGGTTTGAGTAAGGATCATATGATCTCCAAGTTGTTGTGAAGGACGGTGATCCTACATCGCCCGCGTTTTAAAAGCGAATTGCGCGTCCGTCTTGGTAAACACGGTAGGGCGGTGGCCCCGTCATAGCGCCTTACTGCTCCTATCCGACCCGGTAAGACTCCACGCTCTGCCCCGCATTGACCGCCCGCCGCAGCCAGTCCGGCATCTCGCTGGTCGTCCCGTTCCAGCTCTGTCCTGCGGCGTTGCGGTAGCGGACCACCGGCGGCGGATCGAAGCATCCCGCCGCTGCCAGCTCCTCCATGGTCATGCCGTAGTCGTCCATCTGCGCCTGGATCCAGCGGATCGCGTCCGCCCGCTCAGTCTTTGCTGTCATCGCTGTCATCGCTGTCATCGCTGTCATCGCTGTCATCGCTGTCATCGCTGTCATCGCTGCCGTCACTGCTGTCGTTGCCTTCGTCCTGATTGTTAGGCAGCGCCGCCGCCCCCCGGCTCGTTGCCCGGCTCTTCCCCTTGGGCTTCCTACGCAGTGGCCGCCGAACTTCCGGCCTGCCAAGTTTGCCAGATCAGAATGGGGGCGGACCGGCCGCGCCCGCCAACCTGTCGTTCATTACAAGAGATCGATGAGGAAACGCTCGCGCTTCTTGCCAATCCATGCGGGAGCCCGACCGCGCCCCGACCAGGTCTGGCCCGTCTTGGGGTTGCGGTACCGCGGACGCGGCGCGGCCTTCGTGTTGGTCGGCACAGCGCGGGCAGCGGGCTCAACACTGGGCTGGCCCGCAATGTCCTCAATGCTGAGGTCGTACTCCTGCATCCACTGCCGAATCTGTTCCACGACCTTTGGCACTTCCGTGGCTCGCAACTGCTCAAGTTGCGCATTGACCGATGCCAGTTGAGCGAGCAGTGAGGATTGGGACGGGCTTTGGGTGGCGGTAGGCGCTTTTTGCTCCTGTCGCGGCTTCCGGGTTCGCGTCTTCTGAGTCGGCGCTTCCGGGGCCGCCTCCACGCCAGGCAGTGTTCTCTGCTTCGGCCCGCGCTTCCGGGTTGGGGTCGATTGAGCCGTGACTTCGGGAGCGGCAACTTCAACTCGAATTTTCGGCTTCCGACCGCGCTTCGGGGCCCGCGTCTCTTCCGGATGGGTTTCCGGGAGTGGCAGTTTCGGCGAGCGCTTTCGGCTTCCGACCGCCGCTGCGGGGGCTCCGGCGGTACCGCAAGACGGCAATCGGTGAGCGGGGCATCGCTCATCTTCTGCAGCACATCGCGCCCGTGGCCGCAGGCGTCGCAACGGTAGGCATAGATCGGCATGGTATTTATTTCGCGAA
>LRMT01000297.1 GCA_001725945.1 Cupriavidus sp. UYMMa02A | reverse complement strand
CCTGGCATCGCGGCTGGGGCTGTCGGGCGTTTCCGTGATTGCCGAGACGGTGCGCCTGCATACGATTTTCGAGCTGATTCGCTCCACGTGCGCGCGTGCACATCTGCCGCTTGTCATCGGCCGCCGGGCTGGAGCTGATGCGCCAGGCCAAGCGCGAAGGCTTGCCGGTGACCTGCGACGTCAATGTGCACCATGTCTCGCTGACCGACATGGACATCGGCTACTTCAACTCGCCCAGATGCGTTTCTCGCCACCGCTGCGCAGCGCGCGTGACCGCGATGCCATCGTCGCCGCACTGGCCGATGGCACCATCGACGCGCTGTGCTCGGATCACACGCCGGTGGACGACGACGAGAAGCTCCTGCCGTTTGCCGAAGCCACGCCAGCGCCATCGGGCTGGAAGTGCTCCTGGCCGCTGACGCTGCGCTGGGCCGCCGAGCACAAGGTGCCGTTGCAGACCGCGCTCGCTCGCATCACCTCCGAGCCTGCACGCGTGGCTGGCCTCAAGGCGGGCACGCTGGCCTCGGGTGCCGTTGCCGACATCTGCTTGTTCGATCCGAAGGAAATCTGGAAGGTCGACCGGCAATCCATCAAGAGCCAGGGCAAGAACTCGCCGTGGTTGGTTATGAGATGGAGGAAAGGTCCGCATGACGCTGGTCGGCGGCCAGAAATTGTCTACAGCAGCAACAACAACCATCACTGACAAGCATGGTCTGGTTGCG
>LRMT01000296.1 GCA_001725945.1 Cupriavidus sp. UYMMa02A | reverse complement strand
GTGACACCGGTCTGCGCGAATATACGGCTCGGATGGAAGACGCTCTGAGCACGGCAAAGAATACGTTCCGCAATGATGTTGCTGTGGCGCTTAACGAGCACATGCAGCCGGCGTTGCCGAGGACCTGTCCGACGACGCGGCGGGTACGCTGCGCGTGGTCGAGCCGCGCCAGCTCCGGCGTAGTGGCCGCATCCCCGGCCGTTTGGTCGTGCGGCCCGGCGCGCGCGGGCAGGACACGGTGGCCGAGTACAGCGTTGCCACCGCCATGCCGGACCGCGTTGCCTTCGGCCGCTGGCTCGACCAGGCCATTGCGCAAGCGCGGCTGGCGGAAGGCAGTTGCGCCGTCCTGCTGATCCATGTGGCGGATTTCCGCGAAGTCGACGAAGTCTTCGAGGTGCGTGCCGACGAAATCCTCGCGCAGGATGCCGGCGCGCTGGCGCAGGCCGCGCTGGAACCGCACGATTTCCTGGCCCGGCTCGCGCGCGACGAATTTGCGGTCGGCGTGCCTGAGATGGTGCATCACGGCCGTGCCCAGGAACTGGGCTCGCGCGTGCTCGGCTCACTGGCGGAGTTCGTGGCATCGCGCGGCCTGCAGATGCAGATCGCCGTGAATATCGGCATCGCCACCTACCCGCGCGACGCGCAGACTTCCGAGTCACTGATGCAGGCAGCGCGCGTAAGCCTGACCGAGGCGCGTCAAAGCGGCTCCAACCAGGTGCGCCTGTTCAACAGCGCAGCCGGCGAGCGTGCGCGCCGCACGCGCGTGATCCGCCGCGATCTCTGGACGGCGATCCAGGATGATGCGCTGTCGCTGCAGTTCCAGCCGAAATTCGACGCCCGGCGGCGCAACGTGGTCGGTGCCGAGGCGCTTTGCCGCTGGCGCCACCCCGCGCTGGGTCAGGTCAGCCCGGCGGAGTTCATTGCCGTGGCGGAGCAGTCGAGCCAGATCGACAAGCTCGACGACTGGGTCATCGCCAGCGTATGCCGGCACGTGCGCCAGTGGCAAGATGCGGGGCTGCCGCTGGTGCCGGTGGCAATCAATGTATCGGGCCTGCGCTTCGCCAGCCGGAACTTCCCGCAATACTTGCTAGAGCAGATCCACCAGCACGACATCCCGCCTTCGGCCATTACGCTCGAGATCACCGAGACCGCGGCGATGAAGGACATCGCCAAGTCGCTCGAGACGCTGGCCGAGCTGCAGTCGCTCGGCATCCAGGTCGCGCTGGACGACTTCGGCAGCGGCTACTCCAGTCTCGGCTACCTGAAGCGGCTGCGCGTGGGTACGCTGAAGATCGACCGTACGCTCATCGGGGGGCTCGATGCCGATGCGCAGGGCCGGGCCATCGTCGCTTCCATGGTGGCGCTCGCGCATGAGCTGCGCATGAAGGTGGTGGCCGAGGGCGTGGAATCCAACTCGCAGCTCGAGCTCCTGAACGAGATGGGCTGCGACGAGGTGCAGGGCTACCTGCTGTCGCTGCCGCTGGACGCGGCGGGATTCGCCGAGGCGCTCGCGCAGAAGTCCGCCGCCCGGGAAGTCCAGTCCGTGCGCTGATGCGCAGCACGTCGCCGGACGGTCATCGCAGACTTCGCATTGTCCCTCAAGGTGCAGCGCGAGCTTGCCGATATCCATGGCGGCAGGCTGCCATCGCCAGGACGGCGATCGATGCAGTCCGCGCTGGCCTGTCCGCCGCCGGTTGCGCCATGCCCCTGTCGGATCTCACCGCCGTGCCTACGGAGCCGCCATGCCTCCTACGTCAGTTCCCAGCATTCTCGTCGTCGACGATTCGCCGTCCTTGCGCCGCATGATTGCCGCATGCCTGCGCGCCGGCGGCTACATGGTGACCGAGGCCGCCGACGCAGACCAGGCGCAGACGCTGGCCGCGCAAGCCAGCTTCGACATGCTGCTGACCGATCAGGTCATGCCCGGCACGGACGGATTGACCCTGATCCGCCACCTGCGCGCGACCGAGCGCTATGCGTGCATTCCCATCCTGATGCTGACCACCGAAGCCGATGATCGCATCCGCGAGCAGGCGCGCGAAGCCGGCGCTTCCGGCTTTCTGCCCAAGCCGTTCGATCCCGACCAGCTGATGGCCGCTGTGGCCGCGTGAGAGACTGAGCGGCAGTCCATCCCCCTCTAACGAAGGGGGTGGATTGCTGCGCGTTGCCCTTCAGTCACTGGCCGCGCTGCCGTAAATAACGGGGGGCAGAGTGAAACGTCCCCGTGCCGCCCGCGCCTGAATGGCGTGCCGGCGGACACGAGTCACCAGCAGCCAACCGGGGGCAAGCAACGATGAAGCATATCGACAAGGTGGAAGGTGCCGGCGAAGAATTCCTGACATTCACGCTCGGGCGCGAGGAATACGGCATCGACATCCTGAAGGTCCAGGAGATTCGCGGCTATGAGTCCGTGACGCAGATTGCCAATGCGCCGGACTACATCAAGGGCGTGGTCAACCTGCGCGGCACGATCGTGCCGATCATCGACCTGCGCATCAAGTTTCGCCAGGAGAAGGTCAGCTACGACCAGTACACCGTGGTGATCATCGTCGACCTGAGCGACCGGACCACGGGCATCGTCGTCGACGGCGTGTCCGACGTGCTGACGCTTGCACCCGCGCAGATCAAGCCCACGCCTCACTTCACCAGCGAACTTGCCACCGACTACATCCGCGGACTGGGCTCGGTCGACGCGCGCATGCTGATCCTGGTGAACATAGAGAAGCTCCTCAATACCGAAGAGCTGGCTGCCCTCGAAGCGCTGGCCTGAGCCGCCCCGGAGCGTGGATCGCCCTGGCCGCAAGGTCCACGCCCGCCCGCCCAGCGTAGCCGGCACTGGCCCAGTGCCGCCACGCCCTGTTCCACCGCTTTGAGTTGTGCCGCTGTCGCAGCCGCCGTGCCCGAAGCAAGCCGTCAATGTCATACATGCGAAACAACCAACCCGTCACGCACAACGAATACAAGCTGTCCCCTGACGACTACTTGATTTCGCGTACCGACCAGAAGGGCCGCATCACCTTCGCCAACCGCACCTTCATTGAGGCGAGCGGCTTCAGTGCCGAGGAACTGCTGGGCGCGGCGCACAACCTGGTGCGCCATCCCGACATGCCGCCCGAGGCCTTTGCCGACCTGTGGCAGAACATTCAGGCGGGCCGTTCGTGGGTCGGTGTGGTCAAGAATCGCCGCAAGAACGGCGACTATTACTGGGTCAGCGCGACGGTCACGCCGACCCATATCGATGGCCGGCTCGCGGGCTACACCTCGGTGCGATCGATGGCGACGCGCGAGCAGATCGAAGCGGCCAGCGCCGCTTATGCACGCTTTCGCGAAGGGCGTGCCAGCGGCCTGGCCATCCGCGAGGGCGCCGTCGTGCGCACCGGGCTGGCGGGCTGGTTCGGCCGCGCGACGCGCCTGAATCTGCGCCGGCGCATCCTGTGGTCGCAGGCCGGCGGGCTGGTCTGGTTCCTGGCCGCGCTGCTGGCCGCCGAAGCCTTTGGCGGCGACGCCGCGGCAGCGGCGCGCTCTTGGCTGTGGGGCGGATTCGCGCTGGCAGTGGTCACCGCCTTTGTCACTGGCACGATGCTGCTGTCGCGCGTGCACCGTCCGGTGAGCGAGATGCTCGACTTTGCCCTGCGCATGGGCGCGGGCGATCTCACGACCAGCTTCGAACACCGCTCCGGCGATGAGGTCGGCGCACTCGCGCAGGCCATGCAGACCATGCAGCGCAGCCTGCTGTCGGTCGTGCAGGAAATCCAGGAAGGGATGTCCAGCATTTCCTCGGCGACCAGCCAGGTGGCCGCGGGCAACAACGACCTGTCGCAGCGCACGGAGCAGCAGGCGGCGTCGCTGGAAGAGACGGCGTCGAGCATGGAGGAGCTGACCAGTACCGTACGCCAGAACGCGGACAACGCGCGGCAGGCGAGCGGCCTGGCGGCGAATGCGTCGGAGACTGCGGTGCGCGGCGGCGAAGTGGTTGGCCGCGTGGTGCACACGATGGAAGAGATCAACGAGGCGTCGCGCAAGATCGTCGACATCATCGGCGTGATCGAGGGCATCGCGTTCCAGACCAACATCCTGGCGCTGAACGCGGCGGTGGAAGCGGCGCGCGCGGGCGAGCAGGGCCGCGGCTTCGCGGTGGTGGCGGGCGAGGTGCGCAGCCTGGCGCAGCGCAGCGCGAATGCGGCCAAGGAGATCAAGGGTCTGATCGGCGATACGGTGGCACGCGTGGACAACGGCACGGCGCTGGTGGGCCAGGCGGGCACGACGATGGACGAGATCGTGCAGGCAGTGCGGCGCGTGACGGACATCATGGGCGAGATCAGCGCGGCATCGGCAGAACAGAGCTCGGGCATCGAACAGGTGAACCAGGCCATAGCGCAGATGGACGAAGTGACGCAGCAGAACGCGGCACTGGTGGAGCAGGCCGCGGCCGCCGCTGGCTCGCTCGAAGAGCAGGCCGGGCGACTGCGTGATGCGGTCGCAACGTTCCGCGTGAGCATGCAGGCAGAGGTGCGTCCGCAGCGGCCGCGCCGCGCCGACATAGGAAGCGTGCCGTCACTGGCGCAGGCCTGAGTCTGGGAGGACGCTCCGGCTGCGTGCAAGTCGTCCTTCGGCCGGGCGCCCCGAATCACTTGTTACAAGGGGGAGTTTCTATGCATTGGTTCAATCAACTGCGGGTCACGACCAGGTTGGTTGGCGGGTTCCTGGTGGTCGCCGTGATCGGCGCCTGATGGGGCTGCTTGGCGTCGTCAACATGGGGCGCATGGCCGACTGGACGGGCAAGATCTACAACAACGACCTGCAGGCGCTCAAGGCCGTGCAAGATGCCAATATCAACCTGGTCTATGCCAGCCGCGCGCAGATCGCGCTGCTGTCGGCATCGACCATGGGCGAACGCTCGGTCGAGAAGGAGCAGATCACCAAGTCGCTCGCGGCCATGGAGGAGCGCATCAAGCAGGTGGCTGGCGTATTCGATCAACCGGAGGGCAAGGCGCTGGTCAAGCAATACCAGACACTGGTGCCGGCGTTCCGCGACCGCATGGGCAAGTACACGGAACTGGTCAGCAAGCAGCCGCTCGATACCTCGCAGTTCGAAAGCAGCGTCTTCAGCGAGAGTGCCGACTTGCTCAAGGACAGCCACGCGCTTGAAGAGGTAATGCTCAAGATGGTGACGCGCCGTGATGACCGCGCGCGCGCATATGGAAGAGGCCCGCGGCGTGTACAACAGCACCCGGGTGTGGATGCTCGGGCTGGTGCTTGGCGGCCTGGCGCTGTCCGTGCTGCTGGGCGTGATCCTCGCGCGTGCGCTGTCGCGCAGCTCGGTGGCGAGCCGGGTTATGCGGTGGCCATCGCCTCGCGCATCGCCGAAGGCGATTTCTCCGCCGAGGTGATGACGCGTGCCGGTGACCGCGACAGCCTGGTCCATGCCATGAAGCAGATGCAGGAGCAGCTCACGCGCATGGTCCGAGACTTCAAGGAATCGGCCGAATCGATTGCCACGGCCTCGCGCGAGATCGCCGCGGGCAACAACGACCTGTCGCAGCGCACGGAGCAGCAGGCGGCGTCGCTGGAAGAGACGGCGTCGAGCATGGAGGAGCTGACCAGCACGGTGCGCCAGAACGCGGACAACGCGCGGCAGGCGAGCGGGCTGGCGGCGAATGCGTCGGAGACCGCGGTGCGCGGCGGCGAAGTGGTTGGCCGCGTGGTGCACACGATGGAAGAGATCAACGACGCGTCGCGCAAGATCGTCGACATCATCGGCGTGATCGAGGGCATCGCATTCCAGACCAACATCCTGGCGCTGAACGCGGCGGTGGAAGCGGCGCGCGCGGGCGAGCAAGGCCGCGGCTTCGCGGTGGTGGCGGGCGAGGTGCGCAGCCTGGCGCAGCGCAGCGCGAATGCCGCCAAGGAGATCAAGGGTCTGATCGGCGATACGGTGGCACGCGTGGACAACGGCACGGCGCTGG
>LRMT01000295.1 GCA_001725945.1 Cupriavidus sp. UYMMa02A | reverse complement strand
TGGTGCGGGTCGAGGCATCGACCTGCGTGACCGGGGCCACGATGATGTTGGGGCTGGCGAAGGACACGCCCGAGCCGCCCATGATCGCGTTGATGCCGTTGTTCAGGAAGAGGCTGCCGCCGCGTACGGCGCTCATCTTGGCGTGGTCGAGGTCTTGTTCGACGGGCAGGTTCTGGATGGTGAGGGACATGATGAAACTCCTTGGGTGTGCTGGTCTGGCTTTGGGTTAGAGAGCATCGGATGTTGCGCTCGCAGGGATATACGCATGGGGTGTGCCAGGCCTTGTTCCAAGCGCGCGAATAGCTGTCAACCCATTGAAAAACAAAGAAAAAATTTGCGGCATTGGCCGATATCCGGTCCGCGGACAGACACGCGGCTGTCGGCCCGCAGCAAACACATTCACGCACCCTGTTCGCGTGCCGGTGACATTCGATGCGGAGGCGTCCGTAGATACCCACATTGACGAATCAAATTCACTTACGTAAAACTCGATTCACAATCATGAATAAATAGGGGTGCGAGCCGATGGGGCCGCCTCCGATCACGCTGTCGTGGAGAGAGACCTATGAAGTTGAATTCCCGTCGCCGCCTCCTGCTTTGCGCAGCTGTGCTGGGCGCAATGCCCGCATTGGCCTGGAGCGATACCTATCCCAGCAAGCCGATCCGGATGGTCGTGCCGTTCGCCCCGGGCGGCGCGACTGACATGGTGGCGAGGCTGATCTCGCAGAAACTGGGCGAGGCGCTGAAGCAATCGGTGGTGGTGGAGAACCGGCCGGGCGCCAATGGCATCATCGGGACCGATGTCGTCGCGCGTGCCGCGCCGGATGGCTATACGCTGCTGCTCAACAGCGCAGGCGCGCAGACCCTGAGCCCGCTGATCTACAAGGCCAGCTACGAGCCGCTGAAGAGCTTCGAACCCATTTCGCTGATCAGCAATATCGGCTTCGTGATGGTGGTGCATCCGTCCGTGCCGGCCAAGACCGTGCAGGAGTTCGTGGCGCTGGCCAAGTCCAGACCCGGCCGCTGAGCCTGTCGGCGGGTAGCAGCATGATCGAGCTGATCGGCGCGAGCTTCAAGTCGACAGCGGGCACGCCCGACGTCGTCAGCGTGTCGTACCGCGGCACCGGCCCGCAGATGCAGGCCGTGGTCGCCGGCGAGGTCGACATGACCATCGATCCATTCAACTCGATGGCGATGATCAAGGCAGGCAAGCTGCGCCCGCTGGCCGTGCTGTCGGACAAGCGCTCGCCCGCGCTGCCGGACGTACCGACCATGCACGAAGCGGGCTACGAAGGCATGTCGTTCGGTTCCTGGGCAGGCCTGCTGGCCCCGGCAGGAACACCCAAGGAAATCGTCACGCGCCTGAACAAGGAAGTGACCCGCATCGTGTCGCTGCCGGAGATCCGCGAGAAGCTGGCCGCAATCGACTACGACGTCGTGGGCAGCACGCCGGAACAGTTTGCCGCCACCATTGCCCAGGACACGGCGCGGTGGAAGAAGATCGTGAAGGAGACGAACTACAAGGCGGGGTCGTGATGTGCCAGCGCCCGTAGCACGACATCGAGCGGAAGTGCGGGTTGCGTTCCCACAGGTCGCCGGCGCGACCAGCCGCAGGAACGTTTCCCAGTGGCGGTCGGTATAGACGATGCTGCCGAGCCAGCCGATTACCCGCGCACGGCCTGGCGGATTACCGCTGCGGCGGGCTAGCCCGCCGCGCGCTGCCAGGCCGCCTGGATGTCCGCCACCAGCCGCGCCAGCTGCACCGCATAGCGGGCGTTGTCGCGGCTGCGCTCGCCTTCGCAATACGGAAAGCTGATATTGAGTCCGTACAGTTGCTGGTCCGGGCCGCAGAATGCCGCCCCCACGGCCAGCAAGTGCCCGGCTGGTAGGCCGCGACGCAATAGCCGTGCCGCTGCGCCTGCGCAATGCTGCGCAGCACGCGCGCTGCATGCCGGCCCAGCCTCGCCCTGGCGCGCCGCGATGCCGGCCAGCATGTCCTCGCGTACGCCTTGCGGCTGCGCCGCCAGCCATGACAGCCCGATCGCCGTCAGCTCCATCGGCACGCGTGAACCCGGCACCACGCGCCGCGTGCGCGACACGCTGTCGCGGCTGTGCCGGATCGAAGCCAGATACACCATCTCAAGCTGGTCACCGACGGCCAGCCCCACATTGACCTTGCCGGCCTCGGCCACCTTGCGCATCAGTGGCAGCGCGATATCCGGCGCGCGGCTGGCCTGGTGAAAGGCATCGGCCAGGCTCAGCACCACCGGCGCCAGCCGGTAGGCGCGCTCGTTGACGTCATAGCGCAGGAAGCCCCCATCGACCAGCGAGCGCGTCAGCCGGCTGACGGTGGGGCGGGGCAGGCCGGTGCGCAACGCCAACTCGGCATTGGTCAGGCTGGTGGTGCCGACGCGGAAGGATCGCAACAGCGCCAGACCACGCTCCAGCGACTGGCTGCCCGCGGTCTCGCGGGTAAAGCGGCCAGTCTGGTGGGTAACGCTGCGGGTGGAGGCCTCAGGCAGCACAGCATCCGGCATCGCTGGTAATTTCAGTAAGTGAAATTCGAGTATAGCGGGGCGAGCGCCAGGCGCGAATACTGTGTGCATCCGGCCCTGAGCCGCCACACGAAAGAGGAGCGCCCCCGCATGTCATCCGACGCTGAAATCCAGGTCACTCGCGAAGGCCAGGTGGCCCGTATCGTCCTGACTCGCCCGCCGCACAATTTTGTCGATGCCGACGTCATGCGGCGCCTGGCCGACGCCTGTCTGGCCTCGACGACGACCATGAATGCCGCGCCATCGTGCTTGCATCCGGCGTCAGCGCGTTCTGCGCGGGGGCCGATTTCAGCGGCGCCGGGCAGGGCGAGATCGCCAATGACCCCGCCGGCTTCTACGCGCACGCGATGAAGCTCTTCCGCAACCGCAAGCCCATTGTTGCCGCCGTGGATGGCGCCGCGATCGGCGCTGGCCTGGGGCTGGCGCTCGTGGCGGACTTCCGCGTGACTTGCGCTGAGGCGCGCTTCAGCGCCAACTTCAACCGCTTGGGCTTCCACCCCGGCTTCGGCCTCAGCCTGACGCTGCCGCGCCTGGTGGGCGAGCAGCAGGCCGCGCTGCTGTTCTACACGGGCCGGCGCATCACGGGCGCCGACGCGTCGACATCGGCCTGGCCGATGAACTGGTGGCGAAGGCCGAGGTCACGCGCGCGCCATGGCCCTGGCGCAGGAGATCGCCCTATCGGCGCCGCTGGCCGTGGAAACCACGCGCGCCACGCTGCGCGAGGGGTTGGCGGAGCGCATTGCAGAGATCAATCAGCGAGAACTGGCCATCCAGCGCGGGCAGTTCCGCAGCGAAGACTTCCGCGAGGGCGTCGCTGCCATGGCGCGCGCCGTGCGCCGGTGTTCAAGCGCCGTTGAAGGGGGAGCCGATGAGCGAACAACACACCCATGCCACGCCTGCCGGACCGCTCGATGGTATCCGCGTGCTCGACTTGAGTGCGGTGGTGCTCGGCCCGCTGGCCACGCAGGTGCTGGCCGATTTTGGCGCCGATGTGATCAAGATCGAAGGGCCTGAAGGCGACCTGATGCGCGCCAACGGGGTATCGCAGCACGCGGGCATGAGTTCGATCTACCTCGCCCTGAACCGCAACAAGCGCTCGGTCGTGCTCGACCTGAAGACGCCCGACGGCGCCGAGGCGCTGCGCGCGCTGATAGCGAGCGCCGATGTGCTGGTGCACAACATGCGCGTGGCCGCGATCGAACGGCTGGGCTTTGGCTATGCCGAGGTGGCGCGCCTGAATCCGCGCATCATCTACTGCGTGGCCACCGGCTTCGGGCAGGACGGCCCGCACCGAGACAAGCCGGCCTTCGACGACATCATTCAGGCTGGCTGCGGGCTGGTCGCACTAGGCTCCGCCACCGGGGAGCGCCCGGAATACGTGCCCAGCCTGATCGCCGACAAGACCACCGGGATGGCGCTGGCCAGTGCCATCCTGGCCGCGCTGCTCTATCGCGAGCGCCATGGTGTAGGCCAGTCGGTGGAGGTGCCGATGCTGGAAACCATGACCGCGTTCGTGATGACCGAGCATCTTGGCGGACTGACCTTCGAACCCGCGCCCGCCCGTGCCGGCTATGCCCGCCTGCTGCAGGGCGGGCGTCGCCCGGCACCGACGCGCGATGGCTGGATCTGCGCCCTGCCTTACACCGAGCGCCACTGGCAAGCCTTCTTCCGCGCGGTGGGCCGCGACGACCTGGCCGAGCGCTACGACGTCACCAACCGCGCACAGCGCAACGCCAATATCCGCGCGCTATACGGACACCTGGCCGAGCTGACGCCGCAGCGCAGCACCGACGAGTGGATGCAACTGTTCGAGTCGCTCGATATCCCTGCCACGCCGATCTACGGTCTGGACGCGCTGATCGACCACCCGCACCTGCGCGCCGTCGGCCTGTTCCAGGAAACGCTGCATCCCACCGAAGGCCCGTTGCGCGAAGTGCGCCCGGCCACCCGCTTCTCGGCTACGCCACTGTCACTGCGCCGCCATGCGCCGGGGCTGGGCGAGCATACGGCCGAGGTCCTGCGGGAGCTGGGCATCGCGCAGGACCTCGGCGCCGGGCAGCAATGACAATGACAAGGAGACAGGCATGAATTTCGAACTGGACCAAGAACACCGGATGCTGAAGGACCTGGTCGCGCGCTTCGTGCGCGAGCAGCTGATTCCGCTGGAGCCCGTGGCACTGGCGCGCGAAGCCGCCGGCGGGCAGATGACGCTGCTGCCGGAAGAGCATGCGCGGCTCGACTCGATGTCACAGGAACTGGGCCTGTGGGGCCTGGATGCACCCGCGGAAATGGGCGGCTCCGATCTGCCGGTGGTGGCGATGGTGGGGGTCAACGAAGAACTGGGCAAAACCATCACGCCGTATGAGCTGCCGCCGGACTCACCCAACCTGCGCATGCTCATGCTCACCGCCAGCGAAGCCCAGCGCGAACGCTACCTGACCCCCTACGCGCGCGGCGAGACCGTGTCGGCCATCGCCATCTCCGAGCCCGGCGCTGGCGGCGACCCCGCCATGATGACCACACGCGCCGAACGTGACGGCGACCAGTGGGTGCTCAACGGCCGCAAGATCTGGATCAGCCGCGCGGCCAGCGCCGACTGGACCATCGTCATGGCCGTGACCGACAAGGCCAAGGGTGCGCGCGGCGGCATTTCCGCCTTTATCGTCGAGCGCGGCACGCCGGGCTTCCGGGTGGAACGCGTATCCCGATGATCGGCGGAGCCTCCACTTATGAGGTGGTGCTGGAAGACTGCCGCATCGCCGCCGCGCAGTTGCTGGGCAGCGAAGGCCAGGCTTTGCGCCAATGCAGGCGCGCCTGTCCACGCGCCGCGTGCAGATGGCGGCATGGTGCATCGGCCGCGCGCAGCGGGCGCTGGACATGATTTGCGAGTACGCCCCGCAGCGCCAGACCTTCGGCGCGCCGCTCGCGCAGCGCCAGGCCATCCAGTGGTGGGTGGCCGATGCGGCCACGCGCATCCACGCCTGCCGCCTGATGACTTACGAGGCCGCCAGCCGCATCGACGCCGGCGACGAGGCGCGCACGCAGGTGTCGATGATCAAGGTCTTCGCCACCGAGATGGCCTGGGACGTGATCGACCATGCCATGCAGACCTTCGGCGCGATGGGCATGACCAAGGAGCTGCCGCTGCAGCAGATGGCCAACGAGACCCGTCTGATGCGCATCTACGAAGGACCCAGCGAGGTGCACCGCTGGGTCATCGCACGCGAGCTGCTCGGCCTGCGCCGCTGAACCCTGTCCCCATCCACCTAACCCGCTTGCACCGGCGGGAACACGCCGGACGTTCCACCGTAGGAGACTTCATGCAACACGCTTTTCATTCCCGCCGCCGCGTCCTCCGGCTGGCTGCCGCCGCGCTGGCGGCGCTCGGCGTCGCCGCGCCGCTGACGGCGCCCGCTGCAGAACCCGCCACCGCCTTCCCGACCCGCCCGATACGCTTTGTCGTGCCGTTTCCTTCCGGCAGCGGCACCGATACCACCGCGCGCATGTTCGCCAAGAAGATCGGCGAGCTGACCGGCCAGGGCGTGGTGGTGGAAAACAAGCCCGGCGGCAATGGTTTTATCGGCGTGCAGACCGCGCTGAACGCGCCGGCCGACGGCTACACGGTCTTTCTCGGCAGCAATTCGACCCTGTCGACCACGCCGCCACTTTCCGCAAGCTGCCATATGATCCGCTGGCCGACTTTGCGCCGATCACGCTGCTGTCGCGCGGGCCGTGCGTGATCATCGTGCCGGCAAGCTCGCCTTATCGCACGCTGGCCGAGTTGCTGGAAGACGCCCGCAAGCGCCCGGGCGCCCTCAACTACGGTACAGGCTCGATCTCCTACACGCTCTATTCCGAGTGGCTCAACGAACTGGCGCGCATCAAGACCACCGCCGTGCCGTACAAGGCGCCGGCGATGCCATCAACGGTGTGATGGCTGCCAATGTCGACTTCGCCGTAGTGGACGCCACCGGCGCCATCGAACTGGTCCGCGGCGGCAAGATCCGCGCACTGGCGTTCACCGCGCCACAGCGCTCTGCGCTGCTGCCGGATGTGCCCTCCGTCGTCGAAGCCGGCATGCCGGACTTTCTTGCCTACAACTGGGTGGCAGCGGCGGTCTCGGCAAAGACGCCGCCGGCGGTGGTGAAGCAGCTGCAGGCCCTGTTCGCGCAGGCCGGAAATTCCCCTGACGTGCGCGACTACTACACGCGCCAGTCCACCACGCTGATCCTGTCGTCACCGGCCGAGATGCGGCAGTATCAAAAGAATGAGATCGAGCGCTGGAAGCGGCTGGCGGCGGTGGCAAAGATTCCGCTGCAGTAATCGCACGCCCCGGTTCCTTGCCGTCCCCCTCGGTCGCCTCATTGCGAGTGCGCCGGGTACATGGCCGCGCAAGGGAAGAACCGGGCGGAAATCGTGCGGCCCCGGGGGCGAAGCCGACTTGTGATGAGAGGCCCCGGCCTCACACAACAACGCCGCCGAATCCCTCGAAAGTGGCCTGCCGCACGCAACCTGCAACGCCCGCTTGGGCGCCGCCTCGCCATCGACTACGTTGAAAGCCTGCATCGCTGCGTCGAGGGCTGACGATGAAGAGACTCAATGGGCGCGTGGTCCTGTTGACGATGGCAGGGCTGCTGGCGTTGCTGGCAGGAGCGCGCGCGCACGCATCGGACATTGCCTGCCGTGCCCCCGTAGGCGGTCCGTCCGCCCGTTGCGAGGAGCCTTACAGCAGTGGCGCGGGATGCGAGCCGCGTTCCGGCGCGCGCAGGGAACACCTGATTTGCGAGTACACCATGCTGTCGCAGCGCTATGAGCGCATCTATGCCGAACAGCAACGGATGCTGCGCAAAGGCACCCTGCAGGCGCCGACCTTGCCGCGTGGCGCGCCCGGCGGGACGCGTGCGATTCCGTACGCTGCCTGGACAACGTTTCCATCTGTTCTGGCGCCAGCGGGATGCCATGCAGAAGCGCCGGGCAAGCAGAACATGGCCCGGCACGGTGTCGCCGACAACCTGGCGCAGTGAGCATGAGGCGGCATCGCGGCCGCCGGCACCTTCGCCGGCAATGGTCGCGTCGCGCGAGACGCCGGCCTCCGCGCCTGCGTCGCTGGGTCCCGCAGCACCCGCAGCACCCGCGGCACCCGCGGCATCCGCATTGGACGACGTGCCGGAGGGGCAGCCGATCATGGTGCCCCTCGCCAAGTCAGCGGCTCAGCCGCACGAGAAACGCAAGCCGGCCACGCCGATCCTGGAAAGCCTGGTGTCGGGACTTGCGATACTCGGCGTGGGAGCAGGCTTCGTATGGAACCGCAGACGGGTGGTGAGCAATGAGGGCGAGGAGGGCGAGGCAGCGATCCGCCCCGCCATGCCGACAGTCATGATGGTCGCGTATGGCCTGCTGCTCGTGAATGCATTGCTGCTGCCGTTCACGCTTGGCCTGTGGTAACGCAGGCATCGGCGGCATGGGCAACTCCGAACCAGCCTAACGCGCTGACCATGCCATGCCGTCGCGACCGGAACTGATCGAGCCGGTAGCAAGCGCCAGTGTCGCCGCGGCGGCAAGCGACGCGCTGTAGGCGTCGGCCGAGGCGTTCTGCGCGAGCAGCAACTGGTTCTGGGCCAGGTTCGCCTCCGTCACGGAGCCCACGCCCTTGCGGTAGGCGGCGAGGGTCGCGTCATACGTGACGCGGGCCGCATCGGCCAGCGCCCGGGCCGCATCATAGGCGGCCAGGCTCGATTCGAGCGCGCTCTGGCTGACCACCACCTGCCGCACCGACTCTTCCTTCGCGCGGGTCAGCCTGGTCGAAGCGCTGTCGGCATCGTTGCGGGCCTGCGCGAGTACGGCGGAGCGCAGTCCGCCGTCGTAGATCGGCACGGTCACGCCAAGAAAGACGCTCGCGCCATAGCGGTAGCCGTTCAGGTTGACCGTCGGCGGCTGCTGGCCGATCGGCGGAATCGCGGTAATCGCCGATCCGCCCGATGCGTACGAGGTGAGCGCCGACAGGAAAACCTTCGGCATGAAACCGGCCTCGGCTGACTTCACCCTTGCCTGGCTTGCGCGTTCCGCCGCATAGGCGCCCAGCACATCGGGCCGCCGTGCAATCGCGCTCTCGACGATCTGCTCGACCGAGCTGCGCAGCGCCGGGGAGAGCGGACGCTGCGGCATTTCCGCGATGCGCGGCCGTGACAGCGGTGAAATCCCGACGGCGGTCACCAGGGCCAGGTAGGCATCGGTCTCGGCGCCTTTGGCCTGGACCATGGCCAGGTTGGTCTGCGCGCGGTTCTGCGTGGCCTGGGCTACCTCCACCACGGTGCCGATGCCGCGCTGGTAGCGCGCCCTGGCAGCGGCCAATACCGCGTCGGCATTGTCCATGGCCTGCTGCACCGTGCCGGCACGCGTGCGTGCGGCCTGGTAGCGGTAGAACGCGACGCTGACGTCGTGGATGATCTTCTGGTGGACCGCCGTGAACGCGATATTCGCCGCCACCGAGAGCTGCTCCGTGGCTTCTACAAGTCCCGAACGCTCGCCGAAATCGAACAGCAGCCATTGCAGCGACAACACCGAGATGGCGCCGTGCGTGGACGAGTTCGCACCGGCCGCGCCAAGGGCCGTCGACGTGGCGCTGTGCCCGTTCTGGTAGCCGCCCATGGCCGCAGCCGAGATATACGGCAGGTAGCTGCTCTTTGCGATGCCGGCAGCCAGCGCCGCGTTGCGCGCGTCGTTCCAGGCGATGCGCGTCAGCGGATTGGTCGACTCGGCCAGGTCGATCAGCTCGGGCAGCGCGTAGGCATGCGTGGGATCGAGCGTGGCCGGGGGCGACACTGCCGCCAGCGCCCGGTTGGCAGGCAGCGTGTAGTCGGGCGGCGCCGGCGCGGCTTGGCCGGCTGCGCCCGGCACGATCTCGCCGGATGAAGTAGTCATCGGTCGCCATGGGCGATCGGGCTGCCCCGGCGCCAGGTCGAGCGACGACGTGGCGCAGCCCGCCAGCGCCAGGGCGCACAGGGTCAGCGCGGCCAGGGAGTCAGGTTTGCGCATGAATCGAGGAAGGGGAGCCTGTGGCCGTCACGTCGGCATGGGGTGCTTCGAGCTGGTGGTCGACGATGGCGAGCAGCGCCTGGCGAGCCCGGGCTTCGGCGGGGTCGGCGGGCTCGGCGGGTATCGCGTCAGCGGTCTGCGGCGTGTGCGCGGATGTCGCGTCATTCCGAATCCAGTGCAGGCGCTGCACGAGCGCGGGATCGCCGGGGAAGCGCTCCGCCAGCAGAAACATCGGCCCCGCGATCGCGTCGAGTCTGGCCAGCTGCTCGCGATGGCTGTCTACCCATTCCGGCGCGGCCCGATGGAGGGCGGTTCGTAGTGGGCCAGGATCAGGTCCTGCGTGATCGTGCCGTGCAAGGCGAGCGCCGCTGCCGCATGCTCACGCCGCGCCGCAGGCTGCGGCGTGTTGACCAGCACCTGCCATTGGCTGGCCAGCGTCGCTAGCGCGGATTCGATTCGCCCCGCAATGCTGACCGGCCAGATCCGCGCGAACACCAGGTAGACGACGAGGTTGCCAAGCATCACGCCGATGACGCGGTCGCGTGCGATGGTCAGGTCGAAGCCCGGCGCCGCGCCCTGCACCACGCACAGGTAGAACGCGAATGCGATCTGGAACCCCGCGTACGCGATGCGCGGCGAGCCCTGCGCCACCCACGCGGAAATCCACGTGCCGGCGAACACCAGCAGCATCAGGCCGCCGATGGAAGACAGCGACGGCACCACATAGACGATGGCAGCCGTGCCTATCACCGCACCGATCATGCAGCCGGCCAGGCGCAGCGAGAGCTTTTCCACGGACTCGGCCATGGTGCCGAGCGATACCAGATAGCAAGTGATGAAGCAGGTATGGATGCCGGGCCAGTTGAGCTGCTGGTACAGCAAGTAGCAGAACATTGCCGCGCCGGTCGTCTTGAGCGCGTAGCGGACGTGGTCGGGGTTGGTGAAGGCGTCGGCGTCGAGGAAGCCGCTGCGTTTTGCTTGCGCTGCCCTCTGCGGTGTAGCGGCCGTGCCGGCTTCGGCATAGCCGTTGATGGCCGCGACCAGTTCGCGTACGACGGCCTGCTGCACCGGCGGCAGCTTGTCGGCAGGCGGAGGCTGCAACGCGATCTCGACGGGATAGCCGCCCGCGCCGAGCATGCGCGCCATGTCATCGAGCGAGTCCGCAAGGCTTGCGCCAGTCGCTGCCGGAAGCTGTGCCCCGGCTTGCCGCCGCGCCACATCGGCGGCGAGCAGAATGGCAGTGGTCGATGCCATGGCCTGCTGCAGCGCGCGCAAGTCTTGCGCGTCGACCGTGCCTTCGAGCTTCGCCAGCCTGAGCCAGCCAGCGACCGGCTGCAGGCCGCCATGCAACGCCTCGTGCAAGGCATCCCTGTCCTGGTCGTCCGCCGTGCCCCGCAGGCAGCGCGCGGCCACGCGCAGGCAATGCGCAAGGCGGTCGGTCGCGAGCCGGCGCGGCGACGGGCCGATCACCAGGTTGACGACGATGTTCACGCCGATGGGAATCGCCACCATCAGCCATGCATAGAGCAGTGCGCGTGTGGCAATCTCGCCGCCGGGCACGAGCCCGAGTTCATCGAGCGCGAAGCCGATGATCATGGCGACAATGGCGCCGACCGGCCGCAGCTTGCTGGCCGAAGTCAGGAACAGCACGGCGGCGGACACCACCGCCATGCACGCCACGCGCCGCATCGGGTCGTCGACGCTGACGTCGGCGAGCCAGATCACCAGCCCGATGATGAGGCTGACCAGCACCAGCGCCGCCGCGCTCATGATGATGCTCGTGGTGCGGTCGGCGCGGTTGATGAAGAAGATGACGTACGCCGAAATGGCGGCCTCGGGCGTGCCATAGATGCTCGTGACCAGCACTGTCAGCGTGCAGCCCACTGTGATGCGGGCGGTGGCCGCGTACCGGCCGGGAAACGGCGCCAGCAGGGCGCCGATATCGGCGAGCCTCAGGCGCAGCTTGTCAGCGGCAGGCTGCGCCATGCCGGATCTCGACGGTTGCGCTCGCACCCACTCGGGCCAGCGTCTCGGGCGGTTCTTCCAGGCGGATCCGTACCGGGAAGCGCTTGGCCACGCGCACCCAGTTCACCGATGGCTGCACATAGGGCAGCGAGCGCGGCAGGTTCACGCGGTCCGTGTCGGCGACGCCAATGCCGATGCCCTCGACCTTGCCGCGCAGCGCGTGGCTGCGGTCGATCATCGAATACACGGTGGCGCAATCGCCGATGCGAATGCCGGCCAGCGATGTCTCGCGGAAATTGGCTACCGCAAACCATTCGCCGGTATGCACCAGCAGGAACAGGGACTGGTTGGGAAGCACGACTTCGCCGGACAGCACGGTCAGGCCGCTCACACGTCCGGCGTGGGGCGCGCGCACCGTGGTGTCGTCGAGCGCGCGCTGGGCGATGGCGAGCGCCGCCTCGCGCGCGTGCACGGTGGCAATGGCGTCGTCTTCATTGCCCACTGCCTGCGCCGTGGCGGAGCGTTGGGTATTGGCCTGCCTGAGCGATACGCTCGCGTCGCGCTGGGCCACCTGTGCCTGGTCGAGCTGCTGCGCCGGCACGTAGCCGTCGGCAACCAAGGGGCGCAGGCGTTCGACAGTGCGCGCGGTCAGCGCGTAGTTCTGCTCGGCGCGCCTGGTCTGCTCCGAGGCGATCGATGCCGTGGCGCGTTCGGTTGCAATGGCCCGCTGCCGGGTGCCTGCGCGGCCTGCGCGAGCTCGAGATCGGCGCGCGCCTGCGCAACGGCAAGCCGGTAAGGCACGGGATCGATCTCGAACAGCACGTCGCCCTTGGCGACAAGCTGGTTGTCGGCAACTCGGATGCTGGCGATGCGGCCGCCGACGGGCGATGCCACATGCACGAGGTCGGCGTCGAGCGACGCGTCGTCGGACGACGGGTAGCGGCTTGTGCGCTGGTAGGCGTAGACGGAAAGGAGAAGGGCCACCAGGACGATGGCCAGCGCAATCAATTTGCCGCGCTTCGGGTTACTGCGTAGCCCGGCCATTTTCATAGGATGTGTCCTGAACCCAGTAACCAGACGATCTCCGCGAGGATCACGCCGATCGCGGTATTGACCAGGAGCTGGGCACGGACGACTTCCGCCCAGCCCGTCGCGACAAAGATCCGATAAGACACGACCGCGCCCGCAATGCCCGCCAACGCGCTCAGCAACCAGAGTGGAAAATAGGCGCCAAACAGTGCGATAGACGGCGCACCGGCGCAACCGTAAAGCGAAGCGGCCAGCGCGACGAGCGCAAGCGAGCGTGCCATGGAATTTGGGTCGAATTCGGTCGCCGTAATATAGCAGCGCGTGTTGCGGGTTGTCCAAAGCGCGGGTTGTCCAAGGCTCTCGGCCGGCAGTGTCCTGCCGCCCGCCGTGGCCATCGCGAGGCAGCCAGCTGCTACAGTGGCACCTGCGGCCACGACCGCGGCAGCCGCCACCGCAGCGGCTGCGACAGATGATTTCCTGGGGACACTACAGATGAACCGCAAGGGCTTGCTCGATGCCGCCGATTCCCTCGATGACCTGGCAGCCGGCAGGCAACCCGCGCCGGCCAAGCTAGCCGCGGGCGCCGCCGCGCTGGAGCGCGTGCATGCCGACTTTCCAGGCTGGCGCGATGTCGGCGACGCGCTGTTCGGCCTCAAGGCCCTCGCCGGCGGCTGCGCGATGGATCTGGACGTCAAGGGTCGCCAGCGAGCCGGCCGCCTGGCCGATATCGTGCGCAGCCTGCTCGACCAGATCTGACACTGCCACCGGGATTCATCCCCGAACCCGACACGACGCCCGGCGCCGTCAAGCGCTGGAATGGCTCGCGCACTTGCAACAGGACAAACCGCCGTCGACCGCCCAGGCTTGGCCCGGCGGCGCGCCGGGGGCGTCTCGCGTTGCAGCATTGATTCGTAACTATATGTTACATACATGATGTGTAAGGCACAAAAATGACCGTGAGCGCGCGGGGTTTTGGGTAACTACCTAGGGATCGACCTAGAGCGTTTCCTCTAATCTTTGCACCCGACTGGCGCGGCTCTGGCCGGCGCGTCCAGTCATGCAGCGCCAACCCCGGTCAGAACGCCATGGCGGCACATGGCGAGATTCTGGCCGGTCGATCCCAAGGAGAATCCACGCATGTCTGCCTTTACGCCCGATCAGTTTGCGGCACTCCACAAGACCAATCTGACCAACCTGGCCATGGTGTCGAAATCCACTATCGACGGCTTCCAGAAGCTGACCGAACTGAACCTGCGGACTGCCCGATCCGCGCTGACCGAAGGCCAGGAAAACCTGAATGCCGTTCTGGCCGGCAAAGACCCGCGCGAGGCAGTTGCCGTGCAAGGCAACCTGGCCCAGCCCGCGGCCGAGAAGGCTATTTCCTATGCACGCCAGGTGTGCGAAATCGCTGCGCAGGCGCAGGCGGAACTTGCCCGCGCGGTGGAAGAGCAATACGAACAGCATCATCGCAATATGCAGGCATTCGTCGATACGTTCGTGAAGAACGCACCGGCGGGCTCGGAAGCCGTATCGGCGCTGCTGCAGTCGACTGTTGACGCCGCCGGCAACACCTACCGCTCGGCGCAGGCCGTTTCCAGGCAGATGGCCGAAATCGCCCGTGGCAACCTGGCTGCCGGCGCCGGCAAGGACGCGGGCGCAAGGCCTGACCAGCGGCCGCTCGTTCAGAGCGGCACGTTGCGGAATCCCGCGGCGAGCCGGCGCGGTCAATGCATGACCACCGTGTTCCGGCCGCCGGATTTCGCCGCATAGAGCCGCTGGTCGGCTGCCATCAGCCGCGCATCCAGGTCGGCTTTGCCATCCGGAATGATTTCCGCCACGCCGAACGATGCCGTGAACCGGATCGTCTCCTTGTGCATGCGTCCGCGGCCGGCTCGCAATGCAGCCCCTGCAGCAACTTCCTTAGCTTTTCGGCCACGGCGGCCGCTTCATCCAGCCGCGTGCGTGCGAGCAGGACGGCAAACTCCTCGCCGCCTAGACGCGCGGGCTGATCGTCCTTGCGGACGTGGTGGCGCAGCACGTCCGCCACGGCACGCAGCACGATATCCCCGCTCGCGTGGCCCCAATAGTCATTGATCTTCTTGAAGTGGTCGATGTCGAGCATGACCAGCGAAATCGGCAATTGCTCGCGCTCGCACTCGGCAGATGCCTGTGCGAACCGCGCCGCGAATACGCGCCGGTTTGCCAAGCCTGTCAGCGCATCGGTTTCGGCCAGCGTTTGCCAGTGCCATGGCCCAGCATGTCCGAACCCGCGCTGAAGACGGATGCCAGCGTACCGGCCGGGCTACGAAAGATTTCACATCGGTCTCGCAAATGTTCACTTCGGGTTGGCTGCGAGTTGCCATAAAGTCACAATGCAGTGACTTCAAGAGACGCTGGATTCCCGCTTGGGCGGATATGACGGTCAGGTCTTGATACCTCGACCGCACGGCATCAGCGCGCATGCGGGGATATGCCAGCCAATGGAAATGACGACTTGAAGAAGAAGGCATCATGCGATTCCATGTCGTTCACGCCAACACCGCCGCAGCATTGGCGCTGCCGGCCACGATTTCTCTCTTCATCCGCAGGCTGTTCGCGCTGACGATCCTGTTGCTGGCCGGGGCATTGCCGGGGCGGGCTGCCGATGCGCCGCAGGCTGTCCAGTCCGATACGGCCGAAGTGCGCCTAGTCAACCGGCCGATTATCGTGCTGCGCGCCACCCTGGCCGGTGTAACGCCGGAAGTCCGCGCCCGGCGCGCCGAGGATCGCTTCAATGCGCTGACGCCGTCGGACCTGCGGCAGCCGGTAACGACGACCGCGGGCGAGCTGGGCGGCAACCGCGGTGTCGCGGTCTATGTCGGTGACCGTTTGCTGATGGCCGTGGTGCAAGGCGATCTCGATCCCGAGGACCGCGCCTCGCTGGACGACGTTACCAGGCAGGTGGTGGACAAGGTCAACGCCGCGTTGGCCGCCAAGCGCGAACAGTCGCATTGGCCCACACTGCTGCGCGGGCTGCTGCGCACAGTCGCGGCGCTGGTGGTCTTCGTGCTGTTGCTGTGGGGGCTATCGAGAATTCGCACGGTCATGCTCGACCTGGTGCAGGCCTCGCTGAAGCGGCACCTGCACGCGCGCACCGCGAGCGGCTTCGACTGGACTGCAGCGCTGTTCCAGCTCTTGCAGCGCATCGTGCAAGTGCTGGCGGTAGCGCTGGTGGCCCTGCTCATCTTCGTCTGGCTCGAATTTTCGCTGCTGCAGTTCCCCCTGACGCACCCGCTCGGCGAGCGCATGGGAGGCTATCTTTGGCGCATGCTGGAACACATTGGCACAGCGTGCATCGATGCGCTGCCGGGGCTGCTGGTGGTGGCCATCATTGTGTTCATCACGCGTGGCGTGCAGGCGGTGGTGTCCAGCATGTTCGCGGCCACCGCGCGCGGCAGCCTGCGCTTGCCGGGCCTGCATCCCGAGACCGCGCCCGCAACGCGCCGGCTGGCCTCGGTGCTGATCTGGGCGCTGGGCCTGACCTTTGCCTACCCGTATATCCCAGGCTCGCAGAGCGATGTGTTCAAGGGCGTCTCCGTCCTGCTCGGCTTCATGCTCACGCTCGGGTCCGCGAATGTCGTCAACCAGATCATGAGCGGCATGGTGCTGGTCTACGCGCGGGCCCTGCGCGTCGGGGACATGGTCTGCATCGGCGACACGGTCGGCTGGGTGGCGGAGCTGGGGCCGCTTTCGGTCAGGCTGGTCAACCTTCGGCAGGAGCAGGTAACGTTGCCGAACGCCGTGGTGGTGGCCAGTGCCGTGCACAACTATTCGCGCTCGGGCGCCGGCCACGCAGACTCAGACACAGAGAAGCCCGCACTGCTTTCGACCGCAGTGACAATCGGCTACGACACGCCATGGCGGCAGGTGCACGCCATGCTGCTTGCTGCCGTGCGGCAGGTGCCGGGGCTCACGGCGGAGCCCGAGCCGTTCGTGCTGCAGCGCGGCCTGTCGGACTTTTACGTGGAGTACGAATTGTTCTTCGCCATCCATGACCCGCGGCGACGCTTTTTTGCGCTGTCGACGCTGCATGCCGGGATCCAGGACGAGTTCAACCGCCAGAACGTGCAGATCATGTCGCCCCATTTCGTGCTGCAACCGAAAGACCCCGTGGTCGTGCCGCCGGCACAGTGGCATGCGCCGCCAGCGGCGCCGGATCCGCAAGGTCGGCCGGATTCCCGGGCCGGCTGAACTTACACCATCGCACGAGGACGGGGATATCGCCCATGCAATGCTCGATCGGATTCTTCAACGATGTGCCCATGGCGGTGCTGTTCATCACGGTGGGCCTGGGCTATGCCATCGGGAAGCTGCATATCGGGCCGATCGCGCTTGGCGGCGTCTGCGGCACGCTGATCGTCGCGCTGCTGGTGGGGCAGACCGGATGCCAGCTCCATGGCGAACTCAAGGATGTGGCCTTCGCACTGTTCATCTTCGCGATGGGATACTCGGGCGGGCCCCATTTCTTTGCCAACCTGAACCGCTCAAGCCTTCGCTTCATGTTGCTGCCGTTGATCGAGGCCTTCGTGGTGCTCGCGATCGTGCTGACGGCCACGCGGATGCTTCATCTTGATGCCGGAACCGCCGCCGGTCTTGCCGCCGGTGCGGCAACCGAATCGGCGGTGGTCGGCACGGCCGCCGAAGCGCTCCGCCATCTGGGCCTCGATCCTGCCGAGGCGACGCGCATGGAGTCGAACATTGCCACGGCCTATACGCTGACCTATCTGGTGGGGCTGGTCAGCATCGTGTTCTTCACGAGCCAGGTCGCGCCGCTGCTGCTGCGATTCAACCTGCGAGAGGCATCGAAGGCATTGGCAACCAAGCTGGAAGCTGCCTCCGAGGACGATGTCGCCACGCAGCCGGCGCTGCCGCGGGTGGTGGGCCGCGCCTACCGCGTTGAGCGCACGGCAGGGCTGACGGTGCGCGAGCTCGAGGCGGGGCTGGGCGGCCGGACGCAAGTGATCGGGCTGTTCCGCGACAACGCGCCCGTCGATGTGCAGCCGGACCTGCGCATGGAGCGCGGCGATATCGCCGCGCTGATCGCGTGCGCGAGCGGCTGGTGCACGCGGGCGAGCGGATCGGCGCTGAAGTGCTGGTGCCAGGCGGTTACTCCGACGTGCTGCAGCTTGGCGAGCACCGCGTCATCATCAACAAGGCGGGCATCAACGGCCGCACGCTTGGCGAGCTTGGCAGGGCGGCGATGCAGCGCCACTTGCGCTTTGTCTGGATCCAGCAGATCGTGCGCTCGAGCCTGAGCCTGCCGATCACGCGGCCACGCGCCTGCAGAACGGCGACCGCGTCACGCTGGTCGGCGCGGAGCCCGCGCTGGCCGCCGCCGCACAGGAGCTGGGCACGGATGTGCGTGAGACCGACGTGACCGATCTGGTATTCCTGTGCGTGGGCATCCTGGTGGGACTGCTGATCGGCAGCCTGTCGATGACAGTGGCCGGCATACCGGTATCGCTGGGCAGCGGCGGTGGTGCGTTGCTGAGCGGCCTGGTTTTCGGCTGGATCAACTTCAAGCGGCCCGGCACGGGGGACATGCCGCAGCCCGCCGTGCACTTGCTGAAGGACCTTGGTCTGGCGGTGTTTGTCGCGTGCGTGGGCCTGTCGGCAGGCCCGGACGCATGACGCTGATTCGCGAGCACGGCGCTGCGCTGCCGCTGCTTGGCCTGGCAGTATCGCTGACGCCGGCCTGCCTTTCCTTGTGGGTCGGGCACAAGATCCTGAAGATCGAAGGCCCGCTGCTGGTGGGTGCCATCGCGGGGCAGCATGTCAGCACGCCTGCGATCAGTGCGATCCTCGCCGCGAGCGAGAGCTCGGTTCCCTTGCTTGGATATACCGTTACCTATGCCATTGCCAACGTGATGCTGCCCGTGCTGGGACCGATCATCGTGGCGCTGGCATATCGCGTGGGCTAGCCCGTGGCTGAGGTGGCGACTCCTCCGGTATTGGTGGCTGCGTCATGGCTCATGGGATGTGGGCAGCACATCAGCTATCCGGCGCTTCGGGATCGACCCCTCGGGTTGCGGGTTGCGCACTTCCGAACCGGCTCGTGTCGCGCTTTTTGCCACGCGGGGGAAGGTCGCCAACAAAAAGTTTCACTTCGCTTTCTCCTGCGGCAATGGAATATTGCAGGGTGCATGCGCCATGCCTTGCCCGCCACAGGCAGGCGCCATCGCAATGACGTTCCAATCTCCGCATGTAATGGCCTACTTGTCCAACGGAGTTCAACCATGACACGCATACCGGTTCTGAGCCTGCTCGTAGTCGCCCTGGCGGCTTGCAGCACTACGCCTCCTGCGACATCCAGTCCTCCCGCAAATCCGCCGCAGGCTGCTGTCCCCACCGGCGCTGGCGTGGCGCAGGTCGACACCAATGCGGCGAATGCAGCCAATGCAGCCAATGCGGCCAACGCTGTCGACCCTGCCGTGATCCAGGCGCTCAACAATATGGGCAAGTACCTGCAGACGCTGCGGCAGTTCGAAGTCACGGTCGACCTCTCCGGCGAACGTGTATTGACCGACGGCCAGAAGCTTCAGCACACGGCCACGGCCAACCTCGATATCGCTCGGCCCGACAAGCTCCGCGCACAGATGCGCAGCGCGCGTTCGCAGCGCGACCTGATCTACGACGGCAAGACGGTCACGCTTTACCAGCCGCAGCAGAAGTACTACTCGCAGGCGCCGTTCAGCGACAACCTTGGCGCCCTCACGGAGCGGCTGAAGGAACGCTTCGGCATTGAAGTGCCATCGGCCGACCTCTTCCTTTGGGGCACCCCGGCGGCGCCTGTCGACAACATCCAGTCGGCGATGAACGCCGGCCAGGACATCATTGCCGGCGAGCTATGCGACCACTACGCGTTCCGGCAGGGCGAGTTCGACTGGCAAATCTGGATTGGCGCTGGCGCGCGTCCACTGCCGCGCAAGCTGGTCATCACGAGCCGTGCGGATGAGGCACGCCCCCAGTCGGTCACGCTCTACAAATGGAACCTGAACCCGAAGTTCGGTAGCACCGCGTTCGCTTTCAGGCCGCCGAAAGATGCAAAGCGGGCTGAGTTCGTTCCCATGAAATCCCGCTAAGGAGCACAGCCATGAAACTCACATCAGGCAGGCAGTTCGCGGTGTGCATGGCCGCGCTTGTTCTCGCGACATCAGGCTTGGCCCCAACCGCCGAGGCACGTGTCGGTGGCGGTGGCGGTGGCGGACGCGCTGCCGGGATGCATGCCGGCGGTGGCAACGTTGGTGCCGCCGGGGGCGGCCGGCAGGTCAACAGCCAGCACGTGGATGCACGGGCCAACAATGTGCGCAGCACCAGCGTCAACAGTGTCAATGCCAACCGCAACGTCAACGTCAATACCAACCGCAATGTCAACGTGAATGTTGAAAACCACGGCGGCTGCTGCGGCTGGGACAACGACTACCATCCAGTCGCGACAGCTGCCGCCGTTACCGCCACCGTTGCGATGACTTCGGCTGTGATTGGCTCCATGGTCCGCACCGTGCCGGCTGGCTGCGTGCCGGTCAACTACGGCGGCATGGTCTATCAGCAGTGCGGAGGCACGTGGTACCAGCCGCAAGGGTCGCAGTACATCGTGGTGAATGCGCCGTATTGACGGTGATGTGGGGCGACCGGGGCGTGACCCGTGTTGCCCTACAGTTGGCTACCGTCGTTTCGCGCGTGGGAATGTCGAACCCTGGGCAAGCTGCTGATGGCGTTGTTGTAGAGCGGCCGCCGCCGCTTACGCAGCCACCAGCGCGCAGAAGCGCTCCAGGTCAATATTGCCGCCGCTGATGACGATGCCAACGCGCTTGCCCCGGAGCGCATCCTTCATCTGCAGCGCGGCGGCAAGGCCAAGGCAGCCCGTGGGTTCGACAATCATCTTCATGCGTGAGGCGAAGAACTTCATCGCCTCGACCAGCTGGGCGTCCGAGGCGGTCAGGATATCGTCGACGTCACGCCTGATGATGCTGAACGTGTACTGTCCCAGATGCTGGGTCTGCGCGCCATCCGCAATGGTCTTCGGGGTATCGATGTGCACGATGGCGCCGCTGCGGAACGACCGCTGCCCGTCGTTGCCGGCTTCGGGTTCGACGCCGTAAAGCTTGCATTGCGGCGACAGCGCGCGTGTGGCCAGCGCCGTGCCGGACAGCAGCCCGCCGCCGCCGAGCGGGGTCAGCAGTACGTCCAGCGCGCCGATCTCCTCAAACAGTTCCTTTGCCGCCGTGCCTTGCCCGGTCAGGACGTCGGGGTGGTCATAGGGAGGAATCAGCGTGAAGCCATGCTCATCGGCCAGCCGGCGCCCGATCGCCTCGCGGTCTTCGGTGTAGCGGTCGTACATCACCACGTCGGCACCGTAACCCTTGGTGGCGGCCACTTTTGCCGCGGGGGCGTCTTGCGGCATCACGATCGTGGCGGGGATACCCAGGAGCTTCGCCGACAGCGCGATGCCTTGCGCATGGTTGCCCGACGAGAATGCCACCACGCCCGCGCGGCGCTGCGCCGGGCTGAACTTCGACAGCGCGTTATAGGCGCCGCGGAACTGAAGGCGCCCATGCGCTGGAAGTTCTCGCACTTGAAGAAGACTTCGGCGCCGAGCATGTCGTTGAGCGTGCGCGACGTATTGACGGGCGTGCGGTTCGCGACACCGTCCAGGCGTTGCGCGGCGGCCTCGACGTCGGCGTACGTTGGGAGCTTCAGGTCGGTCATCGGCGTATCCATATCAACAAGTGACGAAGAAGGCTATGTTACAGGTGCGCCGGCGCGATTGCCGCTCTCGGGGTACTCAATCCTCCATGCTAGGATGAACGCCAACGCAGCAATCGCCCTACCTCCCATGACCACCCTCTACGCGACCCTTGGTGTCGAATCCGACGCTACGCTTGACGAAATCAAGCGCGCCTACCGCCGTGCCGCGATGAAGTGGCACCCAGACCGCAATCCTGGCCGCGAGACCGAGTCCCACGCGGCATTCCAGGAGATCCGAGACGCCTACGCCATTCTTTCCGATGCCGAACAGCGCCGGATCTATGACGACGTTTTCGAACAGGAAATGCGCCGCTGGCAGGCTGAGGCTGCGGCACAGGAAGAAGCGGAACGCGCGGTGCAACGCGAAGCCCAGCGCGTCGCGCAGGAACACTACGAAAAGATGGTCTCCATCGCGATGCGCTTCACCGACGATGGCCACAACCGGGACGTGATCTTCGGCGTCTTGCTTGGCCGCGATTGCGAGGCCGAACTCGCCGCACGCATCGCCGATAGCGTGTGGGCCTTGCAGGAGTCGCGCAGGGCACATGCCCACGCGGAAGAAGCGGCAGGGTCCACGACTGCAACGGACGCGGCACAGGCTGCGGCGGATTCCGCCGCGGCCACAATGCGCACCAACCGTCATCCGGGCACCTTCGAATCATTCTGGCAAGGTTTGTTCGGAATCCGTACATAGCGCGCGCCCGCTGTCGAACGCCTGCGACGTCAGGTCGCGGCAAGTCAAGGCGTTCGGGACATTTCAGCGGCGCACTCCTCTGCAAACCGGGGACCTGCAGATTTCCGCAGCGCGACAGCAAGCATTCCGGCATGCACAGATGCTTTGCCATTGCGGAGCGCCGCACAGGATCCCGCCATGACAAAAGGATGACCGATGGATATTGGAATCCTCATCGCACACCCCTGGTTCGGCACATGGGCAGCGGCGCTGGCCGGTGTCGTCATCGCGCTGATTGCGCATCGCCTTGGCGGACTGCTGCTGATGCGCCTGACCCGGCCGGCGCCGGTGCTGCACGCCATCGTCGCAAAGAGCCGTGCGCCGGCGAGCGTCGTCTTGCCGCTGCTCGCGCTGCAGACCGTGTGGCAGGCGGCTCCGGATGAGCTGCGCTGGATCGACAGCGTGCGCCATGTCAACGGCTTGCTGATGATCGCGGCAACGACGTGGCTCGTGGTCCGGATCATTGCCGGCTTCGCGAAGGGCGTCATGGACCGGCATCCGGTCGACGTGGTGGACAATATGGGCGCGCGCCGCATTCACACGCAGACGCGCGTGCTCTCGCGCATTGCCATGACGCTGGCGACGATCATGGGTGCGGCCATGCTGCTCATGACCTTTCCGGGCGCGCGCAGGTGGGCGCGAGCCTGCTGGCCTCGGCCGGCGTGGTCGGCCTGATTGCCGGCTTCGCAGCCAAGCCGGTGTTCAGCAACATGATTGCCGGCCTGCAGCTCGCGCTGACCCAGCCGATCCGGCTCGACGACGTCCTGATCGTCGAAGGCGAGTGGGGGCGGGTGGAGGAAATCTCGGGCACGTATGTCGTGATGCGGCTGTGGGACGAGCGCCGCCTGATCATCCCGTTGCAGTACTTCATCGAGAAGCCGTTCCAGAACTGGACGCGCAACAGCGCGGAGATCATGGGCTCGGTCTTTTTCCATGTCGACTACGGCATGCCGCTGGCGCCGCTGCGCAAGGAACTGGAGCGGGTCGTGCACGCCGCGCCTGAATGGGATCAGCGCTTCTTCAATCTCGTGGTCACCGATGCCACCGAGCGGACCATGCAGCTGCGCGTGCTGTGTACCGCGGCTTCCTCGGGGCTGGCATGGGACCTGCGCTGCAGGATCCGCGAAGCGCTGATCGACTTCATGCAGCGCGAATTCCCGCAGCACCTGCCGCGGCTGCGCTTCGAGCGTGATGCCGAGGCACAGCCACAGCATGCAACGGCGGCACATTTGGCGAGCGCGGAATAGGCCGGCGCTCGCGTCCCTATTGCGGGTGGGCGGCCTTGGTGGCGAACGCCTTCCACTCCCGGAAGACGGTGTCCAGGCAGGACGCAGTCTTGCAGCCGTCCCGCTTCGCGCGGAACGCAGCAATATCTGCTTCCGATACCGCCCCGGCCTTGAGCATCCTCTGCTGGTCGGCATAGATGCGCTGGTATCCCATGGAAAACAACGCGGATTCACAGATCAGGCGTTGTGCCGGCGCCGGGTTTGCCGGTGAGGCGGACGGATCGCAGTCGATGTCGGTGGCATGCGCGCCGAAGGAGATTGCGAAGACGGTGACGGCAAGGCCGGGAAGGGCACGGCGGATGGAGCGCGGCATGACGGATTCTCGGGAGCGGCCCGCTATGGTAATGCCAATCCGGGGCGACATGGCATGACCATGGTGGGCCGCTTCGTGTGTCCTACACGTCGAGCACCAGCTCCGCGCACTTCGCGCTCTCGAACGACGCGCCGACTCTGCCGGCGCCGGCGGTGACCAGGTTGTCGCTCTCCGACTCCCCCGGTGCCGCGCCCGGTCAACCAGGTCGTGAATGCGCGGCTGGTCACGCCGAGGCTGTCGTACTCGCTGCGGTGCCGGCGCCGCTATTCACTTCGATTCACGAAGCCGCCACCACCCCGCACGCAATCCGTCCCCCAGCATTGCCGGTGGGCTGTGTCTTGTAGTCGTCCGGATCCTTATGAACAATCACGGCGCGGCCGATCACGCTGTTGGGGCCGGTGCCGACCGTCAGGTCAGGCAGCAGGAAGCTCGCGCGCGCATTGCCGTTGCATCCGCCGTGAGGTTGTTCATGTCGCCGGCATGGTGGTCAGGCATCGACATCTGCCCGTGCGGCTTGCCGGTCGGGTTGAAATGGCCGCCGGCGCTCATGGCGTCCGGCGCGGAGCAATCGCCCTTTTCATGCACGTGGAAGCCATGCGTGCTGTTGGGCGGCAGGCCAGTGACGGACGCGACCATCATGACGCCGTCAGACTGCTGCGTGAAGGTGATGGTGCCGCCGGTGTTGGTGCCGCTCTTCGGCGCGAGGGTGGCGGTCGCCTTGGCCCCGCCGCCGGCGCCGGTCATACCCGTGCCGGCGCAGCCTGCCAGCGTCATCGCTACTGCGCCGTGGCCGCCAGGCCGAAAAGTGTGCGTTTCATCGGAACCCTCCCATTCGGGTTATTGCGGAAGAAACAGTATAGGATGCGACGCTTACGCAGGGGCCGCTCACCGGGCAGCTTGATCGGCCTTGATCGTCCCAGCCTTAATCGGCTCCGCCTTGATGGGCTCCATTACGCGGCAAGCTGCCTGACCGCGCCTTGCTGCGGTGCCGCGCCCAAATGCGGATGCCGTCCGAAAATCTCCGCTACCCAGTTGACGAACACCCTCACCTTGGCCGACAGGTGGCGGTTCTGCGGGTACATGGCGGAGATCGGCAACTCCTCGGCTTGCCAGTCCGCCATGACTTCCACCAGCCGGCCGCTTGCGACGTAGGGCTCGGCCATGACGCGAGAAAGGCAGGCCAGGCCGTGCCCCGCCAGTGCGCATTCCAGGTAGATGTCGCCGTCGTTGGTGGAGATGACGGAGGGCAGCAGGATCTCGCTCTGCTCCCTGCCGCGCGCCAGTTGCCATGGCCATTCCCGCCCCGTGAGGTTGGACAGGTAGTTCACCGCCTTGTGCTGCGCCAGGTCGGCCAACTCGTGCGGCGTGCCGAAGCGGTTGAGGTAGATCGGCGACGCGAAGTACGCCAGCTTCAGTTGCCCGACGCGCCGCGCCACCATGGACTCATCGACCGCGCCGACGCGCAGCACCACGTCCACGCCTTCCTGCAGCATGTCAATCGGCTTGCCGTTGATGGTCAGGTTCAGCTTCAGTTCCGGGTAGTTCGTGAAAAACTCGTGCAGGTTTGGGATCAGCACAAGCCGGGCCAGCGCTGCAGTGGTGTCCACCGACAGCGTGCCCTTGGGCGAGTTGTTGTGTCGCGTCAGCGATTGCTCGGCCTCTTCCACATCGGCCAGGATGCGCACGCACCGCTCGTAGTAGGCCGCGCCGTCGCTCGTCACGCTGATGCGGCGGGTGGTCCGGTGCAGCAGCTTGACGCCCAGATGGGTTTCCAGGTTCTGGATCAGTCGGGTGAGGGTGGCCTTGGGCAGGTCGAGCGAGTCGGCGGCACGCGCGAAGCTGCCCAGGTCGACCACCCGGGTGAAGGCCTGCATTGAGACGAGACGATCCATGATGAGCTTCCGACGAATGTTGACTGACTGCTCGCCGAACGGGGCGACGTGATTGCAATATATGGGGATTGGCTGCCGGGAGTATGCTGGCCTGGCTTTCCCGGTCCCGAAGGCGCGGCGGCTGACAGAGCGCGCGGCCGGAAATAGTGCGAGAGCGGGAGTGAATCACATTTTCCAAGACCTTGTCATGCGTGGGGTCTCAGCGCGCCGATTATTCCAATCGCGGAACAGTGCGTTGGCAATCTCTCGCTTTATCCCATCGCTGTCAATCACCATAATCCGTTGCATTGCAACACATGATAGGCGTGCCAGCGACTTTCAGCACGCCCGCCAAGGTGCCCATGTCCCAGTCGTCCAGCCATCGTCCCCCCCGCCGCGCCGCCGGCCAACGGTAACGGGCAGGCGCGCGTCGTGGAGCACAAGGTGGCAAGCGGCGAGCGCGAGATATCGGTGTGCGTGTGTTACCCGCCCGGTTACCCCGCGCCAGCCGCAGAAGGCGGCGCGCTGCTGCCGTGGCTGGTGTACCTGCACGCGGGTGGCTTCGTGGACGGCGGGCTGGAACGGGCGAAGCAGGTCGTGCAGATGCTGGCGGCTTCGGTACCGGCGGTCGTGGTGACGCCTGCCTACTCGCTGGCGCCGGACCATCCGTTCCCGGCCGCGCCCGAAGACGCGTACAGCACCGTGGAATGGGTGCTGCGCCATGCGCGCCGGCTGAAGGTGGACAAGGCGCGCTTCGCGCTGGTTGGTGAGGAAGCCGGCGGCAATCTGGCGATTGCGTTGTCGCAGATGCTGCGCGACCGTTGCGGCGCGCAGCCGCGCGGGCAGTGGCTGATCCGCCCCGTGACGGACCCGTGTCTGCAGCATGCTTCGTGCACGGGCGCCGGCCGTGGCCAGGTGCCGCTGGAAACCCTGCAGCGGCTGGCCTGCAATTATCGCGACTATCTGCCGACTCCGGCCGACAGCGTGCATCCGTATGCCGCGCCCGCACTGGCCTCGCGCCTCGCAGGGCTGCCGTCCACGCTGGTGCAGGTAGCGGAAGTCGATGCGCTGCGCGCGGAAGGCGAAGCCTTCGCCGGGCGCCTTGCCAAGCTGGTGTGCCGGCCGAGGCCATGATCATGCCGGCGCCTGTGGCGACGGCGTAGAAGAAACCCATGACGATTGTCAGTCGTGGGTAGACGAAGGTGCGCGATTCCTGCGGCGATGTCTGGCCGTGGCCGACGACACCTCATCCCGGCGCGAACGCCGGCCCTGAAGTTGACCCGGAACGAGCCTGCCGGCTGAGGCCTTCCGGAAACCGCCAGCCGGTACTGATGCCGCCAAGACGGACTGCGCGGCATCCAGCAATCAGTCTTACTGACCTGTCCGACCAGATCCGGACCGCTGCACGCGGCCCGGCGGGCGGCGTTCGCGCCTTTGTTTTCCCAGTTGAAGAAAGCCAGCAACAGGAGTGAAGAAAATGAATACCCAGAATCGACGCACGTTGATCGCGATTGCCATCGTGATCGTACTCGGCGCCGGCGTTGCCACCTCCATCCTGCGGCCGTGGCATGCGGGCGAGGCGCAAGCCAATACGCCGCCGCCGGCCCCGACCATTGAAGTGGCCAGCGTGGTCGGCAAGACCATCACCGAATGGGACGAGTTCTCGGGCGCATCGAAGCGGTGGACCGCGTGGAAATACGTCCGCGCGTCTCCGGCACGATCGAAACGGTGCATTTCCGCGAAGGCTCGATCGTGAAGAAGGGCGATCCGCTGTTCACCATCGATCCGCGTCCGTATGCGGCCGAGGTGGCCCGCGCCGAAGCCGCGGTGGCCGCGGCGCAGGTACGCGCTGCGCACGCGCAGACGGAGAAGGCTCGCGCCCAGCGCCTGCTGGACGACAACGCGATCTCGCGCCGCGAGTTCGACGAGCGCATCAACGCAGCCAGCGAAACTTCGGCCGACGTGCGCGGCGCGCAGGCGGCGCTGGAAGTGGCGAAGCTGAACCTGAGCTATACGCGCATCGTCGCCCCGGTCTCGGGCAAGGTGTCGCGTGCGGAAATCACGGTCGGCAACCTTGTGGCGGCAGGTGCTGCATCGCCGCCGCTCACGTCAGTGGTATCGGTCTCGCCGGTGTACGCAAGCTTTGACGTCGATGAGCAAAGCTACCTGCGCTACACGGCGCCGGGCGCGGGCGGCGGCAAGAACGGCCTGCCGGTGTTCCTGGGCCTGGCCAACGAGGACGGCAATCCGCACGAAGGCAAGATCCACTCGATCGACAACCGGCTCGATACGCGCAGCGGCACGATCCGCGTACGCGCCGTGTTTGACAACGAGGACGGCCGCCTGCTGCCGGGCCTGTATGCGAAGGTCAAGCTCGGTGGCGGTTCGCCGCACGACGCCGTGCTGATCAACGACCGCGCCATCGGCACCGACCAGGGCAAGAAATTCGTGCTGGTGGTCGACCAGGCCAACAAGCTGACCTACCGCGAGGTGGATCTCGGGCCGACTTATGAAGGACTGCGCGTGATCCGCAAGGGCCTGAAGCCGGGCGAAAGCGTTGTCGTGAATGGCCTGCAGCGCGTGCGCCCGGGCGACACGGTGGCGCCAAAGCCGGTGTCGATGGCGTTCCGCAGCGAGCTGGAGCCGCGCGGCACTACGCCCGACCGCAAACAGGCCGCCAGCGAGAAAAGCGAAGCGGACGTGAAGCCGGTGAGCTGAGGCATGCAAGCCGACATATTGCGCCCCTCTCCCGCAAGCGGGAGAGGGCGGGGAGGGGGGCGAGGCTTCAACGAAGTGCCTGCGTTTAAACCACCCCTCTCCCCAACCCTCTCCCGCTGAGGGAGAGGGAGCCGGCCTGAGGAACAGTTGTTGTCTTCGCCATTGGCAATCGCCAGAGCCTGAAGAACCAGCGCCCGTAGTTTGTTTCGATCCCCAAGCTATTGATGGTGCCCGCCACGAGCGGGCCGCCAGGGGAGCGCTTTTTTGCAGAGACCAAGATGAATCTCTCTAAATTCTTTATCGACCGCCCCATCTTTGCGGGTGTGTTGTCGGTGCTGATCTTCCTGATCGGCGCCATCTCGATGTTCAAGTTACCGATCTCGGAGTACCCGGAAGTGGTACCGCCATCGGTCGTGGTGCGCGCGCAGTTTCCGGGCGCCAACCCGAAGGTGATCGCAGAGACCGTGGCCACGCCGCTGGAAGAACAGATCAACGGCGTCGAGGACATGCTCTACATGAACTCGCAGGCCAACAGCGACGGGTCGCTCACGCTGACCGTGACGTTCAAGCTGGGCACCGACCCGGACAAGGCCCAGCAGCTCGTGCAGAACCGCGTGTCGCAGGCCGAGCCGCGCTTGCCTGAAGACGTGCGCCGCCTTGGCATCACGACCGTCAAGAGCTCGCCCGACCTGACATGGTGGTCCACCTGGTCTCGCCGAACGACCGCTACGACATGACGTACCTGCGCAACTACGCGCTGATCAACGTGAAGGACCGCCTCGCGCGGATCCAGGGCGTGGGCCAGGTGCAGATGTTCGGCTCAGGCGACTACTCGATGCGCGTCTGGCTGAACCCGGAGAAGATCGCCGAGCGCAATCTGTCGGCGTCCGACGTGGTCAAGGCTATCCGCGAGCAGAACGTGCAGGTGGCGGCCGGCGTGATCGGCCAGTCGCCGACGCTGCCCGGCACCGACCTGCAACTGTCGGTGAACGCGCAAGGCCGTCTGCAGACCGTGGAAGAGTTTGGCGACATCATCGTCAAGACCTCGCCCGACGGTGTGGTCACGTACCTGAAGGACATCGCGCGCATCGAGCTTGGCGCGTCGGAATATGCGCTGCGTTCGCTGCTGGACAACAAGTCCGCCGTGGCGCTGCCGATTTTCCAGTCGCCGGGTTCGAACGCCATCCAGATCTCGAACGACGTGCGCAAGACCATGGCGGAGCTGAAGCAAAACATGCCGGAAGGCGTGGACTACAGCATCGTCTATGACCCGACGCAGTTCGTGCGCCACAGTATCGAAGCCGTGGTCCACACGCTGTTCGAGGCCATCGCGCTGGTGGTGCTGGTGGTGATCCTGTTCCTGCAGACGTGGCGTGCGTCGATTATCCCGCTGCTGGCCGTGCCGGTGTCGATCGTCGGCACGTTCGGCCTGATGCACGCGTTCGGCTTCTCGATCAACGCACTAAGCCTGTTCGGGCTGGTGCTGGCGATCGGCATCGTGGTGGACGATGCAATCGTGGTCGTGGAGAACGTCGAGCGGAATATCGAGGAAGGGCTGTCGCCGAAGGAAGCAACCTACAAGGCCATGCGTGAAGTCAGCGGCCCGATCATCGCGATCGCGCTGACGCTGATCGCCGTGTTCGTGCCGCTGGCGTTCATGACGGGCCTGACCGGCCAGTTCTACAAGCAGTTCGCGCTGACGATCTCGATCTCGACGATCATCTCCGCGTTCAACTCGCTGACGCTGTCCCCGGCGCTGTCCGCGCTGCTGCTCCGGGGCCACGACGCGCCGAAGGACTGGCTCACGCGCGGCATGGACAAGGTGTTCGGCGGCTTCTTCGCGCGCTTCAACCGATTCTTCGGCCGCAGCTCCGACAGCTATGGCCGTGGCGTGAAGGGCGTGATCCGCCGCAAGGGTTCGGTGTTCGGCGTCTATGCGTGATGCTGCTGGCCACGTGGGCATCTTCCAGATGGTGCCGAAGGGCTTCGTGCCGGCGCAGGACAAGCAGTATCTGGTGAGCTTCGCCAAACTGCCCGACGGTGCCACGCTGGACCGGACCGAGGACGTGATCCGCCGCATGTCGGACATCGCGCTCAAGCATCCGGGCGTGGAATCGGCGGTGGCCTTCCCGGGCCTGTCGATCAACGGCTTCACCAACAGCCCGAGCGCCGGCATCGTGTTTGTCACGCTGGATCCGTTCGAAAAGCGCAAGGGCAAGGAGCTGTCTGGCGGTGCGATTGCCGCGGACCTGAACAAGCAGTACGGCTCGATCCAGGACGCGTTCATCGCTGTGTTCCCGCCACCGCCGGTGCAGGGCCTCGGCACGATCGGCGGCTTCAAGATGATGATCGAGGACCGCGCCGCGCTCGGCTACGACGCGCTGTTCGACGCCACCAATGCCTTCATGGGCAAGGCCCGTGCCACGCCCGAGCTGGCGGGCATCTTCAGCAACTACCAGGTGAACGTGCCGCAGCTCGACGTGCAGCTCGACCGTACCAAGGCCAAGCAGCTCGGCGTGCCGGTGACGGATGTGTTCGAAACGCTGCAGACCTATCTTGGCTCGGCCTATGTGAACGACTTCAACAAGTTCGGCCGCACGTACCAGGTCAAGGTGCAGGCGGATGCGCAATTCCGCCAGCATGCCGAGGACATCCTGCAGCTCAAGGCGCGCAGCGCCAGTGGCGAGATGGTGCCGCTGTCGTCGCTGGTGAAGGTCAAGCAGAGCTTCGGTCCGGACAGCGTGAGCCGCTACAACGCTTTACCGCTGCCGACATGAACGGCGGGCCGGCGCCGGGCTTCTCCTCGGGCCAGGCGCAGGCCGCGGCCGAGCGGATCGCCGCCGAAACGCTGCCCAAGGGCATCGGGTTCGAGTGGACCGAGCTGACCTACCAGGACATCCTGGCCGGCAATGCGGGTGTGTGGATCTTCCCGCTGTGCGTGCTGCTGGTGTTCCTGGTGCTGGCCGCCCAGTACGAAAGCCTGACGCTGCCGCTGGCCGTGATCCTGATCGTGCCGATGAGCCTGCTGGCCGCCATGACGGGCGTGTGGCTCACGCGTGGGGACAACAATATCTTCACGCAGATCGGCTTCATCGTATTGGTCGGGTTGTCGGCGAAGAACGCGATCCTGATCGTGGAGTTTGCGCGTGAACTGGAGCATCACGGCCGCACTGTCGTGCAGGCCGCGATCGAAGCGAGCCGCCTGCGCCTGCGCCCGATCCTGATGACCTCGTTCGCGTTCATCATGGGCGTGGTGCCGCTGGTGGTGTCGACCGGCGCCGGTGCGGAGATGCGCCATGCGATGGGCGTGGCGGTGTTCGCCGGGATGCTCGGCGTGACTTTCTTCGGGCTGTTCCTGACGCCGGTGTTCTATGTGGCGCTGCGCCTGCTGGCCACGCGCAAGCAGCGTCGCGAGGCCTTGGCAAATGGTGCATCGGCCTCGCACGCCGTGCCGTCCGCAGAGTGATGGTGAATGATATGAATAACGTGATGACGCAATACCTGCCGAGGCTGGCAACACTGGCTGCCGCGCTGGTGCTGGCGGGCTGCTCGCTGGCACCGACCTACAAGGTGCCGGAGACGCCCACCGCCGCCACCTTCAAGGAGGCCGATGCCGCTGCCGCCGAAGGCGCGCAATGGAAGACCGCGGCGCCGGCCGAAGGCCAGCACCGCGGCGACTGGTGGAAGATCTTCGGCGATGCCGAGCTGGACCGGCTGATCGAAGCGGCCAACACCTATAACCAGGACCTCGCTGCCGCAGCGGCGCGCCTGAAGCAGGCGCGCGCGTTCACCGGCGCGACGGAAGCGGACCTGTATCCGCAACTGAGCGTCGGTCTCGATCCGACGCGCTCGCAGCCGTCGGCGGCGTCGCAGGGGTTGCCGGACGGCACGCGCGTGGCACCGCAGACCGTGCTCAAGGCGCGCGCTTTCGCCAGCTACGAGCTCGATCTGTTCGGCCGCGTGGCCAGCAGCGTGAACGCGGCCCGTGCCGACGAGCAGGGCGCCGTGGACCTCTACCGCTCCGTGCAACTCGCGCTGCAGGCCGATACGGCACAGGCGTACTTCGCGCTGCGCACGCTGGACAGCGAACGCGAGCTGCTGAACGCGACGATCAAGCTGCGCGAGGATTCGCTCTCGCTGCTGCGCAAGCGCTACGAAGCCGGCGAGACGACGGACCTGGATCCGGCACGCGCCGAATCCGAACTCGGGACAGCGCGTGCCGACCTGGCCGGCATCGAGCGCCGCCGTGCGAACCAGGAGCACGCGCTGGCCGTGCTGACCGGTGTGTCGCCCTCGCAGTTCGGGCTGCCTGCGAAGGCGTTGACACGGTGCCAGTGGCGGTGCCCGCGGGCCTGCCGTCGGAGCTGCTTGAACGCCGTCCCGATATCGCCGCGGCCGAACGGCAGATGGCGGCGGCCAACGCCCGCATCGGGGTCGCGAAGGCAGCGTTCTTCCCGCGCATTTCGCTGTCGGCGCTGTTTGGTTTCGAGTCGGCGGATCTCTCCAACCTGTTCAAGTGGTCGTCGCGCACGTGGGCGCTCGGTCCGCTCATCGGGTCGACGGTGGCGCAGACCGTATTCGACGGCGGCCGCAACAGCTCGAACCTCGCGGGCGCTCGGGCGGCGCACGAAGAGAGCGCGGCGCGCTACCGGCAGACCGTGCTGGTGGCGTTCCGCGAAGTCGAGGACAGCCTGGCCGATGTGCGCTGGCTCAGCCAGCAGGCCACGGCGCTCGACGGTGCGCTGGCGGGTGCGCGGCGCGCCCAGCGCATCTCTCGCAGCCGCTACGATGCCGGCGCGGTCGACTACCTGACCGTGATCGACGCCGACCGTACAGTGCTGCAATCGCAACGCGATGCCAACGCGGTAGCCGGGCTGCGCGCGGCGGCGACGGTGGCACTGGTGCGCAGTCTGGGTGGCGGCTGGGGGCCGGTGCCGGAATCGGTGGCGGCGGGTTCGGACGCGGTGCAGGCAGAGCGAGAGCCGAACCGGCAACTGTAATCGGAGTGCAGGTTTCGCCGCTTATCCCGCAACTTGCTGGCGATACACGGGCGATGTAGTAACATCTCTAGGTAGCAACGTTACGACATCGTCTTGTGGAGGAAGCAACTTGAGCGTCGTCACCATTTCCAGCCGCGAGTTCAACCAGTCCGCCGGAGAAGCCAAGAAGGCGGCGCTGTCGGGGCCGGTGTTCATCACCGACCGCGGCAAGCCGTCGCACGTGCTGATCACTATCGAGGAGTACCGGCGGCTGGTCGGCGGCGTTACGACGCTCGCGGACGCGCTGAGCCAGCCCGAAGGCATCGATATCGAATTCGAGCCGCCGCGCGCGGCGGCATCTTCCGCGCGCCGGATATTTCCTGATGTTCGTGCTCGACACCAACATCCTCTCCGAGCTCCGCAATCCTGCTAGAGCAGACCCGAAAGTACTCGCCTGGGCGTCGATGCAGCCGATCGGCGCCCAGTTCATTTCGGCCATTACCGTACTCGAGCTGGAGATGGGCGTGCTGATGAAGGAGCGCAAGGATCCTGTGCAAGGTGCGGTGCTGCGCGGTTGGCTCGAGGGCCGTGTCCTCCCGCAATTCGCCGGACGGGTCCTGCCTGTCGACCAGGCGGTGGCGCTGCGCTGCGCGCGCCTGCACGTGCCTGATCCGCGCGCGGAACGCGACGCATCATTGCCGCCACGGCATTGGTGCATGGCATGAGCGTCGTGACGCGCAATGAGGCCGACTTCATCGCGACCGGGGTTTCCATGGTCAATCCGTGGCGCTGACGCCTATGCTGGAACGATAACTTGCTGCGTTGCCCGCAATACCGCGGGTGCCCGGTGCCTCGACGCGCCGCGTCTACCGTTCCATGCGACCTCACACAATGCTGTTCCGCGTGCTGGTTGTCGTCGCGATCGGCATTGCATTGCTGTTCGTGCCATTGCCCTGGACCGACACCACCCGCATCCACAATGAGGCGGTCATCGCCCGGCCGCCGGCGGCGGTATTCGACTACGTGTCGACGCCCGGCAACTGGCCGTCCTGGCATCCGTCCTCGCTGGGCGTGGCGGGTGCCACGGATCACTCGCTGCAGCCCGGCGAGCGCGTGACCGAAACCTTCGTCGTGGCGGGACGCGGCGGCGTGGTGGTGTGGACCGTGACGAAGAGTGATCCGCCCCGGGCATGGGTGATCGAAGGCGAAATCGAAGGGCGCAAGGCCGGCACCGTCACCTATACGCTGACCCCGGCGCTGACGCCTACACTGACGCCGGCCGAGGAAAGCACGCGCTTCGAGCGGGACTTCACTTACCACTCGCCCACCTTGCTGTTCGTGCTGCTGAACCGCGTGGTGCTGCGCCCGCGCATCGAGGCCGAGTCCGCGGAGGCCGTCAGGCGCCTCAAGGCGAGGCTGGAGCCGGCGCGCTGACCGCGGTCGGGCGCCTTGCAGCACGGGGTAATCCGCGCTAAGTTGGAATCAACATCACCTGACGGCAGCTGGTCTGGCTGCGTCCTCTGGGATCACATGGACTATCCCGTGGCCCGGCGTCCTTGCCGCATGTCGCACTGGGTGCTCGCCAGCGCAGCCGTGCTGGCGCTGGCGTCACAGGCACAGACACAGACGAGGCCACATATGTCCCTTGCACTGAGTTCTTCCGCGTTCGCCCATGGAGGAGAAATCCCGGCCCGCTTCACCTGCGAGGGAGAGGATGTTTCGCCGCCGCTGGCATGGTCGGGCGTTCCAGCTGGTACGGTGACCCTGGCCCTGATCGTCGACGACCCTGACGCGCCGGACCCGGCCGCGCCCCGTCAGACCTGGGTGCATTGGGTGATGTACAACCTGCCGCCTCAGGCGGCCGGTTTGCCACAGGGCGTGCCGCACGAAAACCTGCCCGCGGGTACCAAGGAAGGGCTCAACGACTGGCACCGGACAGGCTATGGAGGACCGTGCCCGCCGATCGGGCGGCATCGGTACTTCCATAAGCTCTACGCACTCGACGTGGCGTTGCCCGACCTGCGCATGCCTGACAAGACCGCGCTCGAGCGCGCCATGCAGGGCCATGTCCTGGCGAAGGCCGAGCTGATCGGGACCTTCCGGAAGCAGGGGCACTGACCGGTAATGCAGGAACCCTTCATGAGAACCATCCATTCCCAGTTTGGAAGGCATGCCAGCGTGGCCAGGCTGGGCTTGCTGGCCGCCCTGACCCTGATTATCGCGGCACCGTTGTGGGCGCAACAGGAAACCGGATCGATCACGGTAGGCGGCTCCGCGCACGTGCATGGGCCGGTAGTCGTGCATGGCAGGCTCACTGTCGCGGGGCGGGTGCACTCGCGCGGGCCGCTGACAGCTGCCTTCTTCTCCGGTCCCGCCACGGCCCGGGGCCTGCCATATGCGGGGGGCTACCTCAAGGTCTTCAAGGGGCCGCTGACCGTGCACGGTTCCATGGTGGTCCAGGGCGACCTGCTGGTCGACGGACCCCTGACCGTCGACGGTCCACTGGAAGCCAACGGCGGCATCGATGCGGACGGCCCGATGCAGGAGCGCGACTACGCACGCTGACGACATCGCATTGCGGGAGCAGTGGTGTCCGGGGCGGCCCGTATTGCACAATATGGGCCTTGGATCACAACCCGGAGCCTCGCCATGGCGAAGCAGGAAGTACTAGGCCTCAGGAGCATTGCGCTGTTCGAAGCCGCCAAGGGTGCGCTGGTCATCGTGGCCGGACTCGGACTGGTGGCCTTGCTCCATCGGGATGCGCAGGCACTGGCCGAATCGATCATCATGCGCCTGCACATCAACCCGGCCAGCCGCTATCCCACCATCTTCCTGTCCCTGCTGGCGAATCCGAGCGACGCCCGCCTGTGGGCGATCGGCGGCTCGGCCGCCGTGTACGCGCTGATGCGGTTTGCCGAAGCCTGGGGCTTGTGGCACCGGCTGGCGTGGGGCAACTGGCTGGGAGTCTGGTCAGGCGGCATTTACCTGCCGCTGGAGCTCTATGAAGCATTGAGGCACCCGAGTTGGCTGCACGCAAGCCTGGCGGCAGCCAACCTGCTCGTGGTGCTGTATCTGGTCAAGAGCTTGGCGCGCCATGAGGTGAAGTCTTAGTCAATGACAAGCGGGCCTCCGTGCAAGCCCGCTTGCCTCGCTGGCTGACGTCCGGGGTCAGCACATATCAGGCGGGTACCTGCGCGCCTGCCGCGGCGGTTTCCTTGGAGTGCAGACTTCTGGCGGTTGCCACATGCGAGGCCAGCACCGGTCGCAGGACCATCATCGCCAGGAACGCGGCGGTCAGGTCCATGGCGGCGACCGTGTAGAGCACGGTCGACCAGGTGCCGGTTGCTTCCATCAGCAGGTTGCCGATCGGCACGAACAGCGCGCCGATGCCCTTGGCCGTGTAGAGCACGCCGTAGATCTTGCCGATATGCTTCGTGCCGAACGCGTCGCCGGCCAGGGCGGAGAACAGCGAGTAGACCTCGCCCCAGGCCAGGAACATCACACCGGACAGGATCAGGAACGCGTACGGATTGCTGCCGAAATACTCCGGCGAAACAGAGGCGCGTGCCAAGAACTACACCCCAGGCCCCAAACAACCCCCACATTTCAGCAACGACCCCAAAAAAAGTTCAGATCGATGTAATGCCGCGCGCCGTCAGCCGACGAACAGGAACATTCACCCCGCCTGGAGACTGCCATGAAACCACCATTGCCAAGACCCTGTTGACCGCTGTGGCCGCCGCGACGCTTTCGATCGGTATCGCACAGCTGCCGGGGTCACCACTCAGCGAATGCCCGATCCCTACAGCGACGGCGCCCGCACCCGGCAGATTGACCTGTTCACCGATGGCGCGCTGATCCTCGCGGGGATGGACACCTCCGGTGTATCAGCGTCGCCGGCCCGCAGCATCGATCCGTACAGTGACGGCGCTCGCATGCGTCAGGTCGATCCGTTCACCGACGGCGCACGGACATCGCAGGGATGGACACTTCAGGCGTATCAGCATCGCCGGCCCGTAGCGTCGACCCGTTCACCGATGGCGCACGGACCATCGCAGGGATGGACACTTCAGGCGTATCAGCATCGCCGGCTCGCAGCGTCGACCCGTTCACAGATGGCGGGCGCGTGCGCCAGGCCGATCCATTTACCGATGGCGGGCGGACGATTGCAGGCATGGACACGCGCGGCGTGTCGGGCACGCCCGGCCCCAGCTTCGATCCTTATCGGAACGACTGGCGCGTCTGACGCGCAGGGAATGCCAGGGAGGCGCATGCGGCCAGCATGATGCCCAGCAGCGCAACCAGCCCGGTGCTGCCGCCGCCGCCTTCCGGCTCGGTCACGCCCTTGCTGTCATCGCGGCCGCCCTCAAGGCGGCCGGCTTCGGTGGCCGCTTCTCGCCACGACAGATCCACGAGCACCGGATCGTGGTCAGATGCGCGCCAGGCGTCCGGTGCATAGTAGCGTTGCTGCTGGTCTGCGTTGCGATACGCCTGCGCGTAGGCAAAGGCCGCCGGCTCGTCGGCATTGACATGCCAGATGCTCACGGCCCGGACGCGGCGGGCGAGTGCGGTATCGGCAAGCGCGTAGTCAAGGTAGCCGGCCTGTCCGTCGAACACGTAGCTGTAGGCATCGCGTCCTGCCAGGGTTGCGACCATGTCCTCATAGCCTTCGCGTGCCAGCAGCCTGACCGGGTCTTCGCCGCCATAGCTGTTCAGGTCGCCGATCACGAGCGTGCCGGCGGCCGCGGTATCGGTTGGCGAGGCGCGAAGCCACTCGGCCAGCGCCCGGGCCGCACGCGACCGGGCCGCATTCCAGCAACCCTGGCCATCGCCCTGGTCGCGCTCGGGCCCTCCGGCGTCCGCGCAGCTCTTGGACTTGAGGTGATTGACGACCACGGTGAAGGCGTGCGCCGGATTGCCGATGGGCCGGAAGGTCTGAGCGAGCGGCTGACGGCTGCGCGCATCAAGTACCGTCGTGGCCGGTGAGCCCACTGGCGTCACGGCGCGCTGGTTGTAGAGCAGCGCGACGGCGATGACGTCCATGCCTAGCCTTGGCGTGCCGGGATCGACCGCGCGCCAGTCAGGACCGAGCAGGGCCGCGAGGCGTTGTATAGCGCTGCGCGGGCCATAGCCGTTGTTCTCCACTTCCATCAGTCCAATGACATCCGCGTCGAGCGCGCGCAGTCCCGCAAGCAGCTTGGCTTCCTGCCGTTCGAACTCGGCGGCATTCCGGGCGCCACGGTTGTCGGGCGCATCAAAGCCGCCGCCCTGGCCGTTGCCGTTGAAGTAGTTGAGCACGTTGAACGCGGCCACCCGTACGTCGGTGCCGGCCGCGCGCACAGCGCCCCCTGTCTCGGATTGGATGGCGTGAAACGAGGCGGCGCTGCACCGGGCACGGGCTGCAGGCGCCAGGTCCCGTAGCGTTTTTCCAGCACGCCGCGCACGCCGGCAACGGTGTCGCCGGCGCGCACTGGGTTTGCGGTGCTCAGTCCTGGGGCAGGGTAGGGCACGACTGCGGGGTTCTGCTGGCCGGAGCCATCGTCGAGTACGAGTCGGTTCAGCCGATTGGCAGCCGCGACCTCCGCCGCACCCTGTCCGGGGACGGCAACCGCCGTGGGGATGCGCAGCCGGCCGTACCCGAGCAGCAGGCTGCCGTAGCGGCCCAGTTCATGAGTGTCATTGACGGTCAGCATTTGCGGCAGGCTGACCAGCATGCCTTCGCGCGCGGTCAGCGCCGTTTCGTCAGCAATGGGAAGGGTCAGACTGGCCGGCGTGACGGTGCGTTCGGTGGCACAGACCGACGGCGTGCCAGACAGCGCCAGCTGAGTCTGGCCATAACGTTCTTCGACTGTGCCGGCCAGGCGCAGCAGGTCGCCCGCGCGCGCGGCATAGCGTGGCGAGTAGACGAACAGGCCTTCGGACACGCCCGCGCGATGCTGACGGCGCGCGTCGTCCTGCTGGACGAAGAAGCCCATGAAACTATCGGGTCCGCTGAAGTCGGCCGTGACGACGGCTTCGATCTCCACCACGCTGCCAGCCAGCGGTGAAGGGGCCGATGCGCCCTGGACATCGGCAATGAGCGTGGCTGGCGAACCGCACGGCGCGGCGGCCGCGGCGGCAGCAAGGATGGTGTTGCCGGCAAGCAGCAGACCGGCCAGCAGGGTATTCAGCAGCGTTGGTGACATGGCGGTTCATCGTGCGTTCATGGAAAACCGCGATGCTATGGTGCCTGAGTGACGAAAGGTTTGCGGCCAACGCCCCGCACGCGTGATCGTGCTAAGGTAATGTCATGCGGCCGGCACGCGCCGGCCGCCACCCCCAACCGGATACAGGGACACCATGATCAAGGAAATCGCGCAAATCACCATCAAGCCCGGCAGCGAAAGCCAGTTCGAGCAGGGCGTCACCAAGGCCAAGCCGCTGTTCCTGCGCTCGCGCGGCTGCCACGGCGTGCAGCTGTTCCGCTCGGTCGAGCAGCCGCAGCAATACACGCTCGTGGTGGAGTGGGAAACCGTCGAAGACCACATGGTGCATTTCCGCGAGGCGCCGGAATTCCAGCAGTGGCGCGAGCTGGTCAGCGACTGCTTTGCGGCCCCGCCGCAGGTTGGCCACGTGTCGAAGGTACTCTGAGCGGAACGCTCATGTCGGCGCCTCAGGAGCGGCCTCGCCATTTCTCGATGCTGCGCGAGCTGCAGCTCGCCGATGTGTTCACGCTGGGCAATGCAGCGTGCGGCATGGCATCGGTATTTTCGCCATGTTCTATGTGACAGCGCAGGCGCCGGCGCATTTCTTCACCGCGGCTGCACTGGCGCCGCTGGCGTTCATCTTCGACGTGCTGGACGGACGCATCGCGCGTTGGCGGCACCAGCATTCGGCGCTCGGGCGCGAGCTCGATTCGCTGGCGGACATCATCTCGTTCGGTGTCGGCCCGGCCACGCTCGCCTTTGCCGCGGGCATGCGCGGCGGCTGGGACCTGGCGGTGCTGATCTTCTTCGTGTGCTGCGGGGTCAGCCGGCTGGCGCGCTTCAATGTCACTGCGGAAACGCTGTCGGCTGGCAGCGACAAGGTCAAGTATTTCGAAGGCACGCCGATTCCCACGAGCGTGCTGCTGACGGGCGTACTGGCCTGGTGCGCCGCGCAGGAGCGCATCGGCGCCGCGCTGCCCGGCGGTGTCTGGACCATTGGACCAGCCGACCTTCACCCGTTGGTGCTGCTGTTCGCGTTGTCGGGCTCGCTGATGGTCAGCAAGACGCTGAGGATTCCGAAGTTCTGATCCCCGACGTCAGCGGGCCGGCATTCGCGCCGGCCCGCTGACGCGGTCGTGCTCAGGCTTGGGCGGCCTGCGCCGCGCTGGCTTTGCCGGGCACGGCATTGTGTTTCACGGCCAGCGCCAGCAGCGCCGCCACCAGGCACGCCGCGCCTGCGGCATACAGTGCCGGCGTGTAGGTCAGCAGCAGCGTTCGGCTCAGGCCTGCGCCAAACGCTGCCGTGGCCGCGCCCACCTGGTGTGCAGCGAAGATCCAGCCGAAGACCATCGGCGCGCGTCGCGGCCGAAGGCGGTGGCGGCCAGCTTCACTGTGGGTGGCACGGTGGCAATCCAGTCCAGCCCGTAAAACATGGCGAAGATCGAAAGGCCGTACAGCGTGAAAGTCGAATGCGGCAGCCAGAACAGCGACAGGCCGCGCAGGCCGTAGTACCAGAACAGCAGCTTGCGGCTGTCATAGCGATCCGACAGCCAGCCGGACAGGATGGTACCCACGAAATCGAACGCGCCCATCATGGCCAGCGCCGACGCGGCCGGCACCGGGCCCATGCCGAAGTCCCCGCACAGCGAAATGAAATGGGTCTGGATCAGCCCGTTGGTGGACAGGCCGCAGATGAAGAAGGTACCGGCCAGCACCCAGAACGTCTGGTTGCGCATGGCCTCGCGCAGGACCACGAACGGGCCGCGCAGCGTGAGCGGTGGCGGCGGCGCCGGCGGGGTTACGGGGACCGCCGCGGGCACTTCACCGAACGCCGTCAGGCCGACATCGGACGGACGGTTGCGCATGAAGCCGAACACCAGCACGGCCAGCACCGCGCAGCCGACCAGCACTGGCAGCACTGCGACGCGCCAGCCCATGTGTTCGATCAGCCAGGCTGCGGCAGGCAGGAATGCGAGCTGGCCGGTGGCCGAACTTGCGGTGAGCAGGCCGATAACCAGCCCGCGCCGCGCGCTGAACCAGCGGTTGGCCACGACGGCGGCCAGCACCAGCGCGGTCATGCCGGAACCGATGCCAAGCATCAGGCCCCAGGCCAGGAACAGTTGCCACAACTCCGTGACCACCGTGGCCAGCGCCATGCCGCCGGCAATCAGTGCCAGTGCGGCGCATACAACATTACGCACGCCGAAGCGTTCCATCAGGATTGCCGAGAACGGCGCCATCAGCCCGAACAACGCGAAGCGGAACGCCAGGATCGATGAGATCTGGTCGGTGTTCCATCCCATTTCGCTGGTCAGCGGCTTGAGGAACGCGCCGGGCAGGCCGAGCGCCGCCGACGTCGTGAGCATGACGAGGAAGGTGATGGCTGCGACGATCCACGCATAGTGGATGCCGCGCGGTCGAGCCGGCTGGAAATCGCTTGGGCGAACATGGGTCTCTTTTGTCAGGGCGTTTGCCGGCGTAAGGATGCGGCGGCATCCGCGTCCCGGTGTGGGGCGCGGAGGAAAGTGAATCAAGTCGTTGCGGAATGCGTGGAGGGTCAGCCGGTCGAGGGCCCGAGCAGTCGGTCCCGTACGGCGTTCAGGATGCGGTCGGACATGGCGTCGCCTTCGATGGCGCGTGCCAGCGTGACGGCACCAACCAGCATGGCCATGCGGACCAGCGCTTCGCTGTGGCGCGTCTCGGCGCTGTCGCTGGCTACGGTTGTTTCCATATCCTCGACCATGGCCTTGATGCCATCGAGGTAAGCGAGCCGGATCGGCTTGTCGGCCGGCTCGCGTGCCACGTCGCTGGCCAGTGCCACAGCCGCGCATCCCTGGCCCGGATTGGCGCAGTGCGCCTGCGTGAGATAGGGCTCCACCAGGTTGGCCAGCATGGCTTGCCGGTCGCCGGCCGCGCGGTCGATGCGGCGTTCCCAGCGTACCGTCGATTCCTCGAATGCCCGCCTGCAGGCCTGGGCGGCCAGCGCGTCCTTGGACGCAAAGTGTCCATAAAAGCCGCCGTGCGTCAGCCCGGCACCCGCCATCAGCTCTGCCACGCTGACGCCGTTCAGGCCGCGTTCGCGGAACAGGCGCGACGATGCCTGTTCGATCGCTTCGCGGTTCTTGTCGGCTTGTTCCCGTGATGCACGCGCCATGTGAGGCTCCTTCGAAAAATTGATGCTTGACTAAGCTTAGATGATACCCATAATTTATTCAATAGATGTTGATGATCATCTAAATGGCGATGCCGCCGGCGTTGCCTCCCTTGCATCACCCCAACCGACAGGAGTCCCTGTAATGCAGAACCTCTTTGACCTTTCCGGCCGTGTGGCGTCGTGACCGGCTCGACCAAGGGCATGGGCCTTGAAATGCGCGCGCGCTCGGCAACGCCGGAGCGGCCATCATTGTTTCCGGACGTGACGGCGACACTGCGCAGACAGTGGCGGCTCAACTCGAGAGCGAAGGCATCCGTGCGCGCGGCATCGCGTGCGACATCGCCGACCTGGCCAGCGTGCGCGCGTTTGCCGATCAGGCGCTGGGGGCTTTCGGCCGGGTGGATGCGCTCGTGCTGAACGCCGCGGCCGAGGGTGCGGCGGGTCCCTTGCTCAGTCAGGGGCCCGAGATCTTCGACGTGGCCATGGCCGGGAACGTGCGCGGCAACCTGGCGCTGGTCAATGCGCTGGCACCGCAGATGGTGGCGCGCAAGGATGGCTCGATCACGTTCATGTCGAGCATCGCGGCCAAGCGCGGCTCGACGTTTCTCGGCATGTACAGCATTACCAAGGCAGCGGTAGACCAGGCCGTGCGCAGCCTGGCGCTGGAGCTTGGGGCCAGCGGCGTGAACGTCAACGCGATCAACCCCGGTCCGGTGCGGACGGAATTCTCGCGCGAGGCACTGTGGGGCGACCCCGAGCGAGAAGCGCAGATCGCTGCCCGCAACCCGATGCGGCGTATTGGCGAAGCGCGTGACGTGGCAGGACTGGCGGTGCTGCTGGCGTCGCCAGCGGGGCGTTTCATCAACGGGCAGAGCGTCAGCGTGGACGGCGGCCTGTCTGTAGCCTGACGCAAAGGCATCGCCGCACGGCTTCAAATGTGCATACATATGAAGCCGTCTTCAGCGCGTTGAAGGGATTTCCCGTATCGTCTGGGTTGAACCCCGCCGGGTAATGACCCGGCCGCAACCCGTACCGCGCCCTTTGTCCCGCCCTGTGCCCAGCCCCGCCCCAATCCAATCCGTCTCGCAGCCGGCTACGCAGCCCCCTGCCGCCAGTGCATCGCATGTCATGACCCCGCGCGAGCGCCGTGGCATGGCCGCCATCATGATTGCCGTGGCGCTGGCCACGCTGGACACGGCGATCGCCAACACCGCGTTGCCTTCCATTGCGGCGGACCTGCATGCCACGCCGGCGGCGTCGGTCTGGGTGATCAACGCCTACCAGCTCGCCATGGTGGCAACCTTGCTGCCGTTCGCGACGCTGGGCGGCATCCTCAGCCACCGGCGTGTCTATATTGGCGGCGTGACGCTGTTTATCGCGGCCTCGGTGGTATGCGCGCTGGCGTGGTCGCTGCCGTCGCTCGCGGCGGCGCGCGTACTGCAGGGCATTGGCGCCAGCGCCATCATGAGTGTCAACACGGCGCTGATCAGCGCGATCTTTCCGATCCAGCGACTCGGGCGCGGGGTAGGGCTGAACGCGCTCGTGGTCGGTGTTTCGTTCGCGCTGGGACCCACCGTGGCATCGGTGATCCTGTCCTTCGGTTCGTGGCCTTGGCTGTTCGCCGTCAACCTGCCGATCGGCCTGCTGGCGCTCGGCATCGCGCGCGGCGCGCTGCCGCAGACACCGCGCAGCCAGCACGGCTTCGACCGCGTGGCGGCACTGCTGAACGTGGTGGCGTTTGCCGCGCTGATCTTCGCGTTGGGCGAGGGTGCGCAGCGTGCGCCGCTGGCGCAGTCGCTGACCGCGGCGGCGATCTTCGTCGTGGCGTTCGGCCTGCTGCTGTGGCGCGAGCGCGGCCACCCGGCGCCGATGCTGCCGGTGGACCTGTTCCGCCGCCCGATGTTTGCGCTGTCGACGCTGACCGCCATCTGCTCGTTCGCCGCGCAGGGGCTGGCCTTCGTTTCGCTGCCGTTCTATTTCCAGCATGTACTGGGCCGCGGCCAGGTCGAGACCGGCTTCCTGCTGACTCCGTGGTCCGTCGTGGTCGCGCTGATGGCGCCGATCGCCGGGCGCCTGTCCGACCGCTACCCGCCAGGCCTGCTGGGCGGCATCGGGCTGGCCATACTGAGCGCTGGCATGGCTTCGCTGGCACTACTGCCGGCCAACCCGAGTACGCTGGAGATCGGCATCCGCATGTGCATCTGCGGCGCTGGCTTCGGTTTCTTCCAGTCGCCCAACCTGAAGGCGCTGATGGCCAGTGCTCCGCGCGAGCGCAGCGGTGGCGCGAGCGGCGTGATTGCCACCGCGCGGCTGTTGGGCCAAGCGAGCGGGGCGGCACTCGTGGCGCTCAGCTTCGGGCTGGCGGGCGACCATGGACCTGGGCTGGCCCTGGCACTTGGGGCAGGGTTTGCCGGTGTCGCCGCCATTGCCAGCGGCTTGCGGCTGGTGATGCCGGAAGCGCCGCATTGACCGGCAAGATTCCCTCTGCGGAGGTTGGCTTGCGTTTGTATCGATCGATCTATAATTCGTTTCGTAGCGATTGATACAAAACGGAATTCCCGATGGCCAGACCCCGTAAATTCGACGAGCAAGCTGCCCTGACCGCAGCCCAGGATGCCTTCTGGGCGCGCGGCTACGAAGCCACGTCCACGCGCGATCTCACCAGCGCCATGGGCATGACGCAGCCGAGCCTCTACAACGCCTTTGGCGACAAGCGCTCGCTGTTCCTGCAGGTGCTTGAGTACTACCTGGACCACAACCTGCGCGAGCGCATTGCGCGCCTGGGTGCGCTGCCGTCGCTGGCCGCTGCGATCAGTGCCTTCTTTGCCGAAAGCATCGCGCGCTCGCTGGCCGATCCGTCCCACCGCGGTTGCCTGCTCGTGAACACGGCGCTGGAAGTCACGCCGCAAGAGCCCGAACTCCAGCAGAAGGTGTCGGAAGAATTCATGCGAATGCGCAGCTTCTTCCGCGACTGCCTGATTGCTGCACAGCAGTCCGGTGAAATCCCCGCCACTGGACCGGTGGATGACATCGCCACGCAACTGCTTGGCTGGTGCTCGGCGTGCGCGTCATGGCGCGCACTTCCCCGGATCGGCAACTGCTCGAAAGCGCCGTGCGGCCCGCGCTTGCCGCGCTAGGCCTGCCGCCGTTGCCGCCTGCCCCCGCGATAGCGGGCTCCGGCTGATCCCTGCAGCCGCCGGCTGCCCCAGCTCCCGAACTGTTTGCCGCTTCCGTTTCCGCACGCCGCCCGCGCGCGGAGGGGAGCCTTTACACCTGCGTTTTGCCGACACCGCCAGCGTGTCGCTTCCGGAGTCCACCATGTCACAACTGCTGACCGCCAGACCGGCTACGGTCCCGCAGGCGCCGCTCGAAGCGCGCGCCATATTTGCCGCACTGGCGGGCCTGTGCGCGAGCCTCGTCGCAATCGGGCTCGCGCGCTTTGCCTATACGCCGCTGATTCCCCCGCTGATCCAGGCGCACTGGTTCACCGCACCGCAGGCGGTGACGCTGGGTGCGGCCAATTCGCCGGCTACCTTGCAGGGGCGATGCTTGGTCGGCCGTTTGCATCCACCGTGTCCACCCGCACGGCGCTGCGCGCGCTGATGCTGGTCGCCAGCGCGGCCTTCATCGCCTGCGCATGGCCGCTGTCGGTGGCGTGGTACTTCGCTTGGCGCTTCGCCGCGGGGCTTGCCGGAGGTGCCATCATGGTGCTGGTGGCGACATCGATCCTGCCGCATATCCCGGCACCGCGGCGCGGTTTTGTCAGCGGCATGATCTTTCTTGGCCTTGGGCTCGGCATTGCGGCCTCGGGCACGCTCGTGCCGCAATTGCTGCGACTGGGGTTGCGCGAAACGTGGATCGGACTCGGGCTGGTGGCGCTGGCCCTTACGCTATTGAGTTGGTTCGGCTGGCCCGCGACCAATGCGCCGGCGGCAACGTCCCAGCCTGCGGGCCCGGCCGCGCGTGCGCCGTTGCCGAAGGGCATGCGTCGCCTGTACGCGCAGTACGCCATCAATGCACTCGGGCTCGTGCCCGTCATGGTCCTGCTGGTGGACTACGTGGCCCGCGGCCTCGGCCGCGGCAGCAGCGTGGGCGCCAGTTACTGGGTGCTGTATGGGATCGCCGCCATAGCGGGTCCGCTGTTGTGCGGGGTTGCCGCGGATCGCCTGGGCTTTCGACGTGCATACCGTGGTGCCTTGCTGCTGCAAGGGCTGGCCGTAGCGGCGCTGGCTGTGTCAGGGAATGCGCTGGTCATTGGCGTCGCGACGGTGATGCTCGGCATATTCACGCCGGGCGTCGTGCCGCTGGGACTGGGGCGCATCCATGAACTAGTGCCGCATGATCCCGTGGCGCAACGTGCTGCGTGGAGCCACGCGACCACGGCCTTTGCGCTGCTGCAAGCACTGTCCGGCTACGGCTACTCCTGGCTGTTCGTGCATTCGGGCCAGAGCTATGCGCTGATCTTCGCCTGCGGTGCGGTGGCCATGGCCGTGGCCGTGGCGATTGACTTCGGCGGCGTGCGCCGTCAAGCGGCAAATTTGCCATCGGCCTAGAATCCATCGGTTCTCTTCTGATCGCGGCGCGTTCGGGCGCCGCGGACCAATCTCCAAGAAAGACATTGTCATGAGCCCTCTGTTTGATCCCCTCGATATCGGCAGCCTCACGCTGTCCAACCGCATCATCATTGCGCCCATGTGCCAGTACTCGGCACAGGACGGCAATGCCGGCGACTGGCACATGATCCACCTCGGCTCGCTGGCGCTGTCGGGTGCGGGCATGCTGATTCTCGAAGCCACCGCGGTGTCGCCGGAAGGCCGTATTACGGCAGGGGACCTGGGCCTATATTCCGACGATAACGAGGCCGCGCTGGACCGCGTGCTCAAGGCGATCCACGCGCACGCTCCCATCGCCGTGGCCATTCAGCTCGCACACGCGGGACGCAAGGCGTCCAGCCAAGCCCCCTGGGAGGGCGGCCAGCAGGTCCCGCCCGATGCGCCCGGCGGGTGGCAGGCGGTTGCGCCGTCGCCTGTGCCGCATGCCGAAGGCGAAGTGCGGCCCACCGCGCTCGACCGCGCTGGCATGGACAAGGTGCGCGACGACTTCGTTGCGGCCGCGGTGCGTGCGGTGAGGCTCGGCATCCAGGGCATCGAGATCCATGCGGCGCACGGCTACCTGCTGCACCAGTTCCTGTCGCCGCTGGCCAATCGCCGCGAGGACGAGTACGGCGGCAGCCTCGAAAACCGCATGCGCTTCCCGATCGATGTCTTCGATGCCGTGCGCGCGGCCGTCCCCGCGCACTGCCCGGTGTGGATGCGCATTTCGGCCACGGACTGGGTGCCGGGTGGCTGGGATATCGACGGCACGGTGGCGCTGTCGAAGGCGGTCAAGGCGCGCGGCTGCGCCGCCATCCATGTCACCACGGGCGGGGTATCGCCGGCGCAGGCGATCAAGCTGGGCCCGGGCTACCAGGTGCCCTATGCACAGCGCGTGAAGGCGGAGGTGGGGCTGCCCACTATCGCCGTCGGACTGATTACCGAACCCGAGCAGGCCGAGGCCATCATCGCTGGCAACGAAGCCGACGCTGTCTCGCTGGCGCGTGCGATGCTGTATGACCCGCGCTGGCCCTGGCATGCCGCGGCAAAGCTTGGCGCGAGCGTGGCGGCGCCGAAGCAGTACTGGCGCTCGCAGCCGCGCGAGTTGAAGGACCTGTTCACCGGCGCGAACTTCGGCCAGCGCTGACCCGTTCCCGCACCACGCCGCAAACAAAGGAGACCGCATGAAACCGCGTGTCACGCTGATCACGCTTGGCGTCGATGACCTCGAGCGCTCGCTGCGCTTCTATCGCGACGGCCTGGGCTTGCCGACGCAGGGGATCGTCGGCGAGCAGTTCGAGCACGGCGCAGTGGCATTCTTCGACTTGCAGCCCGGCCTCAAGCTCGCCCTCTGGCCGCGTGCCAGCCTTGCGCACGACACCGGGTTACCGGTGTCCGCGCGCGCGGCCGGGGTTCCCTTGCGCACAACGTTGGCAGCCAGGCCGAGGCCGATGCGGTCATGCAACAGGCCGCCGCGGCCGGCGGCACCATCGTCAAGCCCGCGCAGGCGACCTTCTGGGGCGGCTACGCGGGCTATTTCGCGGATCTCGACGGCCACCTCTGGGAAGTCGCCTGGAACCCGCAGATGCTGCCCGCCGACTGAGCATGCCAGCCAAGGCGCGTGGCGGGAACGCAACGCGGCCGCGCGCACTATAGTAGTACCTGACCCATGTGGCGCATGGCCGGAGGGCAGGCACGATGAAGGCATGCAAGACAACGCTCGGGCGGCGGCCGCGCCGCCTTGTCGTCATGGCACTGACGTCAGCCGTGCTGATGGGCCTGGCCCCGCTTTCGCGGGCGCAGTTGGGCGATGTGCTGAAGAATCCGATGGGCGGTGGTGGCGCCGGCGGAGCCGCTGAAAGCGCCGCCGGTGCGCTGGGCGGGATGGGCGGCGGCCTCTCGCTGCAGTCGCTGTCATCGGGCAGCATGGGTAATGTGGCCGGGCTGCTCGACTTCTGCATCAAGAACAATTACCTGGGGGCGGGCGGTGGCGGGGCGGCTTCGGTCAAGGACAAGCTCATGGACAAGCTTGGCGGACCGTCCAAGGTATCTACGGACAGCGGCTTTGCCAGCGGAGCAAGAGGCATCCTGCAGGATAGCCATGGCAAGACCCTTGACTTGAGCGGCAGCGGCCTCAAGGCCAAGGCCACCGAGCAGGTGTGCGAGAAGATACTTTCGCAAGGCAAATCACTACTGTGATTTTGCGCACTGCATCATATTTTTAGCGTTTTTCGCAGGGATTTCCATGATTGCCACCGGTCTGCGAAGTGGCGACCATGATCCATAACAGACAGCAAACGCAGTGCGTCAGGGCGTCCCCCGCAATTCAAACGTCCTGGCGGCAGCACGATGTAGACCTATAAAAACATCCGGGGCAAGACCCCAACGGGAGACATCCATGCAAGTCTATGACGGCCTCGTGTACCTGACGGCGATGGTGCTGGTGTGTTTGTATGTCTATCTTGGGGTGCTGACGCGAAGTAATGCGATCCGGCTGGGATCTCCGGCGATAGTCGCGGTGCTGGTGTTGGTGTATTCAATGTCCCCTATGCACGCGGTTGGTTGAGCGGTTGTTCCTGGCAGGCGGCGCTGTTTCGCCGGCGTAGCCGGCGACCTGCTCTTTGTCCGAGCGACAAAAGAGTAGGCAAAAAACGCGTCGCCTTCGGCTGCGCTACGCGCACGTCGTAGTCGGTGAGCACGGGCATCACCATCGTTAGACCCAAGCTCACCTCGTTTTTCTTCGCGCATGCAATGCGCCCAAGGC
>LRMT01000294.1 GCA_001725945.1 Cupriavidus sp. UYMMa02A | reverse complement strand
CCCAAAGCCGGATCAGGTAACGGTAGCCTCAACACCATCCAGATGAACATCATGGAGTTGATCTACCCGGAATTCTACGAGAGCACGCACATGGCCAATCCGGCCGTCTACGAGGCGTACCGTGAATGATTGTCCGCCCTGCTGCGCAGCCGCGCGGTGGTGCGCCGGTGGTGGAACAGCTTCACCTGGACATCTCAGCGAGGCCGCTGCGCGCACCGCTGCTCGGGGCGCTGGTCGAGCGGTGGTCCACGCCGGGCCAGCCGCGTGGCACGTGGCTTGGCTACGCCTGGGGCGGAGAACGCCTCGTGCTGGACAGCCTGGCTGTGCCCGAGCGGCTGGTGGACCAGCCCATGCTGTTCGAAGTGCTGCGCGATGGCAGCTACCGCATCAGCTACCAGGACACCAAGCTGGTGGAAGGCGTGGTCGGCGAGAGCGCCGCCGGCAACGGTGTTGAACTGCGCGTGGCCCGAATCGAGGCGGCGCCGGGCACGCGCTTCATGCTCACGCGCCATGATCCGGCGCGCACCGCCGACGCGGTCCGGCTGGGCCTTGGCGTCGAGAGCGAAGGCGCGGACGTGGCGGCAGCACGGTACGTGTGGCCTGGCAATACCCGGATCCCGAACTGGCAGCGGGCCTGGTCAATGGCGTGACGCGCGCCTACATCCGCGGGCAGACCGCGCAGCGCCGCGGCGACGCCGCTGACACGCTGACTTTCCTGAGCGGCGAACTGCCGCGTGTGCAGGCCGAACTGGCGCGCGCGGAGGAATCACTGACCCGCTATCGCACCCGCACCGGCTCCATGCAGCCCAGCCGGGACGTGCAGTCGTTCCTGAACAGCAGCATGGAGTACCAGCGCCAGATCGCCGCGCTGCGGCTGGAGCGCACCAAGCTGCTGCAGCGCTTCACCACGGATGCCAATGAGGTCAAGACCGTCGACAGCCAGATCCAGCAGATGACACGCGAGCGCGCGGAGATCGATGCGCGCATGCAGAGCCTGTCGGTCTCCGAGCGCGAGTCGGTGGCGCTGACCCGCGACGTCAAGGTGGCCGAGGACATGTACATGATGCTGCGCACGAAAGTCGAGCAGTTGTCGCTGCTGCGTTCGGACAACTCCAGCCACATGCGCATCGTCGACAACGCCATCGTCCCGACCCGGCCGGTCGGCCCCGGCGCGTGGCCCTTCGTATCCAGCGGCATGCTGCTCGGACTGTGCCTTGGCGTGGTCGGTGTCGGCATGCGCCAGCGCCTGAAGCCATCGGTGGCAACGACGAGCGATGCGGAGAATCGGCTTGGCATCGCCATGCTGGGCGATGTCGCATTCAGCGACGAACAGGCCGAGCTCGAACGCGAGATCGACGCCAAGCGGCGCCTTGGCATCGCAGCGGGCTTCGCCATGCCGGGCCAGGGCCGCCTGGAAGCGCCCCGCCCGGGCACCGCACTGGTCGATGCGGCAGTCGTCGAAGACGCCGACAGCGAATACACGGAAAGCGAGAAGCTCCTTCGGCAGGGTCTGCATGATCAATTCCTGCTGGCCCGACGCGCCCCGCACTCGCTCGCGGTGGAAGGGCTGCGCACGTTGCGCGCGGCGCTCCACTTTTCGCTGCGCGCGGCGCCTGACGGCGTGGTCGCAGTGACCAGCCCCGCCGTGGGCGCCGGCAAGACCTTCTCCGCGGTCAATCTCGCCGTGCTGTTCGCCGAAGCCGGCCAGCGTGTGCTGCTCGTCGATGCGGACTTGCGCCGTGGAAAAATCGCCGACTGGTTCGACCAGCCAGCTGAAGGCGGGCTTGCCGAAGTGCTGGCCGGCCACGCACAGCTTGCCGAAGCCGTCCGGCCGACCGTGGTCAACGGCCTGTTCATCCTTACCCGCGGCCAGACGCCTACCAATCCGTCCGAGCTGCTGATGTTGCCGACGCTGGCCGATAACCTGCGTCGGTGCGCAAGCCGCTTCGACCTGGTCATCGTCGATACGCCGCCTGTCATGGCGGTTGCGGACGCGACGCTGGTTGCCAGCCTGGCGGGCTCCACGCTGCTCGTGATTCGTGCCGACGTCACGCCGGCGGAGCAGGTGAACGAAACCCTCAAGCGCCTGGCGCGCGCGATGTCCGGCTGGCTGGCGGCATGCTGAATGGCGTCGTGCAGCGTCGCAGCAATCGGGCGGATTACAGCAGCATCAACCCGTATCTGGGGATGCCGTTGCCACGCGCCGAGACGAGGCATCCCGCTTTGACGCGCCCGGTCGATAAAGCCTGAAGCATGCAAGTCGTATGAGTACGCCCGGCGCAGCCGGGCGTACCCGTTTCTGCGTGATCGGAATGGCGCCAGATACCCCGTCGGGGTACAGGCAAACGTCGCCAAGACTACCCGCTTTCGCAACGCATGAATGTCGCTCCCGAAAAGGACATCGCCAGGATGGACGGGCTGATTCCTCAATGCAACGTTGGTGTGCGAGCGCACCGATTTGCTGCGGCGCTTTTGGCCTAATACCAAGCACACTGGACCAAAACTCGACACGGGAGTGCCAGCATGAAAGCAGCCATACGTACCATTCTTTCCGAAGTTGCCCGGCTCGACGTACCGGTGGAATCGCTGGACGACCAGGCCGATCTGTATGCGGCAGGGCTTTCGTCGCTGGCGACCGTACACGTGATGCTCGCGATGGAGAACACGCTTGGCATCGAGATTCCCGATCGCCTCCTGACCCGTCAGCTGTTCCGCAGTATCAGCTCGCTGGCAGCCGCGGCCGAGCAGATCAAGCAAGAGCAGGAGGCCGCATGAAGCCCGCCCTTGCCAGCGTGGAGCTGGCGCACCCGCTTGCGCAGGCCATGGATGCCGCGCAGTGCCTGGCCGGTGCCCATCTGGCGGCGACCGAGGCCGCCCGGTTTGCAGACCAGGTCGATACCGAAGCCCGATTCCCGCACGAGGCCTTTGCGGTCCTGCGCGAGCAGAAGCTGCTGGGTGCCATGGTGCCTGTCGCCCTTGGCGGAGGCGGCGCGTCGCTGGAAACCATCGCCGCTGTTTGCCGCGTTCTTGGTGGCGCCTGCGCGTCGGCGGGGATGATCTACGCCATGCACCAGATCCAGGTCGCGTGCCTGGTCAACCATGCGAGCGGCAGCGCATGGCATGAACAGCTGCTGCGGCGCCTTGCCGGCGAACAGTTGCTGCTGGCCTCGGCCACGTCCGAAGAAGCCATCGGCGGCGCCCTGCGCAACAGCGGCTGTGCCGTCAATGTCGACGGCACCAGCCTGCACCTGCTCAAGATGGCGCCGACCATCTCCTATGGTGCGCACGCGGACGGCATCCTCGTGACCGCACGGCGCAGTCCCGACGCGTCGCCGTCGGACCAGGTGATGGTCAGCGTGCTCAAGCCCGACTACGCGCTGGAAGGCCTGTCCGCGTGGGATACGCTGGGCATGCGCGGCACATGCAGCAACGGCTTCAGGCTCGAAGCGCGTGGCCATACCGATCAGGTCCTTCCGGTGCCGTTCGGGGAGATCGCCGATGTCACCATGACCCCTGTGTCGCACATCCTGTGGTCGGCGTTATGGACCGGCATTGCCGCAGATGCCGTGCAGCGTGCCAAGTCCCTGTTCCAGGGCCAGGCCCGCGCCCGGCCGGGCACGCTGCCGCCATCGGCCACCCGTGTGGCCGAAGCCGTGGCCATCATCCAGATGCTGGAGGGCCGGCTGGAACTCGCCTTGACCCACCAGCGCCAGCGCCAGACTGACGCCGGCGGTCAGAGTATGTCGGCGATCTTCAACCTTGCAGCGGAAATGAACGGCCTCAAGACCAGCGTGTCGGCCATGGCGCTGGAAGCCGTGCATATTGCGATGCTCGTGTGCGGCATGGCGGGCTACAAGCATGGCACGCCCTTCAGCCTTGGGCGCCACCTGCGCGACCTGTGGTCGGCTCCGCTCATGATCAACAACGATCGCATCCTGACCAATACCGCCAATCTGCTTTTGGCGGACCGGTCTGCCTGAGGAGCCGGCAATGGAACAAATCAGCAACGCGTATGTCTCGGACGACGAATCGCCCGATGCTTCCAGCACCGGCTATGCCGTGGCCAGGCCAACGCAGGATCCGGACGCAGGCCGTCGCGCGTTCCGGCAGGCGCTCATCGATGCGCGGATCCTGTATCCGAGCGCGGTCGATGGCATTTACGGCCGCAGTGCGCTGTTCGAGAGCATCGCCGATGGTTTGAACGCCGCCATCAGCAAGCTCGGGGCCGACCAGCATGCGGAGGTGATGCGCTTTCCGCCCGCGATGCCACGCAAGGATTTCGAGGCGAGCGAGTACCTCAAGAGCTTTCCTCAACTCGCGGGTACGGTGCATTGCTTCTGTGGCGGCGATCGCGAGCACCACCGTCTGCTGGCCCGGCTGGAGCAAGGCGAGGAGTGGGCCGACCAGCAGCGTCCGTCGGAGGTGGTGCTGGCGCCTGCAGCGTGCTACCCGGTGTACCCCGTGGTGGCGGCGCGCGGGCCGATGCCGGTCGATGGCATGGTGGTTGACGTATTGACCTACTGCTTCCGCCATGAACCGTCGATCGACCCGGCACGCATGCAGATGTTCCGGCAGCGCGAATACGTGCGTCTCGGCACGGCCGAGCAGATCGTCGCATTCCGCCAGGTATGGATGGAGCGCGGCAGGCAGCTTGCCGGCATGCTGGAGCTGCCCCATGAGGTCGAACTGGCGAACGACCCGTTCTTCGGCCGCGGCGGCAAGATCGTGTCCGACAGCCAGCGCGAACTCAAGCTGAAGTTCGAACTGCTGGTGCCGATCAATGATGGCGCGCCGCCTACGGCATGCATGAGCTTCAACTACCACATGGACCATTTCGCCCATGCATGGCCATTGCGCACGGCGGACGGCGAGCCGGCCCATACGGGGTGCGTCGGCTTCGGGATCGAGCGCCTGACGCTTGCGCTGCTGCGTCACCATGGTTTCGATCTGGCGACATGGCCGCGGCGCGTGCGCGACGTGCTGGGGGGCATCTGATCCGGCGCGATGGCGGTCCCATGATGTTGCAGAATTTCCTGGAGACGGGCCCCGCGCCCGTCGGGCAGGCTGTGCCGGTCCCCCGCCCGGGGATTGCCGTCAACAGCGCCGCGCTCGACGGTGAGTGGTCATGGGTGCAGACCGCCGCCGGCGCAGCGAAGCATCCCTCCGAACTGCAACCGGACGCCGGGTGGCTGCCGGCTCCGGTGCCTGGCACCGTCGCCAGCGCGCTGCGCGCCGCAGGCCGCTGGGACGACGCGGCGCCGCCACCCTTGCACGCGCATGACCATTGGTATCGGGCAGCATTTTCCGGCCTTGGCCGGCGCGTGTTGCGTTTCAACGGCCTTGCCACGATTGCTGAAGTCTGGCTGAACGCAAAGCTTGTGCTCAGCACGCGGCACATGTTTGTCGCCCATGAGGTTGACGTCGACCTCGTCGGCGATAACTTGCTGTACGTCTGCTTTCGCGCCCTTGAGCCGTGGTTGCGCAAGCAGCGGGGCCCGGTTCGATGGAAGCCACGGATGATCGTGCCGCCCCAACTGCGGGCCGTTCGCACGACGCTGCTCGGCCATATGCCGGGGTGGTGCCCGCCGGTCCATGCGGTAGGCCCATGGCGTCCCGTGGAATTGCTTGATCCGGCCAGTGCCGACATCTTGCATGGTGTGCGTGCCGACCTGTGGGCGCGGGTGCAGGACCAGGATGGCATGGTGTCGGTGCGCATGCATTTTCCGGCGTCGGCGCCCGCGTCTGGCGCGTCGAGATCAGCGACGATGCGGGATGCCGCCATCGTGGCTCTTTGTCCCGCGTTGACAGGCACACGCTTGAGGGCGCCGTGCGCATCGAGCGCCCGCGGTTATGGTGGCCGCACACGCATGGCGAGCCGAATCTCTATCGTGTCGATGCGGTCATCGAGGCGCGCACTGTCTATTGCGGCCGGGTCGGCTTTCGCAGCGTGTCCGTGGACCGCACGGGCGACACCGGGTCTTTCGCACTGCGCATCAACGGCGAGAAGCTGTTCTGCCGCGGCGCCTGCATTTCCAGCATGGATCTGCCCGGGCTGGCCGACACCGACGAAGCTTCCAGACGCTGGCTTGAACTCGCGCGGGCCGGCGGCATGAACATGGTTCGGGTCAGTGGCGTGACCTGCTATCCGGGCGAAGCCTTCTACAGATCTGCGATGAGCTTGGCTTGCTGGTCTGGCAGGACTTCATGTTTGCCAACTTCGACTACGGCAGCATCGGACCGGGCGTGGGCCTCACCGACGACATCAGGCGCGAAGTCGGCGAGTGGCTGGCCTCGACCCGGACCCACCCGTGCGTCGCCGTGGTCTGCGGTGCCAGCGAAGCCGAGCAGCAGGCGGCGATGCTTGGCGCTACCCGCAGCGAATGGAAGCAGCCGCTGTTTGACGCGCTGATTCCCGATCTGGTTGCTGTCCATCGCCCGGATATCGCCTATGTGAGCAACTCTCCTACCGGGGGAGCATGGCCGTTCCAGCCCGATACCGGCGTCAGCCACTACTACGGCGTGGGTGCGTACCAGCGTCCGTTGTCCGCGCCCGCCTTGCCCAGGTCCGGTTCACATCGGAATGCCTGGCTTTCTCCAATGTCCCTTGTGACCGGACGCTCGCGGACATGGGCTCGCCTGCCTTGCACTCGCCGCGCTGGAAAGCCAGAGTGCCGCGCGATGCCGGCGCATCGTGGGATTTCGAGGATGTACGCGAGCACTATCTGCGTACCGTGTATGACGTCGATCCGCCGCGCCTTCGGTATGAACAGCCCGAGCGGTATCTGATGCTTTCGCGCGCCGTGGTCGCGGAGGTGATGAGCGACGTCTTCGCCGAATGGCGACGCGTCGGGTCGAGTTGCAACGGTGGTCTGGTCTGGCAATTCCAGGATCTGTTGCCGGGTGCGGGTGGGGTATCGTCGACGCCTGGGACGTCCCAAATCGGCCTGGCATGCGCTCAGGCAGGTCTGGCAGCCGCTACAGGTGCTGATTACGGATGAGGGTCTCAATGGCCTGCAACTTCATGTGATCAATGAAACCGCGCAGCCGCGCGCGTGTTGCTTGATTTGCGCTGCTTGCGTGACGGCGAGATAGCCGTGGCACAGGCCCGGCAGCCCATCTTGCTGCGCGCCCACAGCGCGGAGTGCGTGGAGGCGGCCGCGCTGCTCGATCGCTTTTTTGACTTCACCTATGCGTACCGTTTTGGACCGCAGGCGCACGACGTCGTGCTGGCGACGCTGCTTGCAGAAGAAGGCGGCGAGCCACTGAGCCAAGCCGTGTACTTGCCAGATCGCCGCGCCGGCGCACTCCAGCGCCCGAGCTGCAGGCACGGCTCGAATGCGTGGACGACGACTGGTGGATCACGGTCACTGCGCGACGCTTTGCCCGGTGGGTACATATCGAGGATCACGCCTACCACGCGGCCGAAAACTGGTTCCATCTTGCGCCGGGCGGCAGCCGGCGGCTGCGGCTCGTGTTCGATGGAAAGGCGGACGGCGACGCCGCGCCTGCCCCTTCGGGCGAGATCTATGCGCTCAACGCCGAGCGCTCGCTCGGCTACGACGGCTGATATCCGGCAGCATTCCGTAGTGGTGCGTGATCGTCGATGGCGCTATGCGGCTGCAGCGCCCGCGCGCCCGAAGGCCGAGATCAGACCATCGATCGTCCTGTCGTAGCTGGATTCCAGTGCGTCCAGGCTCTGCGTGCAAGGATCGGCACGGCGACGCGCGACCGCACGGGCCAGGCGGAACTGCAGGACCTTCGCTTCCATCGCGATGGCGCAGGCGGTCTCGGCGGCCGCAGCCGTCGACGGACTGCCACCGCCCTGCTCGTCCAGCCACCGCAGCCAGTGATGCAGCATCTCGAAATTCGCACCGAGCTGACGCGGGAGATTGAAGGTGTAGAGGTGGAAGTAGGCCTCGTCGCGCGCGAGCAGCGTATCCATATGCTCGTCGAAGTCCTGTCGCCAGAGACTGATCGGATTGATGACGGGCAGCCGCTCCAGGTGCTGGCGCATCAGCGCTACCGAGACGTCGGCCATGGCTGGCATGGCAAGCGCGGGCCGCACGCGCTTCGCGCATTCGGCATAGGGAAACAGGATGTTGCCGTTGCCACTTAGTTCGGGCGACAACCGCAACAGGCCGCGATAGTCCTCGTCCTGCGCGCTGTGATATCCCACGCTGTGGAAATACGAGAGCCGTTGTGCCTTGGGGCTGATGTCATCGATCGCGACTGTGGTCTTGACGTGCTCGCGCCGGTACGCCGTTGCGTGAGTGTCGGGCAGGTAGTAGCTGTCGACTTCCAACAGCACCGTATGGCCGCGTTCGATCTGTGCCACGACATGCGCCTGCAGCGTGTCATAGACCGCCATTTCCTGCACGACCGTGCCGTACAGGATCTCCAGGTCGGCCTGCGGATATTTGAAGAATGTGAAGTGATCGCCTTCGAAGTCCTGTGCCACCGTGAACGGCAGCGCGGCGCGCGGCTCGAGTCCCCACGCATGCAGCAGTTCGACCCAGAGGTCGATATAGCAGTTGGTTTCCTGCCAGATCGCGTCGGGACCGTGCAGAGGATGCGGTTGAACAGAGACCGGCGTGGTGGCATCGAGTCCGCCACCGCCTTCGCTGGGTACGGTCGTTGATTTCATGTGGATCCTCTGCAGCGGACGCTCCGGGCGCGCGGCCTGCCCGATAATCGAGGCCTACTGTATCGACGCTGACAGGCGGCTTCGGTGCGCTTTCCAACAGAGCTGCCGGGATCCGGAGCACGCGAGCGCCGCAATCACGTCACATGTGTGAGGTGGCTAACGGTAGTGCGATTCGCGCAGGGCAAGAATGTCACCGCATGACCCCCATTTCGGGGTTGACGCTCAACCCCGGACAGGAGCCAGGAAGCCATGCCAAAGCAAGTGCTGTCTTCGGTCCAATGGCTGCGCGCGATCGCGGCGATGGCGGTTGTTGCCTACCATTCCGCAGCGACGGTACAGATCCACGGATGGAAGCCGGGGGTCGTGAGTCACGCGGCCACATGGGGATGGACGGGTGTCGACATCTTCTTCTTTATTTCCGGCTTCGTCATGGTGATGACTACCGCCGGGCGAGACCGGGACGTTGCTGCCGCGAGGGAGTTCATTGCCGCCCGGATTGTGCGGATCGCACCTATGTACTGGCTTCTCACGAGCCTGATGCTGGTGATCGTGTGGTTCGCACCGAGCCTCAAGACGACGGACTTTACGCTGACGCAAGCGGTGACCTCCTATCTCTTCATCCCATACGAGATCGGGGAAAGCGGCAGTTATTACCCGATCCTCTATGTTGGGTGGACGCTGACCTATGAGATGTTCTTCTACGCCGTGTTCGCCGTGTCGCTCTGCTTTGCGGAACAACGCAGCCGTGTCGCCATCACAGCCTTCTTCGTACTGCTTGCCACCCTGTCGTTGACGCGGCCGACGGCGTATATCTTCAGGTTCCTGACGGATCCGTTGTTGCTGGAGTTCATCTTCGGCTGCGTGTTCGCATGGGCCTTTCGGTCCGGCTTCAGAGTCTCCGCGCGGACCTCGTCCGTCATCATTGCCGCGGGTGTGTTGGGGTTCTGCGTAGGGACGCCTTCCTCCGACATGGCGCACAGGGTCGTATGCGCGGGGATTCCTGCGGCGCTGCTGGTATCGGGGGCAATCCTCAGGGAAGCCGCAGGGGGCTGGAAGGGCAGTGACCTCCTGCAGCAGGTCGGCGATGCATCGTATTCCCTGTACCTGCTGCAGGCATTCACGATTCCTGCATTTGCACGGATGCTGGCCGCAGCGGACAGGGTTCGCTTCTTGCCGGGCGACCTGATCTGTCTGTCGCTGGTGTTTGCGTCGGTGCTTGTGGCGGCATTGATCTATCGCAGCGTCGAGTACCCTATCGATATCAGGTTGCGCGCCTGGATCAGGGACTATCGCCGCGCGCGTGGGGCTGATCACGCCGTGCTGGCGAAGCCGGCGGCGAGGGTCACGCAGCGAGACCGCGGGATGTAAGGGCGAAGGGTGTGTACTGTGCCCGTCGCCACAGATCGATCGTCGGCACATGCTCCCGTTCGCTTATATTTGACGAATGGTGCAAGTCGGTCATGGTCTGCCTTCGCCGCAGGTGACCGGGGCACGATATCAGGCGAGCGACAAGCCTCGTCCTGGGTGTTCGGCATCCCTGCTGCGAACGTAGTGGCTTGCATCGTCAAAGGCCGAGTCTCAATGAGTGGCAGGAAGCATCATGAAGCGCATCTTTGACGTCGTTCTATCCTCCGTGGGCCTGCTGCTGCTCGCCATCCCTCTCCTGATCTTGATCTTCGCGGTCCGTCGGAAACTGGGCACGCCGGTCTTCTTCCGGCAAGTACGCCCTGGAATGCATGGCAAGCCATTTCAGATTCTCAAGTTCCGCACCATGACGGATGCGAGAGGGCCGGATGGCGAGTTGCTGCCCGATCCGGACCGCCTCACCAAGTTTGGAGCGCTCCTTCGCTCCACCAGCCTCGACGAGCTGCCTGAACTCTGGAACGTCCTGAAAGGGGATATGAGCCTGGTCGGGCCGCGTCCGCTGCTGATGGAATACCTGCCGCTCTACTCGCCGGAGCAGGCACGTCGTCACGACGTTCGGCCCGGCATCACCGGGCTGGCACAGATCAGCGGGCGCAACGCGATCAGCTGGGAAGAGAAGTTCTGGCTGGACGTGTGGTACGTGGACCATGTGTCCGTATGGCTGGATATCGTGATCTTGTGTCGGACCGTTCATAAGGTCCTGGCACGGGATGGGATCAGTGCGGCCGGAGAATTCTCGGCGCCGCGATTCCGGGGGAGGGCGCAGCATGCCCCTGATGCCGATATCGTGTGAAGGCAAGGACCCAGGGGGTCGGGGCAATCGCACGGCACAAGACAACCATAAGTTGGAGGAACCGTAGTGCAGACTTCCTGGCACTTGGTTGTGCGTTTCGGAGAAGCCTCGCTTATGTTCCCCCTCGCGGGGCTGGTCGCGTTCCGCCTCGCCTGGCAGGGGCTGTGGCAGCGAGCGTTAGTGGGTTTTTTCGCTGGCTGCGGGCACGGCTGTCATTTTGATCGGCAAGCTGGCATTCGAGCTCGGGGGGTGGTCCGTACCGTCTGCAAACGTGTACAGCGTCAGCGGGCACGCCATGCTGACCGCAGCTGTCTACCCGGTGCTGTTCGCGGTGGCGGGCGAGGCATGGAGCCAAAGGGCCGCTCGATTAGGGACGATTGCCGGTGTATGCGTGGCGGTGATGGCGGCCGTTGCGCTCGTCGTCGGAAGTTACCACACGGTGGCCGAGACCCTGATCGGTATGGGTGTGGGATTCACTGTGGCGTGGGCAAATCCGCGTCGTCCGCCCCGGGAACTGTCAGTCAGCCGGCCGCCGCCCATCGCGCGACTGGTGCTCTGCGCGATCCTGATCGTGATGATTCCGGTGTCGCTGTATCCCATCCGGGCCCGTCTGTGGTCGCACGGGTTGGTCTGGCTCGGCGTCTCCGAACGCTATACCAGGACCATTCGCATGGATCCGGCGTCCGGCCGCACCATCGTGACGGTTGTGCAGTTGCCGCTGCCGTCGCTTCGGACGAATTCCGAGCTTTTCTAAAGCCGGCGTGCGCGCGTTACGCGTCGCGAATGCGCCGCGAGGTGAGCTGGTACGCGCCGGAAGTGATGAACTGCCGGTCCTTCGTGCTGGATGAGACGCCAGTGTGAGAGTCGACGGTGCACTCGGCGCCGATCTCCACACCCGGATAGAGCGTGGCGCGCGTCCCCAGAAACACCCCGGGCCGACAGCGGCGTCGCCGTTGAGGACGGCATATGGGGACAGGACCGAGCAGGCGCCGACGCGAGAGCCGTGACCGATGCCGCAAAAGACGTTGGCGACTACGCCGTCTTCCACCTTCGCGTTGCGGCTGATTACCGTGTAAGGAAAGATCAGTGCCCCAACCCCTAGGCTGGACGCCGGCGATATAACGGCCGTGCGATGCACGTATGAAGGCACCGATACCCCATGCGCGAGCAGCCATGAAAGCACCGCCCGCCGTGCCTCGGGGGAGCCCATCGCGACCATTACGGCCTGGTGCGGCGCGGGGCGAAACTGTCTGATGGGACCCAGATAGGGTACGTCGAGACCGTGGGGAACCTTGCCTTCCCTGTCGTCGATGAATCCCGCGACATCGGGCCCGCCGGTCGACGCTTCCACCTGCAAATAGTCATAGAGTTCCAGCCCAAGACCACCCGAACCGGCGATGACGACGGAGGAAGCTGCAACGGCGTGAACAAGCGGCATGGTAGACGGCTATCGGGTCATGAATACCGAGATGAGATGGCTGCGGCTAGCTGTTCCCGGCACGGACATGACGAATACGCGCTCTCTCGACGTCATGCCCGCTTGCCCTGGGTGCTGCCATACTCACTGAGATAGCGATACTTGCTGAAGTAATAGTGCGACCGGTACCAGCGTCCTTCGATTACGAGTCCATTGAACAGCACTCCCTTGACTTCCGCTCCCGCCTGCCGGAGAGCGCGTCGCGTCGCGTTCAGTTCGCTGACGGTACTTTGCTCTGCGCGAGCCACCAGGAATACCACGCCAGCCTTCGCAGCCAGAATGCCGGCGTCGGCGGCGGCCAGGACCGGTGGCGTATCGATCAAAACCAGGTCATATCGCGCTTTGAGCTGCTCAAGCAGTGAGTCCACGGCCGGACTCAGCAGCAGGTCTGCCGCGTGGGGTGGCTTGGTACCTGTCGAGATGAAATCCAGTCCGGGCGCCACCTGCCGCTGCAACACCTGCTCAAGGGGGGCGCCCATCAGCAACTCGGTCAGCCCTGGGCCAGGCTTGGCATCGAGCGCGGTATGCAAGGTGCCTCGCCTCAAATCGGCATCGACGAGTACTACGCGGCGTCCGGCAGCGGCAATCGCAGCGAAGTTGGCACAGATGAATGACTTGCCGACTCCGGGGGCCGGGCCAGAGATCACTACCGTCCGGCTGTTGCTGCCCGCCAGTGTGAACTGCAAGGCAGTGCGGAAGCTGCGCAGACTCTCCATCGTCGGGTCATCGGGCTCGTGCAGTGCCAGGATCCTGCCTTCGGACGGTAGCAGCAGCTGTTGCTTGCTGAAGGGGATCGTCGAATAAACGGTCATGCCGGTCAGTCGCTCGATTTCATCCGGATCGGCCACGCCACCATCAAATGCGTAGCGCGCGATGACCACCAGCAGTCCGGCAAGAAGACCCAGCGCAAGGGACATTGCGGCGATCATCATCCGGTTCGGACGCACGGATTTGAGCGGCACTTCCGCGGAGTCGACGATGCGGGCCGTTCCGATCTTGCTGGCTTTCATGAGCTTGAGCTGCTGGACGTCGTTCAGCAGGGACTGCAGCAACTCTGAGCTGACCTTGACGTCGCGCATCAGGCGCAATACGTTCTGCTCTACTTCCGGCAGCTTCTGAATCCGCCCGGATACGCTATTCAGCTGTGCTGTCAGACCAGCGATCTGATTGTCGACCAGTTCTACGGCGGGGTGGTGAGATGTGAAGCGGGAAGCCAATTCCTGGCGCTTCTGCTGCAGGTCCTGCAATTTCGTTTGAATCTGTACCGACTGTGTCAGGATAAGCTTGGACTCCTCATTGAGGTCAACGGTACCGCGCTGATTGCGCATCGCGTTATATCGCGTCTCGGCTGTATCGACCTGCTGCCTGAGCTGCGGCACTTGCTGCTCGAGAAAGGCTAGCGACTTCTCTGCTTCAGCGGATTTCCGGCGAACGTTCTGTTCGACATAGGCATCTCCGATCTCGTTGAGAACAGCTGCCACAGTGCTGGCGAGTCACCTTCCAGCGACACGCCAATGACGCCGCTTTGCTTGCCACGCTCGGCAATGACCAAACGGTCCTGCAGTTGCGTGATGGCGGCGCCCCGGGGGAGCGCCGGAGCACGAACCGGGTGCCGGGCTTCCCATCGAGCGCGCTCACCAGCAAAGTGACGCTGCCATTCGCCGTGGCGAACACCAATGGTGTTCCGACCTTGCCGGTGGCCTGTGCGTTATCGCTGGCGAACTCCACCCGATACTGATTGTCACCCAGCGCGGTCAGGGACAGCTTGCGCCCTTCCATGATGGAGGGAACGTCAAGCTGGGACACGCTGATTGATTCTTGACCCCAGGCGAAGCGGCCCAGCCAAATAGCCCTGGATTGGATAGCTCCGGATTGAAGCTCGCGATTGCGCGACCGATGAGGGGGAAGTAACGGGGGGTGGCGTCGATGTACAGACGGAGATCGTCAACCGCCTTGCCAACCACCATTCGAGAGCGCAGGAGCTCAATCTCGGCGGACGCTGCCGACTTGGCTTCCAGCGCGGGCGAGGTGCTCGCCATCAACTTGGTGTTGGTGTTGCCGCTGGATTCATCAATCTGAACGCTCATGTCAGTGCGGTAGACCGGCTTGGCAAGAAAGGCATAAACAAGACCTATGCTGATAACCAGCCCGGCCACTGCCAGGAAGCTGCGACGATACCGGACCAGCAAATCGAGGTATGCAGTCAGATCCACCGTCGCGGCAGGTTCGTCTACGCTGGCCGTGGCATTGTCTGGCGTACCGATCGTTCTCATGATGACTCCGTTTGACGGTCGAGCGGTCCGAGATCTCCCAGTTGCGAGGACCACGATGCGACGCCTTGTTTTATCAGCTCCAGCACAATGACGAACATGCTTTGAGAGCCGCCATATGGATCGGGGATATCCGTATGCACGTCTTCGCAGAGCCGGTAAGTTCTTCCGCGTGCGTGCGGATACTCGAGCTCCAGCCGGTCACGCTGCTCACTATCCATGACCAGAATCAGATCAGCCGCCGCTACGAGTTCGATATCGATCGCGCGCGCCGATGATTCGCGAGATTGCAGCCCTCGCGTGCCAGCAACCTGACGGCGCTTGGGTCGGCCGGTGCGCCAACGGGCGGCGCCAGCCCGGCCGAACTCACCTCACATGCGGGCAAGTCTCGCGCGAGCAGGCATGCCGCCATGGGGCTGCGGCAAACATTCCCGATGCAGACGACCAGGATGGAACGGACCATGGCTCGTACCCGACTATTTCAGCGCAGTCGCGGTGCTGAATACCGGCTGCGTGCTTGGCAACAACTGATTGATCACGCGGCTCCAGCGGACGACCTCCCGCGCATCGACATAGACCACGTCCTTGGGTTCCAGCTCGAAGCCCTCGGCGATCGCCAGGCTGCCGGAGAATTGCCGTCCAGATGGAATATCGTGGGTTCTCCCTGCGCCGCTTTTCGGATCACGAAGATCTGTTCGGCATTGGCGGACGTCGGATTGACACCCCCTGCATCTCCCAATGCCTCATTCAGCGTCATCCTCCCATTGCGCATCAGCAGCGATGTGGGACGTACCACTTCGCCGGTCACGAAGATCTTGTTGTCCTCGCGCTGCTCCACGCGAACGATGTCTCCTGAGCGCAGCAGAATGCGCGACGGGTCAATGCCTTTGCTCAATAGCGCTGGGATATTGACATACCAACTCCGATCGCCGCGCGTGACCCGGACGCGGCTATTGTCACCGGTCTGGTTCAACACGCCGCCTGCTCTGTTGAGCGCTTCCACCAGCGTCATGGGGGCGTCGTCGATAGCCTGCATGCCAGGTGTCTTAACCTCGCCATCGACATAGACGCGCTGACTACGAAAGCCCAATACGCGCACCGTCATCTGCGGGTCTCGGACTACACGCGACAGCGCTCGCGCCATCTGGTTGCGCACATCGTTTGCGGTTCTTCCACCCACTTTCATGACGCCGGCGTAAGGGAACTGGATGTCACCCTGGGCGCTCACGACGTAGCCTGGCACGTTGGACCCGCCACTTGAGGTTGGCATCTCGAAGGCGGCGCCAATGCTATAGGTCTGCGTGGGAAAGACCAGTTCGGGGTGATCCCATACAACGACCGAAATGATGTCGCCAGGGCCGATCCGATAAGGCTCCGGCTTCGCGAACAGCTCTTCGACCTGATAGTTGTCAGGTCGGGGCTTTTTGTGCTGTTCTCGTATCAGGTCAAGGGTGATCGGCGTCACCTTCGGTACGACATCGGGCCCGATCGCGCTGACAACGGCATTGCTGTCAAAGTACATCCCCGGAGCGGCGCATCCCGCCAGCAGCGTGGCGGCGGCGAGCATCGCCAGATGCCGGAGGGTGTTAGAGCAATGGACGCTGGTGGTCTCGGATGAGATGCGGAAATATGGGTGCTTCACAGCGGTCTCCATCGTTCTTTGGAAAAGGACAAGGCACCGCAAGGCGATGCCCCTGCCCGAAGCACGTTAGAGAGGCTTCACTGCAGAATCGGTGCGCTTTCGCACAACTGTTTCCCACGCATCGAAGGCTGCCGCGAAGCTACGCGCTACCATTTTGCTCAAGAGTAGATGCGTCGCGACGCCACGGAACACGTGGAGGGATCGGTACCGCACGATATTGCACATGCGGCTTCCGATCATGGCTCTCATACCGGGGAATCTGATCTCCTACCGATGCGAGCGGAAGCTCCACCTTATGGCGGATGTGGAAGGAATTCATGATTTCTATAATTCTTTGAAGAAATCAAGTATGGAAATAGATTATTTTTTTGTGATCTGACTGAGAAAGATAAAACTGGGAATCTCTGGTCCTGGACCAGACAAGGGTATGAAATGCGCGTCTCGGGACTGGCCGTCAATACGTTCTGGAAGCTGATGAGCCACGTGTTATCGCGTGGCTCGCTGATCGTCGCATCGATCATTCTCGCCCGGAGTCTGGACCAGATCGCGTTTGCGGAGTTCAGCTATTTCCAACTTACAGCGGTGACAGTTGCGGCGTATGCCGGAATGGGGCTGGGGGTCACTGCGTCAAAGTATTTCGCAGAGGCCGCCGTCATTGGGAACGCTCGTGACCATCAAGCGCTGACGCTGATCTGGCTGATCTCGATATCGGTGTCGATCCTTTTTTCGGTCGGGATCCTGCTGGTTCCCGGTGCGTGGCTTCCCGGCACTCTGGCGATTCCGAGATGGCTTCTGGCATTGGCGGTCCTGGCGCTCGCGCTGGAAACTGTTCCCAATGGCGCACTCCTCGGACTGGAGTGCTATCGACCTGTTGCGTTGCTCTCGGTGATTGCCGCCACCGTACTCTTGCTGGGGGCATCGTGGGCCGCATCGACTGGATCGCCCGAACCGGCCATGATTTCCATCATCTCCGTGTCCGGGTTGCAGGTGGCAGCGAAGTCATGGATTGTCATCCGCAAAATAGGATGGGAGGCGATCAGCACATGGCGCACAGTGAACAGAAGCGACCTGATGAAAGTCTGCAACTTTGCCGGGCCCATGCTGCTGGTTTCCTTGCTGTCCAGTTCCGGCGCGTGGGTTCTGGGACAGATGATCCTGAATGGGCCGGGCGGGCCCGTTGCATTCGCACGCTATGCAATCGGACTTCAGTGGTTCTCCCTGGGCCTGTTTCTACCCGCGATCTTGTCCGATGTGGTATTGCCGAGAATCATACGCGCCTCGAAAGAGGGCTTCTCCGCCAAGGAGCTGACAAAGACCTCGGCGGGAGCCGCTGTTCTGATGGCGTCGCTGATCTCGATCGGAGCAATTTCGTTTGGCGCGCTGATTCCGCGCCTGTATGGCGGGCACTACGCGAACGATCGCTGGCTCATTGCGGCTTATCTCGCTGCGGCCATCATCCTCGCGCCAGCGAACACTATCGGCAACGCGATCGTGGCAAACAATGGGCAGCGTGTATGGCTTGCGCTGACGTGCTTGTGGATGACGGTCTTGATTGTTGCTGCTAGCAGTACAACGCAACTGATGGCCTGGACCGGTGCGATCTCACAAGCTGCAGCCGCAGCGGCGCTTGTCACCGGGGCGGCAATGGTTGCGAGAAACCGCGGGTTGATCTGAAAGCGATGAACACTGCCAGATTATTTGCCTTCCATCTGGTCATGACGCTGTTGCCACCGACCAGGTGCTTCCCCCTGAAGCGATTGCTGCTCAGGTGGTGCGGCGCGGAAGTCGGCACGAACGTCAGAATCGCATCGAGTGCGCGCTTTTACCTGACGGGCAGGCTCGTCATAGGAGACGACACCTGGATAGGGCACGATGTACTGATTGCAGGCGGGAGTGCCGACGTCTCATCGGTAAAAGGGTCGACATCGCTCCGCGCGTGTCACTGATTACAGGCAGCCACGAAGTCTTTACGGTGCAGGGCAAGGCAGCAGGCCAAGGCTATTCGGCCCCGATACATGTCCGGGACGGCGCCTGGCTCGGCGCATCCTCCACCGTGGTTGCGGGGACCACTGTCGGAGAGTGTTCGATCGTCGCGGCGGGGGCACTGGTCAATCGCGATACGCCGCCTGGAGCAGTGGTTGGCGGCGTTCCAGCCAGGGTGCTGACGGCAACAGCGGGGCCCGCACATGAGATCCGGGCAGCGACGTGTCCGAAAGGCGGCACGGGCGTGGGGAGGGGTGGCGTGCTGATGCCCATTCCCGCTAACTGGTCGGCGACCGCCGGCTCCCATCGGCAATCGCTGGCGAGGTTCGCTATGCATGAAGTTTGGTTCTGGCAGAGAATCGTGACGCCTCACATGGCTGGCCTTGCGAATGCGCTTGCAACGCATGGCTGCTCGGTGCACTACGTAGCGGAAGAGGCGATGTCAGCGGGCCGCGCCGACCTTGGCTGGGATGTACCCGAGCTGGGGAGCGCAACATTGCACTTCTGTTCGAAGGACGGCGAGGCTGCCAGGCTGGTGTCAGATGCAAGCCAGTCTTCGGTCCACATATGCCAGGGACTGCGCGCAAACGGCTACGTATCGGAGGTGCAACAACTGCTTGCCAAGCGCGACATGCAGCAGTGGGTTGTCATGGAAACGGTGGATGACCGTGGCTGGCGAGGTGTGCTGAAACGCCTGGAGTATTCAAGACTATTCCGCTCGAAGAGAAACGTGATTCAAGGTGTCCTGGCATCGGGATACACCACGAGCGACTGGGTGATCAGACGAGGCATGTCTTCAGCCAGGGTCTATCCCTTCGCCTATTTTCTTACCGACATGACGCCGCCGGAGGGTGATGAAATCAGATCGAACGGCTTGGTCCGCTTCATCTTTGTCGGACAGTTCATCAAGCGGAAGCGGCTGGAACTGCTTCTTCAGGCATTGGCCACGCTGGAACACTGCAGTCCATTCGAACTGATTGTCGTAGGTTCGGGGCCTTTGGAGCAGTCGCTTCGCTCAATGTCCGAAGCCACGCTACCGGGACGTGTTCGGTGGATTGGCCGCGTACAGAACCGGGAGATCCCGGAGCTGGTTGCACAGGCGGATTGCCTGGTACTGCCGAGCAATCATGACGGATGGGGAGCGGTGGTCTCCGAGGCATTGATGGTCGGCACCCCGGTCATCTGCAGCGACAGCTGCGGTGCCGCCGAGGTCGCGAAGCGCAGCGGCTTTGGGCAGGTGTTCGCACGTGATGATCTCAATGGGCTTCGCCAATCGCTCAGGGCGGCCATTGACGTTGGTCCCGTGAGGTTCAACCAGCGCGCCGAGCTTGCGGCATGGGCTCGTTGCCTCAATGCCACGGCCGGTGCCAGGTACTTGATCGACATTATCGCGGGCACGACAGGAGCAACCCCGCCATGGCATCGCGCCTGTTGAGTAATACGAGCACAAACCGCCAAGCCGTTGGTTCGCCTGATGCCGGTGCTGCCGGGACGCCGATGTCATGCCGGAGATGCTGCGGACCAAGCTGCGCCCAATCTGAATCCACACACAACGAAGCGATGAAAAGACGGCTACTCGTGTTCCTGCAGCACTATCTTCCGGGGTCCCTGTCTGGTGGCCCTGTGCGGAGCGTTGCCAACATGGTGCAGCACCTGGGCGATGAAGTTGACTTCATGGTGGCATGCATGGATCGCGATCTCGGGCAGGCGGAACAGTATCCCGGGATCGAAGTCGACACCTGGCAGCGCGTGGGAAAGGGGCGAGTGATCTACCTCTCCAAAGCATCGATGTATCCGTGGAATCTCAGGCGCGCGTTGGCGATTGACGCTGTCGACGGTGTGTATTTCAACAGCTTCTTCAACCCCGGATTTACCATTTTCCATTATGGGCTGCAAGATTCGGAATGTTTCCGGAATGGAAAATAATAATTGCCCCGCGCGGTGAGTTTGCAAAAGGGGCGATGAAATTCCGGTCCCTCAAGAAGTGGGCGTACATTTACATTGCAAAGTCAAGTGGGATACTGAGGAATGTAAGATGGCATGCGTCGTCGCAATATGAAGCGACGATATAAAGCGCGTCCTTGGTGTCGAGGAGAAGTTTATTGATATAGCCCCTGATCTGCCCGTAGGTGTTCGTGATGATGCGGGCCGGGAAGCGATGAAAAAGCCAGGGTGCTTGCGAGTCATTTCCTTGTCCCGGCTGGTGCGTCAAAAGAATATCATTAAAGCCATCGAGATCGTGGCTGGGTTGTCTGGGAACATAATATTTGATATCTACGGGCTGCTTGAAGATCCCGTGTACGTAGAAGAATGTGAACGCCTGATTCGAACTTTGCCTGCGAATGTGAAAGTCAGCATAAAAGGGCCGCTTACACACGAGAATGCGATGGATCAGCTTGGTAGCTACGATGTATTCCTGTTGCCAACGAACAGCGAGAATTTCGGGCACGCCATCTATGAAGCCATGAGTGTCGGCCTTCCGGTCGTCATCAGTGACCGGACGCCGTGGCGAGGACTTCAGGCGAGCAAGGCCGGGTATGACCTGGACCCCGACGATACCAGTGCATTTCAGGTTGCACTCGATCGATATGCCCGGATGTCGGCTGCAGAGTTCGAATCCCACCGCAGAAACGCTCGCGATTATGCAGAAGAATGGCTGAAATCGTCCGGCGCATTGGAATTGAACCGGAAACTGTTCGCTCTGGCGGAAAGCAATGGTAGTGAATAATGGATATGAGGAGCCAAGGGTGACGGATTTGCCTCAGCCTTGGCGGTGAGTTGGGTGCACTTGCCTGGTTCACCTGCTCCAAGCGCCCATGCAGGGAATCCGCCGGAGGTGTCGGTTACCAGTGGCATTGTATGAAAGGGGCTGCCGTGGGCAAGATCTTGTATCTTCTCTATTTTTCTCTCGGGCCGGTTTATTGGCTGCCGGGAGTGGGGCCGGGGATTATCCAGGCGCTGAAGCTTTCACTGTTTGGGTTAATAATATTCCGAGTTGTCAGAGGCTGGCTTGGCGCGGGAGCGAAGATTGATCGCGTGCTTGTAGTGTTCTTCCTGGTCATCAATGCATCCTTCTTGTTGTCGTCGTTGCTGCATGGTGGGTATTTCCAGGAGAACAATTCAATCGTCAATTATTCTCTTCCGATGTTTCTGCTGTGTGTTGTTCCCCTATTGTCATCCGCCGAACGTGCTGCAATTTCTGAGGCAATTCGGTGTGCACCATATTGCTTCTTCGCAGTGGCGATCTTTGTTCCGCTTGGCTTGATGTTCCCAGCCCTGGACTGGCACAACCCATTCTATGAAGGAGATTACGATTTCTTCATTGGGCAGGTGTATACGGGATTTGGCGGCAGTCGTACCGGGTGGAGCGTAGGAGCCTCGTTCCTGACGAGTATCGCGCTCGTGAATGTCCTGTTCTGCAGCGGCAGGAAGAGGGTCTGGGCGTTCTTTGTGTTCGGGGTCATTTGCAGCTCAATCTTCATTCCTGGCGGGCGAGCGGGATGGTAGCCATCGCCGGGATGATATGTACGTTGATATTCGTCAGCGTCATGACAGGCAAAAGATTGAAGGTTGCCGGGGCCATGATGCTTCTGCTTGTTGTACTGGCATGTGTAGTCGTGACCTTTGCCGATGAGCTTCGACTTGACGCGCTGCTTAATGGCAACGTCACCGAGGGATCGAACGGCAGAATGGAGGGCTATGCCGTTGCCATGGAACTATTTATGAATAGTCCATTGTTGGCGTCGGTGCGGCAGATGCGGACTTGGAAAGGTACGGTATTGGATACAACGAAATTCATAACACAATCTTGAATTTTGCTACCAATTCGGGTTATTGGCTACTATTCCGGTGCTGCTGCTGTTTGTGTTTCTTGCGATCAAGATATTCCAGACGAAGGGACGCATCTATGAGGAGATGTCTATCATGTCCGCGGCTCTGGTGATGGTCTCCGCTTCGGTTTTTGTGTTTACTGAGCCGGTCGTTGTATTTGGTAACTTCCATAACACGATGCTCTTTTGGTTTGTAATGGGAGTCTTTCTTGGCCGTCTCTCGGAATTCAATGGGGGCGGCTACTCGCCATCTCGGGGCCGAAGCCCGGGTACTGTCAAGATCAATTATTGAGTAGCAACCCTTGTCGTCGGCAGAGGCGCGATGATGAGTATGTGCGGAATAGCGGCTGGCCTTGAATCCGACGCCGAAGCGACCATTTTCGCGACCGTCGGCCGGGCCACGTTGGTCCACAACAGAAACCTATGCCCTTTCCTGGTGACGCCATGACCCGGATACTGACTGCATGCAAAGCAAGGAAGCCACTGTTCCTCTTCTTGGGAGCGGCGGCTTTCCTCGCACTATTCCTTCTGTTCGAATCGATCCAGGCTGAAACCCCTGCGGCGGGTAGCGCTGCGGCTCCGATTCGCAGTTCGGCAGCGAGCGATTTCTATGTGGATAACTCCTGCACTTTTAACGGCAACGGTACCCGCCAGACATGTGCTACAGCAGTTGGCAACGCAGGGCCATTCAATTCTCTGGCCAATGCCCAGAACGGGCTTGCGGGAAGTCATCCGGGCAGTCGCTTGTTATTCCGCGCCGGTCAGCGGTTCACTGGGATGTACACATTGCGCGCCTCCGGGACTGTCGGTCATCCTTTCACGGTATCGTCCTATGGGGCGGGGGCCAAACCGGTTTTTGATGCGGCCGGGGCGCTGTATGCAATTGGAGTGATAGATATCAGCCATGTCGTGATCGACGGGGTTGCCGTGACCAATGGGGTGCGCGGAATATGGATCAGCCGCGAGGCAGGCCAGGTCAACGATGTTATTGTCAGAAATAATGAGGTTTACAATAATCCCCAGATCGGGATTGCTTACCACAGCAAGTCGGGGCCATTGCGTGGAGATGCTGCCGATTCAGCGATACATGATAATGACATAAGCGGCTCGGCAGCAGCGATCTATATCATGAGGGTTAACAATCTTAAAATATACCGGAATCTGTGCCGGGACAACGCTTATCCAAATGGTCATGAGCCCTATGGCATTGCCGTTGAGGCAGGATCATTCAATGAAATATACGATAATTTCATCTCCAATAATTTCGTGACCGGTTTGGGGGTGTACGGAGATAGTGGGAAAGTCGATGGTCATTCCGATGGCAATCGGATCTACAGGAATATAGTAGTCGGCACCAAGTTCTATAAGGGTGTCTGGGCCAGGGATATCGCATGGCAGGCAAGTCCAGGCGACTACGTCGGTTCGAATAACCAGATCTTCAATAATCTCCTGATAAGCACGGATCCACGAGTCGACCACATTGTGATCGATGACTCTTCAGGCTCGTCCACAGGTAATGTGCTTTATGGGAACACCATCTACGGTGGCTCGACGGGGATAATATTCACGGCCGGATCCGCGGAATGGTCATTGAGAAATAATATATTCTCAAATGCGACGGGAAAGGCTGTCATTGCTGGTGGAAGTACCGGTCTTTCATTTCATAACAATCTTTACTTCAAGTCGTCTGGTGACCGCGTGCTGGTGGCGTACAACGGTTCTGAATATACGGATAAAAATATCAAAATAATGCTTGATACCAATGCCATTACATCGAATCCGAATTTCGTCGGAACATCGGTGTGGTCGGATTTCAGGTTGGGGGCGACATCCCCGGCAATTGGCACGGGGGAGAATCTTGGATCGCCCTATCAGGATGCTTTTCATCCTCGTCATCTGACATGGCCCGGGGAGGTGGGAGTGCAAGGCACGACGAGGGGTGGAACATGGGGGCATTCGCACATTGACCGGCAGGTAGCTGGCGCTCTGCCGTTGCATGCAGGCCAACGTGAACGCTGTGACCGCATAACATTTACCGCCGGTGTGACGGACGCGGCCGGACCAAGGCGCATGGGTGACGGAGACTGCAGGGCAATGGATCTCGACAGACCGACATCTTGTCGGGTCGTTACTCGCTTGGCTGTGGATAGAGGGTATGCACGCTGCCCGGCAAAAGTACCGGGCCGATTAACGCCGCATGCCGCCAGGTCGGGCCTGAGAGGGTTCGGCGGCCGCCGGCGATTTCTCGATGCTGCAATGCGCCCCCTTCCTGGATTTCCAGTTACATGCCTGTTCAAGGAGAGTCACAAGTCTGGCGATTCCCACCTTGACTGACAGGTTTTTCTCATAGAATTCCTTTCCCCTGCGCCCCATATCAAGTAGGTCTTCACGTGGCATTGCCGCCAGGGAGACGGCCGCCCGAGCGATGGACTCGGCGTTCTCGGGCTCCGCGCAGATCGCCGCGCCCGCCTGGTTCACCAGGTTAGCGGCGTCTCCATGCACTGCCATGAGAATAGGCTTTCCGCTGAACAAATAGGCCTGGGTCTTGGATGGAACGGTGATCGAGAAAAGCGGATCATCGCGCAGATGTACCAACAGTACGTCGGCGGCCTGCAGGACATGGCTGACCTCGGTGATGGGCATCCTTGGCAGGAACATCACGGCCTTGCCCAGCTCGAGCGACTCTGACAATGCCTGAAGCTTGGCGACCTGCACACCGTTACCGACAAAGACGAACTGAATCCGCGGATCCGCTGCGTGGGCGTCCCGGGCCGCCAGCAGGACAGCGTCGAGGGCCTGTGCTGGTCCCATATTGCCGGCAAAGACAATATTGAAGCGTCCTTCCATGCCTGGCGGCATGGTGGCTTCGGATTCCTTGGGCGCGAGTGCAGTCTCGTCGCACCAGTTGTAGACCATGTGCAGCTTCTCGCGCGGCACGCCGCGCTCCAGCAAGCGGCTTTCAAATCCCGGCGACTGCGCGATGATCGCCGCGGCGCGCTTGTAGACCACCCGGCACGCGCATGCGACGAGGGCCAGCGCATGCCGGTTCGACATCATTCCCGTCGACTCCAGCGTATCGGGCCAGAGGTCCTGAATGTCATAGACGAATGGCATCTTGCGCACCAGTCCAATGAGCACTGCAGCCATGCCTACGGTCAGCGGCGGATGGTACACGTAGGCGACGTCAAAGCTCTTTCGCTTGAGGGATCCCAGGAGCGCCGCTGCAGCACCGAAACTGACGTAGTTGAGGATTCGCCCCAGGGCCGACTTGCTGTGGCTAGGGTATAGCGGCGCCCTGGTGACGCGGATCCCGTCGATGACGTCGGTGCGGATGGGCCGCAGCGGGTAGCCGGGGTATAGCACGCCGCCTGGATAATTCGGGAACCCGGTCAGGACTTCCACGTCGTGCCCCAACGCCCTTAACTCCCGGGCAAGGAGCATTCCCTTCAGCATGGGCTCAGGTTCGACCATTGGGTAATCAGCAGTATGCGCACATTATTCACCAGGAATCGATCGCTTCCACACCGTTCGCATCACGTAGTCCGTGTAGCTGTGCAGGATTCGGATGACCTTGTCGGACACGTTGTCAGCCCCATAGTCGCGGACGGCCCGTAGCAAGCGTGTATCGCCTCGGGGTTGGCACTCGAGCAGGGCGAGCCCCTGGAACATCCGGTCCGTACTGAGGCCGGTCATCATGACGGCGGCTTCTTCCATGCCTTCGGGACGCTCATGCGCTTCGCGGATATTCAGTGCAGGGAAATTGAGAATCGATGATTCTTCTGTAACGGTTCCGCTATCCGACAGTACGGCGCGGGCATCCATCTGCAGCCGCACGTAGTCTGTGAAGCTCAGTGGCTTGACCAGATGGATGCGCGAATGGAAGGAGATGCCAAGGGCGTCTATGCGCTTTCTTGTCCGCGGGTGAGTCGAGACGATGACAGGCAGATCGTAGGTTTCGGCCAGCGCATTCAGCATGGCGACCAGACGCGTGAAATTCGCGTCGGAGTCAATGTTTTCCTCGCGATGCGCGCTGATGACGAAGAACTCAATGCGATTCAGTTCGAGCCGTGCCAACACCGTAGAGCTGTCAATGCGAGGCCGGTAGAAATCGAGGACCTCCCGCATCGGGCTGCCGGTCTTGATCACCAGGTCAGGCGGCAAGCCTTCGCGCAGCAGGTACTCGCGAGCGATGGTGCTGTATGTGAGATTGACGTCGCGGTATGATCGACAATCCGCCGGTTGATCTCTTCCGGCACGCGCTGGTCGAAGCAGCGGTTGCCGGCCTCCATGTGAAAGACCGGAATCTTGCGCCGCTTGGCCGGAAGGGCGGCCATGCAGCTGTTGGTGTCACCCAGTATCAGCACGGCGTCGGGCCTGTTCTTCTCGAGCACGAGATCGGTCTGGATAATGACATTGCCGATCGTTGCACTGCCCGATCCACCAGCGGCGTTCAGGAAAATGTCCGGCTGCCGGATGCCGAGGTCACCGAAGAAGATTTCATTGAGTTCGTAGTCGAAGTTCTGTCCGGTATGGACCAGAACATGCTCGGTGTGCTGGTCAAGCTTGGCAATCACGCGCGACAGCCGGATGATTTCCGGACGTGTCCCGACCACGGTCATCACCTTCAGTCGCGTCATGTCAGACCTTATGGCTTATGGTGTCAGGGCGTGCCCGGTCAAACGACTCGTTGGCCCAAAGCATGACCACCAGATCCTCGGTGCCGACGTTCGTGATGTCGTGTGCCCAGCCAGGAACCGTTTCCACGATGACAGGGTGTTCACCAGACGTGTTCACCTCGTGGACCTCGTTCGAGAGGATATGCCTGAACCCGAAACGGGCTTCACCCTTCAATACCAGGAACTTTTCGGTCTTGGTGTGATGGTAGTGCCCCCCGCGTGTGACGCCGGGTTTGGCCGTGAAGAAGGAAAATTGCCCGCAGTCGGGAGTCTTGAGGACTTCGGCGAAGGCGCCGCGCGGATCCGTGTACGCCGGAATCTCGTAAGCGAAGCGATCGGGAGGCAGACTGCTCATGTAGGTGGCATAGAGGGCGCGGGTCAGGCCCGCACCGACCCGGTCGGTGACCAGCGTGCTGCGGCTCTCGCGGAAGCCACGGATGAGATCGGCCAGGTCGCCGACGCTGATGGTGTACCGCGGCGTCACGTCGGGCGTCTCCTGGCAATCGCCTTTGCGGTCCATCGTCTCGATGAACGTTCGCACCACATCATCGATATACACGAGGGTGAGTTCGCGCGTCGGGTCCACGATACTGATGGGCAGGTCGCGTGCGATGTTGTGGCAGAACGTGGCAACGGCCGAGTTGTAGTTCGGGCGGCACCATTTGCCAAAGACATTGGGTAGCCGCATGATGCTGACACTCGCGCCACAGGAAGCGCTGTATCCGCGCAGGACTTCCTCGGCGGCGCATTTGCTCTTGCCATAGGGATTGGCAAGCGCAGCCTGGCTGGAGGAGGTGTACAGGACGGGAATTGCGTTGCCTGTGCCTTGCAGTACCTCGCACAACTCGCGGGTCAGATCAACATTGCCGCGCCAGAACTCCGTCTCGTCGGGCGGCCGGTTGACCCCCGCCAGATGGAACACGAAGTCGAGGCCCGGGGCCTGGTCCGACAGGCCGGAGACCGACATGTCCCGCGTGAATGGAACGACTTCGATGTCGGTGCGCTCGCGCAGCGCGGCAACTAGGTTTTTTCCGATGAAGCCGCCTGCCCCAGTGACAAGGACTTTCATGCCGCCTCCACGAGCTTCGGAGTATGGCTCGCCAGGGCACGGCGGATGCTGCCGAGCTGAAGGAGCATGTTGCACATGCCGTCGACGTCCAGTTGCTCGGTATTGTGGGAGTTATAGTCGTCGCTGCGAGAGATGCGCCGCTCGCCCTGTTCGACATACTTCTCATAGTTCAAGTTGCGCATATCCGGGGGGATGCGGAAGTAGCGCCCCTGATCCACCGAACAGGCCATTTCCTCGCGACTCAGCAGCGTTTCGAACAGCTTCTCGCCGTGGCGCGTGCCAATGACATGGACCGGATGCGACGGCATGTTGAAGAGCCGCAGCATGGCCTGCGCCAGCGTGGCGATCGTCGCCGCCGGTGCCTTCTGAACGAAGATGTCGCCATTGGAGCCATGTTCGAAGGCGTGCAGAACCAGTTCGACGGCGCCTTCGAGCGTCATCATGAAGCGCGTCATGGCGGTGTCCGTCACCGTCAGCGGATTCCCCGACATCAACTGATCGAGAAACAAGGGAATGACCGATCCTCGCGAGCCCATTACATTGCCATAGCGCGTTCCGCACACGACGATCCGCCTGCCATCGAGATTCCTGGACGTTGCCACCATCACCTTCTCCATCATCGCCTTGGAAATCCCCATGGCGTTGATGGGATACACCGCCTTGTCGGTGCTCAGACAGACCAACCGCTTGGCACCGCAGTCCACTGCGGCGTGGATGACGTTTTCAGTTCCGAGGATATTTGTCTTGACGGCTTCCAGCGGGTGGAACTCGCAGGATGGCACTTGCTTGAGGGCTGCGGCATGGAACACGAAGTCGACGCCCGTCATTGCACCGGCAATGCTTCTGTAGTCACGCACGTCGCCCAGATAGAACTTGAGCTTGGGATCCTGGTATTGCTTGCGAAGATCGTCTTGCTTTTTCTCGTCCCGACTGAAGATCCGAATCTCGCGAATGTCGGAGTCGAGAAAGCGCTCAAGCACGGCATTCCCGAACGATCCCGTGCCGCCCGTAATGAGTAATACTCCGCCAGCAAACATGTTTCCCCCGTTACTCTCCGCCCGCTGCTCGCTGCCGCTCCCCATGGAGACGGCCTCAGCTTGGTCATGCAAGGCGAGACGCCAATTTCCCGGATTTGCCACGCGCCGACATCCGTGCAGCGCGATCGGGGCCATCCTGAGTGTGTTCAATCCTCCACTGATAGAAGTATCGTGCGTGGAGGTGTGAATGCAATGCGACAAGGTGTGTGAACGAACGCTGGTGGCGGCTTCCGATTCATGTGCCATGAATGCCGGCAGGCAGAAGCTCTCACATGCGCTTTACGCCGGCTCACGCCTTCCTCAGTTCGTCCTCGCCGGATCTCGACAACGTCGCATGTTTCAGGTCCGTCGCGACTTCGGCGGACCTCAGCCTGCCAGGGGCGCTTGCGCGAAGCGGTAGCTGAACTGGTTGTGCTCCCTCCGGCCTCGCGGCGGCTGTCTGGCGGCGTGGCGAGTCTAGCGAACTGTACGGGGCATATTCAGGCACCAGGCTCTGCAGGGCGAGCTGGATCTCCAGCTCGTCGCGCGTATTGCACGCGGAGATCAGGCAATCGAGCTTGTTGTGCAGATCGGCATCCTCGAGGAAAGGCTCGTTCGAACAGAGGATGCGTTCGTGTCCGCTCGGTGTTACCTCACCGCCGATCAGAAGTTCTTCGAACAGCTTTTCTCCCGGGCGAAGACCCACCACCTTGATCTCGATTTCTCCAGCCGGATTCTTGCGCGTCTTCTCGACCAACCCGGACATTTCTATCATCGTGCGTGCGAGGTCGATGATCCGGATAGGCTTGCCCATGTCAAGAACGAAGACCTCTCCTCCCTTTGCCATCGCGCCGGCCTGGATCACCAGTTGCGCCGCCTCGGGGATCAGCATGAAGAAGCGGATAACGTCGGGATGCGTGATGGTGATCGGGCCCCCTTCCCGAATCTGCCTGCGGAACAGGGGCACCACCGAACCGGAGGAGCCCAATACGTTGCCGAAGCGCACCATCGAGAACACTGTTCGCGTGCTGGCACGCGCGGCCGCGGCCTGGAAGACAAGCTCGGCCACACGCTTGCTGGCGCCCATAACGTTGGTCGGCCGTACCGCCTTGTCCGTGGAGATGAGCACGCAGGTCTGGACGCCGAAGTGGTCCGCAAGGTTGGCAACGGTGCACGATCCCAGCACATTGTTGCGAATGCCTTCGGACATGTTCCCTTCCACGAGCGGCACATGCTTGTAGGCCGCCGCGTGGTAGATCGTGTCGACCTCTTGTCCGCGCAGCGCGGCGGACATTGCGGAAGCATCGCAAACCGAGCCGATGCGCGCCGTGATCTGCAAGTCGGGATAGCGCTGGCGCAATTCCTGTTCGATTGCGTAGAGCGCATATTCCGAGTGGTCGAACAGGATGAGCCGTTGTGGCCCCTGTGTGGCAACCTGCCGGCAAAGCTCCTTGCCGATGGAGCCACCGGCACCCGTCACCATCACGATCTTTCGCTGCGTACACTTCGCAAACAGGTCTTCGCGCGGCGGCACGACGTCACGTCCCAGCAGGTCTTCGACTTCGACGTTGCGGATAGACTGCACCGTGATCTTCCGGTCGACCAGCTCGAGCAGCGATGGCACGGTTCGCACACTGACCGAGTAACGATGCAGCCTGTCGACAAGCTGCCGGCGGCGTTCGCTCGACAACGACGGCACGGCCAGTACGACTTCATTGATGGCGTGCTCGGCGATCCGGTTGCGCATCTGGCCACTGTGGTAGACGGGGAGATCCGCGAAGATGCTTCTGCTGAGCGTCAGGTCGTCATCAAAGAAACAGACTGCCTTGTGACTGCGGCTCGCGCGCATGGCAATGGCCAGCTGGAATCCCGCCTCGCCAGCACCAAAGATGCCAACGCGCAAGGCAGCGGGCTCATTCTGGACTTTCTGCTTCTGTTGCGTGCGAGTCAGCAGCGCGCGCGCGACGAAGCGCGAGATCACGACATACGCGAACGCGATGAACCAGTAGATGAGAAGCCCGGTGCGAGGCAGTCTGTCGAGATGCACTAGAAACGACAGCGCATACGTCAGGCCCACCAGGCAGGCCAGGCTTGTACCGGTGGTCCACAAGACCCTCAGGTCGAAGTATCTGACCACGGTGCGGTACAGCCCGCTCATCGAGAAGACGGGGATGGTGCACGCCGCGATGATCAGCGGCGGCGTAATGCCGTACTGGACAAGCAGCTCAAGGTTTCCGGCGCGAAGGAACAATGCAAAGGCGAAGCACATCGGCAGTGCAACCAGATCCGCCGAAAGCATGAGCGCGACTTTGCGCCGTCTCGGAAGGGCGACCAGCAGCGTGAAATCAGGTTAGTCATCTGCTGGCATCTCCATGCACCGTCGTTGGCCGAGGCATCGCTATGTCCAGACCTGAATCCCGACAACACGATGGTGTGGTGAGCGGGAGGAGTTGTGCCCGGTTCAGCATTGTCTTGTGGCTCCTTCGATCGGAAGATCCGAAGGCCGGGAGCACTGTGCTTGTTGCTGTTGGCTCCCGTTTTGGCGTTCATCCCGTCAGCGCGACTGGACACTTGGACGCACATCCCGATGGAAGTCATTATGCTATCGCGGATTCGCGTGCAACACGCCAATGTGCGCTCGCGTACCAACAGTGGGACGGAAATAATCGCATCACACAGGCATGGCCTCCCTCAGGCTAGGCCGAGCGATCTAAGCCATATGGTGACCTTCACTGAATGCCACAGATTTGATTAGATGAGTGCGAGAGAAGGCTGCTTGAGGACGTCTTGCGTCCCGAGTTCGACGGCCACTGGCCCCTTGGGTTGATGGCCATCGAGCGCTTTTCTGTTGCCGATCTTGCTTCGCTACAGTGTCTTCAATTCTCATGTCCGAGGTGGCCTTCCCATGCTAGATACCCAACTCTCGCCCTGGCCCAGTTTCACGCCCGAAGAGGCAGCCGCCGTGCAGAAGGTTCTGCTTTCGAATCGCGTGAACTACTGGACCGGAACGCAATGCCGCGAATTTGAGAGCGAGTTCGCGCATTGGTGTGGCGTGCCTCATGCCGTGGCGCTCGCCAATGGCACGTTGGCACTCGATGTTGCGCTTCGGGCGTTGGGTATCGGCCCGGGCGATGAAGTCATCGTCACGCCGCGCACCTTCATGGCCAGCGTTTCCTGCGTGGTCAATGCCGGCGCGATTCCGGTTTTGCGGATGTCTGTGTCGACAGCGGCAACCTCACGGCACAGACCATCGCGCCCATGTTGACCCGTCGCACCCGAGCCATCATCTGCGTCCACCTGGCGGGCTATCCCTGCGAGATGGAGCCGATCATGGCCCTCGCCGATGCGCACGGAATCAAGGTGATCGAAGATTGCGCACAGGCGCATGGCGCCCGTCATCGCGGGCGGTCGGTCGGCACCATCGGAGACATCGGCGCGTGGTCGTTTTGCCAGGACAAGATCATGACGACGGGAGGTGAAGGAGGCATGGTGACGACCAGCAGCCCCGAGCTGTGGTCCGGCATGTGGTCATACAAGGACCATGGCAAGAGCTGGGACGCCGTCTACAAGCGCGAACATCCTCCCGGTTTTCGCTGGCTCCACGAATCGTTTGGCACGAACTGGCGCATGCTGGAGATGCAGGCGGCGATCGGTCGCCTCCAGTTGGCGTCGATGCCCGACTGGACGCGGCGGCGCAGCCGACACGCAAGGTGGCTTGCCGAAGCGTTTCAGGACATGGACGCGATACGGGTTCCGCTGCCACCCGAGCACAGCGAGCACGCCTGGTACAAGTTCTACGCCTACGTCCGGCCGGAAGCCCTGCGCAGCGACTGGTGCCGCGATCGCATCATGTCGGAGGTCCTGGCCAGGGGCGTGCCTTGCTACGCCGGCACATGCTCGGAGGTGTATCTGGAGAAGGCCTTCGACAATACGGGCTGGCGGCCGGCGCATCGATTGCCTGTCGCCAGGCAGCTAGGCGAGACCAGTCTGATGCTGCTGGTCCATCCTACGCTGACCGACGCCGAGGTCGCGAAGACGGCACAGGTCGTGCGGGACGTTGTGATCAGAGCCACACGACCCGTCGAAGCGGCGGTGTCGTGACGGTCAATGCGCCGGCTTGCAGGGCAAGGCACACATTGCGAGGGCAGATTGGAGAATGACAGGGAGCGGCGGGCATACGGATCGATCCCGCGACGGGACACGGCATCGCAAGGCATTGACCGCCAATGTCCGCGCGGCCGGTGCGCGGAAGCATTCGCGACCACCGACCATGTCCGCGATTGGATGGCAGGAATTTCGGGGAGGAAGACATGATTCAAGTCAAGTTCCTGGGGACCTCTGCTTCCGAGTGGGCGGCGGTGCTCAAGCGATGTCCGCACGATTGCTACCATCTGCCAGGCTGGATGCGGGCCGCGGAGTTTGGTGACAGCGGCAAGGCGCGCGGGCTCTATGCTACCGACGGCGAGCAGGAACTGCTCATGCCGATCATTCGCAGGCACGTCGACGCAGAAGGGTGGGACGCCGTATCGCCATACGGATATGGCGGGCCGGTTGTCAGCGATGATGTTTCTCGCGGTTTCGTCGAAGCAGCCATGCGCGCAATTGTCGAGCGGCTGCGTGAAACGGGCTGCATCTCATGGTTCATTCGGTTGCATCCCTTGTTGAATGCGCACTGGCGAAGCGCTATGGGGGAAGTCGTCGAGCAAGGCATGACGGTGTCCGTAGATCTGACGAAGAGCGCAGACGCGCACTGGCGCGAGACCCGTCGAGGTCATCGGCACGACATTGTCAAGGCGCTCGAGGCGGGCGTAACCGTCCGTGTCGACCATGATGGGAGCGCCCTGCCGACATTCGTCCGTCTCTACAATCAGACGATGCGCCGCGTGGACGCTGCACCCAGCTATTGTTTTGACGAGCGCTATTACCGGGTGCTGATGGCGGAAACGGGCGCCAACCTGAGGCTCTTCCTGGCGGAGGAGGCGGGGCAGGTCATCGGCGCCACACTGTTCTCGGTGGCATGGGATGCGGGCATCATGCAAGCCCATCTGTTCGGGATGGATCACCATTATCTGCATCGACAGCCCAGCAAGATCATTACGCACATTGCGCGTAGCTGGGGCCGCGAGCGAGGTCTCAAGCGGCTTCACCTCGGTGGTGGCGTCGGTGGATCGTCCGCGGATTCCCTGTTCAATTTCAAGAAGGGGTTTTCTTCGGACACTCACGTTTTCCGCACCCAGCGTGTGATTATCGATCCGCAACGATATGTGGCGCTTTGCGGAGGAGACAAGTCGGTTCTCGCCGATATGAAGGGGTTTTTCCCGGCCTACAGGCGTCGTGCGGGGACCGCGGGAGATGGAAGTGTCGGAGACGACCTTGCCGAGGTCGAAGCTTGTCGCCGGTAGCGCTTCAGGTGGCAGGTTCCCGAAGTCTTGCCTTATCGTCAAACCCGGGATAGTCCTGGCCACATTCGCGCAGCAGTCGGCGGAAATGGCCAAGCGTACGCCAGACGGCAGCGGCGCCTTGCAAACCGTCGGTTCGCACACGCTTGTAGAGTATGTCGCTCCATGCCAGAAGGAGGAATGTCGACGCGGCAAACGGACGATGCTGGAGATGCCGGTAGCCGCGAAATACGGCATAGAATCGTGAGGCATCGTCGAGCACGGACTCATCGGGGGTCGCCGCACCGGAGCGGTTCCGAAGGCTTCGATTCACCGCGCTCGGCACCAGCTCGATGCGGTGCCCCCATTCATGGACGGCATGATCGACCAAATCGACGGTGTCATAACCGCACGAGAGCCGTTCGTTGAAGCGCCCTTGCTCGAACAGCTGGCGCGGGAATACCGCACAATGCAGTACCACCGATTGTGGCTGTTCGCCGCATTTGTATTCGGGCGACGGATAGCCGAGGAACGAAGCCTTGCAGGGCCTGCAGCAGCGCCCGTCCCGCATCTCCATGCCAGTCAGGATCAGCGGCGCAACCGCGTTTCCCACCTGTGCCCGGTGGATATAGTCGTCCGCGATCCGTTCCGCCATCTGCTGCAGGAAGGTCTCGCCCAGCAGTGTTGTGTCGTCGATGAACAGCACATGCGAGCCGGTCGCGGCACGCACGAGCCGGTTACGGTTGGCCGCCGGCGTGCGCCGCGGCCCTTCGAGATACGGGATCGTGCCATACACCTCCCGCATCATCTGCCGCGTGTCGTAGTTGCTGCTGTCGTCCGAGACTAGAATCTCGTGCGGCGGCATGGTGGATGCAAGGATCGACTGCAGCGTTTGCCGCAGGCCATCCGGATTGTCGCGCGTGTCGACGCACACGGAAAACGTGGGCAGGAAAGTGCTGGCTGACATGGCTGACCCCTTCGGTCCCGGGTGGACCCGGGCAGCGCCGGCCCGTCTCGTGCGGGCACAGCGCTGATGCTGGTGTTCAGAGCGTCGGGCTTGCAACTTCGTAGGCGCCCGCTTCGCTGTGGCGCGCGACGACGGGGCGCATGCTGCTGTCCCGTGTCACGCGCTCGTCGCCGCTCACCCATTCCAGCGTCGCCCCGCGCTGCAGGGCGGCGTAGACCGCTTCGCCCTTGTTGCGCACCTTGAGCCGCTGGTAGAGCGTGCATGCATGGCTCTTCACCGTGGCCACGGAAATATTCAGCATGCGGCTGACGGTCTTGATCGGGTAGCCGCGCGCGAGCAGCACCAGCACCTCGTACTGGCGCGGCGTGATCTTCAGCATCTCGGCTTCGTCGTAGCTAGGCTCGGCCTCGGCGGGCGGGTCGGCCGGGCGCGTACTGCCGGACAGCGGCAGGCCGGGCCTGAGCCCGGTCAGGTCGCGCACGGCGACGCTGCTGCGCAGCGAGCTGCGCGGTGCACTGGCGCAGCTCGTCAGCGAGAGCTGCTCGGGCTGCGAGACCGGCAGCGGTGCGGCAGACGCCAGCGACTGCGCGACGGGCAGTGCCGGGCGCGATGCCGAAGGCGTGGTGCCGGTCTCGGCGCTGAACAGAAGGCCTTGCACGGAGGAAACCGCGAGGCGGATGGCGGCCTCGATGACCGCCAGCGAAGCCGATTTGGGCAGGCAGCCACATACGCCGCGCGCGCTGTCCGCATCAGGCATGTGCAGCGGCAACTGGTCGGCCAGGATCAGGATGCGCTGCGGCGACAGCAATTCGCGTGCAACTTGCAATTGTGCCCACCCGATGTGCGGGTCGGCGGGCATGCCAAAGACCAGCAGGTCTGCGTTGTGCGGCACGTCGTCGTGCGCCCGACTTCGTCAGGCGCAAGCGCCGCGACGTGACCGGAATCCTGGATGTTCTCGAGCATCTGCAGCAGCCCGAGACGGAGCAAAGGATGCTCCTCGATCAGCAAGGCGTTCATTGTTGTCACTCCCCGTTTACTCGGGAGGGCATGCGGGCGCTTTGCGTATGGGGAGACATTGCACGGCAAGCGGACGTGCGCTGCGGTCCGCTGACTGCCCTGACCCCCGTGCTTCCATGTCCGGCCTGTTCCGTTCTTCTGCTCGGAACTTGTCGGCGGCTGGAAGTTGACCCGAACCCAAACCCGAAGTTTCTCGCTCCTAAATCGGCTTAAAACCATCTTATGGGGTGGTGGTATGGATTGCAAGCGGGGAGGATGCGGTGGCACGCCGGGCGGGAATGAACCGAATTTCATAATACCTACCCAAAATCCCGCTTGCGGACGGGAGAATGTCTTGAGAACGGCATTCCCGCAAGGGTGGCCAACCGTATCACATCTGAGACACGCGTTTGCCGAATGGTTTCAGAGCTGAAACCGATTTGATTATTCCGGAGCGCGCCGTGCCTATTTTATAACCCCTTCGGGGGGTAATGGAAAATCAAATGCCATTCGATGGCGCAATTATGAAACGGCATTTACCGCGCGTGTTTCTCTGGGGCCCGGGGCGCTTGCGGCGCATGCCGGACATGCGATCTAGTGCTTCTGGACGAGGAGGGATTCGCCCCTCGGGATGAGGCCGGAGCAGCGTGCTGTACTGCTGCTCCGGGGGCTTGCCACCAACCGCGCGGTCATGCCGGTGGCGGGCGTGTCAGCGTGCCCAGTATCCGGGCCGCATGACCCAGCCGCGCGGGCTCTGCACCCAGCGGTCCGGCACGTAGCGGTAGCCGGGCCGTTGGGCTTGCCAGTAGCCGGCGCGCCAGTCGTAGCGGCCGCTGCGGCCGACCCAGTGACCGGGCACCCACGCCTGGCCCTGGCGGCCCGCAGGGCGTTGTTCGTACGCGGCGGGGGTGGCGGATGACCATAGCCGTAGGCGGCCGGACCGTCGTGCGCCTGCGCGGGGCTGAGCAAGCCGAAGCGCCACCGGCGGCGATGACGGCTGCGGCGAGAAGGAATTGACGTTTCATGTTGGTTCTCCTGATGTCTGGTTGACGGGCAGGGCGGTATCAGTAGCGGTCGTGGTAATAGTGGTAGGCGGGCGGCGGCCGCGCGCGGCGGTACCACGATGCAGGCGGAAAGCAGCGCTGCGGTGGTGGACAGCAGCACGGTCAGGCAGAGGGCGCGTTTCATGTGAGGCTCCGGTTCGTTCGCGTTGAACACGGCTTCAATGTAGCGACGCCGCCCGGCGCTGCGCGCTTGCACTTGTAAGGCTGTCTCACATGACGCATGCGCGGCACGGCATGCGGCGCTGCTTCTAGACGTTGCCGTGAAAGCCTTGCGCCACAAGGCTTTGCGGGCAACCTGCGAGCCCGGTCAGGGCGGCGGTTCGGTCCATGCCCGGGGTAATGTGGCGTTACATCGGAAATAAATCTCGCAAAGGCATCGGCCTGGAGCAACGTGCCGCAACGCGGAACCGGCAGTCCTGGCGATTGCGCCGGGGGCACGCAGAATTGGGTACGCTTGGTCTGTTCCTGCTCCAAAATGGACAGCGTTTTCCCCGGTCCTGTGCCACGTAGGGCGTGGAAGGCGTCATGGCGATGGCACGAAGCTTGCGCCACTTCCGGCGTTCCGGGGCAGTTTTCCACCGATGCCAACGGGGGCGGATACTGGCCGTCGGGCCTCCCGGCCCGGGCCAACCATGCAGGGAGGCGCCATGCCGGTCATGCTCATCGTGATTGCCCTGCGCATCGTGCAGGGGCTGACGCCCGCGGCCGGCGCGCTGTTCGCGCTGCCGCCCGACACCGGGCCCGATCCGGCGGATGTCAGCGCCGTTATCGAGCACGCCATGCTGCGCTGAACAGCTGGCCGTGGCCGGCCATCGACACGGCGTAGCGCGCCGGGTTCAGGCGCATGGTGAGCGCGGCCACGAACGCCACGCAGCCAAGGTGGTACCACCATCCCGCGACGAAATCGCCGGTGCGCGAATGCAGCGCCGCGGTGATCCACGGCGCCAGCGATGCCAGCAAGAAGCCGCCGCCCTGCATCAGCGCGCTCAGAGCGCCGGCGCTGTCGGGGTCCGGCAGGTGGTCGAGCGCCACCACCAGGTACAGCGCGAAGCAGCCGCCCAGCCCGGCGCCGCCGATGATGGCCCAGGCATAGGGCATATGGGGCGACCTTCGGGCCACAGGGCCAGGCCGGCAAAGCCCGCGGCCTGCAGAGCCAGCGCCGCTGCCATCCATGCCCGGCGATCATGACGGGCCGCGGCCAGCGTAGGCAGAAGCAGCGCCGCGGCTGCCTGGGCGATCGCCATCACTGCCACCAGGCTGCCGCTGCGTGCCACGCTCCAGCCGTGCTGCTGATAGAACGGCGCGAGCCATGCCACGAGCGAGGCATAGCCGCCGTTCATCACGCCGAAGCAGGCCATCAGCATCCACGTCCGGCGGCGGCGCAGAAGCTGGCTGGCCGGCCGGTGCGCGGCAGGGACTGCCGGTGCCGATCCTGCGCGCCCGGCAGTGCCCGCCACGCGAGGCCAAGCGCTGCCGCAACCGGGAGTGCCCACCAGGCCAGCCCTTGCTGCCACGAACCGGCCAGGTTCGCGATCACCGGGGCGATTTGCGCGCCGAGCGCGCCGCCGCCCATCAGCGCGGCCGAATACAGGCCCATGACCGGGGCCACGCGGCGCGGAAACTCCTGCTTGATGATGCCGGGGCAGGCTGCCTGCACCACGGCAACGCCAAGGCCGCACAGGCCGCGGTAGTCACGAGCACTGTCCCGTCCGCCGCCAGCGCGCGCAGGCGGATCCCGCGGC
>LRMT01000293.1 GCA_001725945.1 Cupriavidus sp. UYMMa02A | reverse complement strand
CGCGCCTCGGCCGCGACGGCCGGTGGTGGTGGCATGGCGCCTCGGACCGCGCGCGCGGCGCGCTGGCTGCGCGGCTGCGTGCCTCGGGTATCCGCGACGAGCGCGTGCTGGCTGCCATTGCCACCGTGCCGCGTCATCTGTTTGTCGAGCCGGGGCTGGCATCGCAGGCCTATGAGGATGCCGCGCTGCCGATCGGACACCAGCAGACCATTTCGAAGCCGTCCGTGGTCGCGCGCATGATCGAACTGCTGCGCGAAGGCCTGACGGCCGACGTGCCGCTCGAGCGCGTGCTCGAGATCGGCACGGGCTGCGGCTACCAGGCCGCGGTGCTGAGCCTGGTTGCGCGTGAAGTCTTTTCGATCGAGCGCATCCGGCCGCTGCATGAGCAGGCCAAGGCGAACCTGCGGCCGCTGCGCGTGCCGAACCTGCGTCTGCACTATGGCGACGGCATGCTGGGTCTGCCGCAGGCGGCGCCGTTCTCGTCCATTATCCTTGCCGCGGCCGGCATGGACGTGCCGCAAGCCCTGCTCGAACAACTGGCCATCGGCGGCCGGCTGATCGCCCCCGTGGCACTAGTGCCGCCGGCGGGCGGGCCGGGCCAGACGGTCACGCAGCAGCTCCTGCTGATCGAGCGGCTCAATCGGCATCGATTTCACCGGACCGCGCTTGAAGCCGTTTTCTTTGTGCCCTTAAAATCGGGCACCATCTGAGTCGAACTATGCACAAGATCGTGAATTCGTATCAATTTGCACGCGCTGGCCAGCTTGTGGCGGCTTCCACGCTGGCGGCGCTGCTGGCGGCCTGCGCCAGCTCGCCCATGCCGGCACCCGTAGTGGACCGGACTTCCACCGCCGGGACTGCGGCTGCGGCATCGCTGGAGCCGGCCCCCCCGGGATACTATCGGGTCAAGAGAGGCGATACCCTTTACCGTATCGCGCTGGAGAACGGCCAGTCGTATCGCGATGTCGCGGGCTGGAACAATCTCAGCAACGTCAACCAGATCGAAGTGGGCCAGTTGTTGCGCATCGTGCCGCCGGGTGCCGATGTCAACGCCGCCCCGGGCGTGACCACGACGCCGGTCGCGCCTGGTTCGATCCAGGGGCAGCCCCTCGACCAGGCGCACCCGGCGGGCACGCCGGTGCCGCCTGTGGCGACCGCCAGCACGCCTCCAGCAGGTGCCGCAGCGTCCGCCGGCGCGTCCGCGCCGGCCGCCGATGGCGCCGTGAAACTGGGGTGGCCGGCAATCGGTCAACTCGTCAGCAAATTTGATGACAAGGGCAATAAGGGATCGATATTGCGGGCAAGAAAGGTGATGCCGTGCTCGCTGCGGACGACGGTCGGGTGATTCACGTTGGCCCCTTGCGCGGCTACGGGAATCTTGTCATCATCAAACACAATGAGACATTTCTTACTGCCTACGGCTACAACGACAAGGTGCTGGTGGCAGAGCAATCAACGGTCCGAAAAGGGCAGAAGATTGCGGAGATGGGCAACAGTGATACCGACCGGGTAAAGCTTCACTTCGAAGTTCGCAAGAACGGAAAACCGGTTGATCCGATGCGGTATCTGCCGCCACAGTGAGGGTTCATGCCACGCCAGAAAACTGTCTCCTCCGGAACCGTCAGCAGGGCTCGCCGTCCCAAGCAGCCGGAAGTGAAGGCTGGTGTGGCTCGACCCGACGATATCGATGCGTTCGACAAGGATGTCGGCGCCGAACTGATTCCCGCTACCGATGAGCCGATCGCAACCAACGTTACGGTTGGCCTGCGCGAAGCGGATCTGCTCGGCGACGACAACGACCGTCCGCTGCGTGATCGTGATCGCGACGATGACGAAGACGAGTCGGAAGACGAGGAAGAGGCCGAAAGCGAGAACGGCACCGACAGCGCCGCGCCCGAGCATGATGATTTCCGCACGGTGCTGCATACCGAGCTGGCCGCCGACACGGTGCAGCACTACCTGAACCGCATCAGCATCAAGCCGCTGCTCTCCGCGCCAGAGGAACTGCATTTCTCGACGCTGGCCAAGGATGGTGATTTTTCCGCCCGGCAGGTCATGATCGAGCGCAACCTGCGTCTGGTCGTGAGCATTGCCAAGGGCTACCTGAACCGTGGCGTGCCACTGCTGGACCTGATCGAGGAAGGCAACCTCGGCCTGATGCACGCGATCGAGAAATTCGATCCGTCGCGTGGCTTCCGTTTTTCCACTTACGCGACCTGGTGGATCCGCCAGAGCATCGAGCGCGCCATCATGAACCAGGCGCGCACGGTACGGCTGCCGGTCCACGTGATCCGTGAACTCAACCAGGTGCTGCGCGCCAAGCGGCACCTCGAAAAAGGCGGCACCGACGGCCGCGACGCCAGCCTCGAAGATATTGCCCACCTGCTGGGCAAGACGCCTGACGAAGTGCAGGACGTGCTGGCGCTTAACGAACATACCACCTCGCTCGATACGCCGTTTGACCTGGACCCGGGCTCCAGCCTGCTGGACTTCCTCTCCGACGAGCACAACGCCGCGCCGGACCAGGAGGTCGCGCACCGCGAGCTCGAAGGCCTGATGAAGCTGTGGCTGGCCCGCCTGTCGGAAAAGCACCGCTATGTGGTGGAGCGCCGCTTCGGGCTCAACCACATCGAACCGGCCACGCTCGAAGAACTGGCCGAGGAGATGGGCCTCACGCGCGAGCGCGTGCGCCAGATCCAGCAGGAGGCCCTGGTCAAGCTCAAGCGGCATTTCGCTTCGCAAGGTGTCAGGAAGGACGCTGTTCTATGACCCCTGTGCTGGTATTCGACATCGAGACCATTCCCGATGTCGACGGCCTGCGCCGTTTGCATGACCATCCCGCATCGATGAGCGACGACGAAGTCGCCGAGCATGCGTTCTCAGCCCGCCGCGAAAAGACCGGAAGCGATTTCCTGCCGCACTACCTGCAGCGCGTGGCAGCGATTTCCTGCGTGTTGCGCCGTACGCAGCGCGACGGGTCGGCCGTGTTCCATGTCGGCTCGCTGGGAACCCTCGAGGATGGCGAAGCGACGCTGATCCAGAAGTTCTACGAACTGATTGCGCGCTACAGCCCGCAGCTCGTGTCGTGGAACGGTGGCGGCTTCGACCTGCCCGTGCTGCACTACCGTGGCCTGGTCAACGGCGTGACCGCGCCGCGCTACTGGGAAATGGGCGAGGGCCGCGACGACGACAGCCGCGACTTCAAGTGGAACAACTACATCAGCCGCTACCACATGCGGCATCTTGACCTGATGGACCTGCTCGCCATGTACCAGCCGCGCGCCAGTGCGCCGCTGGACGACCTGGCCAAGCTGTGCGGCTTCCCGGGCAAGATGGGCATGGACGGCAGCAAGGTCTGGCGCGCATTCCAGGATGGCCAGCTCGAGGCGATCCGCGCGTACTGCGAGACCGATGTCGTCAACACCTACCTGATGTACTGCCGTTTCCAGCTCATGCGGGGAGGCGTGACGCCGCGCGAGTTCGATCTCGAGATGGAACTCGTGCAGGAATCCCTGGCAGAACTGCCGGGCGAGCAATGGATGGAATACCTCCAGGCATTCCGGCTGAAGCGCCTGACGCCGGAAGACGAAGAGCTCGACTGAGGCAGCGGCCGGCCCCTGGCGGCCGCGGGCCTCCCGGTTCAGATATCCAATGACAGCACGATGGGCTGGTGATCCGAGTCCTTCGTCGCTGCGTTGACCTCGCATCGGCTGACCTGGCCGGCGAGATTCTCCGTGACAAAGACGAAATCGCATGCAAATGGCGGCTCGGGCCATTGCTCCTTGTCGTACATGCCGCAGGTGGGCGCGTGAGGCTGGCCGGGATGCCTGAGCAGCCAAGCGTCGCGCCATGGCGTGGTGCCGTCGTCGAAGGGCTCCAGCGTGCGTCGGTAGGCGATGTCGGAAGGCTTGCTGTTGAAGTCGCCGCACAGCACGGCTTCCGATGGCCGGGCCTCCGGCGTGAAGGGGCCCGGGGTCGATTCGCTGCGACCGGGCCGGCGGGCGTGGCCGCAGGCCTCGGCGTGCCAGTTGCGCAGGCGTCGGCCTGGGCCGCGCGCTGGCTCGCTGAATAGTATTCCAGGTGCGTGCAGATGACGCGCAGCCGCTTGCTGCCCGACTGCACCGTGACTTCCAGCGCCACGCGCGGCATCGACGCGACATCAGGATCCGCCGGCCACGGCAGCGCGTGGCGGAATACCTCATGCACCGGCAGCCGCGTGGCGATCAGGTTGCCGAACTGGCGCGGACCGCCGTCGCTGCCGAAGCGGTCGACGCCCGGGGCGAACAGTAATTGGTAGCCGGGCAGCAGCGCCACCAGTTCGGTCACCTGGTCGGCACCCGGTGCCCCGCGCAGGTCACCGAAGCCGCGCGTCACTTCCTGCAGGCAAATGACGTCGGCATCCGCCATCGCGCGCAGGGTGGCCACGCTGCGCGACAGGTCGACGCGGCCGTCGGCCCCGCGTCCCCACTGGATATTCCAGGAAATCAGTTCCATGGCATCACTCCTTGTGTGTCGCGTCGATGCATCGCGGGCGTCTCCCGGTACGTCTGGACTACAATCGCGCTTTCGCCAAACAATACGTCAGGTTTCGTCCGGTGTCCCAAGTCGTGTCCTCCCCAAAAGAAACCCTCGCAACGCCGAGTGCGGCATCTGCCGCCCCCGCTGCCGTCGCGCCCGGTGCAGATCCCGTCGTTGTCATCGACAGCCTGGACCAAGAGGCCCGCGGCGTCGGTCGCCTGGTCAATGAAGATGGCACGCCCGGCAAGGTGATCTTCGTCGAGGGCGCGCTCCCCGGCGAAACTGTGAGCTACAAGAGCTTCCGCCGCAAGCCGAGCTACGAGCAGGCCCACTTGCTCGAAGTCCGGCGCGAATCGGTGATGCGCGTCAAGCCGGGTTGCAAGCACTTCGGTGTCTGCGGCGGCTGCTCCATGCAGCACCTGGATTCGCGCGCGCAGCTCGCCATCAAGCAGCGCGTGCTCGAAGACAACCTCTGGCACTTGTCGAAGGTCCGTCCGGAAGTGATGTTCCGGCCCATTGCGGGGCCGGACTGGGGCTATCGCTACCGCGCGCGCCTGACGGTGCGGTACGTGGCCAAGAAGGGCGGGGTGCTGGTCGGCTTCCACGAGCGCAAGAGCAGCTACGTGGCCGACATGACGAGCTGCGAGATCCTGCCGCCGCATATCTCCGCGATGCTGGTGCCGCTGCGCGAGCTGGTATCCGGCCTGTCGATCCGTGAGCGCATGCCGCAGATCGAGTTGGCGGTGGGACATGAGGTCACCGCGCTGGTGCTGCGCATCCTGGAACCGCTAACCGACGCGGACAAGGACCTGCTGCGCGCCTTCGCCGACCAGCACAACGTCCAGTTCTGGCTGCAGTCGAAGGGGCCGGATACCGTTGTGCCGTTCTATCCACTCGATCGCGAGCTGGCATATACGCTGCCCGAGTTCGGCATCCGCATGCCGTTCAAGCCGACGGACTTCACGCAGGTCAACCACCAGATCAACCGCGTGTTGATAGGCCGCGCGCTGCGCCTGCTCGACGCCGGTCCGGAAGATCGCCTGCTCGATCTGTTCTGCGGCATCGGCAACTTTACCCTGCCGCTGGCCACGCAGGGCCGCTCGGTCATGGGCATCGAAGGCAGCGAAGCGCTGACCACGCGGGCGCTGGCCAATGCCGGATACAACGGGCTCGCGCACAAGACGGAATTTGCCTGCCGCAATCTGTTCGAGGTCACCGCCGAGGACATCGCCGCGCTGGGCCGTTTCGACCGCTGGCTGGTCGATCCGCCGCGCGAAGGCGCGCTGGCGGTGTGCAAGGCGCTGGCCGAGCTGTCGCAGCAGGGTAGCGACGTGCTGCCGCGCCGCATCGTCTACGTGTCGTGCAGCCCGGCCACGCTCGCGCGCGACGCGGGCCTGCTCGTGCACGAGGCTGGCTATCGCCTGGCCGGTGCGGGCGCGTGAACATGTTCCCGCATACCTCGCACGTGGAATCGATCGCCGTGTTCGAGCGCGCCTGAACGTGCCGGCAGCGCCGGCCCCGCAATGAAAAACGCCGGCCACGTGGCCGGCGTTCGGTTCTGCGTGAAGCTGCGTCAGTCGCGGCTGCCGCCGAAAATGCCGAGCAGGGCAAGCAGGTTCGTGAACACGTTGTAGACGTCGAGGTAGATCGCCAGCGTGGCGGTGATGTAGTTGGTTTCACCGCCATTCACCACGCGCTGCACATCGAACAGGATGTACGCCGAGAAAATGCCGATCGCGATCACAGAAACCGTGATCATCAGCGACGGCAGTTGCAGCCAGATATTGGCCACGCTTGCCAGGATCAGCAGGATCACGCCGACGAACAGGAATTTGCTGAGGCCCGAGAAGTCGCGCTTGCTGACCGTGGCGATGGTGGCCATGGCGCCGAATACCGCCGCTGTGCCGCCAAAGGCATACATGATCAGTGCCGGCCCGTTCGAGAACTGCAGCACCGCGCCGATCAGGCGCGAGAGCATCAGGCCCATGAAGAACGTGAAGGCCAGCAGCAGGACCACGCCCATGCTGCTGTTCTTGGTCTTCTCGATGCCGTAGAAAAACGCGAATGCAATGCCGAGGAACAGGATCAGCGACAGGCCGGGGCTGCCCGCCATGAAGCTGAAGCCTGTCGTCACGCCGATCCACGCACCAAGCACGGTCGGGATCATCGAAATGGCGAGCAGCCAGTAAGTGTTACGCAAGACCCGATTGCGCACGACGACGTCACTGACCGTCGACGCATTGCCGAAACCGTAGGTGTTCAGCTTGTTATCCATGGTGACTCCTGTATCTAAACGGTGAGGCGCCGGGGCTACCCGGTGCCGACGCATCGCCAATGTGGCATCGCCTTGGCGGAATTGCAAGAGGATTAAAGTGTCACATGATCCACTTATGTGCGGTTGCGGTCAGATTTGTTGCTCACGTTTGACGGTTTTGTATGTCTTGCGTTCCGTGCATTGTGTGGCCATTGAAGTATGCGAATTGAGGCATGTCTGATGGTGTCTTGCCGCATCCCATGGCCCGGGCGGTGGCGCAGGGGGCGAAACTCGAAACCGTCATCGTCTCGTGCTAGAATCGCATGTTAATCCATTTGTAACCCCTTCATTTTTCGGAGTTTTTCATGGCGATCGAACGCACCCTGTCGATTATCAAGCCGGATGCCGTGGCCAAGAACGTTATCGGCCAGATCTACGCCCGTTTCGAGGCCGCCGGCCTGAAGATCATGCTGCCAAGATGGTGCATCTGTCGCGCGGCGAAGCCGAGCAGTTCTACGCAGTTCACAAGGAGCGCCCGTTCTTCAAGGACCTGGTCGACTTCATGGTTTCCGGCCCGGTCATGATCCAGGCGCTGGAAGGTGAAGGCGCCATTGGCAAGAACCGCGACCTGATGGGCGCCACGGACCCGAAGAAGGCCGACAAGGGCACCATCCGCGCCGACTTCGCCGACAGCATCGACGCCAACGCCGTGCACGGTTCGGACGCTGCTGAAACCGCCGCGGTGGAAATTGCCTTCTTCTTCCCGGGCATGAACGTTTACACCCGTTGATTGTCTGGTCGATTTCACGCGACTAGACTGACACGGAAATTGAGTTTGCCGTCATGAACGATCTCGTCAACCTGCTCGATCTGGATGCGGACGCGCTCACCGCCTATTGCGGCGAGCTCGGCGAGAAGCCGTTTCGTGCGCGGCAGCTGCAACGCTGGATCCACCACTTCGGTGCCAGCCGTTTCGACGCCATGTCGGATCTCGCCAAGTCGTTGCGCGAAAAGCTCGCCACGCGGGCCGAGATCCGCTCGCCAGCCGTCATCACCGACCATCTGTCGGGCGACGGCACGCGCAAGTGGCTGCTCGACGTCGGCAACGGCAACGCGGTGGAGACGGTGTACATCCCCGAGGAACGCGCGGCACGCTGTGCGTCTCCTCGCAGGCAGGATGTGCCGTCAACTGCCGGTTCTGCTCGACCGGCAAGCAGGGTTTCTCGCGCAACCTGACCACGGGCGAGATCATCGGCCAGCTATGGATGGCGGAGTTCGCCATGCGCGAGCAGCTTGGCCGTGGGCCCAAGGACGACCGCGTCATCTCCAATGTGGTGATGATGGGCATGGGTGAACCGCTGCTGAATTACGATGCCGTCGTGCCGGCCATGCGGCTGATGCTCGATGACAATGCGTATGGCCTCTCGCGACGCCGCGTGACGCTGTCCACTTCCGGCGTGGTGCCGATGATGGACCGGCTGTCGAAAGACCTGCCGGTGGCGCTGGCCGTGTCGCTGCACGCGTCGAACGACGCCCTGCGCGACGTACTGGTGCCGCTGAACAAGAAGTACCCGCTGGCCGAACTGATGGCGGCGTGCCGCCGCTATCTCGAATTCGCGCCGCGTGATTTCATTACCTTCGAATACTGCATGCTGGACGGCGTCAACGACGGCGTCGAGCATGCACGGGAGCTGTTGAAGCTGGTGGCCGACGTGCCTTGCAAGTTCAACCTGATCCCGTTCAACCCCTTCCCCGAATCGGGCCTGAAGCGCTCCAACAATGATCAGATCCGGCGCTTTGCGCAGGTATTGATGGACGCTGGCATCGTGACCACGATCCGCAAGACGCGCGGCGACGATATCGACGCGGCTTGCGGCCAGCTTGCCGGGGAAGTCAAGGATCGCACCCGGCTTGCCGAGCGCGGCAAGTTCGGCAAGATCACGCCTTTGGTGCCGGTCGCCGCGACTGGCCAAGCCGGGGAGGCTCGCCCTGCATGATCCGTCTGATCGCTGCAGCCCTGCTGGGGCTGCTGATGTTGTCCGCCTGCCAGGTGCCGCACGCGCCCACGCAGGATCTCCAGACCGCTTCCGACCAGACCGATGCAAGGCGCCGCGCCGGCATCCGGCTGCAGCTCGCTACCAATTACCTTGAGGCCGGCCAGAATGCCGTGGCACTGGACGAGGTAAAGCAGGCGATTGCGGCTGACCCCAGCATGGCCGATGCCTACCATGTGCGGGCGCTGATCTACATGGCCATGAACGAGAAGGCGCTGGCCGACGACAGTTTCCGCACCGCGGTTTCGATGCGTGACAATGACGGCGACCTGCTCAACAACTACGGCTGGTTCCTGTGCCAGGAAGGCCGGTATGGCGAGGCAGTCCCGATGCTCGAACGCGCAGTATCGGCGCCTTCAGCCGGCGGGCCTGCCAAGCCGCTGATCAGCCTCGGGGCGTGCCAGTTGCGCAATGGCTCCGGCGCGGAGGCCGAGAAGAACCTGAAGGCGGCGCTCGGCTATGACCGGAACAATCCGGTCGCCAACACCAACCTGGCGCTGGTCTACTACCGGCGCGGCGATCTGAAGCAGGCTCAGCAATACGCCGAGCGTGTCAACAACAGCAAATTTGCAAGCGCGCAATCCCTCTGGCTGGGTGCGCGCATTGCGCGCCGTCAGGGCGACGCGGCGGCGCAGGCGCCTGGTGGCTCAACTGCGCCAGCGTTTCCCGACTCGCGCGAGTTGAGCGCCTACGAACAAGGAGCATGGGATGATTGAGCAAGAGCGCGCCGCAGGCCAGGCCGCATCGACGGGACACGTCGGCGGGGGCGCGACCGAAGCAGAGCGTGAAGCCGTGGCGCGCGAGATCGGCGCGCTGCTGGCGCAGGCGCGGGAATCGCAACGGATGTCCGTCGAGGACGTCAGCGCGCGCCTGAAGGTCGCTGCGCCGAAGCTGGCCGCGATCGAGGGCGGGCATGTCGACTCGCTGCCCGATATCACCTTTGCCAAGGGCGTGATGCGCGCCTACGCGCGCATGCTGCATGTGGATGCGGACGCTTGCTCGCGCGCTTTCATCCGCGCCCGGTGCAGGTCACGGAAATCACGCGCCAGCGTGAAGGCGGCCTTAACGAGGCGTTCGATGACCGCAGGCGCTTTGGGGCCCGCGCGGCAGCAAGGGTGCCGGCGGGCGCTGGGTCTGGCTGGCGCTGGTGGTTGCCGGCGTGGCCGGCGGCGGCTGGTTCGGGCTCGATCATATGAAACAATGGCTGGCAGCGCGCAACAGCGTCGCGCAGGCCGCACCAGCCGAAGTGCAGGAGCCTGTGGCGGCCCAGGGCGGCGAGCCTGGCACCGTGACGGCTGCACTGCCACCCGTCATGGCTGGCGCCGACTCTCCGGCCCCGTCCGAGGAATTGCCTGCCAGCCGCGCCGGCGCGCGAGCGCCAGCAATGTCGCGGTGCCTGCCCCGGTCGCGCAAGCCGCCACGGCCGCGCCGGTCGCCAATTCGGCAACTGTTGCGGCGACGGCCCCGGCGCAAGGCGAACTGCAGATCAAGTTCTCCGGCGATACCTGGTACGAGATCCGTGACCGCAGCGGCAAGGTGGTCCTGGGCGGTACCGCCAAGGCCGGGCAGGAAGTCGCCGGCGGCGGCACGGCGCCGTACAAGGTGACCATCGGCAACGTGAAGGGTGTGGAATCGATGCGCCGCAACGGCACGCCGGTCGACCTGAAGGCGGCGAACCGCAACAACGTGGCGCGGCTGACGCTGCCCTGACGCCGGCCGGGCACCGTGCATCATTGCGAGGTGGTAACGCTATGAACGAACAGTTTTGTCTCCCGGTCCTGCCGGGTTCGCTGCCGCGCCGCGAGACGCGCCAGGCGCGCGTCGCGTGGGGCGACAACATCGTCACGATCGGCGGCGGCGCGCCAGTGCGCGTGCAGTCGATGACCAACACGGACACGGTCGATGCCATCGGCACGGCCATCCAGGTCAAGGAACTGGCGCGCGCGGGGTCGGAGATCGTGCGCATCACCGTCAACACGCCCGAGGCGGCCGCTGCCGTGCCGCACGTCCGCGAGCAGCTCGACCGGATGGGCGTCAGCGTGCCGCTGGTGGGCGATTTCCACTACAACGGCCACAAGCTGCTGCAGGACTACCCGGCCTGTGCCGAGGCGCTGTCGAAGTACCGCATCAATCCCGGCAATGTCGGGCAGGGCGCCAAGCGCGACACGCAGTTCGCGCAGATGATCGAAATGGCCTGCCGGTACGACAAGCCGGTGCGCATCGGCGTCAACTGGGGCAGCCTGGACCAGGATCTGCTCGCGCGCATCATGGACGAAAACGCCGGCCGGGCCGAACCCTGGCCCGCGCAGAGCGTGATGATCGAGGCGCTGATCACCTCGGCGATCGACTCGGCGAAGAAGGCCGAGGAAATCGGCCTGCCGGGCAGCCAGATCATCCTGTCGTGCAAGGTGTCGCAGGTGCAGGAGCTGATCGCGGTGTACCGCGAACTGGCGCGCCGCTGCGACTATGCGCTGCATCTCGGCCTGACCGAGGCGGGCATGGGCAGCAAGGGGATCGTGGCATCGACGGCAGCGCTGTCTGTGCTGCTGCAGGAAGGCATCGGCGACACCATCCGCATTTCGCTGACGCCGGAACCCGGCGCGCCGCGCGAGAAGGAAGTCTATGTCGGGCAGGAAATCCTGCAGACCATGGGCATGCGCAACTTCACGCCGATGGTCATTGCCTGCCCGGGCTGCGGCCGCACCACCAGCACCACGTTCCAGGAACTGGCGGCAAGCATCCAGGCGTACCTGCGCGAGCAGATGCCGCAATGGAAGACGGCTTATCCTGGCGTCGAAGAGATGGACGTGGCCGTGATGGGCTGCATCGTCAACGGCCCTGGCGAGAGCAAGCATGCGAACATCGGCATTTCGCTGCCAGGCTCGGGCGAATCGCCGGCGGCGCCGGTGTTCGTCGACGGGGTCAAGGTGAAGACGCTGCGCGGCGAGCGCATCGCGGAAGAATTCCAGGCGATCGTCGATGAGTACGTTCGCACGCATTACGGCCCGGGCGCTGCACGGGCGGAGAAGCAAGCGGTGGCCTGAGCCGGACCGGCCGGGCCACACCAGCAAGACAACAACAGAATGACGCAAAACGAGAATCCGTCCGCGCAAAGCGGCGCCAAGGCAGAAGACAAGGCACGCCCCGCCAAGGCATTGCAGGGCGTGAAGGGCATGAACGACATGCTGCCCGCCGATGCCCCGCTGTGGGAGCATTTCGAGAACGCCGCGCGCGCGATGCTGCGCGCCTACGGCTACCAGCAGATCCGCACGCCGATCGTCGAGCACACGCAGCTGTTCGTGCGCGGCATCGGCGAGGTGACGGACATCGTCGAGAAGGAGATGTACTCCTTCACCGATTCGCTCAACGGTGAGCAACTGACGCTGCGCCCCGAAGGCACCGCCGCGGCCGTGCGCGCCACCATCGAGCACAACCTGCTGTACGACGGCCCCAAGCGCCTGTGGTACACCGGCCCGATGTTCCGCCACGAGCGTCCGCAGCGCGGCCGCTACCGCCAGTTCCACCAGCTCGGCGCCGAGGCGCTCGGTTTTGCCGGCCCCGATGTGGATGCCGAGATCATCCTGATGTGCCAGCGCCTGTGGGATGACCTGGGCCTGGTCGGCGTCAGGCTGGAAATCAATTCGCTGGGCCAGGCGCACGAGCGCGCCGCGCACCGCGAAGAGCTGATCAAGTACCTCGAAGGCTTCCAGGACATCCTGGACGAGGACGGCAAGCGCCGCCTGTACACCAATCCGCTGCGCGTGCTGGATACGAAGAATCCGGCGCTGCAGGAGATGGCGGCCAACGCGCCCAAGCTGATCGATTTCCTCGGCGAGGAATCGCTTGCGCACTTCGAGGGCGTGCAGCGCCTGCTCAAGGCCAACAATATTCCGTACAAGATCAACCCGCGTCTCGTACGTGGGCTGGACTACTACAACCTGACGGTATTCGAGTGGATCACCGACAAGCTCGGCGCGCAGGCACCATCGCCGGCGGCGGCCGCTACGACCCGCTGATCGCGCAGATGGGCGGCAAGGCGGCACCGGCCTGTGGCTGGGCCATGGGCATCGAGCGGATCATCGAGCTGATCCGCGAGGAAGGTCTGGTGCCTGACGCGGTCGGTTGCGACGTCTATCTCGTGCATCAGGGCGAAGCGGCGCAGCAGCAGGCCACGGTCGCCGCCGAGCGCCTGCGCGATGCCGGTCTGGACGTGGTGCTGCATGCCACGCCCGACGGCAAGAGCGGCAGCTTCAAGTCGCAGATGAAGCGTGCTGATGCGAGCGGCGCGGCGTATGCCGTGATCATCGGCGAGGATGAGGTAGCCGCCGGCGTCGTGCAGGTGAAGGAACTTCGCCAGGCTGCGCAGGCCGAAGGCAGTGGCCAGCAGGCGCAGGTGCCGGCTGAAAGCCTGGTCGACTACCTGATCGACGCGATGGTCGGCGCAAGCGAATAACGCAGCGGCAGCGGCGCGCCGCAAGATCCGCTCAGCAGGAAGCCGACGCCGCCCGACGCGGCCTTTGACCACAACCTAAACGCAAAAGAGTGCCTCGACATGGCATACGATCTGGAAGAGCAGGAACAGCTTGAAAATCTGAGGCCTGGTGGCGTCAGTACGGCAATGCCCTGACGTGGGTCCTGATTGCCGCCCTGCTGGCGTTCGCCGCGTGGAATGGCTGGAAGTACTGGGAGCGCAAGCAGGCCTCCGAGGCAGCCGTGCTGTACGACCAGGTGCTCAAGGCCGCGGAAGGCCGCGATGCAGAACGCGTCAAGCGCGCCGCCGGTGACCTCGAGGACAAATTCGGCAAGACCGCCTACGGTCCGATGAGCGCGCTGGTCGCAGCCAAGGTGCTGTACGATGCGGGCGATCTTGCAGGCGCCAAGACGCAGCTCCAGTGGGCGATCGACCATGGCGACGGCGAGCACGCGCACATCGCCCGCGTACGCCTGGCTGGCGTGCTGCTCGACGAAAAGGCCTACGACCAGGGCCTGGCGCTGCTCAAGGACGAGCCGCCGGCGCCGTTCGTGGCCCTGTATGCCGACCGCAAGGGCGATTTGCTTGCCGCGCAGGACAAGCGTGCCGATGCGCGTGCTGCCTACCGCAAGGCGCTGGACAAGCTCGGCGCGGACGATCAGTCGATGCGCCAGATCATCCAGTTCAAGCTCGACGCCCTGGGCGCGGCCTGATCTTGCGACGCTGCACGTGAAGGACATCCGCCACAAACTAATTCAGGATCCGAACCTTATGATGTCAATGCTTTCCGGTGCCGAACAACAAGGCGAATCCCGCCGCAGGATCGCCCGCGCGCTCGTCGCCGGAGCCTGCCTTGTGGCCCTGGGTGGCTGCTCGCTGTTCAGCAAGGAGAACAAGCATCCGCCGTCCGAACTGAAGCCCGTGTCGGCGACGCTGTCCGTGCGCCAGGCGTGGAAGGCGGATGTCGGCAAGAGCGGGCCATATGCGCTGCAGCCGACGGCGGCCGGCAACAACGTGTACGTGTCGGCCAACAATGGCACCATCATGGCGCTGGACGGGGCGACCGGTCGTACGCTGTGGAAGGCCAAGACCGATGTGGACATCACCACCGGTCCGGGTAGCGACGGCTCGGTGACGGCCGTGGCGGGCGAGAAGGGTGTGGTCTATGCCTTCGACACCAGCGGCAAGCAGATCTGGAAGAAGCAGGTCAACGGTGAAGTCCTGTCGGCGCCGCTGGTCGGCAACGGCCTGGTGGTGGTGCGCACCACCGATACCCGGGTGCTGGCGCTGGACGCGCAGACCGGCGAGCGGCGCTGGATCTACCAGCGTTCGCAGACGCCGCTGAACCTGCGAGCATCCATGGGCATGGTGTTTGCCGGCGACGGTATCGTGATGGGCTTCCCGGGCGGCAAGCTCGGCGTGCTGACGCCGGGCAACGGCGTGCTGCGCTGGGAAAGTGCGGTGTCCTATCCGAAGGGGGTTTCCGAGATCGAGCGCCTGAACGATGTCACCGGCCAGCCGATGGTCAGCGGTCGCCAGGTTTGCGCGACGACCTTCCAGGGCCGCGTGGCCTGCCTGGAACTGGCTAACGGCCAGCCGCAGTGGGGCAAGGATTTCTCGTCGCCGACCGGCCTGGCGCAGGACGACAATGCGATCTATGCCAGCGACGAACAGTCGGTGGTGTTCGCGTTCGACCGCCAGAACGGCAACGAGCGCTGGAAGAACAACGAATTGCGTTATCGCCGCCTTGGCGCGCCGCTGGTGCTGGGCCGCTCGGTGGTGATGGGCGATTTCGAAGGCTATGTGCATTTCCTCTCGCGTGAGGACGGCACCGTGCTGGCGCGCATGAAGACCGATGGCAGCGCCATCAGCGCCGCGCCGGTGGTGGCTGGGGCGACCCTGGTCGTCCAGACCCGCGATGGCGACATCTACGGCTACGTGCCGGGCTGAGCCGGTCGTGAGTCAATAAGGCAGAGCCGCTCCGTACACCTGTCGGTACGGGCGGCGCCAATTCCGGTAGCATGATCCCTGGTCGTGCGGCGAAATACGGGACCGGCCCCGGTGCCACGTTCCACCCGACAGGAGAAGCGGCTGGCCATGCATATTTTGCATGAAGCGCCGTCGGATCAACTGACTCCGGAGTTCCTGGGGGACGGCAGGTGCCGGCCCCCGTTTCCGTTTATTGCATGAAACCAGTTATTGCACTTGTCGGCCGCCCGAACGTAGGGAAGTCGACGCTATTCAACCGCATGACCCGCTCGCGCGACGCCCTTGTCGCGGACCTGCCGGGCCTGACGCGCGACCGCCACTACGGTGAGGGTCGTATCGGTGATCGCCCGTTCATTGCCATCGATACCGGTGGCTTTGAGCCGGTGGTCAAGGAAGGCATCGTCGCCGAGATGGCCAAGCAGACCAAGCAGGCCGTGGTCGAGGCCGACGTGGTCATCTTCATTGTCGACGGCCGGCTGGGCCTGGCGCCGCAGGACCGCGCCATTGCGGACTACCTGCGCAAGACCGGCCGCCGCATCATGCTCGCGGTCAACAAGGCCGAGGGCATGAAGTACACCTCGGTCGCGTCCGATTTCTACGAGCTCGGCATGGGCGACCCGTACGCGATTTCGGCAGCGCACGGCGACGGCGTCCGCGAGCTCGTGAACGAGGCGCTGGAGCTGGCCGTGCAGGAGCGTCCGGAACTGGCCGAGGAAGAGGACGACAGCGGCAAGGGCGTGAAGATCGCCATCGTCGGTCGCCCCAACGTGGGAAAGTCGACGCTGGTCAATACCCTGATCGGCGAGGAACGCGTGATCGCGTTCGACATGCCCGGCACCACGCGCGACGCCATCTACGTGGAGTTCGAGCGCGGCGGCAAGCCGTACACGCTGATCGACACGGCGGGCCTGCGGCGCCGGGGCAAGGTGTTCGAAGCGATCGAGAAATTCTCGGTGGTCAAGACGCTGCAATCGATCGCCGATGCCAACGTCGTGATCCTGCTGCTCGATGCGCAGCAGGATATTTCCGACCAGGACGCGCATATTGCCGGGTTTATCGTCGAGTCTGGCCGGGCGCTCGTGGTCGGCGTCAACAAGTGGGACGGGCTGGACGGCCATGCGCGCGACCGCATCAAGCATGATCTCGAGCGCAAGCTGCAATTCCTGAGTTTCGCCAATATCCACTTCGTGTCTGCGCGCGAACGCACAGGCATTGGTGCACTGATGCGTTCGGTGGATGATGCGTATGCCGCGGCGATGGTCAAGCTGCCCACGCCGCAGCTCACGCGGGTGCTGCAGGAGGCCGTGGAATTCCAGCAGCCCAAGCGCGCCGGCGTATCGCGGCCGAAGCTGCGCTACGCGCACCAGGGTGGTTCCAACCCGCCGATCATCGTGATCCACGGCAACGCCTTGTCGTCGGTTTCCGAGACCTACCGGCGCTACCTGGAGAACCGCTACCGCGCGGCGTTCAAACTGAAGGGCACCCCTCTTCGCATTGAATTTCGCACGAACAAAACCCTTATGCGGACTCGAAAGACTGAGTTCCTGGCGGGTGCCTGGCGAGGCAAGGTTTCGTTTGCGTTCGTTTGGAACTGCGGCTAAATTTGCGTTAGCAGGGGTTCTCTGCTCACTGATGCCGCTTTGGTACCGCTTTTGATCTTTTTTGGCGCGAGCTTGCGCCGATTGACTTGAACCGGGGGCTTCCGTCCCCATTATTCACCACTAAACCTATAAATTTGGAGTGTGCCATGAGCAACAAAGGGCAACTGCTACAAGACCCGTTCCTGAACGCGCTGCGCAAAGAGCACGTGCCGGTTTCCATCTACCTCGTCAATGGCATCAAGCTGCAAGGCAACATCGAATCGTTCGACCAGTATGTCGTGCTGCTGCGTAACACCGTGACGCAGATGGTCTACAAGCATGCAATTTCCACCGTCGTCCCGGCTCGCGCGGTCAATTTCCGCGTGGAAGATTCCGCCGAGGCCTGATCTCCCTGCCGGCCGCAACGGCTTGCGGCCTCTGCCTGCCGACATCGTGCCCACGCCACCTGGCGCTGCCCCGGTGCCGGCCTCCGGCTCGCACACGCGGCCGGCTTGCGGCGAACCGGACTGGCTGCCAGCCGTTCCGGTCCCGCAATCGCGCAAGGGAGCGCGTGCCTGTGCGGGCCCGCTCCCGCCCGGCTGAACCCGACCACGTCCGGTCGTCTCCCCCAACCGTTTTCCTTCGCGCACAGCGCACCCCGCTTGGATCCCAGAGCTACCTCAAATACCGAACCGTCACGTGCCATCCTCGTAGGCGTGGATTTTGGCAAGCACGATTTTCAGGAAAGCCTGAGCGAGCTTGCCCTGCTGACCACCACCGCCGGCTCCATGCCGGTGCATATGCTGACCGGCAAACGCTCGCGCCCGGACCCGGCGCTGTTCATTGGCTCGGGCAAGGCCGAGGAACTCCGGGAAGCGGCCGATGCGCTGGATGCCGATATCGTGGTGTTCAACCATGCCCTGAGCCCGGCACAGCAACGTAACCTGGAGCGCTTTCTCCAGCGCCATGTGATCGACCGTACCGGCCTGATCCTGGACATCTTTGCCCAGCGCGCGCAGAGCCATGTGGGCAAGGTGCAGGTGGAACTGGCGCAGGTCCAGTACCAGGCGTCGCGGCTGGTTCGTGCGTGGAGCCACCTGGAGCGGCAGAAGGGCGGTATCGGCATGCGCGGCGGCCCCGGCGAACGCCAGCTCGAACTGGACCGACGCATGCTGGACGACCGGGCCAAGCGGCTCAAGTCCGACCTTGCACGACTGCAGCGGCAGCACCGCACGCAGCGCCGTGCCCGCGCGCGCAACGACACCCTGAGCATTTCGCTGGTCGGCTATACCAACGCGGGGAAGTCCACGCTGTTCAATGCGCTGACCAAGGCTGGCGCGTACGCAGCCAACCAGCTTTTCGCCACGCTCGATACCACCTCGCGCCGGATGTTCCTGGATGGGCTCGGCAATGTGGTGCTGTCGGATACGGTCGGCTTCATCCGCGACCTGCCGACACAGCTCGTCGAAGCGTTCCGCGCGACGCTGGACGAAACCGTGCATGCCGATCTGCTGCTGCATGTCGTCGACGCTTCGAGCCCGGTGCGGCATGAGCAGATTGAACAGGTCAACCGCGTGCTGGCGGAAATCGAAGCATCCGATATTCCGCAGATCGTCGTGATGAACAAGATCGACGCCGCACCGGAATTGCTCGAGGACGGCGCGCGTGTGGAACGCGACGAGGACGGCGTTCCTACGCGGGTGTTTCTCAGTGCGCGCGAGGGCATCGGGCTGGACGCGCTGCGGCAGTCCATCGTTGAAGTCGCGCAGTGGCTGGCGAACCGACCGCCCGAGCCGGCACCGTTCGATCCCCGGCTGGCGGAACAGGGCCCGCGCGGGGACGACGACGAATTCGAATGGGACGAGCGCGACGACCGTCACGACGATCGCGACGATCGCCGCCCGTCCTGATCCTTTTCGGCGAGAATCCCGGCCGGATTGCGCGATTTGGCCAAAAGTGGCGCAGATGACTGCTAGAATCCCCCTGTTACAAACTTCCCCGGACCCGTGCACTTCATGCCCCAGTTCTCCCGGAATCCTGAATCGAGCCTGACCCCGGGCGGCCGATTTCCGCTGCGTGCGGGATGGCAGCGCCTGCGCGCAATCTTCTCGCTGAACGATCCCCGCTGGGGACGCGACGGCAAGGATGATGAGGACAAGGACAGCCGCGCGAACGATCGTGACGGGAACCGTCAGCAGAACCAGCGCCCGCAGGACGGCCCGCCCGACCTCGACGAGCTCTGGCGCGACTTCAACCGGCGCCTGAACGGGCTGCTGGGCCGCAAGGAAAACGGTGGCGGCGGCAACCAGGGGTTCGGTGGCCCGCGCACGCCCGGCAAGGGGTCGGGCGTGGGCGTGGGCGTCGTCGCGGCGGCGATCGTCGGCATCTGGCTGGCCAGCGGCTTCTTCATGGTGCAGGAAGGCCAGACGGCCGTGATCCTGCAGTTCGGCAAGTTCAAGTATTCGACCGGCCCCGGCATCAACTGGCGCCTGCCCTGGCCGATCCAATCGGCAGAGGTCGTCAACCTGTCGGCTGTGCGTTCGGTCGAAGTGGGGCGTTCCACGTCCATCAAGGACAGCAACCTGAAGGACTCGTCCATGCTGACGCAGGATGAGAACATCATCGACGTCCGCTTCACGGTGCAGTACGCGATCCAGGATGCCAGCGAATTCCTGTTCTTCAACAAGACCGACCGCGGTGGCGATGAAGAACTGGTGACGCAGGCGCCGAGACTTCGGTGCGCGAGATCGTCGGCCGCAACAAGATGGACGCGGTGCTCTACGAGAACCGCGAGCAGATTGCGCAGGGACTGGCCAAGTCGATCCAGTCGATCCTGTCCGCATACAAGACCGGCATCCGCGTCATCTCGGTGAACGTGCAGAGCGTGCAGCCGCCCGAGCAGGTGCAGGCCGCGTTCGACGACGTGAACAAGGCGAGCCAGGATCGCGAGCGTGCGATCAGCGAAGGACAGGCCTACGCCAATGACGTGATTCCGCGCGCCAAGGGTACGGCTGCGCGGCTGAAGGAGGAGTCCGAAGCCTATCGTGCCCGCGTGGTGGCCCAGGCCCAGGGCGACGCTTCACGCTTCCGCTCGGTGCAGGGCGAATATGCCAAGGCCCCGCAAGTGACGCGCGACCGCATCTATATCGAAACCATGCAGCAGATCTACGCCAACTCGACCAAGGTGCTCGTGGATGCGCGCCAGGGCAGCAACCTTCTTTATCTCCCGCTCGACAAGCTGATGGCGCAGGGCCAGGCCGACAGCCGCGGCACGCAGGGGGCATCGCAGCCGGCCAGCGGTGCCGGCGCGCCGGCACCCTCGCAGGATTCGTCCGGCGACAACCGGTCGCGCGAGTCCTTGCGCAACCGTGACCGCGATTCGCGCTGAGGAGACCGTCATGAACCGACTGATTTCCTTTGCGATTGGCGCCTTCATCGTGCTGGCCGTGGCGTCTTCCATGATGTTCGTCGTGGACCAGCGCCAGTACGCGGTGGTGTTTGCGTTCGGCGGAATCAAGCAGATCGTGCGCGAGCCGGGCCTGCACTTCAAGCTGCCGCCGCCGCTGCAGAATGTGGTGTTCATGGACCGCCGCCTGCAGACCATTGACGTCGCCGCCAACGAGCGCTTCCTGACCGCGGAAAAGAAGAGCATGGTGGTGGACTGGTTCGTCAAATGGCGCATCACCGATCCGCGCAAGTTCTACGTCGCCTTTGGCGGCAATGTGCGCAGCGCGCAGGACCGCATGACCCAGCGTATCGATTCCGTGGCCCGCGAGGAATTCGGCAAGCGCACGGTGGCCGACGTGGTCGCCGGCGAGCGCGAACAGGTCATGCAGAACATTCGTACCGGCATGTCGGAATACGCGCAGTCGGTCGGCGTCGAGATCCTCGACGTGCGTCTCAAGCGCGTGGACCTGCTGCCGGCGATCAGCGAATCGGTGTACCGCCGCATGGAAGCCGAGCGCAAGCGCGTGGCCAACGAGCTGCGTTCCACCGGTGCCGCGGAAGGTGAAAAGATTCGCGCCGATGCCGACCGGCAGCGTGAAGTGGTGCTGGCCGAAGCCTACCGTGATGCCCAGGTGATCAAGGGCGAGGGCGATGCGAAGGCTTCGCAGATCTATGCCGACGCATTCGGCAAAGATCCTCAGTTCGCGCAGTTCTGGCGCAGCATGGAGGCCTATCGCAATACCTTCCGCGACAAGCGCGACATCATGGTGCTGGAGCCGAATTCGGACTTCTTCCGCTATATGCGCTCCAGCGGCGGTGCAGCGGCGCCGGCCGCAAGCGGCGCATCCGGAGGGCGGCGCTAGCGAGATCGCTGAATTTGTGGCGAGGTGACAAAACCCCGGCTTGCCGGGGTTTTGTCCGGCTGGAGGTCGGCGCCTGAAGTGACGGCGCGGACGCGAGCCGGCCAATACCGGATACAGGACTCGCCGGGTGTGCAGGCCTCGCCTGCCCGCAAACGTGTCATACAGAGAAGAGATTCATCATGTCCAACCATTGGCTGCTGCCAGAAAACATTGCCGACGTCCTGCCGTCGGAGGCCCGCAAGATCGAGGAATTGCGCCGCCGCATGCTGGACCTGTTCCGCACCTACGGCTACGAGCTGGTCATGCCGCCGATGCTGGAATACCTCGAGTCGCTGCTGACCGGTACCGGCCATGACCTGGACCTGCGCACGCTCAAGCTGGTGGACCAGTTGTCGGGCCGCACGATGGGCCTGCGCGCCGATATCACGCCGCAGGTGGCACGTATTGATGCGCACCTGCTGAACCGCCCCGGCGTGACCCGCCTGTGCTATGCGGGCAACGTCCTGCATGCGCGCCCGGCCGGGTTCCACGCGACGCGCGAGCCGATCCAGGTCGGCACGGAGATCTACGGCCACGCGGGCCTGGAGGCCGACGTCGAGATCCAGGAACTGATGCTTGCCGCGCTGCAGGCGGCGGGGCTCTCGGAGATCCGGCTCGACCTGTGCCATGCAGGCATCCTCGAGGCGCTGCTGGACGGCCTGCCGTCGATTCGCCGGATTGAAGACGCGCTGTTCGCCGCGCTGGAAACCAAGGATGTATCGGCGCTGCGCGAGATCACGCAAGGCATGCCGCAGACTGAGCGGGATGCGCTGCTGGCGCTGCCGACGCTGTATGGCGGTGTAGAGGTGCTGGACCGCGCCCGCGCCACGCTTCCCGCAAGCCCGGCCATCGGCCGCGCGCTGGACGAGCTGGCTGCGCTGGCGGCGCAGGTGCGCGGCGCCAGCGTCAATATTGATCTGTCCGACCTGCGTGGCTACCACTATCACAGCGGCGTGATGTTCACGGCCTATGTAGCGGGCCTGCCGAACTACGTGGCGCGTGGCGGCCGCTATGACAAGGTTGGTGAAGCCTTTGGCCGCGCGCGTCCGGCGACTGGTTTTTCGCTGGACCTGCGCGAAGTGGCGTCGCTGTCGCCCATCGAAGTGCGCGCGCAGGCTGTTTTCGCGCCCTGGGACCCGGATCCGGCCCTTCGTGCCGCCATCGTGGCGCTGCGAGCAGCTGGGGAAATTGTGATTCAGTCGCTTCCCGGGCACACCAACGAACTCGACGAATTCAACTGCGACCGGCACCTCGTGCGCCAGGAAGCAGGCTGGGTCGTCGTGCCGCGCTAAGCCTCGGCGCCACGAGGTCGCCCAAAATGCGGGAATCGACCGGCAACGAGAGTAGAATACGTTTTTAACCTATTGACCAAAGCAATATGTCCGCATCCGCAGTAGGCCAGGGACGCAATGTCGTCGTGATCGGCACCCAGTGGGGTGACGAAGGCAAGGGAAAAATCGTCGATTGGCTTACCGATCATGCTAAGGGCGTGGTGCGGTTCCAGGGCGGCCACAACGCTGGCCATACCCTGATCATCGGCGGCAAGAAGACCATCCTGCGACTGATCCCGTCGGGAATCATGCGTGAAGGTACGGTCTGCTACATCGGCAACGGTGTGGTGCTGTCGCCCGAAGCCCTGTTCCGTGAAATCGAAGAGCTCGAGACCGCTGGCCTGGAAGTGCAGAAGCGCCTGCGCATTTCGGAAGCCGCGACGCTGATCCTGCCGTACCACGTTGCCATCGACAAGCGCGCGAAGCGCGTCGCGGTGCCGCGAAGATCGGCACGACCGGCCGTGGCATCGGCCCGGCTTACGAAGACAAGGTGGCGCGCCGCGCGCTGCGCGTGCAGGACCTGTTCGATCCGCAGCAGTTCGCCGAACGCCTGCGCGAAAACCTGGATTTCCATAATTTCATGCTGACGAAGTACCTCGGCGCCGAAGCCGTGGACTTCCAGCAGACCCTGGACGAGGCACTGGCCTTCGCCCCGCGCCTGGCGCCCATGGTGGCTGACGTGTCGGCCGAACTGTATGCGGTCAATGCCGCCGGCGGAACCTGATGTTCGAAGGCGCGCAAGGCACGCTGCTCGATGTGGATCACGGCACCTATCCGTTCGTGACCTCGAGCAACTGCGTGGCCGGTGCGGCTGCCGCAGGCGCCGGCGTGGGCCCGGGACGCCTGAACTACATCCTGGGCATCACCAAGGCATACTGCACGCGCGTTGGCGCCGGTCCGTTCCCGAGCGAGCTGTACGACAACGACAACCCTGTGCGCCAGGATCCCATCGGCGTGCGTCTGGCCAACGTGGGCAAGGAATTCGGCTCGGTGACCGGCCGTCCGCGCCGCACCGGCTGGCTCGATGCCGCCGCGCTCAAGCGCTCGGTGCAGATCAACGGCGTGTCGGGCCTGTGCATGACCAAGCTCGACGTGCTGGACGGCCTGGAAAGCCTCATGCTGTGCGTCGGCTACACGCTCGACGGCAAGACCGTGGACATCCTGCCGCGCGGCTCCGACGCGGTCGCTCGCTGCGAACCGGTCTACGAGGAATTCCCGGGCTGGAACGAATCGACCTCGGCGTGAAGTCGTGGGATGCGCTGCCTGAGGCGGCCCGCACTTACCTGAAGCGCGTGGAAGAGGTGGTCGGCATCCCGATCGACATGATCTCGACCGGTCCGGACCGCGACGAAACCATCCTGCTGCGTCACCCGTACCTGGCCTGATCCGGCGTACATCGTGGCAAGGGCCGCGCGCCAAAAGCGCCGCGGCCAGCTAGAACAATCGGCCCGCGCAAGCGGCGAACTATATTGGTCAACGACCCGAAGACAGAAAGAGCAAATCATGAATCAGCCAACGAACGACGACGAGAACCTGTGGGTGTCCTGGGATGAGTATCATCGCCTGGTCGCACGCCTGTCGCTGAACGTGCATGAATCGGGCTGGAAGTTCGACAAGATCCTGTGCTTGGCCCGCGGCGGCTTGCGCGTGGGCGACCAGATGTCGCGCATTTTCGACGTACCGCTGGCCATCCTTGCCACCAGCAGCTACCGCGAGGCGGCGGGTACGCAGCAGGGTGACCTCGATATTGCGCAGTACATCACCATGACGCGCGGCGAACTGACCGGCAGGATCCTGCTGGTGGACGACCTTGTCGATTCGGGCGTGACGCTCGAACGCGTGGGGCGCCATCTCAAGGAGCGCTACCCAGCGGTGACGGAAGTGCGTTCCGCCGTGCTGTGGTACAAGGCCTGCTCCAAGGTCAAGCCGGACTATCACGTGACGTTCCTGCCGTCGAACCCGTGGATCCACCAGCCGTTCGAGGAATACGACACACTGCGGCCGCACAACCTGTCGGCCTGGCTCAAGCGCGGCAAGCGCTCGCAGGAAGAGCGCGACGGTACGCAAGACTGACGCGCGCCTGTACCGTAATACAGCGTCCCCCGCGTCCCGGGGGGTGGCGCTGACGATCGGTGTTCAGTAGCCGACCGTGAATCGCTGGCGCGGATGCGCCGGCTTTTCGATCTCGTCGAGCATGGCGATGGCGTAGTCTTCCATCGAGATCCAGCTCTTGCCGGTGGCATCCGCCAGCAATTCGTCCTGTCCCGCGCGGTATTTGCCGGTGCGCTCGCCTGGCTCGAACAGCGCCGACGGCGACAGGAACGTCCAGTCCAGATCCGGCTCCGCGCGCAGTGCATCGAGGAAATCGCGTCCAGCCAGTGCTTCGCTCTTGTACGCGTCCGGGAATCCCGGCGTATCGACAAGCTGCGTGCCGGGCGCCACGAACAGGCTGCCCGCGCCGCCGACCACGAGCAGGCGCGGCACGCCAGCGGCCTTGACGGGCGCGACAACCTGCGGTGCCTGCAGCTGCGCGAACCGGGCCGTGCTGATGACCACATCATGTCCGGTCAGCGCGGCGGTGAGTGCCGCGCTGTCGGTCGCGTCGACGTCGCGCCTGGCCAAGCCTTCTCGCGCAGGCAGACCGGTAGCGCTGCGGGCCAGCGCGGTCACGCGGTGGCCGCGGCGCAGTGCTTCATCGATCAGGCGCGTTCCCACGCGGCCGGTGGCTCCGATGATGGCGATATTCATGCTTGCTCCTTGTTTCAGTTGTCGGGATATGAAACTGAAGTAGTTACATATCGGGGTAAAAAATCAGCGCTTGCGGCGCTGGCTGGCGCGCTCCACGTCGCGAGCATGCCGGCAATCGTGATCTCGGCCAGGGCATTGTCCATGGCCGACTGGGCCCGGTCGGCCACCTGCCGCAACGCCCCCGTGATTTCCCTGCCAACCATGCATGCCGGATTCGGCGCGCTCTGATGCAGGGTGATCAGCGCAGTGGTTTCGACCGCGCGGAATACGTCCAGCAGGGTGATGCGCCGGCCGGGCGGGCCAGCGTGGAACCGCCAGTGCTGCCCATGGTGCTGCTGACCAGTCCGGCGTCGGCAAGCTGTCCGATCAGCCGCCGGATCAGTGCCGGATTGGTTCCGACGCTGCCAGCGATCAGCGATGACGGCACGGGCTCGCCGGCGTGCCAGCAAGGTGAGGATATGGACGGCGACGGCGAACCGGCTGCTGGTAGTCATGGTGGAGATTCAATGTGAAACCATGATAGTTACAGATCGATCGGCTTGTCAATTCGCCGGCCAACGACTCGGGCGCCCAAGCGCGGCTTCATGGCGATTGTCGCGATTTTGTGTCGTAAAGGTGGCTGCAGAATGCCGGAATCGCCACTGAAACTGATACACTGGCTCGCAGTGGTCCATAATGACTGCCGCAAATCAATGAATGGAATGCAGCTGTGAATCGCTGCAAATCGAGGAGTGCAAGTTGCCGGATCAGATCTGCAAGGCGAGGGCGGAAAACAAAAACCCGCAGGCTTTGAAAGCGCTGCGGGTTTCTCGCTGATCTGGTGCCCAGGAGAGGACTCGAACCTCCACAGTGTTGCCACCGCTAGGACCTGAACCTAGTGCGTCTACCAATTCCGCCACCTGGGCAGGTGTCGAAACAACCGAAGCGCTCATTATAGAGAGCGCCGGAATTTGTCAAATAGTTTTCAGAAAAAATTGAATCAAAACAACTATCCGATCCCTAGCCGGGAAGAAATCCTCGGCGTACTGAGAACATCGGGGTCGCCCCAGTCGGCCGGCGATATCGCCAAGGCTCTGTCTGTCACGCGCAAGGAGCATGACGGATTCCAGAACGCCTGGCCGCGATGGAACGCGACGGGCAGATCGAGCTGAACCGCAAGGGCCGCTATGAACTGGCCCATCAACCGAATTTCGTCATCGGTCGCGTGCAGGGGCACCGCGATGGCTTCGGCTTCCTGATCCGCGACGATGGCGAGGACGATATTTTCCTGCCCGAGCGCGAATTGCAGAAAGCCATGCACAACGACCGCGCCCAGGTGCGCGTGATCGGCTACGACCGACGCGGCCGTCCGGAAGGGCAGATCGTCGAGATCCTCGAACGTGCCAATCGTTACGTGATTGGCCGTCTTCTCAGCGAAGGCGGTGTGCTGGTCGTGCGCCCGAGGACAAACGCATCAGCCAGGACATCCTGATTCCGCCCAAGGCGCAGGGCAAGGCACGCGTGGGCCAGGTGGTCAGCGTCGAGCTGATCGAATACCCGGACCGCTATGTGCAGCCGGTGGGGCGTGTCGTGGAAGTGCTCGGCGATATCGATGACCCCGGCATGGAGATCGAGATCGCGGTGCGCAAATACGGCGTGCCGCATGAGTTTTCGCATGCCGCGGCCAAGGAAGCCACGGCGCTGCCCGATGAAGTGCGGCAGGCCGACCTCGACCACCGCATCGACCTGCGCGATGTGCCGCTCGTCACCATCGACGGCGAAGACGCGCGCGACTTCGACGACGCGGTCTACTGCGAGCCCGTGAAGCTCGGCCGCACCAAGGCTGGCGCCTGGTCGTGGCGATTGCCGACGTGTCGCACTATGTGCGGCCGGGCACGGCGCTCGATACCGACGCGCTCGATCGCGCCACGTCGGTGTATTTCCCGCGCCGCGTGATTCCCATGCTGCCGGAGAAGCTGTCCAACGGCCTGTGCTCGCTCAATCCGCAGGTCGATCGCCTGTGCATGGTGTGCGACGCGGTGATCACGGCCAAGGGCGAACTGAAGGGTTACCAGTTCTATCCGGCCGTCATGCACTCCGCGGCACGGTTGACCTACAACGAAGTCTGGTCGGTCCTGTCGAATACCAAGGGGCCGGAGGCGCACAAGCGCGCCGAGCTCGTGCCGCACCTGCAGAACCTGTACGAGCTGTTCCAGGTCCTGCTGAAGGCGCGGCGTGCGCGCGGCGCGATCGATTTCGACACCACCGAGACGTACATCGTCTGCAATGCGCAGGGCAAGATCGAGCAGATCCTGCCGCGCACGCGCAACGACGCGCACCGCCTGATCGAGGAATGCATGCTGACGGCGAACGTCTGCGCGGCCGACTTCCTTGAGCGCTTCAAGCACCCCGCGCTGTACCGTATCCATGCGGGCCCGAGCGAGGAAAAGCTCAAGAACCTGCGCGAGTTCCTGAAGACTTCGGGCCTGTCGCTCGGCGGCGGCGACAAGCCGCAGGCGTCCGACTACGCGAGGTGATGGACAAGATCAAGTCGCGGCCCGATGCGCCGATGCTGCAGACCATGCTGCTGCGCTCGATGCAGCAGGCGGTCTACAGCCCCGACAATATCGGCCACTTCGGCTTGGCGTACGAGGCTTACGCGCACTTCACCAGCCCGATCCGCCGCTACCCGGATTTGCTGGTGCACCGCGCGATCAAGGCCATCCTGGCACACACCAAGTACCAGCCAGCGTTTGCACCGGGCACCGAGTTCAACACCGCGATCTCGCCCAAGGCGCGCCGCTTGCAGGCAAAGGACGCCGAGCAGAAGGCGGAACTGACCGCGGCGCGTGCCCGGCGTAACGAAGCCGTGTGGGACGAACTGGGCCTGCATTGCTCGGCCAACGAGCGCCGTGCCGACGAGGCCTCGCGCGATGTCGAGGCCTGGCTCAAGTGCTACTTCATGCGCGACAAGCTGGGCAGCGACTATGCCGGCACCGTCAGCTCCGTGACCTCGTTCGGCATCTTCGTACAGCTCGACGAGCTGTACGTGGAAGGCCTCGTGCATGTCACCGAACTCGGCAGCGACTACTTCCAGTACGACGAAGCCCGCAACGAACTGCGCGGCGAGCGCACCGGCATCCGCTATCGCCTGACCGACCGCGTACGCGTGCAGGTGTCGCGCGTGGATCTCGACGCACGCAAGATCGACTTCCGCCTGGTGCAGGAGCCGTCGGCCAAGACCTGCGTGCCCGTACCGGCGCGGGTGAGCCGCCGCGCGTGCGGCTGCGCATGCGGTGCCGGCGCGCAAGAAGGGCCGGCAACTGGCGGCCTTGCTCGGCGGGACCTCCAAGCCGGAGGAATCGTTCGACGAGACGCTGGACCGCGTGATCGAGGAGCAGCCGGTGTTCGAAGCCGTGATCACGCCGCTGCCGCCGCACATCAAGACCGGCGGCAAGCCGGCCAGGCATGCCGCCAAGCCCAAGCCCGCCCATCTGGACAAGTCGCGCAAGCCGGCTTCGAAGACGCGCGCGGCCAAGACGGCTGGCAAGACCTCGCGTCCGCCGCGCAAGCGCTCGACCTGAGCCGCCCGGGCGCCGACATGTCGGTGTCCGGCGCGCGCCGAGCGGCGCGCGAATGCCTGATGGCGTGCCGGGCAGGGCGAGTACAATCGCGCCATGGCTAAACAAAAACTTCTGATCGGCTTTCACGCCGTGACCGCGCGCTTGCGCCAGGACGCCAAGGGCGTCACCGATGTCTATGTCGAGGCTTCGCGCCGCGACCGCCGCATGCAGGACTTCATCCGCCTGGCCGAGGGGCTGGGCGTGCGCCTGCATCCGGTGGACGCCGAGCGCCTGCGCGGCATGGCCGGCACCGACCGCCACCAGGGCGTGGTGGCGCGTGCCGAAGACGTGGCGCTTGCGCTGAACCTCGACGAACTGCTCGACGGCATTGAAGGCACCCCGTTGCTGCTGGTGCTCGATGGCGTCACCGATCCCCATAATCTTGGCGCCTGCCTGCGCGTGGCCGACGGTGCCGGCGCACACGCCGTGATCGCGCCCAAGGACCGCAGTGTCGGACTGAATACGACCGTGGCCAAGGTGGCCAGCGGCGCGGCCGAGACCGTGCCCTATATCACCGTGACCAATCTTGCCCGCACGCTGCGCGAACTGAAAGAGCGCGGCATCTGGGTGGTCGGCACCGCCGACGACACCGAGAAGACGCTCTACGACGTGGACCTGAAGGGGCCGATGGCGATCGTCATGGGAGCCGAGGGCGAGGGCATGCGCCGGCTGACGCGCGAGACCTGCGACGAACTGGTCGGCATCCCGATGCTTGGCGGTGTCGAGAGCCTAAACGTGTCGGTGGCCAGTGGCGTCTGCCTGTACGAGGCCGTGCGCCAGCGGCGACTGCCGCGATGATGGCATGCGGGGCGATCCGCTGACCCCCTCGTCGTCGCCGTGGCCTGGCCTGGATGAGGCCAGGGAACTGATCGCCCGTGCGCGCAGCGTATTCGTGCTGACTGGCGCGGGGATCTCCGCCGAATCGGGCGTGCCGACATTTCGCGATGCGCTGACGGGACTCTGGGCGCGGTTCGACCCCGAAGAGCTCGCAAGCGAAGAGGCTTACCGCCGCCAGCCCGCGCTGGTCTGGGAGTGGTACCAGCATCGGCGTGAACTGGTTGCGGTTGCGCGGCCGAATCCGGCGCACTTTGCGCTGGTGGCACTCGCCGCGCAGAAGCCGGTGACGCTGGTCACGCAGAATGTGGACGGGCTGCACCAGCGCGCGGGCAGCGAACATGTGATCGAGTTGCACGGGAACCTGTTCGCCAATAATGGCTGAACGGATGCGGGCGCTGCGACGAGGCGACGGCGATCCCCGGCGATCCGCCGCGCTGCAGCCTGTGTGGCGCGCTGATGCGCCCCGGCGTGGTGTGGTTCGGGGAGGATTTGCCGCGCGTGGCGCGCTTTCGCGCCGAACATGCCGCCGAGAACGCCGACCTGTGCCTGGTGGTCGGGACCTCGGGGCTGGTATATCCGGCAGCCGCGCTGCCGGGGCTGGCCCGGGACCACGGTGCGCGTGTCGTCGTGGTGAACCCCCAGCCATCGGCGCTGGACCAGACCGCCGACGTGGTGCTGCCCGCGGCAGCAGGCGCCTGCCTGCCGCTGCTGTGGCCACAGTCCGGCTCCGAGGCGGAACCGGACTGAGCTCCGGCCCCGGCCGGCGTCAGCCGGCGATTTCCGCGACCAGCTTTTCCAGCTTGACTGCATCCGCGGCAAACTGCCGGATGCCTTCGGCGAGCTTCTCGGTCGCCATGGCGTCTTCGTTCAGGTGCCAGCGGAATGCGGATTCATCGGCCGGGATGCGGGCAATGTTTGCGGCCTGCGCCTGGTCGACTGACAGCTTGCGCTCCACCGCGCCTTCCGTGCCGGCCAGCTGTTCGAGCAGATCCGGGCTGATGGTGAGCAGGTCGCTGCCGGCCAGCGCAAGAATCTGTCCGGTGCTGCGGAAGCTGGCGCCCATCACTTCGGTGGCGTAGCGAACTTCTTGTAGTAGTCGTAAATCTGGCGCACTGAACGCACGCCAGGGTCGTTGTCGCCGGCATTGGCGGCAGCGTCCCACTGGTCGCCGGCCTGCTTCTTGTACCAGTCAAGGATGCGTCCGACGAAGGGCGAAATCAGTTGCGCGCCGGCCTCGGCGCACGCGACTGCCTGCGCCAGCGAGAACAGCAGCGTCATGTTGCAGCGGATGCCTTCGCGCTGCAGGATCTCCGCCGCGCGGATGCCTTCCCACGTCGACGCGATCTTGATCAGCACGCGCTCGCGCGCCACGCCGCGCCGCTCGTACAGGCGGATCAGGTGGCGCGCTTTTGCGACGGTCGCGTCGGTGTTGAACGACAGCCGGGCATCGACTTCCGTCGACACGCGGCCCGGCACGATGGCAAGGATCTCGCAGCCGAACGCGATCAGCACGCCGTCCATCACGGCATCGACACCGCCTTCGTTGTGGTAGTCGCGCACGGCCTGTTCCAGCAGCCCGCGGTATTCGGGCTTCTGCACCGCCTTGAGGATCAGGGACGGATTGGTGGTGGCGTCCTGGGGCGTGTACTGCTTCATCAGCTGGAAGTCGCCGGTGTCGGCCACGACCGTGGTGAACTGCTTGAGTTGTTCGAGCTGGTTCATGATGGGTAAGTCGTTGCAGTCGTCATGTTGAAGCGGAAGGCGCCGTGTCGCGGCGCGTTCGGGGCATTGTACCGTCGCGGGCAGACCTGTCATCGCAATCCGCTACACTACGCGTTTTCTTCCCCAAAGCCATCTGGCTGTTGTCATGACTCAGGATGAACTCAAGGCGCTGGTGGCGCAAGCCGCGGCCGACTACGTGAAGCAGGAAGTCCCGGAAGGCGCTGTGCTCGGCGTTGGCACCGGCTCGACTGCCAATCTTTTCATTGACGCCGTGGCGGCGTTCAAGGATCGCTTCGCGGGTGCCGTATCCAGCTCAGAGGCTTCGACGCGCCGCTTGCAGCAGCATGGCTTCAAAGTGCTGGACCTGAACGAAGTCGATGACATCCCCGTCTACGTCGATGGCGCCGATGAAATCGACGCCAGCGGCGCCATGATCAAGGGCGGCGGCGGCGCGCTCACGCGCGAGAAAATCGTCGCCTCGGTGGCCGGCCGGTTCGTGTGCATCGCGGATGGCAGCAAGCTCGTGGAAACGATGGGCGCCTTCCCGTTGCCCGTCGAAGTGATTCCGATGGCACGCGCGGCAGTCGCGCGCCAGCTGGCTGCCATCGGCGGCCAGCCGCGCCTGCGCATGAACAAGGACGGCGGCATCTACAAGACCGACAACGGCAATGTGATTCTTGACGTGACTGGCCTGAAGATCACCGACCCGCGCGGGCTCGAGCAGTCGATCAACCAGATTCCCGGCGTGGTGACGGTGGGCCTGTTCGCGCTGCGTGGCGCGAACGTGCTGCTGCTCGGCACCGGTGAAGGCGTGCAACGCACCGATTACTGATCGGCCGGCGGCGCAAGACCCAACAAGAAAGGGGTGCCGGTGGCACCCCTTTCTGCTTCAACCGTGCAGGTCGATCAGGCCTGCGGCGGTACGTAGCCCGCGGCCTCGTCCGCGCCTTCGCCGAAGAAGTACTTCTCCGTCTGCTTGAGCAGATACTGGCGCGCACGTGCATCGGCCATGTTCAGGCGGTTCTCGTTGATCAGCATGGTCTGGTGCTTGAGCCAGCCGGCCCAGGCTTCCTTCGAGACGCTTTGCCAGATCTTCTTGCCAAGTTCACCGGGCAGGGGCGGGAAATCGAGCCCTTCGGCTTCCTTGTTCAGCTTGATGCATTGGACCATGCGGGCCATGGGGACTCCTTGTGTGCGTTGGCGGGAAGCCGGGGCGGCATGCGTTCGGCATTCCGCGCGTCCTAGGCTCCCGTATTCTGTGTTTCAGTGGACGACTGGTCCGATATTGTAGCCAAGCGGGGCGCGGCGCCGCCGTATGACGGCATTGCCCCTACGTTTCCTACAGCTTTTTCATCAGCACCATCGACTTGCGCTGCCAGTTGTAGAGCTTGCGCTTGTCTTCAGGCAGGTCTCCACGTTGGCGTGGACAAAGCCGCGCTTGAGGAACCAGTGCTCGGTACGCGTGGTGAGCACGAACAGGCGCTCCAGGCCGAGCGCGCGGGCGCGGCGTTCGATGCGCTTGAGCAGGCGTTCGCCGTCGCCGGTCCCTGTGCTTCGGACGACACCGTCAGGCAGGCCATCTCGCCCATGTTCTCGCGTGGATAGTCGTACAGTGCGGCGCAGCCGAACAGCACGCCATCGTGCTCGATCACCGAGAAATTGCCGATGTCGCGCTCGATCAGGTGACGGCCGCGCGGAACCAGGGTGCCGTCCTGCTCGAGCGGAGCGATCAGCTGCAGGATGCCGCCGACGTCGTCGAGCGTGGCTTCGCGCAGGCTTTCCAGGTCCGTGTCGGAGATCATGGTGCCGACGCCATCATGCAGGAACAGCTCCAGCAGCACCGAGCCGTCCAGCGAATACGGGATCAGATGCGCGCGCGGCACGCCGCCCTTGAGCGCCTTGACGAGATGCTGCAGGTAGTTGCCGATGTCGGGGGGCAGATGGTTGTTCTGCAGGCGCTCCACGGCGGTGCGCAGCGACAATTCCTTCATCAACTTGCCGACCGCGTCGAGCACGCCCGGTACCTCGGTGATGAAAATCAGTTTGTCGGCCTTGAGCGTGGTGGCTGTGGCGCTGGCCACGTCTTCCATGGACAGGTTGAAGGCCTGCCCCGTCGGCGAGAAACCCAGCGGCGAGAACAGCACGATCTTGCCGTGCGACAGCGACATGCGCACCGATTCGCCGTCGATCTTGCGCACCAGGCCAGTGTGCTGGTAGTCGACGCCGTTGACGATGCCTACCGGCCGGGCCGTGACAAAGTTGCCCGAGATTACCGACAGCTGGGCGCCAGCCATCGGCGTGTTCGGCAGACCCTGGCTGAACGACGCCTCGATGTCCAGGCGCAGCTCGCCAGAGGCCTCCTTGGCGCATTCGAGCGCGGCATTGTCGGTGACGCGTACGCCGTCGACGAACTGCGACTCGACATGGCGAAGGGCCAGTTGCTCCTCCACCTGCGGCTGCGAGCCGTGCACCAGCACGATCTGCATGCCCATGGCGTGCAGCAGCGCCACGTCGTTGACCAGCGCGTTGAGGCGCCCGCCTTGACCAGTTCGCCGCCGAAGGCGATCACGAAGGTCTTTCCCCGGAAGGTGTGGATATATGGCGCAACGGCGCGCAGCCAGTCGACAAACTGCTGGTGGTCCGGCGCGCCGCGCTCGCCGGCCTCGGTCTGGGGCGCGCCCGCGGCGGGCTGCGATTCGGCGGCAGGCTGGGATTCCGGGGAGTCCCGGGATTCGGCCGGCTCGGTGGGGGCGGGCG
>LRMT01000292.1 GCA_001725945.1 Cupriavidus sp. UYMMa02A | reverse complement strand
CGCGGCCGGAGGCAGGCGGCTGGCGTTGGCGGGCGCCGGGGCAGCAGCGGGCCGGGGCCGGGGCGGCAGCTGCGGGGGCAGCGGCACCAGCGGTGGCTTCGGTATCGATCTTGGCGATGAGCTCATCGGCCACGACGGTGTCGCCGTCGTTCTTGATGATCTGCGACAGAACGCCGGCCGACGGTGCCGGCACTTCGAGCACGACCTTGTCGGTCTCGATCTCGATCAGGATCTCGTCCTGGGCGACAGCTTCGCCAGGCTTCTTCTTCCAGTTCAGCATGGTCGCTTCGGCGACCGATTCGGACAGTTGCGGAACCTTGACGTCAACAATAGCCATGGTTTTGAATTCCTCGATGTATGCGTTTTGTTCTTCAGGCAGGAAAGAACACGGCGGTCACCTGCGAGCGCCGCCGTGCTGCCACAATTACTTGGTCAGGACAAAGCCCTTGAGCTTGGCGAAAGCAGCGTCCAGCAGCGCCTTCTGTTGCTCGTTGTGCTTTGCGTAGTAGCCCACTGCCGGCGAAGCGAAGCGGGACGACCGGCATAACCGAGCTTCTGGCCATCCGTCATGTTTTCCATGATGTAGTGCTGCACGAAGAACCAGGCACCCTGGTTCTGCGGCTCGTCCTGGCACCACACGATTTCGGTGGCGTTCGGGTACTTCTTGAGCTCCGCAGCAACTGCCTTGTGCGGGAACGGATACAGCTGTTCCAGACGGATGATGGCAGCGTCATTCGCCTCACGTTCCTTGCGCGTATTGACCAGGTCGTAGTAGACCTTGCCCGAGCACATGATCACGCGCTTGACCTTGCTGGCGTTCAGTTCTTCGTGGTCGGGGATGACCGTTTCGAAGTGACCCTTGGCCAGGTCGGACAGCGGCGAGACCGCTTCCTTGTTACGCAGCAGCGACTTCGGCGTCATGATCACCAGCGGCTTGCGGAACAGACGGATCATCTGGCGACGCAGCAGGTGGAAGATCTGTGCCGGCGTGGTCGGCTGGCAAACCTGCATGTTGTGGTCCGCGCAGAGCTGCAGGAAACGCTCGATACGCGCCGAGCTGTGTTCCGGACCCTGGCCTTCGTAGCCGTGCGGCAGCATCAGGGTCAGGCCCGAGGCGCGACCCCACTTTACTTCACCCGACGAGATGAACTGGTCGATCACCACCTGGGCGCCGTTGACGAAGTCGCCGAACTGAGCTTCCCAGATCACCATCGCGTTCGGCTCCGCGGCCGAGTAGCCGTATTCGAAGCCGAGCACGGCTTCTTCCGACAGCACCGAGTCGATCACCGTGAACGGTGCCTGGTTTTCCGACACGTTCTGCAGCGGCACGTAGCTGCCGGCATCCCAGCGCTCACGGTTCTGGTCGTGCAGCACGGCGTGGCGGTGCGTGAAGGTGCCGCGACCGGCGTCCTGGCCGGTGATACGCACCGGATAGCCCGACGACACCAGCGAAGCGAAGGCCAGGTGCTCACCCATGCCCCAGTCCAGCGGCTGATCGCCACGGCCCATGTTGGCGCGATCCTTGACGACCTTCTCCACCAGCGGGTGCAGCTTCAGCGTTTCAGGCGTCGTGGTGATGCGTTCGGCCAGGCGCTTCAGCTCGGTGACCGGCACGGCAGTGTCGGCAGCATCGGTCCACTTGCGGTTCAGGAACGGCATCCAGTCCACGGCGAACTTGTTCTTGAAGTTCGACAGGACGGGGTCGGCGGTGTGCTTGCCGGCGTCCATCGCGGCGCGGTATTCCTTGACCTTCTCGTCGCCGAAGTCGGCGGCTACCAGGCCTTGGGCAACCAGCTTGTCCGCGTACAGCTTGCGCGTGCCCGGGTGCTGGCTGATCTTCTTGTACATCAGCGGCTGCGTGACGGCCGGAGTGTCCTGCTCGTTGTGGCCCAGCTTGCGGAAGCAGATGATGTCGACCACGACGTCCTTGTTGAATTCCATGCGGAAATCAACGGCGAGCTGCATGGCGTACACCACGGCTTCGGGATCGTCGCCGTTCACGTGCAGAACCGGCGCTTCGATCATCTTGACCACGTCAGTGCAGTACAGCGTCGAACGCGCGTCGCGCGGATCGGAGGTGGTGAAGCCGATCTGGTTGTTGATCACGATGTGCATCGAGCCGCCCGTGCCGTAGCCGCGGGTCTGCGCGAGGTTCAGCGTTTCCATGACCACGCCCTGGCCGGCAAAGGCCGCGTCGCCGTGCACCTGCACCGGCAGCACTTCCTTGTGGCCGACTTCGCCGCGGCGTTCCTGGCGCGCCTTGGCCGAGCCTTCGACCACCGGATTGACGATTTCCAGGTGCGACGGGTTGAACGCGAGCGACAGGTGAACCGGACCACCCTGGGTCGAGACATCGCTCGAGAAGCCCTTGTGGTACTTGACGTCACCGGCCGGCAGGTCATCGACGTGCTTGCCTTCGAATTCGGCGAACAGGTCAGCCGGCATCTTGCCCAGCGTATTGACCAGCACGTTCAGGCGGCCGCGGTGGGCCATGCCGATCACGATTTCCTGCACGCCCTTGCTGCCCGCTTCCTGGATCAGCTCGTCCATCGCGGCGATGAAGCTTTCGCCACCTTCCAGCGAGAAGCGCTTCTGGCCAACGTACTTGGTGTGGAGGAAGCGCTCCAGGCCTTCGGCCGCCGTCAGGCGGTCGAGGATGTGCTTCTTCTTTTCCAGCGTGAAGACCGGCTTCGAGCGCGTGGATTCCAGGCGCTCCTGCCACCAGCGCTTCTGCGCCTGGTCGCTCACGTACATGAATTCGGCGCCGATGGTGCCGCAGTAGGTTTCGCGCAGGTTGTTCAGCAACTCGCGCAGGCTCATCGACTCCTTGCCGAAGTACGTGTTGCTGGCATTGAAGACGATGTCGAGATCCGCTTCGGAGAAGCCGTAGAAAGCCGGGTCCAGATCCGGCAGGGGCGGACGCTCCTGGCGCTTGAGCGGGTCCAGGTCGGCCCAGTGCGAACCGATGTTGCGGTAGGCGGCGATCAGCTGGGTGGCAGCGACGCGCTTGCGGCCCATGTCGGAGTCGGCCGAGGCAACGATGGTCTTGATGGGGCCAGATTTGGCGCGCTCAGCGAACGAGGCGACGATTGGAGCGTGCGGAACGTCACGCGTATTGGAACCGTCCACAGCCGGGACATTCTGCATCGCGTCGAAATACGCGCGCCAGTTGTCGGGAACCGAGCTGGGGTTCTGGAGATAGGCTTCGTACAGCTCTTCAACGTATGGGGCGTTGCCGCCGAAGAGATACGAATTGCTCTGATACTGCTGCATCATGGGACGCTCACTTTTCTCCGGGAATGCCGGAGTTCAGCGGGTTATTCAACCTTCCGCGACACGGCTTGACCGGTTAGCGGATCGCAAACAACTCTTGGGAGCCCAACTGACGGCCCTTGGACAAACGGCACCACGAGGGCGCCGGAGTGAAAGGGCCATCACAAGGCCCGAAAGGGCAAGTTGTGCGGGGAAGGACCTAAGTCTTCACGGCGGTAAGAATAGCACGTTTGCTTATTCGCAATGTGGACTTTTCGCGATGTGGAACTGCGCTTCGCATTAATTCGCGTTACAAACAACATAACCGCAACAATTATCCGGCAGGAACAATGGCATCGACCGCATCCGTAATCAGTCCGTCCAGCCCCCAGCCGAGCAGTTGCGCGGCCCGTTCCGGGTCGTTCACCGTGTAGCTGAGCACCTTCAGGCCTGCGTCGTGCGCCGCGGCAATGACCTTCGCATCGAGCACGCGATAGTTCGCATCCAGTGCGATGCAGCCGAGCGCCTGTGCCCGCGCCAGCCAATCAGGCGGCAGCACATCCACGAGCAGGGCCCGCGGCAGGTCGGGAGCGGCCTGCCGCGCCGCGGCCAGCACCTCCTCCGAGAACGACGACAGCAGCGGCGGCACCGCGGCGCCGCTCCACAAGGCCCGCGCGTCGAGCGCGACGGCCGCGCCGGTCTGCGTTTCCCGGCCCGGGACCGGCTTGATCTCGATATTGCAGAGCAGCCCATTGGCTTGCGTGTAGCGGGCAAGCGCGGCCAGCGTCGGTATCGCCTCGCCGGCGTACGCCGGGCTGTGCCATGCGCCGGCATCGAGCTGCGCCAGTTCGCCGAGCGTCAGCGCGTCGACGCGCCTGTCCCGGAGGTCGTCCGGTCGAGCGTGGCATCGTGCATCAGCACCGCCTTGCCGTCCGCACTCAGCTTCACGTCGAACTCGAACATCCGGTAGCCGAACGAGGCGCCGAGTCGAAATGCGGCCAGCGTATTCTCCGGCGCGAGCTTGCCGGCGCCGCGATGGGCAATGTGGCGCGGGTATGGCCAGTTGGCTGCCGTGACGGGCGCGAATGTCGGTGCAACCATGCTCAGGCCTCGATGCGCTTGCCCGTCTGGGCGTCGAAGAATGGAGATGATCCGCCGTCGAGGTCACCGGCAGCTTGTCTCCGGCGCGCACGCGCGCATGGCTGTCCAGCCTCACGACGATCGGCTGGCCACCCAGCGATCCATAGGCGAAGGAGTCCGCGCCCAGCGCCTCGACCACGCGCACATCGACTTCGGCGATCGCCTCATGGGCCGCACACGGCTCGATGTGCTCCGGCCGCAGGCCCAGCAGCGCCTCGCCGGGCAGATGCAGCCCCATGGGCAGGTGGCCGAGCGTGGCGCCATGGCTATCGCCGCCCTTCCCCACCACACGCATCTGCGGCCCGCCTGCCCCCGCCGACTCGCCATTGCGCGCGACCGGGACCAGGTTCATCGGCGGCGAACCGATGAAACCGGCGACAAAGGTGCTCGCCGGGCGTGCATAGACCTCCAGCGGCGTGCCGATCTGCTCGACGCGCCCGCCATTGAGTACCATCATGCGGTCAGCCAGCGTCATGGCCTCCACCTGGTCATGCGTCACGTACAGGCTGGTGGTGCCCAGGCGCCGATGCAGGTCCTTGAGTTCCAGGCGCATCTGCACGCGCAGCTTGGCATCGAGGTTCGACAGCGGCTCATCGAACAGGAACACCGATGGTTCGCGTACGATGGCGCGGCCCATCGCCACGCGCTGGCGCTGGCCGCCCGAAAGTTGCCGGGGCTTGCGGCCCAGCAGTGGCGCGAGCTCCAGGATGCCCGCCGCGTGCCTGACGCGCTGCTCGATTTCGGCCTTGGGCATGCCGCGGATCTTCAAGCCGTATGCCATGTTGTCGTACACGCTCATGTGCGGGTACAGCGCGTAGTTCTGGAACACCATGGCGATGTCGCGCTCGGCCGGCTCCAGGTTGTTGACCACCCTTTCGCCGATATGGATGTCGCCGGCCGTGATGGTCTCCAGCCCCGCCACCATGCGCAGCAGCGTGGACTTGCCACAACCAGACGGCCCGACGATGACGATGAACTCGCCATCGGCGATCTCCATGTCGATACCGTGCACGACCTTGACGTTGCCGGCATAGGTCTTCTGAACATTGCGAAGCGACAGTTTTGCCATTGTGTGTTCCTGTACAGCCGGCGCGAATCGGGTTCCACCGGGTCACGCGCTCACTTCTCGGTTTCGACCAGCCCCTTGACGAACCACTTCTGCATCAGCACCACGACCACCGCCGGAGGAATCATCGCCAGCATCACGGTTGCCATCACGAGATTCCAGTCCGTTGCCGCATCGCCCGAGCGTGAAATCATCTGCGTCACGCCCACCACTACCGGCGTCATCGACTTCTGCGTCGTGATCAGCAGCGGCCACAGGTATTGATTCCAGCCATAGATGAACTGGATCACGAACAGCGCGGCGATGCTGGTGCGCGACAGCGGCAGCACCACGTCCCAGAAGAAGCGCAACGGTCCGGCCCCGTCGATGCGCGCGGCCTCGGCCAACTCATCGGGAATGGTCAGGAAGAACTGCCGGAACAGGAACGTGGCCGTGGCCGAGGCGATGATGGGAATCGTCAGGCCGAAGTAACTGTCCAGCATGCCGAGGTCCGACACCACCTTGTAGGTGGGCAGGATGCGAACCTCGACCGGCAGCATCAGCGTAATGAAGATCAGCCAGAAGAACGTCTTGCGCAGCGGGAAGCGGAAATAGACGATGGCAAAGGCGGAGATGATCGAGATTGCGATCTTGCCCAGCGCAATGCCCAGCGCCATGATGAGGCTGTTCTTCATCATCGTGGACACGGGCGATGCCGCATTGCCGACACCATCCAACAGGACCGTCCGGTAGTTTTCCAGCAAGTGGCCACCGGGCAGCAACGTCATGGGGGCCTGCAAGACTTCATCCGCAGTCAGCGTCGAGGCGACAAAGGTCACATAGACCGGAAAGGCCACGATGCCCACGCCAAGCAGCAGCATCAAATGCGAAAGTAAATCGAGCAAAGGTCGTCGTTCCACCATCATCTTGCAGCCCGCCTTTTAGTATTGCACCTTGCGTTCCACATACTGGAACTGCACGACCGTCAACGCGATCACGACCCCCATCAGCACCACTGACTGCGCAGCCGAGCCGCCGATATCGAGTCCGCGGAATCCGTCGTGGTAGACCTTGTACACCAGCGTATTGGTGGCATTCACCGGCCCGCCATGCGTCACGGCATCGATGATCGCAAAGGTGTCGAAAAAGGCGTACACCACATTGACCACCATCAGGAAGAAAGTGGTCGGCGACAGCAGCGGAAACACAATCGACCAGAAGCGCCGCCAGGGTCCGGCGCCATCGATCGCCGCCGCCTCGATCAGCGATTTGGGAATGCTCTGCAAGCCGGCCAGGAAGAACAGGAAGTTGTAGCTGACCTGTTTCCATGCGGCGATGATCACGACCAGCACCATGGCCTGATTGGAGTTAAGCAGGAAATTCCAGTTCACCCCGGCGGCATGCAAGGCGTAGGACACAACGCCGAGCGTGGGATTGAAGAGGAACATCCACAGTACCCCTGCCACGGCCGGCGCCACGGCATAAGGCCAGATCAGGAGCGTCTTGTACCCCGTTGCGCCGCGCACCACGCGGTCGGCAAAGTAGGCCAGCAGCAATGACACGGACAGACCCAGCAGCGTCACGCCCACCGCGAACACTGCGGTGACCTGCATTGAGTGCAGGTATTCGCCGTCATTCACGAGTGCCCGGAAATTATCCAGGCCGACGAACTGGAGATCGATGCCGAAGGCGTCCTGCTGCAGCACCGACTGGTACAGCGCTTGCCCGGCAGGAAGAAAGAAAAAAATCAGCGTGACCGCCATCTGTGGCAGCACCAGCAGATAGGGCAGCCACGAAGAGCGGAAGACAACCCGTTTTTCCATAAGACATCTCGTGCCGTGGCGGCCACGGGGCCACCTTGCATGAAAACGGGCAAAGGCCGGCAGACGCGGTTGCGCCTGCCTTGGCCCTGACCCCGCTACACGAACTGGCGAAGCTTACTCGCGCACGGTCTTCTGGAAACGCTCCAGCAGTTCGTTGCCTCGCGCCACGGCGGCATCCAGCGCCTCCTTGGGCTGCTTCTTGCCCGACCAGACTGCCTCGAGCTCTTCATCGATCACGCTGCGGATTTGCGGAAAGTTGCCCAGGCGGATGCCGCGCGACTTATCCGTGGTCTTGACGATCATCTGCTTGACCGCAACGTCTGCGCCCGGGTTCTTTCGTAGTAGCCGGACTTCTTGGTGAGTTCATAGGCGGCCACCGTCACCGGCAGGTAGCCCGTCGACTGGTGCCAGTCGGCCTGGACATCGGGGCGCGACAGGTACGAGAAGAACTTGGCCACGCCCTTGTACTCCTCAGGCTTGCGGCCACCCATCACCCACAGCGATGCACCGCCGATGATCGTGTTCTGCGGCGCGCCCGGTACGCCCTGCTCATACGGCAGCGGCGCCACCGTGAAATCAAACTTGGCGTTCTTGCGAATATTGGCAAGCGCCGCCGACGAGCCTGTCAGCATCGCGCACTGCCCGGCAATGAACTTGGCCTTCGGCTCGTCCTTGCGGCCGCCGTACACGAAGTAGCCCTTCTGCGCCATATCGAGCAGATTGGCGATGTGCTTGACGTGCAGCGGCGAGTTGAACGCCAGGCGCGCGCCCGGACCCCCGAAGCCATTGTTTTCCGTGGCAAAGAGGACGTTGTGCCAGGCCGAGAAACTCTCAAGGTGTACCCACGACTGCCAGTCGGTGGTGTAGCCGCACGAAACGCCGGCAGCCTTCAGCTTGGCCGAGTCAGTCGCCACTTCCTGCCAGGTCGCGGGCGGCTTGTTAGGGTCCAGCCCCGCCTTCTTGAAGGCATCCTTGCTGTAGTACATCACGGTGGTCGAGCTGTTGAACGGGAATGACATCATCTCGCCCTTGCTCGAGGTGTAGTAGCCAGCCACCGCCGGAATGTACGCCTTGGGATCGAACTTCTCGCCGGCGTCCTTCATGACCGCCGCCACGGGCTTGATGGCGCCCTTGGCGTTCATCATGGTGGCCGTGCCGACTTCGAATACCTGCAGGATGGCGGGCGCGTTGCCTGAACGGAACGCAGCAATACCGGCCGCCAGCGACTCATCATACTGACCCTTGTAGACGGGCACGATCTTGTAGTCGGACTGGCTGGCATTGAATTGGCTGGCAATGGCATTCACCTTGTCGTTCAAGGCGCCTTCCATCGAATGCCACCACTGGATTTCAACCGCCGCCTGGGCACTTCCAGCCCCGGTAAGGGCGGCCAGCATGGCGATCTTCAGCACACTACGGGAAAAGGACATGAGGGGTCTCTCCTGGTCAGATTTTTCGCTACATCAGGTAAGAGCGAATTTATGTGCTTTTTGTGACACCGGCATGTTACGCCTGTCGCACCTCGCCGGGCAATTCAGCAGAATTACCAGTAGGCCGCATGTTGCAGCGCAATGCCGATTGATGCGGGCATTGACTGACAGGGCGCGGCAGTACAATGCCGACCCATGCAAGCACTGCAAAACCTGCCCTCCCACGCCCTGCGCCGCGTGCGCGGAATTCTTACCGACATCGACGGCACCCTGACCACGGGCGGCAGGCTGCCGGCATGTGCGGGCCTCGCACTGGAGCAACTGAGCCAGTCAGGCCTGCATGTCATTCCGGTCACCGGCCGATGCATCGCATGGGCCGAGATCCTTGTCCGGCTCTGGCCCGTGGACGCCATCATCGGCGAGAACGGCGCGTTTATTCCCATCTGCGAGATGGCCGGCTGCTGACGCGCTTTCTTGACGATGCCGCGACCCGCACCCGCAACCTCGAACGCATTCGCGAGTTGGGCGAGCGCATCCGGCGCGAGGTGCCCGGCAGCGCCCTCGCCTCCGACCAGGCCTGGCACGCCGCCGACCTGGCCATCGACCATGCGGAAGACGTGGCGCCGCTGCCGGCGGACGCCGTCGCTGAGATCGTCCGGATCATGCAGGACGCCGGCATGACCGCGACGGTCAGCTCCATCCACGTCAACGGCTGGTTCGGCGAGCACGACAAGCTGAGCATGAGCCGGCTGTGCGCGGCCGAACTGCTCGGCGAGAACGTCGACGCACGGCGCGACGAATGGCTGTTCATCGGCGACTCGGCCAACGATGCGAGCATGTTCGCGCATTTTCCGCTGTCCGTCGGCGTGGCCAATGTGCGCGAAATCCTGCCGCAACTGCCGGTGGCTCCAGCCTACGTCACGGAGGCCAGCGGCGGCGAAGGCTTCGCCGAAATGGCCGCGCAATTGCTCGCGGCGCGCAGATAGTGAAAAGGCCGGGGCGAACCCGGCCTTTTCACGGACAGGAACCAGGATCCTGACTCAGTCGAATCCCAGCTCCTGCAGCTTGCGCGTGATGGTATTCGCCCGATGCCGAGGCGCGTGGCGGCTTCCACGCGGCGGCCCCGCGTCACTCCCAGCGCCGCTTCCAGCACGGCCTTTTCGAAGCGCCGTGTCAGCGCGTCCATGACTTCCGGCTGTCCGGATTCCAGCATCGCGCGCGCCTCGCCGGCGAGCAGATGTTCCCATCCGGCCGCCACCGATGCGGATGCCGTGACCGGACGGACCGTGGTCATGGTCTCCGCCTCTGCAACCGGCATGGCGAGGCCGCCGTAGTCGGAAAGATCATGCCCGCCGTCGAATTCGGCAGCCGGCTGCCGCGGCTCGGCGCGTGGTACGGGCCGCGCGCTCTCGGCACTGCCGGTACCGATCATTTCGCGCGGCAGGTCCTTGACCTCGATGGTCTGCGCCGGCGCCATCACGGTCAGCCAGTTGCAGAGGTTCTCGAGCTGGCGCACGTTGCCCGGGAATGGCAGCGTGCTGACATAGGCCAGCGCCTCGTCGGACATACGCTTGGGCTCCACGCCCAGTTCCTTCGCGCTCTTCTGCAGAAAATGCCGGGCGAGCAGCGTGATGTCCTCCGGCCGTTCGCGCAGCGGCGGCAGGCGCAGCCGGATCACGTTCAGGCGGTGGAACAAGTCCTCGCGGAACAGCCCTTCCTTGACGCGTAGCTCGAGGTTCTGGTGCGTGGCGGCAATCACGCGCACATTGGCGCGCAGCGGATTGTGCCCGCCCACCCGGTAGAAATTCCCGTCGGACAGCACGCGCAGCAATCGCGTCTGCAGGTCGAACGGCATGTCGCCGATTTCGTCGAGGAACAGCGTGCCGCCCTCGGCCTGCTCGAAGCGCCCGCGGCGCATGGTCTGGGCGCCGGTGAACGCGCCACGCTCGTGGCCGAACAGTTCGGATTCGAGCAGGTCCTTCGGGATGGCGGCCGTGTTCAACGCGATGAACGGGCCGTTCGCACGCGGGCTGTGCTTGTGCAGGGCCTGTGCCACCAGTTCCTTGCCGGTGCCGGACTCGCCCGTGATCATCACCGTCACGTTCGATTGCGACAGCCGCCCAATCGCCCGAAACACATCCTGCATCGCAGGGGCCTGACCCAGGATTTCCGGCGCGTCGACGAGCCGGTCCTCCATTTCTTCTTCGCGCAGGCTTTCTTCCAGCGCGCGGCGGATCAGTTCGACGCCTTGTCGACATCGAAGGGCTTGGCCAGGTATTCGAAAGCCCCACCCTGGAATGCCGCCACGGCACTGTCGAGATCCGAGTAGGCCGTCATGATGATGACGGGCAGCCCCGGGTGCTTGGCCTTGATGGCCTGCAGCAGGTCCAGGCCCGAGCCGCCGGGCATGCGGATATCCGAAATCAGGACCTGCGGGACATCGTCTTCCAGCGCCGCGAGCGCGTCGCGGACATTGGTAAAGCTGCGGGAGAGCAGGCTTTCACGGGCCAGGGCCTTTTCAAGTACCCAGCGGATTGATTGATCGTCGTCGACTATCCAGATCGGCTTCATGTGCGTCGCTTGTCTGCTCGGTGTCATTTGGTCCTCCGCATGCCCGCCTGGCGGCAAGTGCAACGCTCCATCGCGGATGCCGGCGGGACAGCTAGTGCAGCGGCAGCAGGATGCGGAAGTCGGTACAGCCCGGCCTGCTCTCGCATTCGATCAAACCCTCGTGCTGCTGCACGAAGGTTTGAGCGAGTGTGAGACCGAGACCGCTGCCGCCATCCCTACCCGAAACCAGTGGATAGAAGATGCGCTCGCGAATGTCATCGGGAATCCCCGGGCCGTTGTCGATCACATGCAAGTCCAATGCCAGCTTGAACAGCCGCTTGGCGATCGTGACCTGGCGCGCGACCCGCGTGCGCAAGATGATCTGCGCATCCCCACGCGCGATGCGCTCGGCCAGCGCCTGTGCGGCGTTGTGGACGATGTTCAGCACAGCCTGGATCAGCTGCTCCATGTCGCCGCGCAACTCGGGCAGGCTGGCATCGTAGTCGCGCACGATGTCGAGGCCATTGGGAAACTCCGCCAGCACGACCGAGCGCACGCGCTCCAGCACTTCGTGGATATTCAGGCTCGACACGATATGCGGGTGGCGGTGCGGCTCCAGCAGCCGGTCCACCAGCGTCTGCAGCCGGTCCGACTCCTTGATGATGACCTGGGTGTACTCGCGCAGTGCCCGCTCGGGCAGCTCGAACTCCAGCAGCTGCGCGGCGCCGCGGATGCCGCCCAGCGGATTCTTGATCTCATGCGCCAGGTTGCGGATCAGCTCCTTGTTGGCGGCCGTCAGGTCGAGGATGCGCTCTTCGCGGTCGCTGCGCACCTTCTGCTCATTGAGAAGAACCTCTACCAATACCGTATCGCCGAATGCCTCCAGCGCGCCGATGACCACATGCGCGTGGATCGCCTCCTGCAATGGCGGGCGCAGCACCAGGTCCTGCCGCCGCACGTCGAACTGGCGCGTGATTACCGTGTCGATCATCGCCTGCAGCTCTTCGGATTGCCCGAACAGGTCGGGCAGCGACAGCTCGACCATGGCCTTGCGCGACACCGCGAAAGTCGCTTCGGCGGCCGGATTGGCATAGACCACGCGCAAGCCCGGTTGCCTGACCAGCAGCACGGGATTGGCCACGACATCGAGGCCGGAATGCAGGGCTACCGCGCCCAGCGGCAACACCTGACCGCTGTCCGGGCCATTGACTGGTTCAGTCTGGCCGGCAGCGTCGCCGCGGGAGCCTTCGGCACCGCCGCTCCTGCGCGACACGCTGCGAATCAGGCGACGCATAAGACTAGTCCTTCAGGTTGGAAAGCTCGCGGCGCAATGACGCCGCATTGGCCTCGCTGCGGGCGATGTCATCGCGCAGCGCTGCCGTGCGATCGAGATATTTCTGATAGTTCCGTTCGTTGCCCTGCCGCTCGGGCTGGCCGTTGTTGTATTCGGCCCGCAGCGTGGCGAGCTTCGCATCCTCCGCCTGCAGTTCCTGCTCCAGCACGTTGCGCCGCTCGCTGTCACGGCTCTTCTGCGTGGCATTGTCCACGCGCGGAAAACCGGTGGTGGCCGCTGTCGCTGCCTTTGCCGGCGCCGCCGTGCGCCCGCCCGGCACGGACACCACATCGGGCAGGTTCAGCCGCTTGCATCCCTTGCCGGCGCTGCCGTTGCGATATTCCGGCACGCCATTGGGACCGGCACAGACATAGACGTCGGAGGATTGCGCTTGTGCAAGCTGGCTCCACGCGCACGCCGCCAGTAGTGTGGCAGACACCACAATGGGGAGTCGGACACGGGATTGGTGCAGCAGCTTGGCCAGCCGGCCCACGGGCGGAAACGCGTTCATGAACATCAGCGGTTGGGTTGAACCGAAAGCCCCATTCTAGCCATCAAAAGAAAAAGGGACAGCCAAAGCCGCCCCTTGCTGGTGCATTTGTTGCCCGACCACAACCTGTCGTCATCGCCGGGCAACAACTCGCTTACAGCGAGTAATACATTTCGAATTCGATCGGATGAGTGGTCATGCGGAAGCGGGTGACTTCTTCCATCTTCAGCTCGATGTAGGCGTCGAGCATGGAGTTGGAGAACACGCCGCCGCGGGTCAGGAACTCACGGTCGTTGTCGAGGTATTCCAGCGACTGGTCGAGGCTGTTGCAGACGGTCGGGATCTTTGCATCCTCTTCCGGCGGCAGGTCGTACAGGTTCTTGTCGGCAGCTTCGCCCGGGTGGATCTTGTTCATCACGCCGTCCAGACCAGCCATCAGCAGTGCCGAGAAGCCCAGGTACGGGTTCATCAGCGGATCCGGGAAGCGGGTCTCGATGCGGCGGCCCTTCGGGTTGGCGACGTACGGGATGCGGATCGAAGCCGAACGGTTGCGGGCCGAGTAGGCCAGCTTGACCGGAGCTTCAAAGCCCGGCACCAGGCGCTTGTACGAATTCGTGCCCGGGTTGGTGATGGCGTTCAGCGCGCGAGCGTGCTTGATAATGCCACCGATGTAGTACAGGGCGAATTCCGACAGGCCGGCGTAGCCGTTGCCCGCGAACAGGTTCTGACCGTCCTTCCAGACCGATTGGTGCACGTGCATGCCCGAGCCATTGTCGCCAACGATCGGCTTCGGCATGAAGGTGGCGGTCTTGCCGTAGGTGTGGGCAACGTTCTGAATCACGTACTTCTGCAGCTGGGTCCAGTCGGCGCGCTGCACCAGCGTGCTGAAGCGGGTGCCGATTTCATTCTGGCCCTGGCCAGCCACTTCGTGGTGGTGGACTTCAACCGGGATGCCCAGCGATTCCAGGATCAGGCACATTTCCGAACGCATGTCCTGGAACGTGTCGATCGGGGCGACCGGGAAGTAGCCGCCCTTCTTGCCCGGGCGGTGGCCCGAGTTGCCGTGCTCGAATTCCTTGCCCGACGACCACGGGGCTTCTTCGGAATGGACCTTCACGAAGCAGCCTTGCATGTCGACGTTCCAGGTGACGCCGTCGAAAATGAAGAACTCGGGTTCCGGACCGAAGAAGGCGGTGTCGCCCAGGCCGGTGCTCTTCAGGTAGGCTTCAGCGCGCTTGGCGATCGAACGCGGGTCGCGGTCATAGCCCTTGCCGTCCGACGGCTCGACCACGTCGCAGGTCAGCACCAGCGTGGGCTCTTCGTAGAACGGGTCGATGAAGGCGGTGTTCGAATCCGGCATCAGCAGCATGTCCGAAGCTTCGATACCCTTCCAGCCGGCGATGGACGAACCGTCGAAGGCATGGCCGCTTTCGAACTTGTCGTCATCGAAGTGCGAGGTCGGCACCGAAACGTGTTGCTCCTTGCCTTTGGTATCCGTGAAGCGGAAATCGACGAACTTGACGTCGTTTTCCTTCACAAGCTTCATCACATCTGCAACGCTTTGGGCCATGCCAATCTCCTGAAATTCGGCTGAAGTCTAGAAAGCCATTCTTGGGCCGGTCATCGCGCTCCTGCGAAGTGCTGCGGCTCACAGCCACAGTGCCCGCGCGATTCCTCACCCTGAAAAGGACGAGGAATGTTAGCAGAAAGCATGCCAAGAAAACCCCGGTCCCATTGCGCCTGCCCCCAAAAAAAGGGCCATTCCAGGCCCGCGCACCATCCCGGCGTATCGCGAGCGGAGGGGCTGGTAACGAAGGCCGCCAACGTGATGTCGACGCTACAACATCCGGGGCCGGCGCCCCATCCATAGAACACCATAACGGTGCACGTATCAAGCTAAAGCACCGTATTAGTGCGTTTGCACCAAATATGATCACATCGCACCGCAAAGGCACAGCCGGACTACGCTTCCATCGTCGCACCCAGCAATACCGCCCAGCAGCCAACCGTGGCCAATGCCAAGCCGCGCTATAGAATAGCGGTCTGGCAGTCCGCCATTTCATCTATCAATTTTGTCACCCCGATGACCACCCGAGACGAACTCCTCAAGGCTGCGCAACAGCGCCAGCAACAGAACCAGCTTCCCTATTTCGGCGCACTGTCGCCCGTGGAGGCATTCGCGCTGCTGCAGAGCGATCCGTCGGCCGTGCTCGTCGATGTGCGCACGCAAGCCGAGCTCGACTGGGTGGGCGGCGTCGACTTGCCCGATGCCCAGTTCGCCCACGTCGAGTGGATGTCCTATCCCGGCGGCGCGCAGAACGCACGCTTCGTGGAAGAGCTGAAGGCACGCGTGCCGGCCGACGCGCCGGTGCTGTTCCTGTGCCGCAGCGCCGCACGTTCCAAGCACGCCGCCCGTGTCGCCACCGAAGCCGGCTACCAGTACGCCATGGATGTGCTGGAAGGCTTCGAGGGCAACCGCGACGACAACCACCACCGCAAGACTGTCGAAGGCTGGTGCGTGCGCGGCCTGCCCTGGCACGGCGCCTGAAGCGCTTGCCGGATCGGTCCGGCTCAGCTGGCGGTGTCTGATCCCGCCTGCTCCACGGTTTCGAAGCCCATGCCGCGCACGCCCTCAAGCAGCATGGCATAGGCCGGCGCAACTTGTTCCGCTGCGCCCTTCACGCCGAGATCGATATGGCGCCGCGCAAAGCTCTCGCCGCGCTGCGCATCGCCGACCGACGGCAGGCTGAATACCCGGATGCCCGGGAAGGCCGCCTCGACCCGCTCCATCAGCGGCGTCAGCGTCGATTCCGGCGCCTCGAATACATAGAACGCGCGCTCCTGCTGGCCAGCTGATGGAACAGGTGGGCATAGTCGTGGTCCAGCACCCACTCCATCATCGGCCATGCCATGACCGGAAACCCGGGCATGAAATGGTGCTCGGCCACCGAGAAGCCGGGAATCCGGTTGTAGCTGTTCGGGATGATGCGCGCGCCTTCGGGAAACTCGCCCATCTTGAAGCGATGCTGGTTCTCGGGCAGGTTGAGATCGCCCTTGATCGGGTCGCCCTGCGCGGTTTCGGCAATGCGCAGCGCGATCAGTTCGCGCGCTTCGGGATGCAGCGCCAGCTGCACGCCAAGCGCGGCGGCCACGCACTGGCGCGTGTGGTCGTCCGGCGTCGCGCCGATACCGCCCGTGCAGAACACCACGTCCGGGCCTGCCAGCGTGCGGCGCAGCGTGGCCGTGATGCGTGCGCGGTCATCGCCGATGTACTGGGCCCAGTCCAGCGTCAGTCCGCGCGCGCCCAGCAGTTCGATGGTGCGGCGCAGGTGCTTGTCCTCGCGCGTCCGGAAAGTATTTCGTCGCCAATGACGATCAGGCCGAAACCCATGGTGCCCCCGCTTCAGGAATGTTCAATGCGGCGCACGTCCGACGGCGCCAGATCAATGATGTCACCGGCCGCGCCGATGGCGGTGGCACGGCCGAGGCCCGTTCGCACGTAGTTGCGCGAGCGCGCGCAGGCAAAATGGCCGAACCACAGCGCCGAGAAAATGAAGATCAGCACGTACAGCCACAGGGTGCCTGCGAGCACGAACGGAAACAGGAAAATGACCGCGGCCGACGACACCCACAGCAGCGTCGGCGCCGAGCCGAGCAGACCGACGGCAACGCCGATCACCAGCAGCGGGGTGCGATGGCGCCGCATGAGCGCCTTGCGCTCCTCGGCCGACGCATGGTCGGCCAGCGCGTCATAGGTCATGACGCGATAGGTGAGCCAGCCCCACAGAACGGGCGGGATCAGCGCAAAGAACGGCGGCACCAGCCACAGCGGCAACGTCACCAGCACGAGCAGCAGGAACACCACCGTGCTGCCGAGCGACTGCAATACGCTGCCGAGGATGCTCCCGCCGCGCTCCTTGGCCAGGTCCGGGTAGCTGCGCTCGAGATGGCGCACCACGGCCGGCACCGAAAACAGGCTGATGAACAGCAGCATTGATGCGATCACCAGCGGCACCGCGAGCGCCGCCACGAACAGCGGCGCCACCACGGCGTGCATCGCGTGCAGGCCGAACCAGTCCAGCGCGCTGTAGATCCAGCTTGTCAGCACCGAAGCCTCGAGGAACGACCGTGTCGCGCCCATGATCGGGTCCCAGCCCCACCAGAGCAGGCCGCCCCACAATGCCGTGGCAAGCAGGAAAGGCAGGACGGTCAGCATCAGCATGCGCGGATGCAACTGGCTCACAAGGGCGCGGCCAAACGAGCGAAAAATATCGTTCATGCAGGATGTCGGAATGGAACAGTGCAATGCGCCGGTAAATGCACGCGCACCGGAACACTAGCATACGCCGCGGGCATCGCGGCGTGTCGGTTCAGGCCAGGCGCAGCAGGCGCTTGATGCCGTACCACTGCTGGGCCAGCAGCCCCGCACCATAATCGCGGCCTTTGCCGGTCGGCGGCGGCATCTGGTCACGGATGCCGGTCGGATGATAGCCCGGCGTGAAGACAGCCGTGCCAAACAGCATGTCCCACCAGGGGAAGATCACGCCATAGTTGCAGCCGCCAAGGCGCGTCGCGCCCGGGCGCCTCGTGTCCGAGCCCCACTGCGTGGTGCGTACGGTGAAAGCGCGGCGAGACCAGCAGGCGCTCGCCCAGTGCGCCGAAATGCAGGCGCAGGTTGGCATGCTGGAGGCTTTGCAGCAGTTGAGACAGCGCCACCAGCAGCACGTACTGCGACGGCTCCACGCCCACGGCAATGGCGACGACTGCGAACACGAGATCGCGCAGCATGTCGTCGAGCAGATGATTGCGGTTGTCGCTCCACAGCGTCATCTGGCGCTGGCTGTGGTGCACCGCGTGCAGGCACCACCACCAGCGGTAGGTGTGCGACAGCCGGTGGTACCAGTAGTCGAGCAGGTCGAACAACAGCAGGTAGATGAAGAAGCTGACCAGCGGAACCGACGTCACGCCGGGCCACCAGTCTTCCACGTTCATGCGCTGCCAGCCGAACAGCCGCAGGTGCCCTTCCAGCGCATCGGTCAGCGGTGCCAGCACGAAGAACATCGCCAGCCGGAACATTCCGAGCCGATGGATCAGCGTATAGAAGATATCCGTGCGGATGCCGGCCCGATCCGTGACGGTTTCGACCGGGCGCAGCTTCTCCAGCGGCCCCAGGATCAGTACCATCACGACAATCTGCACCAGCCCCACCAGCAGCCACTCGGTGCCGGTGAACGCGTCTTCCGCATAGCCGCCGAATCCCAGGTTGTAGACCAGCGGCAGCACCACGCCCTGGAACAGCGCGCCTTCAACCTGCGCGATCCAGCCGTTGAGCGACTCCCACATCAGCGCCTGCCCTCCTTGTGCGAACCCTGCCTGGCCGCGGCAATCCAGTCCCGGTACGCCGGGTGTTCGCGCAGCGTGGCAAAGCAGAAGCCCTTGCGCTCCAGCCCGGTGATCAGCGGCTCGAGCACGCCAGGCGCCCACGGATCCTTGCGCGACCAGATGCCAAGGTGCGCCATGCGATGTCGCCGTCGCGCAGGTCGCGCAATGCGCGGGCGAGCAGTGCCTGGTTCGGGTAGCGCTCCGACGACAATTCATCGCCGAGAAAACCGGCCGGTGCCCAGCCCACGTGCCTGAACCCGCATTGTTCTGCCCACTGTAGCGTTTGCGGCGCGGTGCGGCCACCGGGGGCGCGCCACAGCGGCACCATGTCGACGCCCGTCATGCCGCGCAGCGCCTGCGCACTGCGTTGCAGCTCACGGCAAAAGCCGTTGGCGTCCATGGTGACGTCCTTGCCGGCCTCGGCGCCGAACTGCGGGCGCATGGTCACCTTGCCGTCGCGCACGCTGCGCAGGTAGACGTGATCGTAGGTATGCGTGCCGAACGCATGACCGTCCGCCGCCAGTGCCTTCCAGTAAGGCGCCCAACCGGCGTCAAGCGAGCTGTCCTTGTTGATGGTGGGCTCGTTGGCGAGGAAGAACGTGGCCTTGATATGGTGGCGGCGCAGCGTATCGGCAATCAGCTGGGCCTGACTCATGCTGCCCGTGTCGAATGTCAGGTACAGCGTGCCTGCGCGGCAGGACTGGCCCGCAGCCGCCGCAGCGTCGGCGGCATGCAGGCCGCCCAGCGGCATGGCAGTCGCCGCCAGGGTGGCCAGCAGGCATTTCAAGCGAGACGTGACGGACTTGCGCATGATCCTTCCCCCGCCCTGTCAGCGTCAGTAAAGCGGCGCCCGGGTGCGGAAATAGATGCCGTGGGGCGAACGGCCCACGCGGATGGTCTTCACCAGCTTGCGGTTGGCCACATCGATCAGGCCGACCGCGCGTGCCCAGCGGAACGTCACCCACAGCGTCTTGCCGTCGGCGGTCAGCTCCATATCGTCCGGTCCCGGCGGCAGGCCCGTGATCTCGCCCACCTTGGTCAGCGTCTGCTGGTCGATGATGCTGATGGTGCCCGATACGCGGTTGCTCAGGAACAGGTGGCGCTTGTCGCCCACCGCGCGGAAGTTGTGCGCACCCTTGCCGGTCTGGATCTGCTTCACGATGGTCCGTGTACGCCAGTCGATGACGGCGACATAGTCAGCGCCCGTCATGCCGACCAGCAGGTAGCGCTGGTCCGGCGTGACCCAGATGCCCGCCGGGGCCGAGCCCGCGTCCATGCGCCACATCACGTTCTGCGTGACCAGGTCGATGGCGACCACTTCGTTGGAGTCCTGCAGCGTGATGAACGCGATGCGGCTGTCGGCGGTATAGGCGATATGGCTCGGCGTCCTGGCGAGCGGAAACTGCTTGGCCATTTTCAGCGCTTGCCGTCCCAGCGGTAGAGGTCGACGCGGTCCAGCCGGTTGCCGGTGGCGATGAACCACTTCTGGTCCGGCGAAAAGCCGATCTGGTATGGATCGTCGACATTCGGCACGCGCTGCTGAACCTTGCCGGTGACCGGATCGAGGAAGACCAGGTCATTGCCCACGGCATTCGCCACGATCAGGGACTTGTCGTCCGGCGTGGCGATCAGGTGGTGGGGCTCCTTGCCGACCGGGAAGGTCTCGAGCACCTTCTGCGTGTCCTTGTCGATCAGCGTGACGGTTGCATCACCTGAATTGAGCACCACGACGACTTCCGCCGAGGCGGGCGACGCCATCACCCCCATGGCCAGGGAGCCAACCGTCAACACACCAGCAACAACACGACGCAACACGAGCATAAGTCCAGTCAGTCCAAGGGCGGAATCGCACATTCTAACGTTTAGGACCCGCGCCACGATGACCGCCAAACTGATCATGAACAAGTCTTTCACAATTAGTTACACATCCCTGCGCTTTTCTTGTCCGATTCGCTTGGCAAGACAATGACTCAGCGCTGCATTGCCTCCCAAACCTTCTGCAAGCGCTTGACCGACATCGCACCGGGGTACGCAGCTCCTGGGCAAACAAGGCGATACGAAGTTCTTCCAGCATCCAGCGGAATTCATCCAGCCGGGCGTCGGCACCCCCTTTGCCCTGCGTGCGCAACTGCTTTTCCGCGCGTTGCCATTGCTGCAGCAGCGGCATCATCTCCTGGGTTCGCTGCGTGTCCCGTCCCGGATCACCCTTGAGCTTGTCCACGCGCATGGCAATGCCCTTCAGATAGCGCGGGAAATGCACGAGCTGCGCGTATGGCGTGTCGATGATGAACTGCTTGCCCATCAGACGGCCAAGCTGCGCTTCCATGTCGGCATAGGCGGTGCCGAAAGGCTTGGCCTGCAACAGCTTGCGTGGCAACCCGGCGTACTCGGCCAGGATGGTGCCCGCCAGCCGCGCGATCTCCTGCGCGAGCAGCGACAGCCTCGCGCGGCCCTCTTCCTTGCGCGCAGTGAATTCGGCGTCGTTGCGCGGCAGCGGCGCCTGCAGGCAGGCGCGCTCGAGCGCCAGCAGCACGATCTGTTCGCGCAGCATCTCCTGCGTGCCCAGGGTCATGTACTGCATGGCCATCTGCTGCAGGCCGGGAATGTTCTTTTCGATGAACTTGACCTGCTCGCGCAACTGCAGCGCGAACAGCCGGCGCAGCCCCGCCTGGTGGATGCGCTCGGCTTCCTGCGGATCTCGAAGACCTCGACGTCGCAATGCGTGCCCTTGTCCACCAGTGCCGGGTAGCCGAACAGCGTCTGACTGCCCTTGCGGATTTCCAAAAGCTCGGGGAGCTCACCGAACGACCACGACGTCAAACCCTCGTACTGCCCGGCTTCGGCCGCCGGCACGTCGCGCGCGGCAATGCTCTGGAACGACTGCTGCGCCTGGCCGCCAAGCTCGGCGCGTAGCTGCGCAAGATTGCGTCCCATGTCGAGCTGGCGGCCGTGCTCGTCGACCACCTTGAAGTTCATGAAATGGTGCGCGGACAGCGTTTCCGGCTTGAAATCGGCACGCCGCACGACCGTGCCGGTCTGCTCGCGGATATCGGCGATCAGCACGTCAGTCAGTTCGCCTTCGCCGAACGGGTGCCGCGCCAGGAACGAGGCGGCGTACTCCGGCAGCGGCACGCAATGGCGGCGCAGCTTCTGCGGCAGCGACTTCAGCAGCAGATGGACCTTTTCCTTGATCATGCCCGGCACCAGCCATTCGGTGCGTTCCGGGCGTACCTGGTTGAGCGCGTAAAGCGGTACGGCCAGCGTGACGCCGTCGCGGTGGCTGCCGGGCTCGAAGTGGTAGGTCAGGCTCATGTCGACGCCGGCCACGGACATGGCCTCGGGAACAGGTCCGTGGTGATGCCGGCGGCCTCATGCCGCATCAGCTCCTCTCGGTTGAGGTAAAGCAGCTTGCGGTCCTTCGCGCTTTCGGCCTGATACCACTGTTCGAACGTGGTCTGCTGGCAGATGTCCGCCGGAATCGCGCGGTCGTAGAACGCGTAGATCAGTTCGTCATCGACCAGCACGTCCTGGCGGCGCGACTTGTGTTCGAGATTTTCGATCTCGCGCACCAGCCGCTGGTTGTGCGCATAGAACGGCAGGCGCGTGTCGAACTCGCCCTCGACCAACGCGCGGCGGATAAAGATTTCGCGCGCTTCCTTCGGGTTCATCGGCCCATAGTGCACACGCCGGTGCTGGTACACCACGAGCCCATACAGCGTGGCGCGCTCCAGCGCCAGCACCTGCCCCGCCTTCTTTTCCCAGTGCGGATCGCTCCAGCTCACCTTGAGCAGGTGGCGGCCAACCTGCTCCAGCCACTCCGGCTCGATGCGCGCGAGGGTGCGCGCAAACAGCCGGCTGGTCTCGACCAGCTCGGCCGCCATGAGCCAGCGCCCGACCTTGCGCGCGATCAGCGAGCCTGGCCACAAGTGGAACTTGATGCCGCGCGCGCCGAGGTACTCGCGGCCCTTGCCGTCGCTGTCCTCGATCCGGCAGCCGACATTGCCGAGCAGGCCGGTCAGCAGCGCCTTGTGCAGTTGCTCGAAGGTCGGCTCGCTGTCGTTCAGGCGCCAGCCTTGCTCGGTCACCGTGGTCAGGAGCTGCGAATGCACGTCACGCCACTCGCGCAGCCGCACATGCGACAGGAAGCTCGCACGGCACTGGTCCTGCAGTTGCTTGTTCGACTTCTTGTGCGCGACGGCCTCTTCGAACCATTTCCAGAGCTTGACCCAGCCCAGGAACTCCGACTTCTCGTCCATGAACTTGCGGTGCGCCTGGTCGGCCGCCTCCTGCGCCTCCTGCGGACGCTCGCGCGGATCCTGCACCGACAGCGCGCTGGCGATCACCAGCACCTCGCGCAGGCAGTGGTGCTCGCGGGCGGCCAGGATCATGCGCGCCACGCGCGGGTCCAGCGGCAGCTTGGCGAGCTGCCGCCCGGTGCCGGTGAGCTGGTTGGCATCATCGACCGCACCGAGTTCCTGCAGCAGCTGGTAGCCATCCGCAACCGCCCGGCCCAGCGGCGGTTCGATGAACGGGAACGACTCGATCTCCGTCAGCCGCAGCGCCTTCATGCGCAGGATCACGGCGGCCAGCGAGGAACGCAGGATCTCCGGATCGGTAAAGCGCACGCGGCCGAGGAAATCCGATTCCTCATAGAGCCGGATGCAAACCCCGTCGGCGACCCGCCCGCAGCGGCCGGCGCGCTGGTTGGCCGCGGCCTGCGAAATCGACTCGATCTGAAGCTGCTCGACCTTGTTGCGGTAGGAATAGCGCTTGACGCGCGCGAGCCCGGTATCCACCACATAGCGGATGCCCGGCACCGTCAGCGACGTCTCGGCGACGTTGGTGGCCAGCACGATGCGGCGCGCGTCGATGGCTTGAACACGCGCTCCTGCTCCTGCACCGACAGGCGCGCGAACAGCGGCAGGATTTCCGTGTGCGGCGGATGATGCTTGCGCAGCGCCTCGGCGGTCTCGCGGATCTCGCGCTCGCCCGGCAGGAATACCAGCACGTCGCCGGGACCGAGACGGGAGAGTTCGTCCACGGCATCGACGATGCGTCGTACAGGTCGCGCTCGCGGGCCTGGGCGCTCTTCGGCGGGCCGTCGGCGGGCGCGTCCTGCCGGATCGGCCGGTAGCGGATTTCCACCGGGTACAGCCGGCCGCTCACCTCGATCACCGGGGCCGGCTTGCCGTTGGCCGCGAAATGCGTGGCAAAGCGCTGCGCGTCGATCGTGGCGACGTGATGATGACCTTCAGGTCGGGGCGCTTCGGCAGGATCTGCTTCAGGTAACCGATCAGAAAGTCGATGTTCAGGCTGCGTTCGTGCGCCTCGTCGATGATGATCGTGTCGTACGCACGCAGCAGCGGATCGTTCTGCGTTTCCGCGAGCAGGATGCCGTCGGTCATCAGCTTGACCGAGGCGCCGGCCGACAGCGCATCGTTGAAGCGCACCTGGTAGCCCACGTGCTCGCCCACTGGCGAACCGAGTTCCTGCGCAATGCGCTTGGCCGTCGAGGTGGCGGCAATACGCCGCGGCTGGGTGTGGCCGATCAGCCCGCCGCCTTCGCGGCCGGGCCCGCGCCCGATCGACAGGCAGATCTTCGGGAGCTGCGTGGTCTTGCCCGAGCCGGTCTCGCCGGACACGATGACGACCTGATTGGCCTGCAGCGCGGCGGCAATCTCGTCGCGGCGCGCCGATACGGGCAGCGCCTCCGGGAACGTGATGGGCGGCAGGGGGTTGGCCTGACGCGGCGGCCGTGGCGCGCGCGCGCGGCCTGG
>LRMT01000291.1 GCA_001725945.1 Cupriavidus sp. UYMMa02A | reverse complement strand
CTGCTGCGCCGGCCGATGCGGCTGCGCACCGGCGCGCCCGTGCCCAACAAGGGCGACACCGCCTGGCTGCTCGTCAGCACGGCCTTCGTGATCCTCATGACGCTGCCCGGCCTGGCACTGTTCTATGGCGGCCTGGTCCGCTCCAAGAACATGCTGTCGGTGCTCATGCAGTGCCTGGTGATCTTCTCGCTGGTCGCGCTGCTGTGGGCAATCTATGGTTACAGCTTCGCCTTCACCGAGGGCAACGCCTTCTTCGGCGGCACTGACAGGCTCTTCATGAAGGGGCTGACGGTCGATGCCGTGGCCGCCACCTTCAGCAAGGGCGTGGTCGTGCCGGAACTGGGCTACTTCGCGTTCCAGTGCGCCTTTGCCTGCATCACCTGCAGCCTGATCATCGGCGCCTTCGCCGAGCGCGCCAAGTTCTCGGCCGTACTGGTGTTCGTGGTGCTGTGGTTCACCTTTGCCTACATTCCGATGGCCCACATGGTCTGGTTCTGGCCGGGTCCGGATGCCTACGCCGACGCCGCCGCGGGTACGGCTGCAACGGCCAAGTCAGGCTGGCTGTTCCAGAAGGGTGCGCTCGACTTCGCCGGCGGCACCGTGGTGCACATCAACGCTGCCATGGCTGGCTGGTGGGTGCCTTCCTGTTCGGCAAGCGCATCGGCTTCGGCCGCGAGGCGATCCGTCCGCACAGCCTGACCTTCACCATGGTGGGCGCCTCGCTGCTGTGGTTCGGCTGGTTCGGCTTCAACGCCGGCTCAGCGCTGGAAGCCAACGGTTCGGCCGCGCTGGCCTTCGTCAACACGCTGCTGGCGACCTGCGCAGCGGTGCTGGCATGGACCTTCGGCGAGTGGATCGGCAAGGGCAAGCCGTCGATGCTGGGCGGTGCCTCGGGTGCTGTCGCGGGCCTGGTGGCCATCACGCCGGCGGCCGGCTTCGTCGGCCCGATGGGCTCGATCGTGATCGGCCTGCTGGCTGGCCTGCTGTGCCTGTGGGGCGTTAGCGGCCTGAAGCGCATGCTGGGCATGGACGATTCGCTCGACGTGTTCGGCGTGCACGGCGTCGGCGGCATCCTCGGGGCGCTGCTGACCGGCGTGTTCGCCGCGCCGAGCCTGGGTGGCACGGGCATCTACGACTATGTGGCCAACAAGGTGGCCGACGACTACTCGATCGCCGGCCAGGTCTGGATCCAGTTCCAGGGCGTGTTGACCACCATCGTGTGGTCGGGCGTGGTCGCCTTCGTGGCCTACAAGCTGGTGGACATGCTGATCGGCCTGCGGGTGCCCGAAGAAGAAGAGCGCGAGGGCCTGGATATCACCTCGCACGGTGAAACCGCGTATGAAGTCTGATTGTAAAGGTGTTGTGCTGGAGAGCTGATTGGGAATCGACTCTCAGGAGTTTTGCCCGGCCGCGTGCCGGGCTTTTTTCATTCCGGGCGCGCGCAGGCCGGGGGGGGGGCGGATGGCTTTTCGTCGGGCGCTTAAAATCCGATCTTAAAAAGCTTCAATTGTATTTGGGGGGTAGCGCACATACATTGCCATTGAGGCAGTTTCCTCCACCTGCAGAACGCTCCCCGTATCTGTCAGGCCATTTGAAAGCGCGGCAAGCCGCGCTTTTTTTTTTGTAAGGCCCCACCGGGGGTTTACTTCCGCGGGGGCATCCCCATATCTGAATCCCTTATGCTGCGCCCGACATATCCTTATAAGGGGTGTGTCAGCAGCCGATTGGCCGTTCCTCTACAATCGGGGCGAACGATTTAGACGACCAATAGATCACAGGATGGATATGTCCCGCATCTCATCACCGCACTGAACGGTCCGCTGCTCGAACTGGAGAAGAAAATCCTGGACGCGACGCCGTCCATCGAGCGCTGGTTCAGGCTGGAATGGCAGGAACATACGCCTCCGTTCTACTGCTCCGTGGACCTGCGCAATGCCGGCTTCAAGCTGGCGCCGGTCGACACGAACCTGTTCCCGGGCGGGTTCAACAACCTTGCACCCGAAATGCTGCCGCTGGCGGTCCAGGCGGCCATGGCCGCGATCGAAAAGATCTGCCCGGACGCCAAGAACCTGCTGCTGATCCCTGAACGGCACACGCGCAATATGTTCTACCTGCAGAACGTCGCGCGGCTGTCATTGATCATGCGCCAGGCGGGCCTCAATGTGCGCCTTGGATCGCTGTCCGAGGAAATCACGGAGCCTACGCCGATCGAACTGCCGGATGGCCAGACCCTGGTCGTGGAGCCGCTCGCGCGCCTTGGTACCAAGGGCCGTCGGCTCGGGCTGAAGGATTTCGACCCGTGTTCGATTCTGCTGAACAACGACCTGTCGGCCGGCATTCCGCCGATCCTCGAGAACATCAACGAGCAATACCTGCTGCCGCCGCTGCACGCGGGCTGGTCCACGCGCCGCAAGACGAGCCACTTTGCCGCCTATGACGAGGTCGCCAAGAAGTTTGCCAAGCTGATCGATATCGACCAGTGGATGGTCAACCCGTACTTCGCGCGCTGTTCGGGCGTGAATTTCCACGAGCGCCTCGGCGAGGAAGAACTTGCCGACTCGGTGGAAGCGGTGCTCAAGAAGATCGCCAAGAAGTACCGCGAGTACGGCATCAAGGAAACGCCGTATGTGGTGGTCAAGGCCGATGCCGGCACCTATGGCATGGGCATCATGACCGTGCGCGACCCGTCCGAGGTCAAGGGCCTGAACCGGAAGGAGCGCAACAAGATGAGCGTCGTGAAGGAAGGCCTGGAGGTCAGCGACGTCATCATCCAGGAAGGCGTGCACACGTTCGAGAAGGTCAACGAGGCGGTGGCCGAACCGGTGGTTTACATGATCGACCGCTACGTGGTCGGCGGCTTCTACCGCGTGCACACCGGCCGCGGCAACGACGAGAACCTGAACGCGCCGGGCATGCATTTCGTGCCGCTGGCGTTTGCGCCCAACGGCATCCCGGACAGCCACGCCAAGCCCGGCGCGGCGGTGCCGAACCGTTTCTATATGTACGGCGTGGTGGCGCGTCTGGCGCTGCTGGCGGCCTCGGTCGAACTCGAAAAGACCGATCCGAACCCGATTCTCTGACGAGCCACCATGCGCATCCTCTTCATCACCGATCCGCTGGAGACCTTCAAGACCTACAAGGACTCCACCTACGCCATGATGACCGAGGCCGCCGCGCGCGGCCACAAGCTGTTCTGGTGCCTGCAGTCGCAGCTGTCGCTGTTCGCCGACCAGGTCGAGACGGTGGCCACGCCGCTGCAGCTGACGGGCGACAGCCATGACTGGTTCCGCGAGGGCACGCCGGCGCTCACGCAGCTGGCTGAGTTCGACGCCGTGCTGATGCGCAAGGACCCGCCGTTCGACATGGAGTACGTCACCAGCACCTGGCTGCTGGAGCTGGCCGAGTCCCACGCGCCCGGGTCTCAACAAGCCGCGCGCCATCCGTGACCATTCCGAGAAGGTCGCCATCGCCCAGTTCCCCGAATTCATCACGCCGACGCTGGTGACGCGCGATCTCGCGCGCATCCGCGATTTCCACGCCGAGCATCACGACATCATCGTCAAGCCGCTGGACGGCATGGGCGGCATGGGCGTGTTCCGCGTCGGCGAGGACGGCATGAACCTGGGCGCCATCGTCGAAACGCTGGGCGAGGACGGCCGCCGCACGCTGATGGCCCAGCGCTATATCCCGGCCATCAAGGACGGCGACAAGCGCATCCTGCTGATCGGTGGCGTGCCCGTGCCGTACTCGCTGGCGCGGGTGCCGATGGCGGGCGAGGTGCGCGGCAACCTGGCCGCCGGCGGTACCGGCCGTGCCCAGGAACTGAGCGTGCGTGACCGCGAGATTGCCGAGGCAATGGCGCCAGGGCTTTGGGACCAGGGCTTGCTACTCGTTGGCCTGGATGTGATCGGTGACTACCTGACGGAAGTCAATGTGACGAGTCCGACCTGTTTCCAGGAAATCACCCAGCAGACGGGATTCCAGGTGGCCGCGATGTTCATCGACGCGCTCGAGCACGCCGTGGCGGCGCCGGGCGTCTGAGTGCCGGCAGGCGCGGCTTGTGCCGGGCGGTAGAAATAGAGCCGGAAGACGGCAGAAGACAGGCGGGAGCGCGAAAATACCGGGGAAGGTGCCTGCTACAATCGGGCCAGTCCAACGGATACCATCATGGCAGGAATTCTGATCATCGCGCACACCCCGCTGGCTTCGGCCCTGCGCGATTGCGCCACCCACGTCTACTGCGGCCAGCCGCAGCGGCTGGAGGCCATCGACGTCCTTCCCGACGCGGATCCTGCCACTGTCCTTGCTGAAGCCCGGCAGCGGCTCAATGCCGTCTGCGAAGACAATGGCGCGCTGGTGCTGACCGATATCTTCGGGGCCACCCCCGCCAATATCGCCGCAAAGCTCGCGGAACCGGGCCGTGTCAGGGTGCTGGCCGGCGTCAACCTGCCGATGCTCGTGCGCGCCATCTGCTATCGCGGGGAAAAACTCGAGCAGCTGGTGGCCAAGGCGCTAGCCGGCGGATCGCAGGGCGTGCTGCAGGTCGGCACTACAACCGTACAAAATCAAACAGCCAACCATCCCGACCGATATGCTGCAGAGGGACACCACCATAATCAATAAGCTCGGGCTGCACGCCCGCGCTTCCGCCAAGCTGACGCAACTCGCCGGCAGCTTCGCAAGCCAGGTCAAGATGTCCCGCAACGGACGCCAGGTCGATGCCAAGAGCATCATGGGCGTGATGATGCTGGCGGCGGGAATCGGCTCGACCGTGACCATCGAGACCGATGGGCCGGATGAACAGGCGGCGATGGATGCGCTGCTGGCGCTGATCGCCAACCGCTTTGGCGAGGGCGAGTGAGGTCCGCCGCGCCACCATGCTTTCCTGAACGTTCCTGACGGAGCGGCACATGTCATTTGCCCTGCACGGCATCCCGATCTCCCGCGGCGTCGCCATCGGCCGCGCCCACCTTCTGGCTCCGGCCGCGCTGGATGTCTCTCACTATCTCGTTGACGAAGACCGGCTCGACGACGAAGTCGAGCGGCTGCGTTCCGCGCGCGCCGCGGTACGGGCCGAGCTGGCCGCGCTGAAACGCGACCTGCCGCGCGACGCGCCCGAGGAGATGGGCGCGTTCCTGGACGTGCACGCGATGATCCTCGACGACGAGGCGCTGTCGCGCGAGCCCGAGGCGCTGATCCGCGGACGCCGCTACAACGCGGAGTGGGCGCTGACCACGCGGCTCGAAGAGCTGATGCGCCAGTTCGACGAGATCGAGGACGATACCTGCGCGAGCGCAAGGCCGACATCCACCAGGTCGTGGAACGGATTCTCAAGGTGCTGGCCGGTGCGCCGGTGCTGGCGCCGGCTCCGGTTCCGGCGCTGGCCGCCGACGGCGAGGCGGCGCCGGGCGTCATCGTGGTCGCGCACGACATCGCGCCGGCCGACATGCTGCAGTTTCGCCACACGGTGTTCCACGGTTTCGTGACCGACGTTGGCGGGCGCACCTCGCACACCGCGATCGTCGCGCGCAGCCTCGATATTCCGGCCGCGGTGGGCGTGCAGAGCGCCAGCGAGCTGATCCGGCAGGACGACTGGATCATCATCGACGGCGACGCCGGGCTGGTGATCGTCGATCCGTCCGCGATCATCCTCGAGGAGTACCGTCACCGCCAGAGCGAACGCGCGCTCGAAAAGAAGCGCCTGCAGCGCTTGCGGCATACGCCGGCGGTCACGCTGGATGGCCAGGAGATCGACCTGCTGGCCAATATCGAGATGGCCGAGGATGCCGGCGCCGCACTGACCGCCGGCGCCGTGGGCGTGGGCCTGTTCCGCTCGGAATTCCTGTTCATGAACCGGCGCGGCGAACTGCCTGGCGAGGACGAGCAGTTCGCAGCCTATCGCGGCGCCGTGGAGGCCATGCACGGCCTGCCGGTGACCATCCGCACCATCGACATCGGCGCCGACAAGCCGCTGGACGGCCGCAGCGACGATTTCGAGACCGCGCTGAACCCGGCGCTCGGGCTGCGTGCGATCCGCTGGTCGCTGTCCGAACCCGGCATGTTCCTGACGCAGCTGCGCGCACTGCTGCGCGCATCGGCATTCGGGCCGGTGCGGCTGCTGGTGCCGATGCTGTCGCATGCGCGCGAGATCGACCAGACACTGGAGCTGCTCGCGCAGGCCAAGCGCCAGCTGGACCAGCGCGGCGAACCCTACGATCCGGGCATGAAGGTCGCGCGATGATCGAGATCCCGGCGGCGGTGCTGTTGCTGCCGCTGTTCCTGCGGCGCATGGATTTCCTGTCGATCGGCACCAATGACCTGACGCAGTACACGCTGGCCATCGACCGTGCCGACAACGCCGTGGCGCACCTGTTTGATCCGATGCACCCGGCCGTGCTGCAACTGATTGCGCGCACCATCCGCGAAGCCAATCGCGCCGGGGTGCCAGTGGCGGTGTGCGGCGAATGGCGGGGGACCCAAGCATGACGCGCCTGCTGCTGGGCATGGGCCTGCGCGAATTCTCGATGCATCCGGCGCAATTGCTGCGGGTCAAGCAGGAAGTCCTGCACGCCGATTGCGCCCGGCTCGAGCCGCTCGTCGACCAGGTGCTCGAGGCCTATGAGCCTGAAGAGCAGGCGACCGCTTTGCGCCTGCTCGCTAAGCCCTAGTTTTTGAAGGGTTTTTCAGCAAAATCGGCGCACAGATCATCACTTCCCCGGAGGGGATGTGCTGCAAAATTCCCTTGTTCGAGCCGGACAGGTGATCGGAATCCCACATGTCGGTTTGTGGATTAATGGGAATTGTTATCATTTTCGATCTTTGGTATTCTGACGTTCATTAGAGCGGCATGCCGGTGCCGCCAGCGCCCAAGGAGGGAGTTGTGTACGTCTGCATCTGCAACCAGATCACCGATCGCGAAATCCATGGTGCCGTTCACCTTGGCGTCGAGACGCTCGACGAACTGGCCGAGACGCTTGGCGTCGGGACGTGTTGCGGACGTTGCCGTGACTGCGCCCAGCAGGTGCTCCAGGAAGGCGTTGCGGCCGCGCGCAAGGTGACCGCAGCCACGATCGCCAGCATCCAGGTGGTGGAGATTTCCACCTGTTCCGTGTCCACCACATGTACCATAATGGACACTCGGGACCCGGCAGTCGCGAACGAACAGCGCCAGGAGCTGGTGGCTTGAACGCGCCCATGAACTGAATCAGAGTTCGCGGCGCGTTTTTGCGCATTCGCATTTTCATTCGACTGCATACGGCGCCTCTGGCGCCGTTCGTGTTTGTGCGCGGGCCCGATGCAACAGGAGCCACCCATGAAAGGTGACAAGAAGGTCATCCAGCATCTGAATGCCCAGCTCAAGAACGAGCTGACCGCGATCAACCAGTATTTCCTGCATGCCCGCATGTATCGCCACTGGGGCTTGAAGAAGCTCGGCGACGTGGAGTACAAGGAATCGATCGGCGAAATGAAGCACGCCGACCGGCTGATCGAACGCATCCTGATGCTCGACGGCCTGCCGAACCTGCAGGATCTGCACAAGCTGCTGCTCGGCGAAGACACGCCCGAAATGCTCAAGTGCGACCTGAAGCTGGAGCAGACCGCGCACGCCACCGTCAAGGAAGGCATTGCCTACTGCGAATCCGTCGGCGATTACGTGAGCCGCGAGATCCTGGTCGATATCCTCACCGACACCGAGGAGCATATCGAGTACCTGGAGACGCAGCTTGACCTGATCGACAAGGTCGGCCTGCAGAATTACCTGCAGTCGCAGATGGAGCCGGGCGAGCAATAAGCCGCTGTCTTCCTGCCAGGCTGCCTGCAGCGGCGGCCGGCATCCCCGCGTGGCGCATCCGGCGCCGCCGAGTTGCTTGCCCGCCTGCAGTAACCCTTCTCATTCCGATTCCTTTCTTCATCCAGACCGCCGCACAGGAGCCACGACCATGGCCGAATCCATTCGCCTGACGCAATACAGCCACGGGGCCGGCTGTGGCTGCAAGATTTCCCCAAAGGTGCTCGACGTGATCCTGGCCGGCAGCGGCGCGCAGAACCTGGACCCGCGCCTGTGGGTCGGCAATGCCTCGCGCGATGACGCTGCCGTCTACGCGATCGACGGCGACGACAGCGGCCGCGGCGTGGTGTCCACCACGGACTTTTTCATGCCGATCGTCGATGACCCGTTCGACTTCGGCCGTATCGCCGCGACCAACGCCATCAGCGACATCTATGCCATGGGTGGCGATCCGCTGATGGCCATCGCGATCCTGGGCTGGCCGGTCAATGTGCTGCCACCCGAAGTCGCGCGCGAGGTCGTGGCGGGCGGCCGCCAGGCGTGCGACGCCGCCGGCATTCCGCTTGCCGGCGGCCATTCGATCGATGCGCCGGAGCCGATCTTCGGGCTGGCGGTGACCGGCATGGTCGACCGCGCCCACATGAAGCGCAACGACACGGCCGTGGCCGGCTGCCGCCTCTACCTGACCAAGCCCATCGGTATCGGCGTGCTGACCACGGCCGAGAAGAAGGGGCTGCTGCGTCCCGAGCACGCCCACGTGGCGCGCGACTGGATGTGCGTGCTGAACCGTCCGGGCAGCGCGTTCGGCCGGCTGCCCGGCGTGCGCGCTATGACCGACGTCACGGGCTTCGGCCTGCTCGGCCACCTGGTCGAGATGGCCGATGGCAGCGGCCTGACCGCTCGGCTCGATTTCGCCGCGGTGCCGGTGCTGCCGGAAATCCTGCGCTATATCGATGCCGGCTGCGTGCCCGGTGGCACCCAGCGCAATTTCGACAGCTATGGGCATCGCATCGGTGCGCTCAGTGCCGAGCAGCGGGCCCTGCTGTGCGATCCGCAGACCAGCGGCGGCCTGCTGGTGGCGGTCGAGCCGCGGGAGAGGCGGCGTTCTCGAAACCTGCACCCGGCTGGGGCTGGAGCTTGCCCCGATCGGCGAGCTCGGCGCACGTGCAGAGTACGCAGTAGAGGTCAATTGATGCGCGAGGATTCAACTGATTTCCGGCGGCTGTTCCTGAGCGGCGTGCCGCTGATGGACGTGCGCGCGCCGCAGGAATTCATGCGCGGCGCCTTCCCGGCCGCAGTCAACCTGCCGCTGATGAACGACGAGGAGCGGCACCAGGTCGGCCTTTGCTATGCGGAGAAGGGGCAGGAGGCGGCGATCGAGCTGGGACACCAACTGGTATCCGGCGATCTCAAGGCCGCGCGCATCGCCGGCTGGGCGGATTTTGCGAGCAAGCATCCCGACGGCTACCTGTACTGCTTCCGCGGCGGACTGCGCTCGCAGATCGCGCAGCAGTGGCTGCGCGACGTGGCAGGCGTCGACTATCCGCGCGTGACGGGCGGCTACAAGGCCATGCGCAGCTTCCTGATGGAGGCGATCGCCGAAGCCGTGGCCACGCAGGATTTCTTCGTGCTGGGCGCCTGACCGGCACTGGCAAGACCGACGTGATCGTCGACGTGGCGGCGGCGGTGGACCTGGAAGGCCTGGCCCGCCACCGCGGCTCCGCATTCGGGCGCCGCGCGCAGGCGCAGCCGCCGCAGATCGATTTCGAGAATGCCCTGGCCATCGACCTGCTGCGTCGCACGGATGCGGGTTACCGTGCACTCGTGGTCGAGGACGAAGGCCGTTTCATCGGTGGCCGCGACCTGCCGATGGCGCTGTGGCAACGCATGCAGGCCAGCCCGCTGGTATGGCTCGAGGCGTCGCTCGAGGAACGCGTGGAGCGCGTGCTGCGCGACTATGTGCAGGGCCTGGCGCTGGAGCACATCGACCGGCTGGGTCCGGTGGCGGGTTTCGAGGCCTATGCAACGCGCCTGCGCGACGCCATGGCGGCCATCTCTCGGCGCCTGGGCGGCGAGCGCTATGCGCGCCTGTCGGCATTGCTCGACCAGGCGCTGATTTGCCAGGCGGAACAGGGCGAAGCGGGCCTGCACCGCGGCTGGATCGAAGTGCTGCTGCGCGACTATTACGACCCGATGTACGCGTACCAGCAGCAGAGCCGCGCCGCGCGCATCGTGTTCCGCGGCGACCGCGCCGCGGTGACGGCCTGGCTGCGAGAGCGTTCGGTGCGTTAGTGTCCCGAGCACACGGGGCAGTCGGGCGTGCGCGCGAGCTGCATCGTGGTCCACTCCATCGTCATCGCATCGACCATCAGCAGCCGCCCGGCCAGGCTCTGGCCCACGCCGGTAAGGAGCTTGAGTGCTTCGGCTGCCTGCACAGTGCCTACCATGCCCACCAGCGGCGCGAACACGCCCATGGTCGCGCATGCGACTTCCGGCGCCGGCTCTGACGGCGGGAACAGGCACGCATAGCAAGGTGCATTGTCCTGGCGGCGATCGAAGACGCTGATCTGGCCGTCGAAGCGCAGCGCCGCGCCCGACACCAGCGGCACGCGGTGGTGCACGCAGGCGCGATTGACGGCCTGGCGCGTAGCGAAGTTGTCGCAGCAGTCGAGCACCACATCGGCCTGCGCCACGAGCTGGTCCAGTTCGGCATCGCCGACGCGCGCGGCGATGACCTCCACCTGCACGCCAGGGTTGATGCGCAGCATGCCCTCGCGCGCCGATTCCACCTTCAGCGCCCGACATTGTCCGTGGTGTGGATGATCTGGCGCTGGAGGTTGGTCAGGTCCACGTGGTCGTTGTCGACCACGCTGATGCGCCCGACGCGGCCGACGTCAGGTAGGGCAGGGCAGCGGCGCCCAAGCCGCCCGCGCCGATCACCAGCGCGTGGGCACCCAGCAGGCGCTCCTGGCCTTCAATGCCGAGTTCATCGAGCAGGATATGGCGCGAGTAGCGCAGCAGTTGATCGTCGTTCATGGCGCGATGCTCAGGAAAGAACGTGCAATGTAAAAAGCGGCCCCGCGGGGCCGCTTCTGGTCAGGGTGCCGCTCAGGGCGCCTTGCCGGTCGGCGTGCCCAGCGGCTCGCCGATCGGGGCACTGGCCGGCGGCTGCTTGCCGGGCGCCGGTGCGGCGGGCTTGGCCGCGGGGGCGCTGGCGCCCTTCTTGGCGGGCGCTGCCTTGGCCGGCTTGTCGGACGGCGGGTTGGTTTCGAGCTTCGACTTGGAGCGCTTGACCGGCTTGCCGTCGAGCTGGGCAATCGCCTGCTGCAGCATGAAGTCTTCGGCCGAGCCGAATTCCACGGGCTTCTTGCGGCGCTCCTTCTCGCGTTCTTCCGGCGTCTTCTTCGCGTTTTCCTCTTCGAGGCGGCGCAGTTCGTCCACGCGGCGCTGCTCGCGCTCGGTCATTTCCGGCTCTTCCGATTCCTGCTTGTTATGCAGGTGGCGCTCGGTGTCGATTTCGCGCGTGATCAGCGCGTCGTCCGGATCGCCTTCGGGGTTCTGATCCACCGGGATGTCCGGACGGATGCCCTTGGCCTGGATCGACTTGCCCGACGGCGTGTAGTAGTACGCGATGGTCAGCTTGATGCCGGTGTCATTGGTCAGCGGCCGCACCGTCTGCACCGAACCCTTGCCGAACGTAGTCTTGCCCATGATCAGCGCGCGGTGGTGGTCTTGCAGCGCGCCGGCCACGATCTCGGACGCCGACGCCGAATAGGCGTTGGTCAGCACGACCATCGGGATCTTCTTGTACAGCGCCGGCAGGTCCTTGAGCGGATCGTCCTCGAGCGACGACAGGCGGTAGTTGTTGAACGTCGCCTTGTACATGCGCTTGGCGTCGGGCACCTGGCCGTTGGTGGAGACGACCGTCGAGTCGTCCGGCAGGAACGCTGCCGCCACGCCGACCGCGCCTTGCAGCACGCCGCCGCCGTTGTTGCGCAGATCCAGGATGATGCCCTTCAGGCCCGGGTTCTTCTGGGCCATCTCGTTCAGCCTGCGGCCCAGGTCCGCGACCGTGCGTTCCTGGAAGCTCGTCAGGCGCACCCAGCCGACAGTGTTGTTATCCAGCATCTTGGTCTTGACCGACTGGACGCGGATTTCGGCGCGGGTGATGGAAACCGGGAAGGTCCGCTCCTCGCTCTTGCGATAGATCGTCAGCGTGACCTTGGTGCCGGGCGCGCCGCGCATGCGCTTGACCGCCTGCTCCAGCGGCAGGCCGCGCACGGGCTTGTCATCGATACGGGTGATCAGGTCGCCGGGCTGGATGCCGGCGCGGAACGCGGGCGTGTCCTCGATCGGGTTGATGACCTTGACCAGGCCTTCTTCCTGCGAAATCTCGATGCCCAGACCCGCGAAGCGGCCGCGCGTGCCTTCCTGCAGTTCCTTGAAGTCCTTCTCGTCCAGGTAGGCCGAGTGCGGGTCGAGGCTGGCGACCATGCCCTTGATGGCTTCGGTCAGCAGCTTCTTGTCATCGACCGGCTCCACGTATTCGCGCTTGATCTGCCCGAAGATGTCGGCCATCAGCCGCAACTGGTCCAGTGGCAACGGGCCGGATGAATTCTGCGCGGTTGCCGAAATCTGCAGCGTGGCGAGCACGCCGGCGACAAGTCCGACCGAAACGAGGCTGATGTTCTTGAGCGTCTTACGCATGAGGGCTGCCTGAACGTGTACGTAGGGGGATTATGCCGGCTGCCGCCGCCGCGCGCCGGGGCGCAGGGCGGTTTGTCCGACAGTATAAGTCGATGTGGAGAAAAAGGCCTGTCACGTACCGGCGGTCGGTGGGCGGCCGCACCATGGCTGGCGCATGCCGCCCGGTGGGTCTTCAGCGGGCCTTGCCCTGGCTGGCCACGGCCGCCAGCGAGGCGGCGATGGCTTCCTGGTCGCCCAGGTAGTAGTGGCGCAGGGGGCGCAGGCTGGCGTCCAGCTCGTAGACGAGCGGGGTGCCGTTGGGAATGTTGAGGCCGACGATGTCGTCATCCGAAATCTGATCCAGGTACTTAACCAGCGCGCGAATGCTGTTGCCATGAGCGGCAATGACCACGCGCTTGCCCGATTGGATGTCGGGAGCGATGGATTCGTTCCACAATGGCAGCACGCGAGCCACGGTATCCTTCAGGCATTCGGTCAGCGGGATCTCTTCGCGCGGCACGTTCGCGTAGCGCGGGTCGTCGTACGAGGCACGCGGATCGGTCGGCTCGAGTGCCGGCGGCGGGGTGTCATAGCTGCGGCGCCACACCAGCACCTGCTCGTCGCCGAACTTGGCGGCGGTTTCTGCCTTGTTCAGGCCCGCCAGCGCACCGTAGTGGCGCTCGTTCAGGCGCCATTCGTTGCGCACCGGGATCCACATCTGGTCCATTTCGTCCTGGACGTGCCACAGCGTGCGGATCGCGCGCTTGAGCACGGACGTGTAGGCCACGTCGAAGGCGAAGCCGGCCTCCTTGAGCAGCTTGCCGGCCAGGCGGGCCTGGGCGGCGCCGGTGTCGGTGAGATCCACGTCGACCCAGCCAGTGAAGCGGTTTTCAAGGTTCCACGTCGATTCGCCGTGGCGGATAAGGACAAGCTTGTACATGCTGCTGCTTCCAGAGAGTAGGTAACCTGCGTGCGCCGGCGCCGCCGCATCGGTGTCGCAATGTGCCAGGCGGGCGACATTGAGGCGACAATAGCCGTTTGCGGCCTGCATGCGGATGGCCGGACGCCAAACCGCGTATTTTATAATGCCGCCGACCCAACCCAACGGAATGCCAACGTGAATTTCTTCGCTGACTATAACAACCTCGCCCTGATCGCACTCGCCGTGGTCTCGGGCGGCCTGCTGGCCTGGCCCACGATTGCACGCGGCACGGGCGGAAAGGCCGTCAATACGGTCGCCGCCACGCAGCTGATCAACAAGCGCGGCGCCGTGGTCGTGGACATTCGCGAAGCCGCCGAGTACGCCAAGGGTCACCTGCCGCAAGCGAAGAGCGCCCCGCTGGCCGACCTGGCCTCGCGCGCGCCGGGCTTGCAAAGGACAAGACCGTCCCCATCATCGTGGTATCGCAGACCGGCCAGGGCCTGGGCAAGGCTCAGGCAGCGCTCAAGGAAGCCGGGTACAGTGAGACCTATGTGCTCGAAGGCGGCCTCGCCGCCTGGCAGCAGGCCGGTCTACCGGTCATCAAGTAAGCCGCGCCTGACTGGCCGGCCTGTCCGTCACATCACGCCGGATCCCGCTCGCGGAGGCCGGCGGCGTTGAGTATCGAAGGAGAACCGCATGGCCCGCGTCGTCATGTACAGCACACAGGTGTGCCCTTATTGCGTGATGGCTGAGCGCCTGCTCAAGTCCAAGGGCGTCGAGACCATCGAGAAGGTTTTGATCGACCGCGAACCCGGCAAGCGCGAGGAAATGATGTCGCGCACCGGCCGCCGCACCGTGCCGCAGATCTATATCGACGACACCCACGTCGGCGGTTTCGACGACCTCTCCGCATTGGACCGCCAGGGCGGCCTGGCGCCGTTGCTGGCCGCCTGAGCGGACTGTCCCGGCTGTCCCCGCGCGGTGATATTGGTACCCGCGTCATGTACCATATGCGTTTTCCAACCGGGCGCAGGCTCGTGCCGCAACGGCCGCCGCGCCCAACGCCCATCCCGGAAGCCTTTCATGAGCGACCAGCAAAACACCCAGCAGGAAGATCAACCCTTCTTCAACATCCAGCGCGTGTACCTCAAGGACATGTCGCTGGAGCAGCCGAATTCGCCGGGCATCTTCCTGGAATCGGAAGCCCCGTCGGTTGAAGTGCAGGTCAACGTGGCCGCATCGCAACTCCAGGAAGGCATCTTCGAAGTGGTGGTGACGGGTACCGTGACGACCAAGGTCCAGGAAAAGGTCGCCTTCCTCGTGGAAGCGCATCAGGCCGGCATCTTCGACATCCGCAACGTGCCGGTCGAGCAGCTTGACCCGCTGCTGGGCATTGCCTGCCCGACCATCCTGTACCCGTACCTGCGCGGCAATATCGCCGACATCATCACGCGTGCGGGCTTCCAGGCCATCCATCTGTCGGAAATCAACTTCCAGGCCCTGTACGAACAGCGCCTGCAGGCCGCCATGGAAGAAAGCGCAGACCGCCGGCGGCGGCAACAGCGGCATCGTGATGCCTGACGGCAGCCAGGCTCGCCACTGATCCGGCCGTCCCGCACGGCCTGACGAAACGGGGCTGCGGCCCCGTTTTGCCTTTCCGGGGCCCGCGCGCCGGATTACCATCGATTGCGCCGATCCACCGTTCGAGCCGCCATGAAACTGACCTTTCTCGGTGCGGGTGCCTGGGGCACCGCACTCGCCAGCCACGCTGCCGCCAACCATGACGTGGTGCTATGGGGGCGCGATTCCGCCCAGCTTGCCGCCATGGCGGCAAGCGGCTGCAACGAGGCCTATCTGCCCGGCGTACAGCTGTCGGCGCGGCTGGAGGTGGAAGCCGATTTCGAGCGCGCGGTCAGCCATGCGGCTGACGACCCCGACGGGTTGGTGGTGGTGGCCACGCCAGTCTCGGGCCTGCGCGAGATGACGCGCCGGCTCGCCAGTGGCGATGGTCATGTCCGCATGCTGTGGCTGTGCAAGGGCTTTGAAGCCGGCACGCACGCGCTGCCGCACCAGATGGTGCGCGAGGAGCTCGACGCCGCCGGACGCACAAGTGGTTTCGAATACGGCGTGCTGACCGGCCCGAGCTTCGCCCGTGAAGTGGCGCTCGGCCTGCCGTGCGCGCTCACGGTCGCGGGCAGCGTGCCAGCGCTGGCCGATTGCGCACAGGCCGCCTTCCACCACCACGCCATGCGCATCTACGGTTGCGACGACCTGACCGGCGTCGAGGTCGGCGGCGCGGTGAAGAACGTGCTGGCGATCGCCACGGGCGCGAGCGATGGCCTGGGCCTCGGCCTCAACGCGCGCGCGCGCTGGTGACGCGCGGCCTGGCAGAGATGACGCGGCTGGGCCTGGCGCTTGGCGGACGTGCCGAGACCTTCATGGGCCTGGCCGGCGTGGGCGACCTGATTCTGACCGCCACCGGCGACCTGTCGCGCAACCGCAAGGTCGGCCAGCAACTGGCGGCCGGGCAAAGCCTGGAGCAGATCCTCGCGGGTCTTGGCCATGTTGCCGAAGGCGTGCGCTGCGCGCAGGCCGTGGCCGCGCTGGCCGCTGCCCACAAGGTCGAGATGCCAATCACGCGCGCCGTGTGCGCGGTGCTGTTCGAGGGCCTGAGTGCCGCCGATGCCGTGGCGCAGCTCCTGCAGCGCGACGCGCGCGACGAATAGCCCCTTTTCAGTCTGTCTGCTACCCATTCCCGCATGACTTCCCGCCGCTACGCGCTGATGGCGCTTGCCAGCGCCTGCGCTGCTGGCGCCGTTTCCCCTGCCTGGGCCGACAAGCCCGACAACTGGCCGTCCCGGCCGCTGCGCATGGTGGTGCCGTTCCCGGCGGGGTCGTCGCCCGACCTGATCGCGCGCCTGCTCACGGAAAAGCTTGCGGCGACACTGGGCCAGCCGGTCGTGGTGGAAAATCGCCCCGGCGCTGGCGGCAATATCGGCACGGGCATGGTGGCCAAGGCCGCGCCCGATGGCTACACGCTGCTGTTCACGATCAACGGGCCGCTGGTGACGGCGCCATCGCTGTCGCGCAACCTGAACTATGACCCGTTCCGCCAGCTTGCCCCGGTCACGCTGGTAGCGACATCGCCCAATGTGCTGGTCGTCGATGCACGGCTGCCTGTGCACAATGTGCGCGAGTTCGTGGCACTGGCGAAAGCAAAGGCCGGCACATTGAACTACGGTTCGGTCGGCAATGGCAGCGCCGCGCATCTGGCGATGGAGCAGCTCAAGGCCATGGCCGGCATCGACCTGCAGCACGTGCCATATCCGGGCTTCCCGCAGGTCACTACGGCGATGGTGGGCGGACAGATCCAGGCGGGCTTCATGGTGCCAGCCATTGCGATGCCGCTCGTCAACGCGGGCAGCTGCGCATCCTGGCGGTGACCACGACGGGCCGCACGGCGGTGCTGCCGTCGGTGCCGACCGTCGCCGAATCCGGCTATCCGGGGTTTGAAGCGATTTCCTGGCAGGCGGTGCTGGCGCCGGCGGGCACGCCGCCAGCGATCATCGACCGGCTCTACCGGGAACTCGTCGCCATCATCGGCAGCGCCGACGTGCGCGAGAAAATGCGTGCGCAGTATTTCGTACCGGCCGGCACGGCGCCGGCATCGCTGCGCCAGACCATGGTGAGCGAGAAGGTGCGCTGGGACAAGGTGATCCGAGCCGCGGGCGTGCAGCCGGAGTAGTGGCGCAGACCTGCTGACAAGAAGTTGCAGCGCTGTGTCCTTCTTAGTTCCAGATTGCGTGCTCCCTCTCCCGCTTGCGGGAGAGGGTTGGGGAGAGGGTCGGCGTATCGACGAGCGAAGTGTGTCGGTATGCCAGTGCCTGCCCTCTCCCCCAGCCCCTCTCCCGCAGGCGGGAGAGGGGAGCAAACCAGCGATTAGCTACCGCCGGCAAAACCGTTCTGGCGCCACGCCTCGAACACGACCACCGCGACGGTGTTCGACAGATTCAGGCTGCGGTTGTTGGGCCGCATCGGCAGGCGGATGCGCTGCGAGGGCGGGAACGATTCGCGCCGCTCGGGCGCGAGTCCGCGCGTTTCCGAGCCGAACACGAACCAGTCGCCGGGCCGGAAGCTAACCTCCCCGAACGGCGTCGAGCCATGCGTGGTCAGCGCGAACATGCGCGCCGGGTCGGGCTGTTCGCTGGCCATCAGCGCGTCCCAGTTTTCATGCACGCGCATGGTCGCGTATTCGTGATAGTCGAGCCCCGCGCGCCGCATGCGGGCGTCTTCGAGCGGAAATCCCAATGGCTTCACCAGGTGCAATTGCGCGCCGGTATTGGCGCATAGCCGGATCACATTGCCGGTGTTGGGCGGGATCTCCGGTTCGACCAGAACGACGTGAAACATGGTGGATTTCCTTGGCAGGGCGGGGCGGTTCGGCCCCGGCATCAAAAACGGTGCGCAGCTTACCGCGTGACTGCGGCGCTGTCATCCGCCGTTTATCGTGACGCTATCGGGCTATCACGGTGTACGCAGCGCAACGATCACGCTGACGCGCGCCGCGCCGTGCGACTTCAGCGTGCGCGCCGCTTCGTCCAGCGTAGCGCCCGTCGTCATGACATCATCGACCAGCCCCACATGCATGCCCGCAAGCGGCTGAGGGCGAGCCATGCGAAACGCGCCGCGCACGTTCATCTGGCGTTGGGCCAGGTCCAGCAAGTGTTGGGTGGCGATGTCGCGCGGGCGCTCCAGCAGTACCGGGTCGCTGGCGATGCCGAGGTGGCGCGCAAGCGGCCGGGCGATCTCCCAGGCCTGGTTGAAGCCACGCGCGGCGAGCCGCTGCGGCGACAGCGGAATGGGAGCCAGCAGATCCGGCTGTGCCGCCCCCGCCTGGAACGCAGCCTGCACGCGGTGCGCGAGCGCCGTGGCCAGCCAGCCGGCCAGCGGCAGCACCTTGCCGTACTTCAGGGCCAGGACCAGCGAATCCTGCGGGAACGCATAGTCGCCCAGCGTGAACGCCTGGTCGAACGCGGGCCGGTGCTGCGCGCACGCCATGCACGGCTGGCCGGGCGCGACGCCCATCGCGCAGACAGGGCAGCGCGATACCGGATACAGCAGCTCATTGGCGCAGTCCCGACACACCACCTGGTCCTGCACGACGCCGCACAGCGCACATGAGCATGGCATCAGCGCGCGTGCTAGCGCGCGGGCCTGCCCGGCGGCTTTCGCGGCGCGCGCGTATACTTGCCGTCCGGCCGCCCGCCATGAGGTGCGGCCGCCATGCGCGGCAAGTGTTGCCGCAGCTTCCTTGTTTTCCTGTTGCCTGGTTTTCCCGTGTCCCTGCATGCCGCCGATTCTCCCGATGCCTTCCTGCCGCCCACACGGCTGACCCGGCTCGCTTTCGACCGGCGCAGCGCCGCGTTTGGCCAGCTCGATTTCCTGCTCGGCGAAATCGGCCGCCGCATGCAGGAGCGCATGGAAGTGGTCCGGCTGTCGCCGCAGCGCGCGCTCGATATTGGCTGCGGGCACGGCCAGGGCCTGGCGGGCCTGCGCGCGCGCTTTCCCGATGCGCAGATCGCCGGTCTCGATATTTCCGGGGCGATGCTGGCCGAAGCCGGCCAGCGCGATCCGCAGCGGCGGCCGGGCTGGGTCGCCGCCTGCTCGGCAAGCGTCCGCTGTTCGACCTGGTCCAGGGCGATCTTGCCACACTGCCTTTTGCGCCCGGCAGCTTCGATCTGCTGTGGTCCAACCTGGCGCTGCACTGGCATCCGGAGCCGCATCGGGTATTCCCCGAATGGCACCGCGTTACGCGCGACGACGGCCTGGTGATGTTTTCGTTGTTCGGGCCCGACACGCTGCGCGAACTGCGCGCGGCGTTCGAGGAGGTCGATACCGCGACCCACACGTTGCGCTTTGTCGACATGCACGACATCGGCGACATGCTGGTCCACAGCGGCTGGTCCACGCCGGTGATGGATATGGAAACGGTGACCGTGACCTACGAATCGCCCGAGACCCTGCTGCGCGAGGTGCAGCCTTCGGCGGCCTGCGCGCGCATCCGGCCCTGCGCCGTGCCGGCCTGCATGGCCGACGCTGGCACCAGGCGGTCTGCGTGGCGCTGGCGCGCCGGCGCAATGCCGACGGCGTGATTCCGCTGACCTTCGAGATCGTCTACGGCCACGCGTGGAAACTGCCCCCGCGCGGTGCACAGCAGGTAGACGAACTGGGCCGCGCGGTCGTGCCGCTCGACAAGATCGGCCGGGCCCGGCCACGGCGCTGAGCGGTTATGACTGTATTGACTTCGGCGTAAAGAAAGGACCGGCCGATCGCCCGTGAAGCCGCGCCGGCACTGGCCTGGCGGGCGATTCCATTGGTGGTCGCCAAGCATAAATACTTAAGGCGTGCAAGCACCTTGGTCAATGTGCGGCCTTGTCCGTGTATGCGAAGCGCCCTATAATGCGCCAGTTTGTCGCAGTGGTCCCCTGGCACAAGAACGTCCTGGAGTTGCACTCGCACGGTGCACTCAGGGCGCAATCGTCCCGGGTGTGCATCCGATGCAGAGTGGGTTTGGCGATGCAAGACTTGGGTATCGCACTCCAGACGGCAAGTGGTGACTCCGGCGGAAATCTCGACGGACCTCCCCCCGCGCCCCACGACTGGCTGATGAAGCGGAATTGCTCGCTTTCTCCACGCCAGGTTGGCTGGTTTTACCTCTCGATCTTCACTGTCTCGCTTGCTATCGCGTTGTTTTTCGCGGTGCAAGGGTCCTGGCTCGTGCTGCCATTTGCCGGCCTGGACCTGCTTGGACTGGGGATTGCTCTGCTTGTGTATGCGCGCCATGCGACGGACTATGAGCGTGTCAGCATTAACGACGGCGTGCTGGTCGTGGAGACAGCCAGTGCGCAGCGGTTGACGCGCCAGGAATTCAACCCGCACTGGGTGCGGGTCGAACTGGGGGAATCGTCCGGTGCGCTGGTGACGCTGCGCTCGGGCAAGCGCGTTGTGCAGGTGGGGTGCTATCTGGACCTGAACAAGCGGCGCAAGTTCGCCCAGGAGCTCGCAGCGGCCCTGCGCCGCCTCTGAGAGGTGGCGGGGGCGGAGGCGGGGGGCAGATTTGAATCTGTAAATTGGGTAGATAACAAATGAAAATGTGGAAGAAGGCATCCGCAGTTTGTCTGGCGAGCGCATCCCTGCTTGCCAGCCAGGCGGCCCTGGCGGTCAGTGACATGCCCGGCGGTCCCGCCGTGCGTCAGCTGAACCTGACCGAGCCGGTCACCAAGATCGCCGAGCAGATTCACTGGCTGAACTGGATGATGCTGATCATCTGCACGGTGATCTTCGTCGCGGTGTTCGGCGTGATGTTCTATTCCGTGTTCACGCACCGCAAGGCGAAGGGTTCCAAGCCCGCCTCCTTCCATGAAAGCATCACGGTCGAAGTGATCTGGACCATCGTCCCGTTCCTGATCGTGATCGCCATGGCGCTGCCGGCGACCAAGACCGTGGTGGCCATGAAGGACACCACCAACTCCGACGTCACCATCAAGGCCACCGGCTACCAGTGGAAGTGGGGTTACGACTACCTGAAGGGCGAAGGCGAAGGCATTTCCTTCGTGTCGACGCTGACCACCCCGCGCGAACAGATCAACAACGAGGCGCCCAAGTCCAACACCTACTTGATGGAGGTGGACAACGAGCTGGTGGTGCCCGTGAACAAGAAGGTGCGCATCGTCACCACCGCCAATGACGTGATCCACGCGTGGATGATCCCGGCCTTCGGCGTCAAGCAGGATGCGATCCCCGGCTTCGTGCGCGACACGTGGTTCAAGGCCGAGAAGGTCGGCGTGTACCGCGGCCAGTGCGCGGAACTCTGCGGCAAGGAACACGCGTTCATGCCGATCGTCGTGCGCGTCGTGTCCGACGCCGACTACACCAAGTGGGTCGACGGCAAGAAGAAGGAAATGGCCGCCAAGGCCGATGACCCGAACAAGACCTGGACGCTGGACGAGATGAAGGTCCGCGGCGAGAAGGTTTACACCGCCAACTGCGCGGTCTGCCACCAGCCCAACGGCAAGGGCGGCGGTGCGTTCCCGGCGCTGGACGGCTCCAAGATCGTGAACGGCCCGAAGGCCGGCCAGATGCACATCATGCTGGAAGGCAAGGGCGGCATGCCGTCGTGGAAGCAGCTGTCCGATACGGAACTGGCTGCGGCGATGACCTATGTGCGCAACAGCTGGAGCAACAAGACCGGCGAAGTGATCCAGCCCAGCGATTTCGTGAATGCCCGCGCGGCAAGTTCCCGGAGGGCGGCGGCGCTGCAGGCGGCGAGGCACCGAAGGCGGAAGCGACGCCCGCCAAAGACCAGGGCAGCAAGCAGGCCAGCACCGCGGGCAACCGCACCGCAGGCTGACCGGCTGAAGACAGGACAGGATTAGAGGAGCATTTGCGATGAGTACTGCTACCCCCGACGCAATCGGCCATCCGCACGAGCACGCGCACGACGACCATGCGCATGATCACCCGCATGGCTGGCGCCGCTGGTTGTTCGCCACCAACCACAAGGACATCGGCACGCTGTACCTGCTGTTCTCGTTCATCATGCTGCTGTCCGGCGGCGTGCTGGCGTTGCTGATCCGCCTGGAGCTGTTCGAGCCGGGCCTGCAGTTCTTCCGCCCCGAACTGTTCAACCAGTTCACCACCATGCACGGCCTGGTGATGGTGTTCGGCGCGATCATGCCGGCCTTCGTCGGCTTCGCCAACTGGATGATCCCGCTGCAGGTCGGCGCATCCGACATGGCGTTCGCGCGCATGAACAACTTCAGCTTCTGGCTGTTGCCGCCTGCCGCACTGCTGCTGGCTGGTTCGTTCTTCGCGCCGGGCGGTGCCACCGCCGCCGGCTGGACCCTGTACGCGCCGCTGTCGGTGCAGATGGGCCCGGGCATGGACATGGCCATCTTCGCCATGCACATCATGGGCGCGTCGTCGATCATGGGCTCGATCAACATCATCGTGACCATCCTCAACATGCGCGCCCCGGGCATGACGCTGATGAAGATGCCGATGTTCTGCTGGACCTGGCTGATCACCGCCTACCTGCTGATCGCGGTGATGCCCGTGCTGGCCGGCGCCATCACCATGGTGCTGACCGACCGCCACTTCGGCACGAGCTTCTTCTCGGCTGCAGGCGGTGGCGACCCGGTGATGTACCAGCACATCTTCTGGTTCTTCGGCCACCCCGAGGTGTACATCATGATCCTGCCGGCATTCGGGATCATCTCGCACGTGGTGCCGGCGTTTGCGCGCAAGCGCCTGTTCGGCTACAGCTCGATGGTGTACGCGACCGCTTCCATCGCCATCCTGTCGTTCATCGTGTGGGCGCACCACATGTTCACGACCGGCATGCCGGTGACGGGCCAGCTGTTCTTCATGTACGCGACCATGCTGATCGCGGTGCCCACGGCCGTGAAGATCTTCAACTGGATCGCCACCATGTGGCGCGGCTCGATGACGTTCGAGACCCCGATGCTGTTCGCGATCGGCTTTATCTTCGTGTTCACCATCGGCGGCTTCACCGGGCTGATGCCGGCGGTGGCCCCGATCGACATCCAGCTGCAGGACACCTACTTCATCGTGGCGCACTTCCACTATGTGCTGGTGGCCGGCTCGCTGTTCGCGCTGTTCTCGGGCTTCTACTACTGGGGTCCGAAGTGGAGCGGTTTCATGTACAACGAAACCCGCGGCCAGATCCACTTCTGGGGTTCGCTGATCTTCTTCAACGTGACCTTCTTCCCGATGCACTTCCTGGGCCTGGCCGGCATGCCGCGTCGCTATGCCGACTACCCGACCCAGTTCGCGGACTTCAACGCGGTCGCGTCGATCGGGGCACTGGGCTTCGGCCTGATGCAGGTGTACTTCTTCTTCTTCGTGGTGCTGCCGTCGTACCGTGGTGGCGAGAAGGCCGCGGACAAGCCCTGGGATGGTGCCGAGGGTCTGGAGTGGACCGTGCCGTCGCCGGCGCCGTTCCACACCTTTGAAGTGCCGCCGCAAGTTCGCTAAGCACTGGACGCAATCAGGCACGGAGGGCGCCAGCCGCCTTCCGTGCCGGCAGGTAACACAAGATGCAGGCTCCACAAAAACCCATCGCAGGCAGAACGCAAGGCAGCCAACCGGCGCCTCGGGCTGATCCTGTTGTCGATCGTGGTGGTTTTCTTTCTGGGGTTCTTCGCCAAGATGGTGTTCCTTGGCTGAAGCTGCGGGGTAGCGGGATGAGCGTGGATCAGCAGGGGCAGGGGCGGGAAGCCGACAAGCGGTTCAACCGCGGCATGATGCTGCGGCTGGTGGTGATCGTCGGCGTGATGTTCGGCTTTGGCTACGCGCTGGTGCCGCTGTACAAGAAGATCTGCGACCTGACCGGGCTGAACGTGGTGACCACGCGCGAGCTGTACGGCGGCTCGCTCAAGAATACGCAGGTCGACACGAGCCGCACCGTCACGGTGGAGTTCGATTCGACGCGCGCGGTCCGTTTGCGTTCCGGCCGGTGAAGAACAGCATGGAAGTGCATCCTGGCGAGATGGCGACGATCGTCTACGAGGTGGCCAACGGACAGCCGCGCGACATCTCGGCGCAGGCGATCCCGAGCTACGCGCCCAAGCAGGCGACCGAGTACTTCAAGAAGCTCGAGTGCTTCTGCTTCAAGCAGCAGACGCTCAAGGCCAAGGAGGCGCGCGAGATGCCGGTGGTATTCGTGATCGACCCGAAGCTGCCGAAGGATGTGAAGAACATCACGTTGTCGTACACCTTCTTCGAGGTGGGTGCACCGGTAGCGCAGCGCCGCAGGGCGAGCTGGACAGCCGGCCCGGCAACGGTGGCTGAGGGCGGGGCGAAGGAGATGCCGTGGACGAATTGAAGGACGCGGTCAAGCGCAAGATGTCGTTTGCGCAGACCATGCGCGCGGTATTGTGGTCGTTCATCGGCCTGCGCAAGGGCGCGGCGCACGAGAGCGACATGGCGAAGCTGAACCCGGTGCATGTGGTCATTGCCGGGGTCATCGCGGCCGCGGTGTTTATCGCGATCCTCATTACGATCGTACGCGTCGTGGTCAGTTCGGCCGCGGCGTAGCAGGGCAGGAAGTAGGGTAGACAGAAACGCAGTGCCGCCGGCGGCCTGGGAGGCAAGGCAGCCGGATGTGCCGATAACGATTGAATCAAGACTCTGAGCTGGAGATAAAAGAATGAGTGCGAATCGCGCAAACGCTCCGTACTACTTCGTACCGGGACCGTCGCGCCACCCGATCACGGCAAGCGTTGGCCTGCTGATGACCGGCGCGGGCGCGCCGGCTGGGTGAACGGACAGCATTGGGCGCCGTACCTGTGCGGCTTTGGGCTGCTGTGGTTCCTGTTCGTGCTCAAGAGCTGGTTCGGCGATGCCATCGGTGAATCCGAAGGGGGCCTGTACGGCAAGAACATCGACCTGTCGTTCCGCTGGTCGATGGGGTGGTTCATCTTCTCCGAAGTGATGTTCTTCGCGGCCTTCTTCGGCGCGCTGTTCTACGCCCGCACCATCGCGATGCCGTGGCTGGGCGACCTGGACAACAAGATCCTGTGGCCCGACTTCGCCGCCGTATGGCCGAACACCGGCCCCGCCGGCGTGGTGGAAACCTTCCAGACCATGGGCCCGTGGCCGATCCCGACCATCAACACCGCGCTGCTGCTGATGTCGGGCGTGACGCTGACCTGGGCGCACCACGCGCTGCTGGCCGGCAAGCGCAGCCAGGTGATCCAGGGCATGGTACTGACCATCCTGCTGGGCGCGATCTTCATGTGCCTGCAGGCGTACGAGTACATGCACGCTTACTCGGAACTGAACCTGAAGCTCACCTCGGGCGTCTACGGTTCAACGTTCTTCCTGCTGACCGGCTTCCACGGCTTCCACGTGACCATGGGCGCGATCATGCTGACCGTGGTGCTGATCCGCGTGCTCAAGGGCCATTTCACGCCCGAGCATCACTTCGCGTTCGAAGGCGCCGCCTGGTACTGGCACTTCGTTGACGTGGTGTGGCTGGGCCTCTACGTCGTGGTGTACTGGCTGTAAGCAGCAACTTGTCGTACCCGCGAAGGCCTGAAGCGCCTTCCGCCGCGGGACCACAAAACAGAAGCGCCGCAGGAGGGGAACCAGCCTGCGGCGCTTGTTTTTTGCGGTTTCGGAATATGGGTCTGCTACGGATTCATGCGGATGCCGGTGCTGTGGATCCAGCCCATCCAGTGCGAGAACAGGATGAACAGGAACAGCGCCACCGAGAAGCCCACGCGGAACATCAGCGAGCGCATCATGTTCGGCGTGCGGCCACGGTCGCGCATCATGAAGAACAGGGCCGAGGCCAGGCTGCCGATGATCAGGAGAAAGGCGACGATGATGACAAAGCGCATGGCGGGGCAGGCTGGCCGCAATACGTGCGATACGTGCCGCGGGCTCGTGGGCGGAAAGTGTCATTATCGCATCGGCGGCATCGCGACGTATGGGCAGGCAGGAGTCAGCCGATGAGGTTCTGGCGGGCTCTTAGCCCCGTGCCGGCCGTTGCCGCCGCCGTCGTGATCGCTGTGACCTGCGCGCTCGGCAACTGGCAGCTCAACCGCGCGCACGAGAAGCTTGCGCGCGCCGAACGGCTCCAGGCACTGGCCGCGCAGGCGCCGGTGACGCTGACCACGGCGCCCGCTTCGGGCAATCTGGCCGACCGGACCGTGCGCGTGACTGGCCGTTTTGACGCGGACCGGACCGTCTTGTTGGATAATCGCCCCCACGGCAATGGCACCGACAGCCGCGCCGGCTTCCTGGTGCTGACGCCGCTGACGATCCATAGTGACGGTGGCGTTGCGCGCAGTGTGCTGGTATTGCGCGGCTGGTTGCCGCGCGATGCCCAGGACCGCACGCGCATTGCGCCATTCCCCACGCCCGCAGGCGAGGTGACTGTGGAAGGTACGGCACTTGCGGCCGTGCCCAAGGTCTATAGCCTCGGCCAGTCTGCCGGCGCCGAGGCCGGCAACCGGATTCGCCAGAACGTCGACCTGGCGGCCTATGCGGCGGAACTTGGCGTTGCGCTGCAGCCGCTTGTGATCGAGCAGCGCAACGACACCGGCGACGGCCTCGCGCGCGACTGGGCGCCAGCCGACCTGGGAGCCGACCGGCACTACGGCTACGCCTTCCAGTGGTTCGGACTGGCGGCGCTGACGCTGGTGCTGGTGATCGTGCTCGGCTGGCGCCGTGCGCGCCGGCTTGCCGGAACCGGAACACCCTGACGGCCCCGAAACGGGAAAGGGCCATGAATAGCAGGCGCGCGCCGCTGCGCGGGCGCCACGACAAACGAACGACAGACGTACGCATGCCACATCAAGACTCCGCCCCGGCCCCGGCTGGCACGGCATCCCCGCCGGATCCGCGCATCGACGCCCGCACGCGCCGCGGCCGCTTCCAGATGCTGATGCTGTTGCTGGTCTGCGCGTCGCCGGTGATCGCCTCCTACCTGACCTTCTACGTCTTCAAGCCGACCGGGGGCGCCACCAACTACGGCGCGCTGATCGACCCGCAGCGCCCGATGCCGCCCGTGCGCGTCGGCAACGAGCGCGCCGAGGCCGTGCCGCTGGAAAGCTTCCGCGGCAAATGGCTGCTGGTGATGGCCGATCCGTCGGCCTGTGACGAAGCCTGCGCGAAAAAACTCTTCACGATCCGCCAGATCCGCGCGGGCCAGGGCCAGGACCGTGAGCGCATCGTGCCGGTCTGGCTGGTCACGGACGAAGGCGCCATCGACGAACGCCTGAGCGCGGCCTACAACGAGCCTTACGCCGGCGTGCGCTTTCTGCGCATGGCGCCTGACGTGGCACGCCAGTGGCTGCCAGCGGCCGACGGCAGCCGTATCGAAGACACCATCTTCCTCGTCGATCCGCTTGGCAACCTGATGATGCGCTTCCCGAAAGACCCCGACCCGAAGAAGATGAGCGGCGACCTCAAGAAGCTGCTGCGAGTCTCCCGCATCGGCTGAGGAACGACACGCATGCTGCTTCAACTTGCCATCATCGGCGTCCTGATCGCGCTGTTCCCGATCTCGTACGTGCTGGTCCGCGGCGACCGCAACAAGTACCGCAAGCTGGTGTGGATCACCGCGTTCCTGACGCTGGACCTGATCATGTTCGGCAGCTTCACGCGGCTGACCGATTCCGGCCTGGGCTGCCGGACTGGCCGGGCTGCTACGGGCACTCCAACCCGCATTCGGCCATGGAGCCGATCCATGCCGCCGAGACCGCGCTGCCGAGCGGGCCAGTGACGCTCGCCAAGGCCTGGATCGAGATGATCCATCGCTATTTCGCCATGGCCGTGGGCGTGCTGATCATCACGCTGATGGTGCTGGCGTGGGTCAAGCGCAAGGAACTGAAGCAGTCGCCGTGGTTTGCTACCGGCGTGCTGCTGCTGGTGTGCGTGCAGGGCGCGTTCGGCGCCTTCACGGTGACAATGAAGCTGCAGCCGGTCATCGTCGTGACGCACCTGCTGCTCGGCATGAGCTTGCTGGCGGCGCTGATCTGGCTCGGCTCGCGCAATGACCCGCCGCATCCGGTCGCACCGCAGGCGGGAGCGCTGCGCTGGCCCGCGCGCCTGGCGCTGCTGTTGCTGGTGATCCAGATCTTCCTGGGCGGATGGGTCAGCACCAACTACGCGGTAATGGCTTGCACGGACTTCCCGCTATGCAACGGCCAGCTGGTGCCCGAGATGGACTTCGCGCACGGCTTCACGCTGTGGCGCCAGCTCGGCATGACCGCTGACGGCGATTACATCCCGCACGCGGCGCTGGTGGCGATCCACTGGGTGCATCGCTGCTTTGCCGTGGTCGTGCTGGGCTACCTGGCGTGGTTCGGCCTGTGGGCACGCCGGCTGGAAGGGCTGGGCGGCGCATCGCGCTGGCTGCTGGCTGTACTCGCACTGCAGCTTGCGACCGGGCTGTCGAACATCGTGCTGGACTGGCCGCTGGTCGCTGCCGTCGCCCACAATGGCGGCGCTGCGGTGCTCCTGCTGCTGCTGGTGCGTCTCAACTACAATATAGGGCTCGCGACCGACCCGCCGGCGCTGGCTCCAGCGTGCCGACTGCCGCTCGCGCCACATGAAAGACAAACTCCCTCCCGTGGTAACCGCAACACACCCCCATCCCGTGGGCCGGGCCCGTCACCTGGTCCGCCAATATGCCGCCCTGACCAAGCCGCGCGTGACGCAGCTCGCGGTGTTCTGCGCGATCATCGGCATGTTCCTGGCCACGCCAGGCATGGTGCCGTGGCGCGTGCTGATCGGCGGCGGCGCGGGCATCTGGCTGCTGGCCGGGGCCGCATTCGCGATCAATTGCCTGGTCGAACAGAAGATCGACGCGCTGATGCGCCGCACGGCCTGGCGCCCGTCTGCCACTGGCGAGATCACCACCACGCAGACGCTGATCTTCTCAGCCGTGCTCGGTGGCGCAGGCATGTGGCTGCTGCATGTGTTCGCCAATGACCTGACGATGTGGCTGACCTTCGCCACGTTCCTCGGCTACGCCGTTGTCTACACCATCCTGCTCAAGCCAGCCACGCCGCAGAACATCGTCATCGGCGGCCTGTCGGGCGCCATGCCGCCGGCGCTGGGCTGGGCGGCCGTGGCCAACGATGTGCCCGCCGAAGCCTGGTTCCTGGTGCTGATCATCTTCACCTGGACGCCGCCGCACTTCTGGGCACTGGCGCTGTACCGCCGCGCCGACTACGCCAAGTCCGGGCTGCCGATGCTGCCGATCACGCACGGCGAAAAGTACACGCTGCTCAACATCCTGCTGTACACGCTGGTCATGATCGCCGCGACGCTGCTGCCGTTTGTCTACGGCATGAGCGGCTACATCTACCTGGCCAGCGCGCTAGTGCTGGGCGCTGGTTCCTGAAGTACTCATGGACGATGTACCGCAACTACTCGGACCAGCTCGCCCAACGCGCCTTCCGTTTCTCGATCCTGTACCTGTCGCTGCTGTTCGCGGCCCTGCTGGTCGATCACTATTTCAAGTTCGTGCCGCAGGCCTGAGCGGCCCGGACGATCGCGGCCTGCGACATCTTGTCGCGGCCGCAGTGGCGCAGGGCACGGATGGGCGATACTGTGTGCTGCCCTCGCCATCGCGGTGCTGTCGATTCGCCCGCAACCCCTGACCTTCGATCTCGCATGTCCAAGCCAAGCCAATCCCAGGGGCTCTTTGCCTCATTCCGCCGCTTTGCCGCGCTGGCATTCCTCGCACTCGCGCTCGCCGCCTGCGGCCAGCAGAAGCCTCGTTCCGTAACGTCGACATCAGCGGCGGCGCGGACTTCGGCAAGGATTTCTCCCTGACGGACCACAACGGCAAAGTCCGGACCATTTCGGATTTCAAGGGCAAGGTCGTGGTGATGTTCTTCGGCTACACGCATTGCCCGGATGTCTGTCCGACCACCATGGCGGAACTGAAGGGCGTGATGGAGCAGCTTGGCCCGGACGCTGACAAGGTGCAGGTGCTGTTCGTCACGATCGATCCGGAACGCGATACGCAGGCGCTGCTGGCGCAGTATGTACCGGCGTTTGATCCGCGCTTCCTTGGCATGCGGCCGGCGGATGATGCTGCGTTGCAGAAGCTGGCGAAGGACTTCAAGGTGTATTACGCGAAGGTACCCGGTACATCGCCTCAGAACTACACGATGGATCACTCCGCAGGCAGCTACGTGTTCGATACCGAGGGGCGTTTGCGCTTGTTCATCCGCCACGGTCAAGGGCCGGAGCCGATCGCCCACGATATCAAGCAGCTGCTCTCCTGAAAGACGGCACAATGAAAAAAGGCCGGTCCAGTGAACCGGCCTTTTGCATTGCGCCTGCGGAGCGCCGAGCGATCAGGCAAACGCCTGCAACGCCCCCTTCATCTTCTTCATCGCCGCCACCTCGATCTGCCGAATCCGTTCGGCCGACACGCCGAATTCATCGGCCAGTTCATGCAGCGTGGCGCCGCCCGAGCCGTCGTCCTCGACATGCAGCCAGCGCGCCTCGATGATGCGGCGGCTGCGCTCGTCCAGCCGCGCCAGCGCCTCTTCGAGTCCTTCGACCTGCATGCGGTCGTTGCGCTTGGCTTCCAGCACCCGCGTCGGCTCGTTGTGGTTATCCGCCAGATAGGCGATCGGCGCGAATTCTTCCTCGCCATCATCGATCTGCCCTTCGAGCGCGAGATCGCCGCCCGACAGGCGGGTTTCCATCTCCATCACTTCTTCCGGCTTGACGTTGAGATCGCGCGCAACGGCTTCGATCTGCTCCGGCGTGAAGGTATGGGAGCCCTGCTTGCGGCTGCGCAGGTTGAAGAACAGCTTGCGCTGGGCCTTGGTGGTCGCCACCTTGACCATGCGCCAGTTCTTCAGCACGTACTCGTGGATCTCAGCCTTGATCCAGTGCATCGCATACGACACCAGGCGAACGCCCTGGTCCGGGTCGAAGCGCTTGACGGCCTTCATGAGCCCGATATTGCCTTCCTGGATCAGGTCGGCGTGCGGCAGGCCGTAGCCGAGGTACTGGCGTGCGATCGACACCACCAGCCGCAGGTGGGACATCACCAGCTGGCGTGCGGCATCAACGGAATCATGGTCGCGCAGTTCGCGCGCGAGGCGTTGCTCTTCCTCTGCAGTCAGCAGGGGAATGCGATGGATCGCCTGGATGTAGCTTTCCAGGTTGCCCACGGTGGCCGGGAAGGTCAATGCAAAGCTTCCAGCCTGCTTGGGCGCCGTCGGCAGACGGCTGTTCGTCAGGGTTTGGTCGGCAGACAAGACTGCGTTCACTCAGTAGCTCCTTTCGCATCCGGCGGTTCAGTTGCCGGCGCGCACTCCCGAGGGGAGGGCACGGCTTTGCAACACATCTTAGCACTCAAGCCGGGTGAGTGCTAATTAGAGTCCTTGGCGCATCGATAGTTCCTGATGATTGTCATCTGTATTTTGATAGCCTTCATTCTCATCGAGGAACTTATACTGCATATCGGCATTCCGGATACTGTGGGTTAGAGGCTTTCAGCACGCCTCGGTTCGCACCGCGTATCGGGATACTGTGTTGCGCTAGCCGCTACACTGACAGTGCTGGCGCGAGCACCGCCATTACCTCAATAAAGCCTTCCCCACGAATCCGGAGGACTTATGTCTGCCATCGAACACTTGCTCAAGCCCCATGTGCGGGACCTGGGCGATTTCACCGTGCGCCGCCTGCTGCCAGCAGCCGCGACCCAGACCGTCGGCCCTTTCATCTTCTTCGATCACATGGGCCCGGTGGCGATGCCGCCAGGGCAGGGCGCCGATGTGCGTCCGCATCCGCATATCGGGCTGGCCACGGTCACCTATCTGTTCGAGGGCGAGATCACGCACCGCGACAGCCTCGGCAGCGAGCAGGTGATCCGGCCCGGCGACGTCAACTGGATGACGGCCGGCAACGGCATCGTCCATTCCGAGCGCTCGCCCGAGTCCGCGCGCGAAGCCGGCGCGCGGCTGCATGGCATCCAGACCTGGGTGGCGCTGCCCAAGGATCATGAAACGGTCCAGCCGTCGTTTTTCCATCATCCGGGTGCCACGCTGCCGAAGATTGAGCAGCCCGGCGTGCGCATGACCGTGATTGCGGGAGATGCCTTCGGCAAGACTTCACCGGTCCAGGTATTCAGCCGCACGCTGTACGTGGCGATCGAACTGGAAGCCGGCGCGAGCATCGAGATTCCGGCTGAGCATGCCGAGCGCGGCATCTACCCCGTCGACGGCAGCATCGCGCTCGACGGCGAAACCTTGCCAGCCGAACACCTCGTCGTACTGACGCCCGGTCAGGCGGTGACGCTGACGGCCACTGCGCCGTCGCGTGTGATGTTGCTCGGAGGGGATCCGACCGACGGCCGGCGCTTCATCTTCTGGAATTTCGTGGCCAGCAGCAAAGAGGCCATCGAAGCCGCGTCGCAGCGCTGGGAAGACGACCAGTTCCCGCACGTTCCCGGCGAAACCGAACGCATCCCGCTGCCGCCGCGAAAGTCCTGAGCGGCGGCGGCCTGGCCAGTCAGAGCGGGCTGGCCCAGGCCACCCGCGTGCCCTGGCGCAGGCATTCCTGAATGGCACTCACCTGCGTGGCGATCGGCGCCGGCACGGGCAAGCTGCCTTCCAGCACCTTGCGCGTCCAGGCCGCCGTATCGGCCACGTCGCTGCCCTGCGGCAGTTCCGGCACATCGGCGATCGAGCCGCTGGTCGGATCGACGAGGGTCTGCTGGTGACCGTCGTGCAGCCAGTCGATGCGGCTGCTGCGGCGTGCATCGGCCACCACCTCGCCTTCGGTGCCGCGTGCCAGCAGCACATTGGCGGGCTCATGCGAGAAATAGTCGGTCAGCGTCTCGCGGTACTCGGGGTGCGTATAGCTATACAGGCGCAGCGCCTCGGCTGGCGAATGCGAACCAACCGGCTGCAGCATCTTGGCCACGGTGTGCGACGAATTGCGCAGGCCGATCACGTTGCGCCGGTCCAGCAGCTGGGAGAGTCCCGGCGACAGCACATCTACCGGCACCACCGCGAGCGGACCGTTTGCGCCGTCGCCATCGCGAAGGCGCGCCGCGGCTTCGTCGGTGGACGTGCACAGCGATACGCCGAGCGCTTCGAAGAGGGCCAGGCTGGTCACGCGGCCCTGGAACACGCGCGAGCCATGCACGAGCACCGGAATCCCCTCGCGCGCCAGCAAAAGGGCCAGCAGCGGCACCAGGTTGGGCTGCTTGCGCGCGCCGTTGTAGCTCGGGATGACCACCACCTGGCGGTCACCCGGCGCGGCCAGTGGCAGGCAGTGTGCGTGCGCGGCCTCGAGCATGCCGGCCAGTTCGTGCGGGGCTTCGCCCTTGATGCGGTAGGCCATCAGCACCGCGCCGAGCTCCAGGTCCGACACGCGGCCGGCCAGCATGGCGTCGAACAGGGTTTGCGCGTCTTCGCGCGGCAGCGCGCGGGCGCGTTCACGCCACGGCCGATTTCCTTGATGTAGCGAGCCGCGGAGAAGGCATCCGCGGCAGGGGTGGCGAGGGAGGTGGTCATGGGCGTGCTGTGTGGGGATGGGATTTCGCTTCATGATAGCGGAGCGCCGCCGCCGCGCCCATGGCGGCCGGGCGCTCCGGCGACGGCTCAGGCCGCTTCCTGCAGCGCCGGATTGCGCTGCTTGCGATAGAGGAAATCCAGTACCGCAGTGCGGCAGGCATGGTAGTCCTTGTCCCCGGCCAGCGCCACGCGGTCGCGCGGACGCGGCAGGCCGACGCCGAGGATCTCGCCGATGGTCGCCGCCGGGCCGTTGGTCATCATCACGATGCGATCGGCCAGCAACACGGCCTCGTCCACGTCGTGCGTGACCATGACCACGGTGCTGCGGGTCTGTTCCACGATCTTGAGCAAGGCGTCCTGCAGGTGCGCGCGCGTGAGCGCGTCGAGCGCCCCGAACGGCTCATCCAACAGCAGCACCTTGGGCGCCATCGCGAGCGCGCGCGCAATGCCCACGCGCTGCTTCATGCCGCCCGAGATCTCGTGCGGGAACTTGCCTTGCGCCTGGGTCAGGCCGACCAGCGCCAGCGCGTCGTGCGTACGTGCCTTGAGTTGCGCCTTGCTTTCGCTGCCGCCGAACACGCGCTCCACGCCCAGGTGGACGTTGTCGAAGCAGGTCATCCACGGCAGCAGCGAGTGGTTCTGGAACACTACCGCGCGTTCGGGCCCGGGACCGGCGATTTCCCGGCCCGCGCAGATCAGCGCGCCGCTGCTCGGGGTGGCCAGGCCTGCGATGAGGTTCAGCAGCGTGGACTTGCCACAGCCGGAATGGCCGATCAGCGTGATGAACTCGCCCTGCGAGATCTGCAGGTTGACGTCGCGCAGCGCCACGAATGGCCCCTTGCGCGTCCTGAAGGTCTGCCCGACATGTTCGATGCTGAGGAATTTTTCCATGGCGATTTCCATTCGGTTTGCACGTGTGCGGTCAGTTGCCGTCGTAGCTGAAGCGCCGGGCCAGCGCCAGCAGCGCGTGTTCCAGCAGCAGGCCGATGACGCCGATCACGAAGATCGCGATGACGATGTGCTCGACCTTCAGGTTGTTCCACTCGTCCCACAGCCAGAAGCCGATGCCGGTGCCGCCGGTCAGCATCTCCGCGGCCACGATGACCAGCCACGCGGTGCCGATCGACAGGCGCACGCCGGTCAGCATGTACGGCAGCACAGCCGGGAACAGCACCCGCGTGAACACCTTCCATTCGGACAGGTCGAGCACGCGTGCCACGTTCAGGTAGTCCTGCGGCACGCGCGTGACGCCGACCGCGGTATTGATCACCATCGGCCAGATCGAGCAGATGAAGATGGCCCAGATCGCGGCCGGGTTGGCGGCCTTGAACAGCAGCAGCCCGATCGGCAGCCACGCCAGCGGCGACACCGGACGCAGCAGGCTGATCACGGGCGACGCCATGGCGTTGAGGACGGCGAAGCGCCCGAGCAGGAAGCCTGCCGGAATGCCGACCAGCGCCGCCAGCCCGAAGCCCATCGCCACGCGTGCCAGCGAGGCCAGCACGTTCCAGCCGATGCCCTGGTCATTGGGGCCATTGCGGTAGAACGGGTCGGCAAAGAGCGGCACGGCGGCGTTCCATGTGGCGCCGGGCGTGGGAATGGCCGGGATCATCGTGGCGATGCCGTGCCACGCGAGCACGAACAGCGCAAAACCCAGCAACGGCGGCACGCCTTTCAGCACCACGCGCGCAGCGCCTCGCGGCGTTCGGCGCGGCGCGCCTGGGCTTCGATTTCCAGCGTACGGCGCCGCGCGCGTTCGCTGGCATCGGGGTCGGCCTGCAAGCTGGTGGCGCCTTCCGGCGCGGTTCTGGCAATAGCATTCACGTCTGGCTCCTTGGTTCAGGGCAATCCGAAACGATGACGATGGCCCGCGCGTCAAGCCTTGATCTTGAAGCCGTCGGCGTAGGCCTTCGGGTCCTTCGTGGCGTCCCAGACCACGCCGTCGATCAGCTTCGCGGTACGGAAATCGCTCTTTGGAACCGGCACCTGCGCGGCAACCGCGGCTTGCTTGTAGACGTCGATGCGGTTGACTTGCTTCGCTACCGCAAGGTAGTCGGGATGTGCCTTGAGCAGGCCCCAGCGCTTGTGCTGCGTCAGGAACCACATGCCGTCCGACAGGAACGGGAAGTTGGCCGAACCGTCCTGGTAGAACTTCATCGAGTCGGGGTCGTCCCAGGTCTTGCCAAGGCCATTGCTGTAGCGGCCGAGCATGCGGTCCAGGATGATGTCCATGTCGGTGTTGACATAGGACTTGGCGGCGATGGTCTCGGCCGTCTTGCGGCGGTTCGACGCCGAGGCGTCGATGTACTTCGAGGCTTCCAGAATTGCCGCCACCATGGCCCGCGCCGTGTTCGGGTACTTCTGCACGAACTCGGCGGTCGCGCGAGCGTTTCTCGGGATGGTCCTTCCAGATGCCTGCGTGGTTTCCACCGTGAAGCCGATCTTGTCGGCGATCGCGCGCGCCCCCATGGCTCGCCCACACAGAAGCCGTCCATATTGCCCACGCGCATATTGGCCACCATCTGCGGCGGCGGCACGGTGATGGCCTTGGCGTCCTGCATCGGGTTGATGCCATTGGCGGCCAGCCAGTAGTAGAGCCACATGGCGTGCGTGCCGGTCGGAAAGGTCTGCGCAAAGGTATAGTCGCGCTTTTCCTTGCTCATCAGCGCCCTCAGGCTGGCGCCGTCTTTCGCACCCTTCTCGGCCAGCTTGGAAGACAGCGTGATGGCCTGCCCGTTGTGGTTCAGGCTCATCAGCACCGCCATGTCCTTCTTCGGCCCGCCGATGCCGAGCTGCACGCCGTAGATCAGGCCGTACAGCACATGAGCGGCGTCGAGCTCGCCGTTGACCAGCTTGTCGCGCACGCCGGCCCAGGACGCTTCCTTCGTCGGCGTGATCTTGATGCCGTACTTCTTGTCGAGTCCGAGCGTCGCGGCCATGACTACCGAAGCGCAGTCCGTCAGCGGGATGAAGCCGATGCGTACCTCGGGCTTTTCGGGCGCGTCGGAGCCCGCCGCCCATGCGCCCGCTCGCACCAGAGGATCGACCAGCGTCATCACGCTGGCTCCGGCGATTGAGGCCAGCGCGCGGCGCCGGCCGCTGCTGGCCGGTGCCGTGTCGGCGGTCGCGAGGTTGGCGTCGACCGCGGCGGGCAGCGGCTTGGCAATCCTGAGGCGAGAGGGCATTGCTGGGCTCCAAGAAAAAAGGCGTCCCGTTCCGCAACCCGTTTCGCCAGAAGACGGGTGCGGTTCAGGACGCCGTTGTCCGTGGCTGACGCGGCCCGCGTTGGCCGTGTCCGCCTGATTTGTGATCGGCCCTCGTTGGCCGACGCATGGATAACGCAATGGCTGTGCCAGCCGCAAACAGCGCAAATGAGGGATTCGGGGGCGAGTCCTGCCCGCCGGCCGCGCATACGGGGCCGGGGGCGAAGGCCGCGGTCGTATCGCGGCGCCAGAATTGTGCATTGCACCAGGTGCGTGCCGCGCCGGCACCGGCTGCGCAGGATCAGCCCATTACGTCGATCACGCGCTGGGCCGCATCCACGAGCTTGATGCCGCGTTCCATGGCCATGCCGCGCAGACGCTTGTAGGCCTCGTCCTCGCTGATGCCGCGCGCCTGCATCAGCAGGCCCTTGGCACGCTCGACGACCTTGCGCTCGGCCAGCTTCAGGCGCGTGGCGTCGAGTTCGGCGCGCAACTCCTGGTCGAGTTCGAAGCGCGCATAGGCGACGTTCAGCACGGTCTTGACGCGTTCGGCGCGCAGGCCGTCGACGATATAGGCCGTGATGCCGGCCGACAGCGCGGCCTTTATGCGCTGGGCGTCGTCGTTGTCGGTGAACAGCACGATCGGGCGCGGCGCGTGCTGCGTGGACACGCACACGTGCTCGACGGTATCGCGCGCGGCGGACTCGGACGCGATGATGATCAGGTCCGGCTGGCTGGCCGAGATGACATCGGGCAGGCGCAGGTCGGCATCCACGGTCTGGATGTCGGTGAATCCAGTGCTGACCAGGCCGGCTCGGATGGTTTCCACGTTGAGCGGGTCGGCGTCGTGCGGATCGCGCACCAGCAGGATGCGCAGCGTTCGGCTGGCCGGTGCGGTGCCCGGCGCGGGCTGGCTGGATGAAGGAGGCGGATGGCGGCGGGTCATGGCTGTCGTGGGTTGCCTCGCACCACGCAAGATTCGCGCCGGGTTTCCATTCCGGCACGCCTGTTGGCACATTGGAGCTTTCCCACATTCACTGTATGCCGTCGTACGCAGGTCGGCGCGCAGGTGTATGCTGATGCCCTGCTGCGCGCGGGGTGTCTGCTGGCGACGCTGTTCGCCCGTGCGCACGGATATCAGAACAAGTCTGGAGAGATGCATGACCGAATTCGTTTTTGCCCCGCCGGCACCCGTTGGCGTGCCCGTGCGCGGCAGCAACGCAAGCTTCCCGGTGCGCCGCGTTTACTGCGTGGGCCGCAACTACGCCGCCCATGCCCGCGAAATGGGCTCGGACCCCGACCGCGAGCCGCCGTTCTTCTTCTGCAAGCCGTCGGACGCAGTCAGCTATGTGGCGGATGGCACTGAAGGCACCTTCCCGTATCCGCCGGGCACCAGCAATGTCCACTATGAGGTGGAAATGGTCGTGGCGATCGGCAAGGGCGGCAAGGACATTCCGGTGGAGCAGGCAGCCAGCCACGTGTTCGGCTATGCCGTGGGCCTCGACATGACGCGCCGCGACCTGCAGAACGAATCGAAAAACCGGCCGCCCGTGGGAGACCGGCAAGGCGTTCGACCGCTCGGCGCCGATCGGCCCGATCGTGCCGGTGTCGGCCATCGGCCATCCCGAGAAGGGCGAGGTAACGCTGTCCGTCAACGGCGTGGAGAAGCAGCGCGGCGACCTGTCCGACCTGATCTGGTCGGTGCCGGAGATGGTGTCGTACCTGTCGAAGCTGTTCGAGCTGCAGCCCGGCGACCTGATCTTCAGCGGCACGCCTGAAGGCGTGGGCCCGGTGGTCAAGGGCGACGTGATGCAGTGCCACGTGGGCGGCGTAGGCGACCTGACCATCAAGGTGGCGTGAGCCGATGAAGCTCTACAGCTATTTCCGCAGCTCGGCGTCCTATCGCGTGCGCATCGCGCTGGGACTCAAGGGCCTGCCGTACGAGTACGTGCCGGTGCACCTGCTCAAGGACGGCGGTCAGCAACTGCTGCCCGAGTTCCGCGCGCTGAATCCGGATGGTCTCGTGCCTGCGCTGGTGCTGGACGACGGCAACGTGCTGCAGCAGTCCGTGGCCATGATCGAGTATCTGGACGAGGTCCATCCGGAGCCGAAGCTGCTGCCCGGCACCGCGCTGGACCGCGCCTACGTGCGCGGCCTGGCCCTCGAGGTTGCGTGCGAGATCCATCCGCTGAACAACCTGCGCGTACTGAAGTACATCAAGCGCACGCTGGGTGTCGCCGATGAGGCCAAGGACGCGTGGTACCGCCACTGGATCGAGCTCGGCTTTGCGTCGTTCGAGACCAACCTGGAGCGCCAGGGCAAGGCGGGCCGCTTCTGCTTCGGCGACACCCCTACGCTGGCCGACATCTGCCTGGTGCCGCAGGTCTTCAACGCGCAGCGCTTCAATATCGACGTGAGCCGCTACCCGACCATTGCGCGCATCTACGATGCGTGCATGGAACTGCCGGCGTTCGACAAGGCGCAACCGAAGGACCAGCCTGACGCGGAGTGATTCGCGTCGGCAGCACCTTGAAATGAAGCGCCCCGGCTTGCCGGCGTCTTCATTTCAGAATGGGTTACAGGTTGCTCAACCGAGCAGTGCGTCCGCAAATTCCTCCGCCTTGAACGGCTGCAGGTCCTCCACCTTCTCGCCCACGCCGATGAAGTAGACCGGCACCGGCCGCTGGCGCGCAATGGCCGCCAGGATGCCGCCCTTGGCGGTGCCGTCGAGCTTGGTCACGATCAGGCCCGTGAGGCCGAGCGCGTCATCGAAGGCCCGCGTCTGCGCGAGCGCGTTCTGGCCGGTATTGGCGTCGATCACGAGCAGCACCTCGTGCGGCGCCGTGGGCATGGCCTTGCCGATCACGCGCTTGACCTTCTTGAGCTCCTCCATCAGATGGAGCTGCGTGGGCAAGCGCCCGGCGGTGTCGGCCATCACGATGTCGATGCCGCGCGCGCGCGCCGCATTGACCGCGTCGAAGATCACCGCGGGCGGGTCGCCGCTTTCCTGCGCGACCACGGTCACGTTGTTGCGCTCGCCCCAGATGGTGAGCTGCTCGCGCGCGGCGGCGCGGAAGGTGTCGCCGGCGGCCAGCAGCACGGACTGGCCATAGTGCTGGAAGTGCTTGCACAGCTTGCCGATACTCGTGGTCTTGCCGGCGCCGTTGCGCCCGCGATCATCATCACGAGCGGTTGTTCGCGGCCCAGCTCCATGGTCTTTTCCAGCGGGCGCAGCAACTGGATCAGCAGGTCGCGCAGCGCGGCCTTGACGCCTTCGGCAGATTCGATGCGATCGTTGCGCACGCGCTTGCGCAGCTCGCCGAGCAGGTATTCGGTCGCCTCGACGCCGGCGTCGGCCATCAGCAGCGCGGTTTCGAGCCTGCGCAATGTTTCGCCGACGCTGCTGGAAGCGGCGCGCGGCATCGGCATGACGCCGTGCCAGCGGCTGCTGCGCGTCGAACTGCCCAACGCGCTGCCGGTGATGCTGGCCGGCATCCGCATCAG
>LRMT01000290.1 GCA_001725945.1 Cupriavidus sp. UYMMa02A | reverse complement strand
CCCCCGGGCGCGCGCCGGACGCAGGTTCCGCGGGCTGAAGCTCCATGCGCTGGGTCGTACTGCTGGCGCAGCCGCGCCGGCTCTCGCGGCGTGCCGAGCCAGCCCGACAACGGGTCCGGTCCGAACGCGCCCAGCACTGCCGCGAGCAGGACGATGTTCGCCAGCAGCAGCAGGGGCAGTGAAATCGACAGCCATCGCGGCAGGTCGGGCGGGCCTAGGCGGAACATGGGGGGGGCGCGGTGTAAGAGGGTCGAGGCGTTGACGAATGCGGGGCGGCGGGATGGCAGCGGCAGGTCAGCGCTCAGACCGTGGCCATTGCGTGCAGTCCGAGCAGCACGAGATTATCGTGCATCTCGAACGGCACGGCGAGCGCACCGGCGAGCACATGTCGCGCACCGCCGGACAGCAGGCAGCGCGTCGAGCCGCGTCCGCTCAGGGTGCGCCAGGTCCGCTCGATGGCGCCCGCCTGCGCGGCCAGGCAGCCGGCGGCAATGGCATCGTGCGTGTTGTCGGCCCACGGCAGGCGTGAGGCGGCGGCCGTGCCCGTGTCTTGCACATCGAGCGCCGGCAGTTGCGCGGTATTGCGCGCCAGCGTGCCAAGCATCAGCGCCAGGCCGGGCAGGATCAGTCCGCCTTCGAAGCGGGCCTGGCCGCCGGGCTGCGCCGTGACAATGTCGAGCGTAGTGGCCGTGCCCGCCGTGACGATCAGTAGCGTTTCGCCAGGCAGCCAGCGGTGCGCGCCGATGCTGCCGACCCAGCGATCCACGCCGAGCTGCGTGGGCTCGCGGTAGCCGTTGACGAGGTCGCCGTGGGCCTGTGCACTGCGTACCCATTGCACCGACACGCGATCACCGAAGGCGGCCACGAGCGCCGCGTCGACCTGGCCGGCGATCACCGGTCCGGCCACGTTGGTGATCCATACCGATGGTACCGGGCCGTTGCCGCGCAGATCGCGCAACGCGCCGGCCAAGGCGTTCATGGCCCCTTCATCGGCATGCGCGACCGCGCCGTTGTACCGCCATGGTGTGGGCAGGCGGCCCGGTTCAGGCGCTGATGCCTGACCAGGCTCGCACCAGGCCCATTTCAGGCGCGTATTGCCGATGTCGATCAGCAGCACCGGCGCGATCATGCCGCGCCTCCGGCCGGCCGCAGCGAGAGCTCGCCGCTTGCAATGCGCTCCAGGCCGGCAGGCGTTTCCAGCAGCAGGTGGCCCTCGCCGTCGACGCCGCGCGCCATGCCTTCTGCCAGCACCTGCCCGTCATGCAGCAGCCGCACGGGCAGGTCTCGATAGGCGTCCCGCGCGGACCACTGTGCCGCCATCGGCGCGAACCTTGTGCCAGGAAGGCTTCGCGCATCGCGCCGAGCCGCGTAAGCACGGCGACCAGCAGGCGGGTCGCATCGCGCTGCGCGTCGAAACCCGGCATGACTTCGGCCACGCCCGCCAGTTCGCGTCCGAGCGCAACTTCCATCTGCGCATCGCGCACGAGGTTCAGGCCGATGCCGATCACCGCCCACACGCGCTGCGGCCCCGCCGGTACGGCCTCGATCAGGATGCCGGCGAGCTTGCGTCCGTCGATCTGCAGGTCGTTCGGCCATTTCAGGCCGACGCGCGCGCCATTCCCACCTCGACATCGCCGAGCGCTGTGCGAGCGCGAGCCCGACGGCCAGGCTCAGGCCGCTCAGTTGCGACGGCGCGAGTGCCAGCGGCAGCGCCACCGAGAATGTCATTCCCGCCTGTCCCTGCCAGGGACGGCCCTGGCGGCCGCGGCCCGCGGTCTGGCGATAGGCCAGGCGCAGGGTGCCTGCGTCTGACCACGGCGCCTGCCGGCAGGCCAGCGTCAGGTCGGCGTTGGTCGAACCGGTCTCGTCGACCAGTTCGAGCGTCCACGCTTGCAGCGACTGCGGCAGCGACGCACGCAGCACGTCGGCATCGATGCGCCAGGGTTGCGCGTTGGCGGGCTGCGAACCGGACTGAAAATCGGGGGCGGCGGTCATGGAAAGGCTTGGATTGAGCGTGAAAACGTGTCGGCAGTGCCGGGCTGGCAGGCCAGGAAACGGCCGCGACGCGCGCGCCGGTTCCAAGGCCGCATTGTAGCCGCGGGCGTCCTTTCCTCGCGCCACCCCGGCCTGTGGCTTAGAATCGGGACTAAGCCATCACATTGCCCAGCCCTTGGAAAGCCAGACGACGCCTGCCTTCAACATCACGCGCCAGGACGGAGCCGTCAGTGTGCAGCTATGTGGCGACTGGACCGCGCTCGGCCTGGCAGGTTGCCACCAGGCCCGCGCGATGCGCTCGCGCCTGCACGAGCTCTCCCAGACGCCGGACGATGCGCACTGGTCGCTGACCGACGTGGACAAGCTCGACCATGTGGGCGGGCAGTTGCTGTTGCAGGCATGGAACGGCAAGCTGCCCGAGCGGCTCGATGCCAGCGAGGGCCAGCGCCGCGTATTCGAGCGCATTGCCGACTTGCACGCCGAGGGCTGGAAAAAGCATATCGTCGAGCGCTTCAACCCGATCACGGTGTTCGGCGCCTCGGTGCTGTCGTTCGGCACGCAGGTCGGCAACGGTGTCAGCATGCTCGGGCAGCTCACGTTCGACCTGATGCGCTTCGTGCGCCTGCCGCAGCGCGGCCCGTGGCGAGAGATCTCGGCCAATATCTACAACATCGGGTACAAGGCGCTCGGCATCACGGCGCTGGTCGGCTTCCTGATCGGCATCGTGCTGTCGTACCTGTCGGCCAACCAGTTGCGCACGTTCGGTGCGAGCACCTTCATCGTCAATATCCTGGGCATGGCCGTGATCCGCGAGCTCGGCCCGGTGCTGGCCGCGATCCTGGTCGCCGGGCGTTCGGGCTCGGCCATCACGGCCCAGATCGGCGTGATGCGCGTCACCGAAGAACTGGACGCCATGCGCGTCATGGGCATTTCGCACGGCTTCCGCCTGATCATGCCGCGCGTGATCGCGCTGGCCGTATGCATGCCGCTGCTGGTGGCGTGGACGGACGTGTTGGCACTGACCGGCGGCATCATCGCCGCGCGCGTGCAGCTCGGCATCAGCCCGACGTTCTTCCTGCGCGCGCTACCCGACGCCGTGCCAGTCGCCAACCTGTGGCTGGGCCTGGGCAAGGGGGTGGCGTTCGGCATACTGATCGGGCTCGCGGCCTGCCACTTCGGGCTGCGCATCCGGCCCAATACCCAGAGCCTGGGCGAAGGCACCACGGCATCGGTGGTGGTGTCGATCACCATCGTGATCATTGCCGATGCCATCTTCGCCGTGATGTTCAAGGACGTGGGCCTGAGACTATGACCACCGCGGACACTACGACCACCACGCCCACCGAGTCCTCAGCCCCGGCCCGCGGCGATGTCGTCATCGAGGTGCACGACCTGGTCAAGCGCTACGGCAAGGCCGTCGTGCACGACGGGGTGAACCTGGACGTGTACCGCGGCGAAGTCCTGTCCATCGTGGGCGGCTCAGGCAGCGGCAAGACGGTGCTGCTGCGGCAGATCGTCGGGCTGGAGCGCCCCACTTCAGGATCGATCCGTGTCTTGGCGAAGATCCGACCCGCCTGAAACCCGCGCAGCTGCAGGCGCTGCGCAATCGCTGGGGCCTGCAGTTCCAGGGTGGGGCGCTGTTCTCGGCCTTGTCGGTCATCGACAACATTGCGCTTCCGCTGCGTGAACTCCGCAGCCTGCCCGACAATCTGATCTGCCAGGCAGCCCTGCTCAAGCTGCAGATGGTAGGCCTGTCGGCGCGCGATGCCGACAAGATGCCCTCGGACCTTTCCGGAGGCATGGTCAAGCGCGTGGCGCTTGCGCGTGCGCTGGCGCTGGAACCCGAGCTGGTGTTCCTGGACGAGCCCACCGCCGGCCTGGACCCGAAGGCTTCCGACGACTACGTGGCACTGATCCGCGAGCTGCGCCGCGAGCTGGGACTGACCGTCGTGATGATCACGCACGACCTGGACACGCTGGTGGCGCTGTCCGACCGCGTGGCCGTGCTGGCCGACCACAAGCTGCTGGCCGCGGCGCCGATCGAGGAGGTCGTCAAGGTGGATCACCCGTTCATTCGCGAGTACTTCCTCGGCGAACGGGCGCAGCGCGCGATGCAGGCCCTGCGACAGGGCACCCGCGGCGCGCAACCTGGAGAAGCATGATGGAAAACAAGTCGCACGCATTCCTTGCCGGCGTGTTCACGATCGGCCTGGCCGTGCTGGTGCTGTTCGCGATCTTCTGGTTCAGCAGCGACCACGCCGTGCGCGTGCCGTATGACCTGATCACCCGCTCCACGGTGAACGGCCTCGGCCCGCAAGCGGACGTGAAGTATCGTGGCCTGGAAGTCGGCAAGGTGGAATCGATCCGCTTCGACCCGCAGGTGCCAGGGCAGATCATCGTGCGCGTCAACGTGAAAAAGGAAACGCCGATCACGCGCACCACGTACGCCACGCTGGGCTTCCAGGGCGTGACCGGCATCGCCTATGTGCAGCTCGACGACACGGCCGCGCAGGAAGGCAACGGCGCCTCGCCGCCACTGCAAACCTCGCCCAAAGCGGTCGCGCGCATCGCCATGCGGCCAGGGTCTCGAAGAACTGGAGAAGCGCGGCGATTCGCTGCTGACGCAGGTCGAAACGATGATGACCTCGCTAAACGACATGTTCCAGACCAGCAACCGCGCCGAGCTGATGGCGGCCATCCGCTCCATCCACAAGACCGCGGAAGACTATTCGCGCCTGTCGGCATCGCTGGCGCCTGCGGCGGCACGGCTGCCGCGGGTGGCGGAGAACCTGAACGTGACGCTCGAATCGACACGGCGTCTGACGCAGGAACTCTCCAACCCGAACGGCACCGTCCTGCGCACCGTCGATACGGTCGGGCGCGACCTGCAGGGCGCGGCCGAGTCGATCCAGTCCGCCGCCGGCACGCTCAGCCAGGAAACGCTGCCGCAGATCAATGGCCTGGCGCGCGACGCACGGCAGACCGCGCGCACGTTCGAGCGCGCCGCCGGACAGTTCAGCGACAGCCCGAACAGCCTGCTGTTCGGTTCGCCGACGCCGCTGCCCGGCCCGGGCGAGCCCGGCTTCCAGACACCGTGACCGCCATGCCAGCCCTGACTCACCGAGGCCAACCGTGACATCGACACCAGACCTGCCCACCGCCCGCCGCGCCGCCAGGACCCTGCTCGCCGCGCTGGCCATCGTGTCCGCGCTGCCGGGCTGCTCGCTCACGCGCGCATCCCCGCCTGTCTCCACGTATGACCTGGGCCCGCCGGTGTCGACGCAGACCGCGACCGGCACGCTGCCCAGGCTTCGCATCGCGCAGACCGACGGCCCGACGTGGATGGAAAGCAATGCGCTGTTCTACCGCCTGCAGTACTCTCAGGCCCAGCGGCTGCAGTCCTATGCGACGCAGCGCTGGGTGATACCGCCCACGCAGCTCTTCGACGGCCGCCTGCGCGAAGCCATGGCCGCGCGTGGCGCGCTCACGTGGTTCGGCGATACCACGGTGCCCGCGCTCAAGGTCGACATGCTCGAATTCGAGCAGGTGTTCGACAGCTCCACCGACACGCGCGTGGTGCGCGTGCGCGCCACCGTGTACCACCATGGCATGATCGGCCAGCAGACCTTCACCGCGCGCGAGCCGGCGCCGAGCGCCGACGGCGCGGGCGGCGTCAAGGCGCTGGCGGATGCGACCGACAAGGTCATCGCCGACATGCTGGCGTGGGCGGCCACACTGCCCCTGCAGGCAGGTAAGGCAGCATCGCATGGTGCAGGACCCCGACGCCGCCCACCGTGCCGCCACAGGTGCCGCTGCCCGAGGCGGTCGAGCCAGGCATTCGCCGCTCGCGCGGGTCGGGGTGGTGTGCTTCACGCTGCTGGTGGTCTACGCCAGCCTGTATCCGTTCACCGGCTGGACCGATAACGGCATTTCGCCGTTCGCCTTCCTGAGCGCGCCCAAGCCGCGCTACATCACCGAGTTCGACCTGCTCACCAATGTGCTCGGCTACTGCCCGTTCGGCGCGCTCGTGGTGCTCGCGCTGCATCCGCGCATATCGGCGCGCGCGCCACGCTGATCGCCTTGGTCGCGGGCGCCCTGCTCTCCGGCTGCATGGAGGCGCTGCAGACCTGGCTGCCCAGCCGCATCTCGTCGAACATCGACCTCATCACCAATGCGCTCGGCGCGCTGCTCGGCGGTGCGGTGGTCGCGCCGTTCACCTCCGCACTGATCGATCGCGGCACGCTCACGCAGTTGCGCACCGCGTGGTTCGAGCCACACGCGAGCTTCGCCATCATCCTGTTGCTGCTGTGGCCGTTCGCGCAGATCTTTCCGCAGGAACACCTGTTCGGCATGGGTGGCATCGTGCGCGAGTGGCTGACCGATCCGGACTCCTGGCCCATGCAGGTGCTGCAGATGCTGGTGCCCGATCTGCCGGCATGGCAGGAAAGCATCGGCCTGCGGCCCGACGACATGCAGAGCCAGCAGTTGCTCGAAACGCTGGTGACAGCGAGCAGCTGGATCGGCACCGGGCTGTTCGCATCGATCTCGATGCGCAGGCATGCCCCGATGCTGCGCATCCTCGCCGGGCTGCTCGCCACGGCACTGCTGCTGAAGGCTATGGTGGCGGAACTGCAGTTCCCCGATGGCACGCCTTCAACTGGCTGTCCGAAGGCGGCCGCTTCGCACTGCTGACCAGTTCGCTGGCGCTGGCCTTGCTGCTGTACGTGCCGCGCTGGCTACGCGCGGTGCTGGCCATGGCGGCGCTGATCACGCTGGTCGTGCTGACCAATGTGCTGCCGTCGAATCCGTATGCGTGGATCTCGGAGCAAGGCTGGCGCATGGGGCGGTTTGTGCATTTCAACAGCCTGGCGCAGTGGCTCGGGTGGCTGTGGCCGTTCCTGGCGTTTTGCTATGTGATGTGGCGGTTTGAACAGGTGAGTTTGACGCGGCACGAGCGGCGCAAGGCGGCTGCGGCCAGGCGGGAGGCGGGTAAGAAAGAGAGGGAGAAAGAGAAGGAGGTGGTGTGAAGCGCCCAGTGGACGCTTATTGCCTCAGAACTCCAATCCCATCTGCGCGGCGATATTGGTGCCATGCGTTCGGAAGTTGTCCGGCTTCCTAATCGGCGTGCCGAGCGTAATCTCATACGACAAGGCCGCGAGGTTCCCGAGCCGCCATCGCCCGCGCGCTCCAATCACCGCCCCCATCAGCGTCTGTCCAACCAGAAATTCTGCGGACGGGCCGCTGACATGGCCCATGTCGAACCCGACGAACGCCTCCTGGCCCGTGTTGCCGATCTGCCAGGCCAGGTCATTGCGCTCGTGACGCCATTCTCTGCGGCCAGCGTCAGTTGCTCGTCGAAGCCACGCACCGAATAGCGGTTGCCGATCACGAAGTTGTCGGAAGGCAGGATGCGCGAGGGCGCGTATTGCATGCGGACGCTGCCCTGATAGCGCAGGCGCTGGCCGCTGAACTGAAACGGCACCATGAGGCCAAGATTGCCCAGCAGAATCTCGGATTTGCCATCCCAGTCCGGCTCGCCCAGCACGAAGCCTGTTGCCTTGGAGTGACTGGGCAGCGACTGGCGCCACGCGGCGCCGATGTCGAAGACGCTGTTGCCGAAATACTGGCGGTGCGATGCACCGAGTTCGAAGCCGACGAAGTCGCGGTGCTGGACGCTCAGATCCAGCCCATTGATAGTGCTGCTGGCTGACTTGCGGAATACCTTGCCGTAGAGACTGGTCTTGCCCGAGGCATTGCGGAACGGCACGTAGCCCAGACCGGCTTCGATCTGCGTGTTTCGCCCGCCATAGACGAGGTCGCCATCGAAGCCTGCAACGGTCTGCTTGTAGCGCGACTGGTTGGCGTTGAAAAAGGCGTTCCAGTAGCCGAACGGGATGCTGTAGTTGACCGCCGATGAGCGCGTGCCGGCTGATCCGTTGCCGTAGTTGGCGTTGGTGTTGCCCGAGATGGTAAGGCTGTCATAAAGGAACAGCGGGGAGTCTACGGTCAGTGTGCCGCCCATCTGGTACTTGCCGGTATTGTCCAGGCCGGCGTTGTCTGCTGTGATGAGACCGTGCCAGCGTTTGCCGGTGCCGGGCTTGATGATCAGGTCGGCCTCGCCGGGGTTGTCGCCCGGTACCAGGTCGATGGTTGCGTCGGACTGGCCTTGCAGGCGGCGGATGTTCTCCATGCTTTGATCAAGGTCACGTTGATTGACCAAGCCATCGGGACCGGTGGGCAGCGCTGTGCGCCACCAGCCGGCCGTGCCTTCCGACCTCACCTGCTTGATGTGGCCCGCGACGATCTGCAGGCGCAGCGTTCCGGTCGACAGATTCTGTTCGGGGATGAAGACGCGTGTGGTAACGAAGCCTTCGGTCACAAGACGCGCGGCGAAGTAGTCGCGGATGGCTTGAAGGCCTTGCTTGCCGGCGCATTGGCTGATGAGGATGTCGGATTCACGGGTCAGCCAGGCGAAGTCCTCTGCGCCAGTCCACGTGACGGATTTGATGGGGAAGCATGGTGACTCTGTCGGCAGAATCAGGGTCCCGCGGTCAGCGTGCCCGCAGTGGGGGACAGCACGTCGGGCCGAGCCATGGCGCGCTCCTTGGCAGCCTCACTACGTTGCTCCTGGCGCTGCTCGATAGCGTCATTGGGAGTGACGTTCGGAAGAACGGGAGGGCCTGCGCCACGGCGATCGATGGGAGGACCAGAAGCGAGAAAGAACAGATGCCACCCCGTATCCTACGGGACGCGGCATAAAGAATCGTATGCATTGATACCTGCAGTGAAAGCAATGATTTGCTTTACGATGAAGCATGGAGGGCTCTCTTCCCATATTTGCATGGAATATTTCCCCACCCCCTCCACCCCAATCAGAAAATGAACTAGTTCTTAAAAAAATTCCTCATTTACAAGATTTATGTAAATCATTATCCATTTAATTCCACAGACATTGATTGTTAATCTTGCTCCCAATAGTTTTTCTTTTTTTCTGGCAATGAATCCTCCCCTCGCTCCCGGCGTCGTAATTCCCGCAGCTCTTTGACAAATTGATACGTGATCCCAAGAAGGAATGTTAGGTACACAGGCGCCCCACCAAGAACAGGCTTCCAGCCCGCCCCTTGAGCAAGGCTAAATATCAATGCAAAAAGAGGCAGAGAAATACAGCCAGCGTACCCCGCTATGAACTTGCGATACAGGCTCTTTCGCTCAGATTCATGGCTCGGCCACATCATCTCATTCCAGAGGGTCTTCACCATCACGTTATTCGACCTATACCGCGCAACTCCTTGATGAATTGATAAGTAATACTGGCAAATATCGTCAAGATTACCGGCAACCCGACCAGCATCGGCTTCCAGCCAGCACCCTCGGCGAGAGAAAATAGGAGTATTACTCCTGGCAACCCAAGCAGCGCAAGATATGCAATCGCAGCCCTCTTAATTATTGATTTTTTTGCTCCAGCACTATTTTTATTTTCCATGACTCTCTATTGCTGTTTGCGTTGGTCCCGACATTACCTGAATCAGCTGATTCATTGTGGCGCCTGCTGGGCCAGGCATGGTGTGGCCGATAACAGTACCAAACATTGAGCCAGTTGTAGCGATTCCGCTTGCAAGGCCCGGATTCTGAGTCGGACTAAATATTGAGGAGGCGCCAAATGCAGCCGTACCCGCCAGACCAGCGTTGTAGGCACCTGCGAAGAGCTTGCTTCCTATTCCTGTGCCAAACTGGGTTGCCGACAGTCCAAGCGGAGTGAAAGCTGCTGTAACACCCCCTACGCCCAGGGATTTTGCTAGGTTCGGCATGTCTTTGGTGAGACCGGTGCGATAGCTTATAGAATCACCCGCAAAGTCATACGCCGTCCCTAAAGCCCAAATCGTTGCAGCTGCAGGCGCAACTGACCCCATCGCCACAAGGCCCAGGCCGGCGGCGGCAGCCATTCCCAATTGTGGGTTCGGAGTGCTTGCCGGCATCGCCTTCTGCTCCGGCGTCAACGGACCGCCAAGTGGCCCAGGATTGGCACGCTCTGCTGCCGTTGAGCTGAACAAGCCGCCGGCGTTCGTGCCGATGAAAGCCACTGCGTACGGGTCTCCACCTGGCCCCTTGCTCGCCATGTCGTCAACAAGCCGGTAACCGTTGGCTAGCAACATGTTTTCTGCCTGCTCCGGCGTGAGCGCCTTTCCGGTCTTCTCCTCATAGAATGCGGCGAACGTCCTTGCCTTGTCCTTCGCCCATTGCCGCTCATCCGGATGCAACTGCCGATTGAATCGATCCACATTAGCCGCCGTCGCCGCACCAGATCCCCCACCCACTGCCCCACCCGATACTCCCCGCCACAATATTGGCCGCAATATTTCCCCAACGCCTCATTCAGCGCCGCATTGCCAGTATCGGCCCCTCCAGCTACCGTCCTGCTCAATTCCCCAAGCTTCTCGCCAGCAAGCGACGCCGCGCCCGCGCCAGCAGCCCCCGCCAGCGCATTGCCGCCTCCGAGCCCCGCAACCAATGCCCCGCCCGCCGCATGCAACGCTGCCCGATAGCTGCCGCCGTCCTTCCAACTCTCGGCATCGGCCTGCGCCGCATCCATTGCTGCCTGATTCTCAGCGCTTGGGTTTAGCCTGTTCGCTTCCGCCGCAGCGGCATACCGCTTGTTGGCATCCTCAAGCCTGGCTTGCGCGATATCCCCAACCGTCTTCGCTACCGCCTCACCCGCCGCCTGCGCCGCCGCCATCGTGTCGGCCTGCTTGTTGAGCAGCTTCTCCAGATCCGGATTGCTCCCAACCTGCCCGTTGGTGCCGGTCGTGTCTCGTCTGAGCGTTGCCAGATCCTGCTTCTGGTTGGCCGAATCCGTGATCGTGATCGAGCCTTCCGCAACCGCTGCCTGCGCCGTGCCATCCTGGCTGCCGCTCTTGTGCTGCGGAATCATCGGGCTGATGCCGCCCGTGTTCTTGCCCGACGTTTGCCCGCTGTTCCCCTGGCTGGTGTTCCTGCCAACGGTGCCGCCACCTGACACACCGAACGACGTTGCGCTGTAGTCCGAGTGGTTGGCGATATCGCTCCACGAGAGGGTGCCAGTAGTCAGGCTGTTCCTCTCCTTGTCAGCCTCGCTGGCTATCACCGCGCCCTTCAGGTCGGTGTTGCCCTTCACGGTAATGTCGAAGCCGCCCTCCCCGGCATAGATGCCCGACTGCTCCGACACGTTGGCATAGCTGCCATTGGCATTGCCCGTGGATGCCGAGACACTGCCGCTCACACCGCCCTGGCTGATGCTGATGCCACCGCCCACACTTTGCTGGCGTGCGTGGGATTCTCCGGTGTCCTGACGGCTGGCGATGTTCAGGTTCCCGCCCACATCCATCCCAACCTTGCCGCCACTGACCGTTGCACCCTGGATGCTGGTGTCGTTACCGGACACGATCGCGACGGACTCCTTGCCACGCACATGACTATTGCTTTGTGTCGTGCCAACGCTATCCGCGTTGCCTTTTGCCTGTGAAGCCGACGCGGAGACGCCGAAGCCTGCGTTGCCTTTGCCCAGTCCATACGAACGCCGATGCTTGCGCTGCTCGACTTGTTGGTACTGTGGCTCTCGTCGGTGTCGGTGGCCGAAACGATGTTCACGTTGTGCTTCGCCCCAAGCGCAACCTTGCTGGCGTCGATGTCTGAACCGATGATGTTCAGGTTCCCTGTCGTCTGATTACCATTGGCATCCACGCCGGTGGCGATGAACTTGGCTGTGCCGCCGGCCTGCACGCGCGAGCCATTGTGACTGATGCTGTCCTGCGTCAACGTCTGCTTGCTTTGGCTGGTGCCCCAAGAGAGAGTCACCGCCGCGCCTTCGGTGGCGCCGCCCGGGCCGCCCAGCAGGTTTGCGGCGTCATAGGCATCACGCGCAGACGCCATGCCCCACAATGCAGAGGCGCGCCCATCCTCGCTCTTGCTGGCGGAGCTGATCTTGTTGCCCGCATTGATTGCTGCCCCTATCGCGCCACCGGACACACCGAGCGTGAAGCCACTTTGCTTCACCTCATGCGTCTCATCATGATGCTGCCGGTTCTGCGCCGCTTCGATGTTCACATCCGCGCCAACACCCGTGATGTCCCGCATCGCAATCAGATCACTACCCTTGACCGTGAGCGTACTGCCCGCATTCAAGTGCACGCTGCCATCGGTCGAACCCACCAGGCTGCCCACCTGCTGCGTAGCTCTGTCGTTGGTCGTGTCTTTCTGATTGCGGCTGCCATACGAGATGCCGCCACCGGTGGCGCCGAAGCCCGACTTCTTCTCCTCCTTGAAGCTGTACGCGGAGGATTGGGTCTCAGTCGTCGTAATGGTGAGGTCGCGGGTGGCCGACAGGTTCACGTCCTGTGTGCCGGCCACCGTGCTGCCAGCCACAGTCAGGTCGCGGTCGGCGTGCATCGTCACCGTATCCCCCGAAAACGTACTCCCCATAGCCTCCGTCCGGCTCACGGCATCCACCGTATGCGTCGACGACTTCGACAGGAAGCCACCGCTCGTACGGCCCTGCTCGTCCCGGATCGCCACGCTCGATTGGCCCGCCGTCACGTTGATATCGCGCTTCGCGCCCACTCCCAGCGCATTCTCGGCATTGACGTACGCCGCCCTGGCGTTCACATCCTGCCCGGCAATGAGCGTGACGTCATGCCCAGAAATCTGCGTGCCAATCTCCGCGCTCTGTGCAGTGCTGGTGCGGTTGCGCGCATCGGCCACCGAATCCCGGCGGTCACCGACCTGCACCGTATCGAGATTGACGTCGCGCTTTGCGCCCATACCCAGGTCGCCTGTTGCCGTGATGCTCGCGGCCCGCGCATTGATATCCCGTCCCGCCACTAACGTGGCGCTGTCCACATCGAGGACCGAAACGCCGCTCACCACGGTATGGCTCGCGTAGGCCTCGCCGACCCGGTTGCTGCCGGTGGCCGTCGTCGTGGTCAGGTTGATGTCCCGGCCCGCGTTGGCGGCCAGCTTGCCCGCGCTGATGGTGCCGGCCAGGTTGTCGATGTCCTCGCGGGCTTTGAGCATCATGGCGCGCCGGCCGCGAGCGTGCCGCGATCGTTGACGATGTTCGCGGCGTCGATCAGCGTCACATTGCGGCTGGCAATGGTGCCGGTGTTCGTTACATCGCCAGTGGTCTGGATGTCGACATTGTTGGCCGCGATCAGCGTGCCGTCGCCCTTGATGTCGCTCACACGCGTCATCAGGTACACCTGCGGCACCAGTACCGTCTGCGTGCTGCCGTCCGGCAACGTGACGGTCTTCTCCACCAGCCAGACGATGTCGCTGGTCAGGGTCTTCATCTGTTCCGGCGTGAGTTGCGTGCCGACGGTCAACTGGTACTTCTGGCCAAAGGTCACGCCGGAGTTCATCAAGCCGATGTACTGCGCTTCGTTGTCGGTGTAGTCGCCGACGAAGCGCTGGCCGGTGCCGAGCATCACGGCGTCGGCCACCAGGCGGGCTTCGTAGAAGCCGTCGCCCAGCCGCTTGAGGACGTTGCTCGGGTCGCGGCCGAGTTGCGCCAGCATGTAGTCGCTGGACAGCCACTGGCGTTGATTGGTGAAGCGTGGATCGGTTTCGATCAGGTAATGCGCGCCGGGCTGCGTGTTGACGGTGAACAGCGCATTGCGCGGTACCGCCAGCGATGGCGTGACGGTACGGATGACGGCACCCCCCAGCCTGGAGCCAGGACTGTTTGCCCCCATTTGCGGACCGGATGTCGCACCACCGGTGTCCAGCGACACCTGCGTCATCGTCGGCGCGTTGGAGATCGGTGCGAGCCCGGGCTTGGGGCCCACGTTTGTGCCCGTGCCCGTTACGACCTTGTGGTCCTCTGAAGAACCCGTAGCCAGAACAAGCGGAAGTTTGATGTCCACAGGCGGAAGTGTGCCTTGCGTGATCCGCCGGTCGGGATCGTTCACCCCATAGTTGACGTAGTACCAGTCCTGCGACCCCGTGGTGGACTCGATGCGGGTGCCGGTGTATCCCCTGTTGTCCACGGGCGCGGGGACAGTAAGCGTGCCGCCGACCAGGATCTGGCTCTTGTCATTCACGACGATGCCGTTCAGCTTCGCATCACCGCCTACGAGGATGCGTGCCGGATCGGTGCTCGCGACCGTTTCGTCGCGAACCCGGGTCTGCTCGTTGAGCGCGTAGAAGTCCGAGACCGAACGTGCGTGGAAGTCCTTGTTGAATGCCTTGATCTTGTCGTTCAGGGCCTGATACTTCTGAAAGTTTTCGTCGTGCCAGGCCTGGTAGGCCTGCTGCGCGACTTGGCACGATGCCGGCGCATCATTCGCGCAGGTCCCCTGGAAAGGCGGAGGCGCGGAACCGGGGCGCGCGATGCCGAACTTGTCCCAGATGGCATCGTCGGGCTTGTAGTAGAACCGCTCATTGGTCACGGCCAGGACATTGCCGACATTGTCCGTCTCGCTGAACTGGACAAAGGCGAGGCCGACGGGAGACCACTGGTCTATCGGGGTAAAAGCGTTGTCGCCCTCCACCTGGTAGCTGCCCCAGGCAAGGACAGGACCGGGCGTTCCGTCGATCCGGCGCGACCAGTCAAACGGCGGACCAAACTGCGAGAACGGATATTGGTCCGAAGGCAGCACCAGCCAGCGCGGGGCGCCCCGCTCATTGCCGTCCCTGTGCAGCCAGCCGATATCTGTGGCCGGATGGTAGTAATCGGTCGCTCCGAACTTCCAGTCGAAGAAGATTGCTGTGGTGGGGTCGATATTGACCATTGAACCCTTGAGACGATACGTCAGCTGGGTGACCGTCCCCGTGTCCGTCACGGTCGTCTCAAAGTGGCTGTTCTGGTTGAGGATGCTCGCCGTATCGATATTCGCATTGCGCGCCACGTCAATCGTCGCCGACGCATTGGTCAGCGAGTTGGCCCGGCCAACCGCCTTGCCATCGGTATCCAGTGCGCCACCAACATTCAGGTCCTGCGACGAATAGATCAGCGCGTGCTCACGGTTGACGATGTCCGGCGCGCCGAGATTCACGTCGCCGACTCGCGATGCGATCACGCCGCCATTGCCGGTAGCCGGATTCGCATCATTGACGATCTGCTGGCCGGCACCGATGGAAACGGAATCCCCGTAGATCCGATTCACGTTGGCCACCGTCGTGCCGGCATCGATCCGCACCGCGCCGCCATCGATCAGGCCGTTGTTGTACACAGCCTGATCGGCCCGCACGTGGTTTGAGTCCTGCCCGAACAACTCGCCCGAGTTGTTGATGTTGCGCCCGTGCATATCCAGCGCCTGCCCCGCGCTGATGATGCCGGTGTTGGTGACGTCGCCCGTGGTATCCAGCGTCGCGTTCTTGCTGGCGCTGATGGTGCCCGTATTGCTGAAATCGCTGGCCAGTTTCAGGGTCACATCGCCTTGCGATTGCACTGTGCCGTCACCGGTAAGGCTCGTGCCGGTGACGCCGAGCGACTGGTTGGCCGAGAGCAGCCCTTGCGTGTTGGTCGTGGCGCCTACGTCGAGCTGGGCCGTAGTACCGGAGGTCACCTCGCCCCGGCTGTTGTTCAGCATAGCGGCAGTAGCCGTGAGCTTGGTATCGGCGCGCAGTGCGCCACCAGTGTTGTCGATGGCGCCGGCGGCTATCGTGACTGAGCTACCTTCCATGCCGAGCGGGTTGTCTTCGGTGCCGCCCAGCGTGTTGCGGTTGAGAACGGTGGCGGCCTGCACATCCAGCGTGCCGCCGGCGTGGGTGTAGCCGGCGGTGTTGTCGAGCTTGTCTGAGATGCGCAGTGTCGCATCGCTGTTGGATGCCAACTTGCCGGCGGTATTGGACAGGCTGTCCCCGGTTAGCGCGAGCGGGCCGCCGGCGACGACTTGACCGCCAGAGTTGTCCAGCGCTGCGCCTGTCACGACAACGGCATGCTTGCCGGATACGGTGCCACCTTGATTGTTCAGGCACCCGTGCCGAGCGTCAGGTCACCATTGGCGACCGTCAGGCCGTTCTGGCTGTTGTCGTAGGCCTGGCCGTGCGTGTCGACCCCCATCGTGCGGGTTGCCTGGATCACCCCGCCGCGGTTGCTCACGGCGCCCGTGCTTGCGCTGAGCTCGCCGCCGGAGATCGTACCGGCCGTATTGATGAGCGCCTGCCCGGCGGTGTCGATAGAGAGTGTCTGGCCTGCCGATATCTGGCCGGATTCATTGATGATCGATCCGCCCGTGGCGGTCAGGTCGGTCGCTGCCAGTGTCTTGCCGCCGGTGTTGTCGAGCGGCCCGGTGATCGTCAGGCTTGCCTGCGCTGAACCCAGGGAGCCGGCCTGATTGTTGATCTGGCTTCCTGACACGGTCGCGGCACTGTTGGCCGCCAGCGTCCCACGCTGGTTGTCGATCGCCCCGGGCGTTTGCACTTGCAGCGTGCCCACGCTCGTGATCGAGCCGGCAGCGTTGTTCACGCTACCCGCGTTCAGCGTCGTGGCACCTGTGCCGCCTTGAATCGTGCCTCCGGCATTGCTGAACGCGTGACTGCCAGCATCGAGCAGGATATTCTGTCCCGCCATCTTGCCGTTGTCGTTCGCGATGCGCCGCCGGCTACCTTGAGATCGCCTGTCGCAAGCGCCTTGCCAGCGGTATTGTCCAGAGCGCCTTGCACGGTCAGGCTGCCCTGCGTGGAGCCCAGCGTGCCGCTTCGGTTGATCACGCTCGATGCTGTTACGGCCGTGTCGCCGGTACCGGCAATCGTGCCGCCGGTGCTGTCAACGACTTGCCGCGCAGTGATATCGAGCGCGCCGCTACTGGTGACGGTTCCCGCCTGGTTCAGCAGGCTGTCGACCCGGACTGTACCGCCATTGACACCGGCAATCAGCGCCCCGCCCTGGTTGTCGACGTTTCCGGAGGTGGCGACCAGAAGGGATGCTCCCTCCACGCGGCCGTTGCGGTTGACGATGTCTCCCGAGCCGGACAGATTCGCGTTACCGTGAGAGACAACCGAGCCGTTCGACAGGTCCAGAGTCGGGGCAGAAAGGTTGGCGTCCGCACCGGCAACGATGGCGCCACTGGACTGGATGGCCGTCCGTGCTGCGATGTTCGCCGTCCCGGCAGCGGTCACGTTGGCGCTCTCGTCGACCCCGGCGCGAGGGTGCCAGAGTTCATGATGCGGTCGGCCTGCGCCATCAGGTCAGTGCCAGCGGCAATGATCCCGCTATTGGCCAGCAGCCCCGGTGTGGAAACGGTTGCCGCGCCACGCGTGGTGATGGTGCCCGCATTGTCGATACTGGTTCCGGCAATCGTCGCGCTTCCCGGCGTTTGCAGTCGCGCGCCCGGCAGGATCCGTACGTCGCCGTTTGCATCCAGCGCGATGTCTCCGGTACTGGCCGCGATGTTGCCGCCGATATTGAAGCCCAGGCCCTTCTCAGTCCCCACGAGCCGCACTGCGCCCGCGTACATGGAACCCAGTGCCGAGGCATCGAGTGCCATTTGCGGCGCCGCACCGGTTCCGGCTTGCGGCGTAGCGGCCAGGCTTTGCCGGTCGATCTGGTTGGCACCGGCCACGGCATTGAGGCGATCGGCCCACACCTGCGCGTTGATCGAGATCGCGCGCGAGAGCAGGTCCACCTGCGCCTGCGGGCTGGACAGGCCCTGGCCATCGATGCCGATGGCCCCCTGGCGCACATCGAAGCCCGTGAGGTCGCCACCGGCGCTGAAGATCGAGCGGCCCGTGGTCAGCGTGAAGCGGTCGGCATTGATGGTGCCGCAACCCGAACACGTGATGCCTGCCGGATTGGCGATCACCAGCGAGGCACGATTACCCGCAATCTCCTGCATGCCCAGCAATTGCGAGGGATTGGGCGCGGTGACCTGCTGCACGATCGTGCCCGCATGGTTGTTGCCCAGTTGCATGTTCCCTTGCACCCAGCCCGCAATCTGGGTCTGGCTGTTCTGGCCCGAGTTGTTCACCACCACGCCGGACGGGCCCACGTTGTACTGGATGAAGTTGTTGACGCTGGTACCGCCGGGCCGGTTCGGCGGTGCGATGTTCACGACCGGCGTGCCGTTCGCTGCAGTGCTGACATACGGCTGCGCACCGGCTGCACCCTTGTCGACCTGGATCGGCAGCGTCTGTGCATGCGCGTCTGGTGCGACGGGCAAACCCATCATCGCTGCGGTCAGCGCGGTGAACCAGAACACCGGCACGAAAGCACCCGAACCGCGGCCCGCGCGCGTGACGGTGTGGCGACCCTTGCCATGCCCCTTCGCGCATTCCTGCACGGCGACCAGCATGCCACGCGCAACGTTGAAGACCAGACGATATCGCTCTGTATTCATGGCGTTTGTTATTGGTATTGCAGGCACTAACGGAAGTCAGGCGACTTCACGGACTGGCATGTTCACCGCGATGGTGAATGCGATATGGACCCGGCCTGCCAGCAACCGGGAAAAGCCCGGGTGCAAGCGGTTGCAAGCCCGGGCATCATGAAACTGGATGCGTAAATTTGGACCTCAGAGGGTCACCGGGATAAAGAAGCCCGGGACGCCTTGATGTCAGAGGATTTGAATAGTTCCATTCAGCACCAGGAGACGTCCATAGGACATTTCCGAAAAACGATCGAATATTGCAATTGTTTAAAATTGGCCGAGGTGAACTATGGAATTTTCTAATTCACCTCGATGAAAAATCGCAAAACTGGTGTGGTGCTTTGGGATTTGCAGAAAGCGAGAATGAGGTAGGCACGCGCGACGCGACGCACGACCGTCCATACGCCCGAGCGCGATCAAGTCATTGGCCCGAAATTGGTGACGAGCGCTGACTGTTGCGGAATATGGGCTGGGCGGAGGAGAGACCGGGCGTTTGCGGTCGCGTGCGGGGGGGACTTCGTGGAGGCGCTGGGCATCACCCCCGTCCCTCTCCCGCAAGCGGGAGAGGGGCGGAACCGGGCGGTGTCGTGATACCTGGCTCAGTGCAGGGCTTAGTGCAGTTGGCCGCCCTGCTCGCGCACATCAACCTCTGTCGCGAGCGTAGTGACGACGGCCTGGCGGATGCCGCGAATCATCATGTCGAGCGACATGCTGGGCTGGCCCGGATGGTGCGCGGCCTGCTCGGGCAGATAGGGAATGTGGATGAAACCGCCACGCCACCCTGCGGCCAAAAGAGGATCAAGGAAGTTCATCAGGCCATAGAACACGTGGTTGCAGACGAAAGTCCCGGCTGTCTGGGATACCGCTGCAGGCACGCCTGCCTTGCGCAGGTCGCGCACGATGGCCTTGATTGGCAGCGTGGAGAAATAGGCGGCCACCCCATCTTCACAGATGGGCTGGTCGATGGGCTGCTCGCCGAGGTTGTCGGGAACGCGCGCATCGTCGACGTTGATGGCCACGCGCTCGACCGACATCTCGGCTCGTCCGCCCGCCTGCCCTACGGCAATGGTCACGGCCGGCTTCAGGTTCAGCAGCAGCGACTCCATTTCGTCGATCGCCGCGCCAAACACACAAGGCAGCTGGCGCGCGACGACGACGGCATCGCCAATGCGCTCCCCGTCCAGCGCGCGCACCGCCTCCCACGACGGATTGATCGGCTCGTTCTCGAACGGTTCGAAGCCTGTGAGCAATACGGTACGCATGACGGGTCTCCCGGCTTACATCAGGAAATAGAGCAGCGCGATATTTGCGACGAGAATCGCCAGCGCGGTCGGCACCTGCGCGCGGATCACGGCGTTCTTGTCTTCCAGCTCCAGCAGCGCGGCGGGCACGATATTGAAGTTGGCCGCCATCGGCGTCATCAGCGTACCGCAGTAGCCCGAGAACATGCCGATTGCCGCCATCACCGCCGGGTTGCCGTGGAACATGCCGACCAGGATCGGCACGCCGACACCGCCGGTCATGACCGGAAACGCGGCGAAGCCGTTGCCCATGATCACTGTGAACAGCGCCATGCCGACGCAATACACCACCACCGCGACCAGCTTGTAGTCCATGTTGATGTAGGCCGTGGTCAGGTGCGCCACGGCCTTGCCGACGCCGGCGTCGGCGAACACCAGGCCCAGCATGGCCAGCATCTGCGGCAGCACCAGCGCCCAGCCGAGCGACTCCGTCAGCCGGCGCGATTCGCGCACGCCCTGCGCCACGGTGTCGCGCGTGAGCCAGCACACCACGCCCAGCGAGATCAGGCAGCCGATGCCGAGCGAGACGAAGGTCACGTTCTTCGGATCGAGCAGCGGAATGCCGGCGATCTTCACGTCCTTGAACAGCACGGTGCCAATCACGGTCACCAACGGGATCAGCAGCGCCGGCACGAACAGCTTGTTGCCGAGGCGGCGCGCGCTGGCGCGGCGCTCTTCTTCGGGCAGCGTGTCGTGCTTGCCGTGGCCGACGCCGCCGAAGCCGGCGATCAGCGCCATCACCACGGCGCCGATGCCCACCGCCGCGGGCGGCAAGCGGTCACCGATCAGGAAAACGATGGCATACAGCAGCCAGAACAGGCCGGTGCTGAAGCGGCGCGGATGCTCGCGGTCGGCAAAGGTCAGCAGCGCGGTGATGGCCAGGACCAGGCCCGCCAGCCAGTACAGGTACTCGATGGAAATGATCATGGCTTACTCCCCGCTCTTGGCAGCAACGTTGGCGGCGGCGGCCTTGCCGCCGAGCTCGCGTTCGAGCCAGCCGTCCAGGCGCTTCAGGCGTACCGCATGGATCAGGAACGCGCAGATCGCGGTCGGGATGCCCCACACGGCGATATGCAGCGGCTCCACGTCGATGTTCGACGACAGCAGGAACGTATGCATCAGTGCGATGGCGCCGAACGCCACGAAGATGTCCTCGCCGAAGAACAGGCCAACGTTGTCGGTGGCTGCGCAGAATGCCAGTACGCGCTGGCGGATCGGTTCGGGGAGATGGCCGAAGCGGTTCTCCGCTGCGCCTTCCGCCATCGGCGCCAGCAGCGGGCGCACCATCTGCGGATGGCCGCCGAGGCTGGTCAGGCCGACCGCCGCGGTCAGCTCGCGCACGCCCAGGTAGACGATCAGCAGGCGTCCGACGGTAGCCGACGCGATGCGCGCGATCCACGCTTGCGCATGCTCGCGCAAACCGTGCCGCTCCAGCAGGCCGATGACGGCCAGCGGCAGCAGGATGATCAGCGGCAGGTTGCGCGCCTTGACGAAGGCGGTGCCGATCGCGGAGAAGATCTGCATGACCGGCATCGATGCGGCAAGGCCCGTGGCAATGGCGGCCAGCGCCACCACCAGCATGGGATTGAAGCGCAGCACGAAGCCGATGATGATGACGCCGACCCCGATGAGGGGCCAGAGGTTGACTGCCTGTTCCATGAGAGACACCAGAGTAAGTGTGATGGAGGCGAGCGCCTTCAGCCGTCAGACAACACGACGGGGAAGGCCGCGGGATATGCCGGTGACAGGGCTTGCCGCCCTACGCTCCGGCACGGACTGCAATGCCTTCGGCGCCGAGCCGCTCGCGGATGCGGCGCGCAAAGGCAAGCGCGTGGGCGCCGTCGCCGTGCAGGCACACGGTTTCGGCGCGGATCGGTACCCAGCTGCCGTCGATGGCGCGCACGCGCTGCTCGCGCACCATGGTCAGCGTCTGGTTCAGGGCGACTTCCTCGTCCTCATGCAGCGCGCCCGGCGTGCCGCGTTTGACGAGCGAGCCGTCGGGGTTGTAGCCGCGGTCGGCAAAGACTTCTTCCTTGACGCGCAGGCCGCCTCGCGCGCCACGTCGATCATCTTGCTGCCCGCCAGGCCGAAGAAGACCAGGTCGGAATCGAAGTCGCGCACGGCGCGCACGATGGCCTCGGCCAGCGCCGGATCACGCGCGGCCTTGTTGTACAGCGCGCCATGCGGCTTCACATGATGGAGTTGGCCACCGAGCGCGCGCACCATGGCGGCGAGCGCGCCGATCTGGTACAGCACGTCGGCGTAGACAGCCTCGGGATCACGCTGCATTTCGGTGCGGCCGAAGTTCTCGCGATCCGGAAAGCTCGGATGCGCGCCGATGGCGACGCCCTTTTCGAGGGCCCACTTCACGGTCTGCAGCATGGTGGCGGCATCGCCGGCATGCCAGCCGCAGGCCACGTTGGCGGAACTGATCAGCGCGAGCAGCGCCTCGTCGTTGCCACAGCCTTCACCAAGGTCGGCGTTCAAATCGATCTGCATTGCGGTTCTCCTTCAGGCTGCGGCGCGCGTGCGCGTGCGGGTGCGGCGGCGCGCGGCAATCGTCATGCCGTCGCCCTGCCATTGCAGGGCCTGGTCAATCTGGCGCAGGTAGCGGTCCACGGCCGCCTGCGCGGCGGCGGCTTCTTCCAGCGTGACTCGCACGAACCGTACCGGCGCGCCGAGCGGCACCTGCGCCAGGCGCCACAGGTCGCGCCGATCACGACGCCGATCTTCGGGTAGCCGCCGGTGGTCTGCGCATCGGCCATCAGCGCGATCGGCTGGCCGGCCGGCGGCACCTGGATCACGCCCGGCACCACGCCGTGCGAAAGCAGGTCGGCACTGCGCTCGGCCTTGCGCGCGAGCGCCGGGCCCTGCAGGCGCAAGCCCATGCGGTTGCTGTTCGGGGTAATGGTCCACTCCGACTCCCACAGCGCGGCCTGTGCGGCGAGTTCGAAGTCGTCGTACTCGGGGCCGGGCAGCAGGCGGATCGGCACGCCGTCGCCGCGGCCGGCGCACGGGAGCGCCCACGACGGTGCCTGCACGCCAAGCCAGTCCGAGTTTTCCGTCACACCCGGACGCGCGGCGGCAAGGCGGTCGCCGTCGTGCAGCGCGCGCCCGGCAAAGCCGCCGAAGCCGGCCTTGAGGTCGGTGCTGCGCGAGCCCATCACGGGCTCCACGTCGATGCCGCCCGCCACGCACAGGTACACGCGCGTACCACCCCGCGTGGACGGCAGCGTCAGCGTCTCGCCGCGGCGGACATCGAAGGCGTGCCAGGACCAGACCGGCACACCGTCCAGGTTGGCATTGCACTCGGCGCCGGTCAGCGCCACGCGCAGGTCTTCGTGAAAGCGCACGGCCGCGCGGCCGAGCGTGAATTCGATGGCGGCGCTGCCGGGCGCGTTGCCGAGCAGCCGGTTGCCGATGGTCAGCGCCAGCGGGTCCATGGCGCCGGAGCGCCCCACGCCGAAGCGGCGAAAACCTGTGCGGCCAAGATCCTGCACGGAAGCCAGCGCGCCAGGTCGGATGATCTCGATCACGCGATGACCTCCTCGGCAACAAAACGTACGGTATCGCCGGGGGCGAACAGGGAAGGCGGATCGCGGTCGGCCACGAACAACGCGGCATCGGTACGGCCGATCAGTTGCCAGCCGCCCGGGGCAGCGGCCGGGTAGATGCCGGTCTGCGCGCCGCCGATGCCGACCGAACCGGCCGGCACCGCCAGCCTCGGCTCGCGCCGGCGCGGCGTGGCCAGTTCGGGTGCGAGCCGCCCATGTAGGCAAAGCCGGGCTGGAAGCCGAGGAAATACACCACGTACTCGCCCGCGCTGTGGCGGCGCACCACTTCCTGCGGGCTCAGGCCAGTATGCGCGGCAACCTCGGCCAGGTCGGGCCCATGCTCGCCGCCGTAGCGCACCGGGACCTCCACGAGCCGGCCCGTCGCATTGCTCGCCTCGCCCGAGGCCCAGGCGAGCTTCAGGTTGCGCTCGAGCGCCGCGACGTCGGCCGTGCCGTCGAACACGACGGTCAGGTGTTCATCCCGGGCACGACATCGACCACGCCACGCCAGTCGGCGCCCGCGCGGCCATGGCCCAGATACGGCGCTGGACCTCGAGCGAGGCCGGCGGCGGCGCGCTGTAGAGCAGCGCCTGTTCGGCAAGACGGTGGACGGTACAGGAGGTCATGGGCAACACCGGCGGGAACACTGCTGATCAGTGTAGGCCGGTATGGCGCCAGATGTGACTCATCAGCAATTCATCGATAATTTATCGATGAATCATCATAACGAAACAAGGATCTGCGTGGCACTCAGGATTGACCCTAATAGAGATGGCTCTGCCGACGTTTGCTCCCCTCTCCCGCACGGCGGGAGAGGGGAGAAACCAGCCCAGTTGGTTCTTTGTCGGCAAAACGGCCGGGGTTTCCCCGGCCGTCTTGCCAACTCCGATGCTGGTACACCTATCAGGCAAACCCCGCCTGATGCGCTTGCTGGTCCGCATGGTACGAGCTGCGCACCATCGCGCCCACGGCAGCGTGCGTGAAGCCCATCTTGTAGGCCTCTTCCTCGAACATCTTGAAGGTGTCGGGATGCACGTAACGCAGCACCGGCAGATGGTGGTTCGACGGCGCAAGGTATTGGCCGATGGTCAGCATGTCGATGTCGTGCGCACGCATGTCGCGCATGACATCGAGGATTTCCTCGTCGGTCTCGCCCAGGCCGACCATCAGGCCGGACTTGGTCGGCAGGTTCGGGTTGCGGCGCTTGAACTCCTGCAGCAGCTTGAGCGAATGCGCGTAGTCGGCGCCCGGGCGGGCCTGCTTGTACAGGCGCGGCACGGTTTCCATGTTGTGGTTCATCACGTCCGGCGGGCAGGCCTGCAGGATGTCCAGCGCCTTGTCCAGGCGGCCGCGGAAGTCGGGCACCAGCACTTCGATGCGCGTGCCCGGCGACAGCTCGCGCGTCTGGCTGATGCAATCCACGTAGTGCTGGGCGCCGCCGTCGCGCAGGTCATCGCGATCCACGCTGGTAATCACCACGTAGTTCAGCTTGAGCTGGGCGATGGTGCGGGCCAGGTTGCCCGGCTCGTTCACATCGAGCGGATCCGGGCGGCCATGGCGACGTCGCAGAACGGGCAGCGGCGCGTGCACTTGTCGCCCATGATCATGAAGGTGGCCGTGCCCTTGCCGAAGCATTCGCCGATGTTCGGGCAGCTCGCTTCCTCGCACACCGTCACGAGATTGTTCGCGCGCAGAATGTCCTTGATCTCATAGAAGCGCGAGTTGCCGGTGGCGGCCTTCACGCGGATCCATTCCGGCTTCTTGAGCTTCTCGGCCGGTACGATCTTGATGGGGATGCGCGCGGTCTTGTCGGCAGATTTCTGCTTGCGGGTCGGATCGTACTGCTCCGCGGGGGATTGAGGGGCTTCGCTGGAGGAGGCGATCAGGGCGTCGCTCATAAATTTCTCCGCACGCGCACGGGCGTGCAATTCGCTTGTCAGCTTGTCACTAAGAGGCCAGGGCCGGCGTGGCGGCAGTCTTGTCTGCCGCCAGCGCACGGGCCTCGCGCGCTGCCAGCACCTCGCACAATGCCGCCGCCAGGCGTCGCGCGATGTCGGGTTGTTGTGCGGCGGTCACGGGCTGGTCCTGCCAATGTCCGCCGGCAGTGGCCATGTCGACCGTTTCCAGTCCGGCATAGCCGCACGGATTGATGCGCAGGAACGGCGCCAGATCCATCTGCACGTTCAGGCTGACACCGTGGTAGCTGCAGCCGTTGCGGATCTTGAGGCCGAGCGCCGCAATCTTGGCACCCCGGTGCGGCCCGTCCGACAGGTAGATGCCAGGGGCGCCGGGCTTGCGCTCAGCCGCGAGATTATACGCCGCGAGCGTGTCCAGCACGGCCTGCTCGATGTCGTTGACGAGCTCGCGCACCATCAGCTTGCGGCGCTTGAGGTCGAGCAGCAGGTAGGCCACCACTTGGCCGGGGCCGTGATACGTGATCTGTCCGCCACGATCGATCTGCACCATCGGGATGCGCTCGTCCGGCGCCAGCAGGTGCGCGGGATCGCCCGCCTGGCCCAGCGTGTAGACCGGAGGATGCTCGACCAGCCAGACCTGGTCAGGCGTTTCGGGCGTGCGCGCGGCAGTGAAGGCGCGCATCGCGTCGAAGCAGGCTGGTAGTCTTCTCGGCCCCGTTCGATGATTTGAATCGGATGCATGGCGAGAGTGTAACGAAAAGGGCCTGCTTGCGCCGGCCCCTGCCGCGGTCACGGGGAATCCATCAGCCTGTGCGGCGTGTCCTGGCAGCTTCTTCATCACGTGGCCGCGACCACGCGAGGCGCAGCCCAGGCCGGTGCGACGCAGGCGCCCCATCACCGGCTTCAGGCTGCCTTGACGGGGTCGTCGCCTGGCGTCCATTCCGTGCCTCGAACCAGGCGCCGCAGCGCGCGATGCACGAGGTGCGGGATGTCGGCCAGCGTCGCCACCGGGCGCCGGGCTTCGGCGATCAGCGCCAGCCGCACGGCGCGCTGGGCCCGCGGATCGATGCTCAGCACCACTTCATCGCCACGCCGCAGCATCAGGCTCGCGCCACAACGCAGCCAGTAGTCCTCGGAATCGCCTTCGCGCGTGATCCACAGGTCGGTGCCGCCGGCATCTTCCACATGGAGGCGCTGTGCCGCATGGATGGACAGCGCGGTGACTTCGCCGGGACTCAGGGTGAAAACTGTCGTTGTGAGCAGAGCTTGCATGGTGGGTCTCCTGTCCGCCGGCCTCGGCGGTCTTGCCGAGAGGGATGCCGCTTGACCGGTACTGGCCTGGTTTTCCCACCAGCCAGTTCAAATCGCAGTGGCATTGGGGCGCCGGTGAATGAATTCTAGTGATTGCCCGCGCACTGGCAAAACGATATATTTTTGGGGTTCTTGTTAGGCAAATTCACAAAGCGGAGGCCATCATGGCATGGAAGGGCGCATGGGAGAGGGACCTGCCGCGGGGCTGGCACCGTGAATTGCCGCGTCTGCCGGCGCTGACGGCGTTGCGCGCCTTTGAGGCGGCAGCCCGCCACGAAAGCTTTCGCGCGCGGCCACCGAGCTGTTCGTCACGCATGGCGCGGTCAGCCACCAGATCCGCGCGCTCGAAGAGGAGCTCGGCATGCCGCTGTTCGAGCGCCACGGCAAGCGCGTGGCGCTGACGCCGTCCGGCCGACTCTACGCGGAGCGCATCCGCGATGCGCTGCTGCAGATTGCGGACGCCACGCGCGTGCTGCAGGCGGGAAATCGCGACAAGCGGCTCACCATCAGCACCATGCCGTCGTTCGCCGCGCGCTGGCTCACGCCGCGCATCGGCAGCTTTATCGAACGGCATCCGGAACTCGACGTCGAATTGATGTCTTCGAACACGCTCGTGGACTTCGGCTACGAAGAGGTCGATATCGCGCTGCGCATGGGCACGGGCGACTACCCTGGCCTGTATGTGGAAAAGCTGCTCGACGACGTGTTTTTCCCGGTCTGCAGCCCCGGATTCAACGGCGGTCGCCTGCCGGAGAAGCCAGGCGACCTCGCTGGCCTGAACCTGCTGCGCGGCGAAGGCGACCCGTGGAAGCCGTGGTTCGAAGCCGCCGGCCTTGACTGGCCCGAGCCGCGCAAGGGGCTGATGCTCGAAGATTCCTCGCTATTGCTGCAGGCGGCGGCCGAAGGCCAGGGCATTGCGCTGATCCGATCGTCGCTGGCCTACAACGACCTGCTGTCGGGGCGCGTGGTGCGGCTGTTCGATGTCAGCATTGCATGCCCGTGGCTGCTGTACTTCGTGTGCGCGCCGGGGGCGCTGGAATCGGCCAAGGTGCAGGCGTTCAGGGGATGGCTGTTGCCGGAGATGGATCGGTTCCGGGAAGTGCTGGCGCAGTGGGCGGATTGAGGCTCAATCGCTCGACGACACGTCGTCGTCGGCATCATCCTTCGCCGGCGCAGACCGCCCTGCCCTTGGATGCGCCTTGTCATAAACCTTCGCCAGATGCTGGAAATCCAGCGACGTATAGATCTGCGTCGTGGCGATGCTGGCATGCCCGAGCAGTTCCTGCACCGCACGCAGGTCCCCCGACGACTGCAGCATATGTGTGGCAAACGAATGCCGCAGCATATGCGGATGCACGTCGGCCGGCACGCCGGCGCGAATGGCCTGCTGCTTGAGCCGCTGCTGCACCACGCGCATCGACAGCCGGTGCCCGCGCGCGCCAAGGAACAGCGCGCAAGCATCTTCAGGCGCTGCGCCGGGGCGCATCAGTTGCTCGCGCACGGCGAGCCAGGCACCCAAGGCTTCCATCGCCTTGCTGCCGACCGGCACGGTACGCCGGCGCGAGCCCTTGCCGGTCACCGTCAGCTCGGCGCCCGACATGTCCAGCCAGCCGGCTGATTCATGGCCATCGACCTTTTCGTAGCGCACATCGAGCTGCACCAGCTCCGACAGCCGCAATCCGCTCGAATAGAACAGCTCCCACACGGCCTGATCACGCAATGCAGCGGCATCCGTCCCGGCGGGGTGGGACACCAGCGCCACGGCATGCTCGACCGACAGCGCCTTGGGCAGCCGATGACCGGAGCGCGGCGCGCGCACGCCGTCCACCGGGTTGGCCTGGACACCAAGGCCATGCTGCGCGGCCCACAGATAGAAACCGCGCCAGGCCGACAAGGTGCGCGCAATGCTGGTGCCGGCAAGCCCTTCGCCGTGCATGCGCGCGGCAAAGGCGCGGATATGGCGCGTCTGCAACGCCAGCAGCGCAATCCCGGGCGCATGCTTTGCGGCATGCGCCCGCAGGGCGTTCAGGTCGCGGCGATAGCTGCTGATGGTATGGCCGGCCAGCTTGCGGCTGCCTTCCAGCCACGCAAGGTAGCGGCCGATGACGGGGTCGGCCGCCGCCCCCCCCGTGTCGGATGTGACGCCGTTTGTCGGGTCGGCGGTCATGGCAGCAAGGACTGGACGCGGCCGCGAGGACGGAATCAATCGCGCAAGCGGTTCAGCGCGGCGCCGGCGACTTCGCCGATCTGTGTCAGGTAAGCCGTGCCCATGCCCTCGTGGAACCGGCGCGCGTCGGCCGAGCCCAGCACGAGCAAACCGAAGGCGGCACCCGGCACCTCGCCCGCGGCTCGCACGGGCGGGCGCAGGCGACCATGGCCAGCGAGGCGACCTCGTCCAGTTCCAGCAGGCTGGCGGCCTCGAAACCGGCATTGGCGCCGCAGTAAGGCGCGCGCAGGCCCTCGGCAAACAGACGCAGGTCGTCGCTGGCGCCCTGTACCACCTCCATATGGGCGTACTGCTCGGCCACGCTCCACAGCTTGACGGCCACGGCGGGTACGTCGAACACCTGCTGCAGGCCGTCCTGCACGGCATAGGGCAGCGCGTGGGAATCGGGCTCAGCCAGCAGGCGCAGCTGCCATGCGTGCATGCGCTGCTGGGTGCGGTCGTTGTCGTGCCCGTGGCGCATCAGGTCAGCCAGGCGCAGTTCCAGTCCCTTGTTCTTTTCGCGCAGGATTTCCATCTGCCGCTCCTGCAGCGACACCGCGCGGTGGCTGTGCGGGCTGGTCAGCTGCACGGTGGCCAGCAGTTCGGCATGGTCTTCGAAGAACTCGGGATGCTCTGCAGGTAGGCGGCGACGTCTTGGGCGTTCATGGGCTTCAAACCGAGAGAAATTTGGATGGCAGTGTAGCAAAGCGGGGGATTTGGGCCTGAGACCACAGATCAAAACCGTGAGTGTTGTCTCCCCTCTCCCATTTATGGGAGAGGGGCGGGGGAGAGGGTAGGAGTCCCCATGAAATGAGGCCTCATGGTGCTTGCCATGCGCCAGCCCTCTCCCCCCGCCCCTCTCCCGCAAGCGGGAGAGGGGAGCAAACCGTCTGGAACTCCAGCCTCGTCAGCAACCAGCGGGGGTTCGCCCCTCGCCCTGTCCCTCTGTATTACGTCTGGATCAGCCGCTTCTGTCGGGAAATCGCCATCAAAATGCCGATCCCCGCGCCCAGCGTCACCAGCGCCGTGCCGCCATAGCTCATCAGCGGCAGCGGCACGCCCACCACGGGCAGAATGCCGCTCACCATGCCCATGTTGACGAAGGCGTAGGTGAAGAAGATCAGCGTGATCGAGCCCGCCAGCAGCCGCGAAAACAGCGTCGGCGCGTTGGCCGCGATGAACAGGCCGCGGAAAATCAGCAGCAGATACAGCACCAGCAGGATGGCGTTGCCGATCAGGCCGAATTCCTCCGAGTACACCGCGAAGATGAAGTCGGTGTGCTTTTCGGGAATGAACTCGAGGTGGGTCTGGGTGCCCTTGAGCCAGCCCTTGCCCTCCACCCCGCCCGAACCGATCGCGATGATCGACTGGATCGTGTGGAAGCCCTTGCCCAGCGGATCGGTGGTCGGGTCCAGCAGCGTGCATACGCGGTGCTGCTGGTAGTCGTGCAGGACCGGCCAGTTCACGCCGGGCGCGCAGATGTCGTTCTGGAACGTGATCAGCAGCGAAACCGCCACCACCAGCACGGCCATCAGCGGCAGGATGATGCGCCACGTCAGGCCGGCGAAGTAGATCACGTAGACGCCCGCGGCCATCACCAGCAGCGCGGTACCCAGGTCAGGCTGCTTGGCGATCAACCCGACCGGGATCAGCAGCAGCACCAGCGCCACCACGAAGTCGTACCAGCGGACCACGCCTTCGCGTTTCTGGAAGTACCACGCGAGCATCAGCGGCATGGAGATCTTCATGATCTCGGACGGCTGGATCACCATGCCCACATTGAGCCAGCGCCGCGCGCCCTTGCGGATCAGGCCGAACATGGCCACCGCGATCAGCAGCGCCACGCCGACCGTGTAGATCGGCACGGCTACGCGCATCAGCGTCTGCGTGGGCAGGTAGGCGATCACCAGCATCACCACGTACGACAGCAGGATATTGCGAAGCTGGTCCTCGACCCGGCCCGGCATATCGATGGCGGCCGAGTACAGCGCCACGATACCGGTGGCGAACAACAGGAACACGATCAGCGCGAGCGGCTTGTCGAAGCCGGTGAACGCCGTCTTGATGAGCGACAGGACGCGACGTTATCCATGCGCGTCTCCTTCAGCGGGTACGTCGGCGCCCGCCGCCGGCGTGGCGGCTACGGGCTTGACGCGTGGTTTGGGTGCGGGCGCTTTCGCGGCTGCCGGCGCGGAAGCGGGTCCCGGCGCCGCGGGCTTCGGCTTGCTGTGGCCGAGCGCCTGCAGCATGCGCTCGTCCAGCGTCTCGACGGCCGAGGCCGGTGCGATCGCAGCCGGATCCAGCGCCGCGGCCATGGAGGCGCCCGCCCCCGCAGACGATGCGCCGGCCACCGATGACGCGCCCACCGCGCTGGCCGCCACGGTGCTTGCGCCGCCGGACATGACCGTCGCGCTGGCAATGCTGGCGGTCTGGCCCGTGGTGAACACGCTGGCCGTATCGACCGGCGGACGCTCGGCCGGCGGCGGTGCCGAGGCCTCGAGTTCAGACGGCCACTTGCCCAGCAGGTAATAGTCCATCACCTTGCGCGCGATCGGCGCTGCCACCGCGGCGCCGAAGCCCGCGTTCTCGACGATCAGCGCGAGCGCGATCTTCGGGTTGTCGGCGGGCGCGAAGGCCGTGTAGAGCGAGTGATCGCGCTTGCGCTCGTCGATCGCATGGTGGTTGTACTTCTCGTTCTTGCCGAGCGTGTAGGTCTGGGCCGTACCGGTCTTGCCGGCCGACTCGTAGGCGGCGCCGGCGAACGCGCGCGCGGCGGTACCGGAATGCGTCACCGCCACCATCGCGCGCTTGATCACGTCGATGTCGGCCTGCTTGAGGTTCAGCCGGTAGCTTTCCTTGGGCACGGTCAGCGAGCGCTTGCGCGTGACCGAGTCCTCGACGGCCTTGACCAGGTGAGGCTTCATCGCCGCGCCGTTATTGACGATGATCGAGATCGCGTTGGCGAGCTGCAAGATCGTGAAGCTGTTGTAGCCCTGGCCGATGCCGAGTGAAATCGTTTCGCCGTCATACCACTTCTGCTGCTCGGGCTTGCGGTACGCCTTGCGCTTCCAGTCGGTCGACGGCAGGATGCCGCGGCTTTCGCCCTCGATGTCGATGCCCGTGATCTGTCCGAAGCCCAGCGGCTTCATGAAGTCATGGATGGCGTTGACGCCCATGTCGCGCGCGAGCGCGTAATAGTACGTGTCGCACGACTGCACGATCGAGCTATGCATGTCGACCCAGCCATGGCCGCCCGGCTTGTCGTCGCGGAAGGTGTGGTTGCCCAGCGTGAACGAACCCGGATCATGCATGCCCCACGCGGCCGTGCGCTTGCCCGTGGTCAGAGCCGCCAGCGCCATGAACGGCTTGTAGGTCGAACCCGGCGGATAGGTGCCCCGCAGCGGCCGGTTCAGCAGCGGCTTGTCGGGCGAACCATTGAGCTCGTTCCAAGTGTTGGTGTCGATGCCTTCGACGAACAGGTTCGGGTCGAAGGTCGGCTTGGAGACGAAGGCCAGGATGTCGCCCGTGGAAGGCTCGATCGCCACCAGTGCGCCGCGGCGGTCGCCGAACAGCTCCTCGGCCAGCTGCTGCAGGCGGATGTCCAGCGACAGGATCAGGTTGTTGCCCGGCGTGGCCGGCGAGGTCGACAGCGTGCGGATCGGCCGCCCGCCCGCGCTGACCTCTACTTCCTCGAAGCCGGTCAGCCCGTGCAGCTCGGTCTCGTAGCTCTGCTCCAGGCCGATCTTGCCGATGTAGTTGGAGCCCTTGTAGTTGTCGGCGTCCTTGCGCGGATCGTACTTGGCGCCTTCGGCATCATTGGCCTCGTCCATGGCCTCGATACGCTCCTGGTCGCGCTGCGAAATGCGCCCGAGATAGCCGATCACGTGCGAGGCCGACTCGCCGAGCGGATATTGCCGGAACAGGCGCGCACGCACGTCCACGCCCGGGAAACGGAAGCGCTGCGCGGAGAAGCGCGCCACTTCCTCGTCCGAGAGCTGGCTGCGGATCGGCAGGCTTTCGAAGCTGCGCGACTCTTCCATCACGCGCTTGAAGCGGCGCCGGTCGCGCGGCTGGATATCGACCAGCGACGACAGCGCTTCAATCGTGTTGTCGAGCGTATCGGTCAGCTTGGACGGCGTGATTTCGAGCGTGTAGGCCGAATAGTTGCGCGCCAGCACGATGCCGTTGCGGTCCATGATGATGCCGCGATTGGGCTCGATCGGCGCCACCGAGATACGGTTGTCCTCGGCCTTGGCCGAGTACTGGTCATGCTTGTACCACTGCAGCCACAGGAAGCGCGTGAACAGCAAGCCGAAGCAGATCACCGTGAACAGGGCCGCCGCCGCCACGCGGAGGCGGAAGCGGCCGATTTCCAGTTCGACGTTGCGGATTTCGGTCATGGAACTGCCGGGTTGGATGCGTGGGTCGCGCTCAGATCGGGCGCGTCTCGTCGACGTCGACCGAGCGGCGCTGGGGAGCGAGCAGCAACGCCGTCGCCATCGGCCACAGCAGCGCCTCGATGCCGGGCGCGAGCAGCAGCGGCCAGCCGGGCAGCGGCGCGCCCATGGCCAGGCGGATCACCACGGGCACCGCGTGCGCGACGAACAGCAGCGGCAGCACGTGCAGCGCCTGCGTATAGACCGTGAACCACAGCACGCGGCGGTGAATGGTGATGGCGAAGTAGGCCAGCAGCGTATAGGCCATCGCGTGCTCGCCGAGCAGGCGCGCGTCATGCACGTCCATCAGCAGGCCCAGCACGAACGCCACGCCCATGCCGACCTTGCGCGCTGGTGGATATTCCAGAACACCAGCACCAGCGCCACCATGTCGGGAATCCACAAGGTGGTGCCCCACGGCATCAGGTTGAACAGGAAGGCCACGACAAAGCTGAACGCGATGAACGCGGGGTTCACCGGGCGCAGCAGGTACTGGGGATTGGTCACTGTTGGGCCTCCTTGGCGGCCGCGGCCTTTGCCGCCGCCGCGCTGGCTGCAGCGGCACGCGCGGCGGCCGAACGGGCGCCCCTGCCGGGCGCCTCAGGCTTGTCTTCCACTGCCTCGCGCGGCGGCATGGCCGATTCGTAGCGCACCACCAGCAGTTGCCGGTGCGAGCGCACGCCGCGACCGGCTCGCACCAGACGCGCGAGAACGCGGTATCGGCCTTGCGCTCGATATGCGAGATCTTCGCCACCGGCAGGCCGGGCGGATAGGTGCCGTCGAGCCCCGATGTCACGAGCAGGTCGCCCTGCTGCAGATCGGCCGCGGCTGCCATGAAACGCAGGTCGAGCTGGCCGGCGCGCGCGCCGCCGAAGGCCACGCTGCGCAGGCCGTTGCGCACCACCTGCACGGGAATCGCCTGGTCCTTGTCGGTCAGCAGCGTGACCTCGGACTGGAACGGCGATACGCGCGTCACCTGGCCCACCACGCCGCGCTCGTCGATCACCGGATAGCCGGCGCGCAGCCCCTGCTGGCTGCCCTTATCGATGACGATGCGCTGCGAGTACGGATCGCGCGCGTCATAGAGAATTTCCACCGCCGTGACCGGCGTGGCCGACTGCTGCTGCAGGCCGAGCAGCTTGCGCAACTGGTTGTTCTCGGCTTCGAGCTGCGCCTGGCGCACCGAGGCGTCGGCCTGCTGCACGGCGTTGAGGCGCAGTTCGCGGTTTTCGCCGGCGAGCGTGGCGGACGACTGCGCATAGTCGAACACGGCGCGCAGCGCATCGCGCGGCACCAGCACGACGCGCTCGACCGGCATCAGCACCGTGGCGGCCACCTGCCGCACGGTGCTGAGCGCATTGAAGCGCGCATCGACGATCAGCAGCGCCAGCGCAATGGCCACGTACAGGACGAGGCGTGCAACAGCCGAGGTACCTTGCTTGAAAAGCGGCGGTGGAGAGTAATCCATTTAGCCGGGCGCGGGCGTTGACGGGAAGGAAGACAGAAAGGGCGACGCAAAAACATTGCCGCCCCGGCATATCGGGGCGGCAATCGGAGCGGCAATCGGTGCCGCGGGAACGCTCCCGCGGGCGCGGTGCTGCCCCGCAGCCTGATCGACAGATCCGGCAGGCGGCGCATCGCGGCGTGCAGCCTTGCGGCCTTACTCGTACGAGAAGATGCTGCCCAGCTTGTCCATGCGTTCCAACGCCATGCCGGAGCCGCGCACCACGCAGGTCAGCGGGTCTTCGGCGACCAGCACCGGCAGGCCGGTTTCTTCGGCCAGCAGGCGGTCCAGATCACGCAGCAGAGCGCCGCCGCCGGTCAGCATCATGCCGCGCTCGGCAATGTCGGCGCCCAGTTCGGGCGGGGTCTGTTCCAGCGCGATCTTGACGGCCGAGACGATCTGGTTGAGCGGATCGGTCAGCGCTTCCAGGATTTCATTGGACGACACCGTGAACGCGCGCGGGATGCCTTCGGACAGGTTGCGGCCCTTGACTTCCATCTCGCGGACTTCGGAGCCCGGGAAGGCCGAGCCGATTTCCTTCTTGATGGCCTCGGCGGTCTGTTCGCCAATCAGCATGCCGTAATTGCGGCGGATGTAGTTGACGATGGCCTCGTCGAACTTGTCGCCACCGACGCGCACCGAACCCTTGTAGACCATGCCGCCCAGCGAGATGATGCCGACCTCGGTGGTGCCGCCGCCGATGTCCACCACCATCGAGCCCGACGGTTCCGACACCGGCAGGCCGGCGCCGATCGCGGCCGACATCGGCTCCTCGATCAGGTAGACCTGGCTGGCACCGGCGCCCAGAGCCGATTCGCGGATGGCGCGGCGCTCGACCTGGGTCGAGCCGCACGGCACGCAGATGATGATGCGCGGGCTCGGGCGCAGCAGCTTCGTGTCATGCACCATTTTGATGAACTGCTTGAGCATCTGCTCGGTGACGGTGAAGTCGGCGATCACGCCGTCCTTCATCGGGCGGATCGCCTCGATATTGCCCGGCACCTTGCCCAGCATTTGCTTGGCTTCCTTGCCCACGGCCTGGATGGTCTTCTTGGCGTTGGGACCGCCTTCCTGGCGGATGGCCACGACCGAAGGCTCGTCCAGGACGATGCCCTTGTCGCGCATATAGATCAGCGTGTTGGCAGTGCCGAGGTCGATGGCCAGGTCGTTGGAAAAGTAGCTGCGGAGAAATCCGAACATCAGGAATCCTGTTTCTGTTGGGTTCGCGGGTAGGCGAAGCGGCCGGCACCGACTGCGGGCCGGCCACAAAATGTATTCATGCGGGTAAGGTCAGGCTTCCCGGAGCCGGACAGCCCGCCGTCGGCCGCCCTGACCCAGGACGACACCGGCAAACCGCCGCAATGCGCTGTCGCGCACCGCTCTTACGGGAACCTTTGATTAGACCTCGCGAAAAAGTTCGCGAAAAGATCACGTCGATGCCACATCGCGGAAATTTCGCAACGCGGCTGAGGGCTAATCAGAGGGACCCAGACCTTCCTGCCTCGGGCACCACCGCCAGGGTACGCGACAGGTGCAGCCAGAAGCACAATTCCCGGCGATGGAAGGCCCCGTCAGGAAGTAACGAATCATGCACCTGAAAGGCCACGCTTGCGCGCATGTGGCGAGGACGCTGCCAAAGGTCGGGAGCACGCAATGATACCTTATAATTCTTGGTGATTCGGGCGGTTACAGCCTGAAAACAACTGCTATTCCGACGACACCGGGACGCCCGTCCGGCACCCCGTCCGGGCCGCGCGCCGCACCCGCCGCATGCCTCGGGCGCGTGTGCTGCCAGCGCCTTTTTGCACCCGACCGCATCCACCACGCCATGGCCCTCGACCTTTCCGACGTCAAGCGCATTGCCCATCTGGCCCGCATCGAAACCAGCGATGAAGAGGCAACCCAGACGCTCGCGCAGCTTAACAATTTCTTCTCGCTGGTCGAGCAGATGCAGGCGATCGATACCACCGGCATCGAGCCGCTGGCCCACCCGCTTGCGACCGTGCGCGACATGGCCCAGCGCCTGCGCGACGACGCCGTGACCGAAAGCGACCGGCGCGACGACTACCAGCGCCCGCGCCCGCAACCCAGAATGGCCTCTACCTGGTGCCCAAGGTCATCGAGTGACTCCGCGCCCTGCCCCTCCTGCGCCCGCACCCAAGCACGCCACCCTGATGCCAACCGACTGTCATGCCCTTTTCCGCTGATTCCGTGACCTCCCTGCGCCAGCTCGCCGATGCCCTGGCCGCGCGCGCCGTTTCCGCCGAGGAACTCGCCCGCACCTACCTGGCCCGCATCGAGCAGGCCGGCGCGCTGAACGCCTTCACCCATGTCGACGCCGAACGCACGCTGGCCCAGCGCGCGAAGCCGACGCACGCCGCGCGCGCGGCGAGGCCACGCTGCTCACCGGCGTGCCGGTGGCCCACAAGGATGTGTTCGTCACGCGCGGCTGGCGCGCGACGGCCGGCTCCAGGATGCTGGCCGGCTACGAAAGCCCGTTCGACGCCACCGTGGTCGAGCGCATGGCCGCCGCCGGCATGGTCACGCTGGGCAAGACCAATATGGACGAGTTCGCGATGGGCTCGTCCAACGAAACTCGTTCTTCGGCGCGGTGCGCAACCCGTGGGAGTACCGACCGCGTACCTGGCGGTCGTCGGGCGGCTCGGCCGCCGCCGTGGCCGCGGGCCTGGCGCCTGCCGCGACCGGCACCGACACCGGCGGCTCGATCCGCCAGCCGTCGTCGTTCTCGGGCATCACCGGCATCAAGCCGACCTATGGCCGTGTGTCGCGCTACGGCATGATCGCGTTCGCGTCGTCGCTCGACCAGGGTGGCCCGATGGCCCACACCGCCGAGGACTGCGCGCTGCTGCTCAACGCCATGGCCGGCTTCGACCCGAAGGACTCGACCAGCATCCCGCCCGAGCAAGGCGGCGTGGACGAGGACTTCACGCGCCACCTGGGCCGCCCGCGCACCGGCGCCTCGGAAAGCCAGCCGCTCGCCGGCCTGCGCATCGGCCTGCCGCGCGAATACTTCGGCAAGGGCCTGTCGCCCGACGTCGAAGAGACCGTGCGCACCGCGCTGCGCCAGTACGAGCAGCTCGGCGCCACGCTGGTCGAGGTGTCGCTGCCCAAGACCGAACTGTCGATCCCCGTGTACTACGTGATCGCCCCGGCCGAGGCTTCGTCGAACCTGTCGCGCTTTGACGGCGTGCGCTACGGCCACCGCGCGGCCGAGTACCGCGACCTGCTCGACATGTACAAGAAGAGCCGTGCCGAAGGCTTCGGCGCCGAGGTCAAGCGCCGCATCATGGTCGGCACCTATGTGCTCTCGCATGGCTACTACGACGCCTACTACCTGCAGGCGCAGAAGATCCGCCGCATCATCGCCGACGACTTCCAGCGCGCGTTTGCCCAGTGCGACGTGATCATGGGCCCGGTCGCGCCGACGGTGGCGTGGAAGCTTGGCGAAAAGACCTCCGACCCGGTGCAGATGTACCTGGCCGATATCTTCACGCTGTCGACCAGCCTGGCCGGCCTGCCCGGCATGAGCGTGCCGTGCGGCTTCGGCGCAGGCAATATGCCGGTCGGCCTGCAGCTGATCGGCAACTACTTCGACGAAGCGCGCCTGCTGCAGACCGCGCACGCGTTCCAGCAGGCCACCGAGTGGCACCTGCGCCGCCCGGGCAAGGCATGAAACGGCTTGCGCGAAGCTTCCGGCTGATTACCGCCGCGGCACTGGCCGCGGTGGTGGCCGGCTGCATCCAGTTGCCGATCATCGGCAAGCCAACGCCCATCGCCGCCCGCGATATCGATCTCGTCGGCGACTGCCGCCGCACCGAGGAAGATGGCTTCCGTGAAGACGCCCAACTGCGCGTGTCCGACAACAACGTGCAGCAGCTCTCGTGGAAGCTATGGGTCGGCAAGCGCGGCTCGTGCAGCTTCAACCTGGCCGATTTCCGCCAGGTCCAGAAAAAGCCGCATATCGAGCTGCGCGCCAACGACGGCAGCGGCTGCAAGCTCATGGTCTGGCAGGACCCGCGGCGCGTGACGCTCGCGCATGCCAACTGCCAGCAGCGCTGCACGCCCGGCATCTACGAACAGGCCTGGCCGGTCATGTTCGAGCCCGGCACTGGCGCCTGCGCGCAAACCCGCTGAGGCCTCCCGCGATGCGCCCGACGTCCGCCAGCCAACGCCTGCACCGGCTCGCCATGCATCTTGCCGGCGCGGCCGGCATGCTGCTGGCAGGCGCCGTGCCCGCGCATACGCCAGCGCCG
>LRMT01000289.1 GCA_001725945.1 Cupriavidus sp. UYMMa02A | reverse complement strand
CCGTGGCTCTCCGCTTCCGCAAAGCTAATCTGTCGCTTCATCACTGGACCTGAATCATGGACACGCCTATGACAACGCACTTCCTCAATGCCGCGATGACCTGCGCACTGATTTAATCAGTGATTCCCTAGCGCACCGACCGCTGCGTTCTTGATGTTGGACATGATGGGATCCTTAAAAGTTGAAGGTCAAATGTCGAACCACACCCAAGATTTGCACGATGCCGCCGAGGCAAACCTAAAGAAAGACCGCCA
>LRMT01000288.1 GCA_001725945.1 Cupriavidus sp. UYMMa02A | reverse complement strand
AACGGACATCATCAAGAACTTCCTCCTGGGGCATGCATCTTCGCTGCCCGCTGGCACGCTGGACAAGGTGAAGGGCGACTGGCGCAAGTTGATCGTGGCGCTTGACGGGCTGGACAGCGATGACTTCCCAGTTCGGCACGATCGCCGACCACGTGCTGGCCGGCACAGCGGACGGCCTGCTGCTGCTCGAGTTCTCGGGTGCCGAGCGCATCGGTACCGCGTCCACGGCAGCAATGCGCGACGCTCGCTGGCCGGCCAGCCTCGCCGCCGAGCCGCTTCCGGGCGCCACATCCGCCGACGTCCAGGCCTGGGCGCCGCCCTGCACGCCGCGGCTGATCGCCGGCGCGCGGCGCGTGTCGGCGAGATGACGCTGCAGTACTGCCAGGACCGCTCGCAGTTCGGCAAAGCGATCGGCAAGTACCAGGCGATCCAGCACCAGCTCGCGGTCATGACCGAACATATCGCCGCCGCGACCGTCGCCGCGGAAATGGCGTTTGCCGGAACGGGCGACCAGCCGAAACAACTGTCCGCCGCCATGGCCAAGGCACGCAGCAGCGAGGCAGCGCAGATCATCGCCGCGACCGCGCACGGCCTGCATGGGGCAATCGGCATCACCGAGGAATACGACCTGCAACTGCTGACGCGCGCCTGCATGAATGGCGGACCGCGCATGGGTCGGAGGCCGGCTGGGCGATGACGGTAGGCGACGCGTTCCTGCAGAGCGGGGCTTCCGTGGTGGCGTTCGCGCGCGAAGTCGGGCGCGTGGAAGCGACGGTCTGACTGCCAGGGCCGAGCGGCGTCCGTCGCGACCTTGTCATCGCGGCGCAAACGCCTGAGCCGGCCTAGATCAGCCCCAGATCCTGCGCCCTGGCGCCGGGGAATACCTGGTCCAGCCGCGCTTCGTCGAGGCCATACAGCCGGCGGAATATCCCGCCGAGCATGGCGCGATATTCGTTGCGCACCGGATAGTCGCGGTTCTGGTTGAGCGTGCCGGCCTCCACGGCCACCTGTTCGCCGCAGATGCGGCCGCCGCGTACCGCGCCACCGGCCACCCAGTAGACCGTGCCATGGCCGTGGTCCGTGCCGCGCGAGCCGTTCTCGCGAAACGTGCGGCCGAACTCCGAGACCACCACCACGGTGGTCTTTTCCCATGCGGGCCCCATCTCCTGCGCAAAGCCGGCAAGCCCGCGCCCGAGGTTGTCGAGCAGGTTCGCGAGCTGCCCCTGCGCCCCACCCTGGTTGACGTGCGTATCCCAGCCGCCCACATCGACAAAGCCGAGGTTGAACTTGTCGCGCATCAGTCCCGCCATGCGCCGCGCCTCGACTTCAAAGCCGCGCGCGCTCAGCGAGCGGCGGTTGGCCGCCTGCATGTCCTGCATGCGCGCGGCATGGTGTCGCCGCCGCCGGCCATGGCGGTACGAGCCTGCAATGCCTGCGCCTGCTCGGCGACGGTCTGGCGCAGTTCGAAGCCCTCGTCGATCAGCGATTCGAAGCGCGTGCCGTGGTACATCTGCGCGAGCACGCGCGTCTGGCGCGCGTCGAACGGCGTTCGGCCCGTGCCCTTGAGCGAGACGTTGGGGACATCCTGGCTGCCCGACAGCACCATCGGCAATCCGTCGGTAAAGGCCACCGGCGCCGCGCGCCCGCCCATCGCCTGCGCCAGCCGGTTCAGGAAGCCGCTGCCGCGCAGCGACGCCGCATCATGGCGTTCATCGCCGGTGCCCGACAAACCCGCCTCGATGCTGTCCTGCGTTTCGAAGTGGCTGCGCGACATGTCGTTGGTGCCGGCAAACGGCACGAACGCAAGCTGCTGCCGGTTCCACAGGGGCAGCATGGTGCCGGCCAGCGCCGGATGCAGCGCCCAGTCGCCGATGCCGCGGCGGCCGCTCTCAGCCGCAAATGCCGGCGCCAGGGCGACGGCTGCCGCGGGATCGGGCTCGGCGCCCGCGGGCGCGGTCGCCGGATCGCGATATTGGGCCGCGAGGCATAGTAGAAATCGCTGCCGGCGGGCACCAGTACGCTGGCCGCGTCATAGGCGCCGCGCAGGAACACCAGCAGGAAGCGCGCGTCCGCCTGCGCCGGCAGCGCATACACGCGCGACACGATTGTGGGCAGTGCCAGCGCCAGCCTGCGCCTCCCATCGTCTTGAGCCATTCCCGACGTTTCATCTCGAATTCCTTGCGTCGTCTGCGTTGCCCGGGGCTTCGGCAGGCCGGGTCAGCGTTGCATCCACTCGGGCGAACTGAGCAGCAGCGTGTTCCATTCGGCCTGCGTTTCCGCCTGCGCCAGCGCCGCGCGCGTCTGCGCACCCAACGTCGCCTCGATGGTGTCGTAGTAGGCCTTGCCGGCGACCACCGGGAAGCGCGCGGCACCGGGCGGCACGCTGGCATCGCCGGCAAACAGTCCCGCAGGACCGGAACCCATGGCGCGCGCGATCTCGAAGCGCTTGACCATCTGCCCCGAACTCGCCCAGGCGCCTTCCGCGGCCGGGTAGCCGTCGGGCGTGACATGCCCGTAGAGCGGCTCGCCGAGCTGGTTCAGCCAGTTCATGACCGGGCGCAGGTTGCTGACGGTGCGGCCGTCATAGGCGAGCCGCATCGATGCCATCACGAAGGCCATCGGGTCGCGGAACTTGCGGCCCGGCGCATCCAGCGCGCGGTCGAGCTCCGGCGACAGGAACATGGTGGTCAGCACGGCCGCGATATCGCCGTCGGTGCGCTTGAACGTGGCGGTCATGCGGTCGACCAGCGCGGCCGGCGGATTGTCCGCGACGAAGTAGGCGGCAAGCTTGGCGCTGATGAAGCGCGCCGTGGCCGGATCGCGTGCCAGGATCGCGACAGCGCGCGCGGCTTCGTCAAAGCCGGCTGGTTCGATGCGCTGGCCGAGCAGCGTCTTGACGCCGAAATCGTGCCGGTTCGGATTGAACTCGAACAGCCCGTCGCTGCGATACAGCGCCGCGCGCGCCGGGGCCAGCCGCGGCGGCTCGCCGCGCGCATTGACGCCAAAGCCTGTCAGCACGCGCGCCAGTTCCTGCACGTCCTGCTGGGTATAGCGCGAGCCGCTGGGCCCGCCCGATACGCCAAGCGTATGCAGCTCCATCAGCTCGCGCGCGTAGTTCTCGTTGACGCGGTTGGCGCTGCTCTGGGCGTTGTCCAGGTACTCCAGCATGGCCGGCGCGGTCACCGTCGCCAGCACCAGGTCGCCGAACTTGCCGAGCGCGCGCGGCCGGATGGCGTGTTCCTCGTAGTCGGCCAAGGCCCAGCGCACCTGCCCCTTGGCGCCGTAGACGCTGAAGTGGTTCATCCAGAACCAGGTCATCTGTTCGCGCAACTGGGCCGGCGAATACAGCGCGCGCAGCAGATGCCGGCGGCTGGTGTCGGCGATCGCCTCCCGCCCCTGCCGGTTCAGTGCTTCGCGGGCCTGCTGTTTGGCCATCTCGTCGGGCAGGCCGGCGATACGCTGGCGTTCCTCGCGCGCGGCGCGCGCGCGCTCGACGGCGGTGCCCTGCAGGTTTGGCAATGCGGCAATGGTGGCAGCCACGGCGGGCGGGTCGGCGGCCGGCATGCGTAGTTGCTCTTCGAGGAAGCGCTTGCGGCCAAGCTCGCGCAGCCTTGCAATGCTGGCCTGGTCGGCACCGAAGCTGACGGTATTGAGCCAATGCAGGTCCGCTGCGCTGAGCGGGCCGGAGGCCGCCGGTGGCTGCTGCGCGCACGACGCCAGGAACAGGATGCAGGCGGCGGCCAGCAGGATGGCGAGGATGCTGCCACCGGAGGCAGTGCGAGTCCGGCGCTCGAGAGTCATGCCTGGCTCCTTGGCTTGGGATGCGGGGGACATGGCCATCTTACGTGGTGGGGGGGATAGTGGTTGACAGCACTGTGCCGAATTGGGGGCTTGTCGTGCTTGGCAAGACAAGCCCGCCGCCAGCGCGTTCCCGGTCATGGCGATAGACGCCTACCTGCGCGCCAATCTGTCGTCGGTCTTGCACGCGGGCCATCTGGCCGGACACTTCGGCTGGAGCGTGCGGCGCTTCCACACGTTGTTCGCCGATGCCTTCGGCGACACCCCCACCGCTACCAGATCCGGCTGCGGCTGGACCGCGCCGTGCTGTTGCTGGCCGACACCGGCCCGCCGCTGGTCGAGGTGGCGCTGGCCTCCGGCTATCCCGACCAGATCACGTTCACGCGCAGCTTCACGCGCCGGTTCGGACAGCCGCCCGGTGCATGGCGCGCGGCAGCGGGCCGCCTCACTCCTCGGAAGCCAGCGCCCGATTGATCCGCAGCGCCAGCAGCGTGCACAGCGCCCCGGACATCAGGTAGGCACTGACCGCGATCAGCCCGAACTTGGCGGACAGCCCCAGCGCCACCAGCGGCGCGAAGGCCGCGCCGAACAGCCACGCGAAATCCGTGGTCAGCGCGGCGCCGGTGTAGCGGTAGCGGCGTTCGAAGTTGGACGTGACCGCGCCTGCCGCCTGCCCATACGACAGGCCGAGCAAGCCGAAGCCGATCAGGATGAACAGGTCCTGCTCGATCGGGCCGCCGCCCATCAGCAGCGGCGCGAACAGGCTGTAGATGCCGATCAGCACCGCCATCGACGCAAGCGTGGTGCGGCGCCCGATGCGGTCGGCGATGCGGCCAGAGGCAATGGTGGCCAGGATGCCGATGAAGGCGCCGGCCACCTGCACGCTCAGCACGTCGGTGATCGGCTGCGTCCGGTGCAGCTCGACCCACGACAACGGGAACACCGTGACAAGGTGGAACAGCGCGAAGCTGGCGAGCGCGGCAAACGCGCCAAGGAAGATGTTGTAGTCCTGCTTGCTGATGAGCTCGATCGTGCTGATGGGCTCCAGTTCGTCCTCGTCGAGCAACTGGGTGTATTCGTGCGTGACGACCAACCGCAGCCGCGCGAACAGCGCCACCACGTTGATCGCGAAGGCCACGTAGAACGGATAGCGCCAGCCCCATTCCAGGAACTCGCCGCGATCCAGGCTCAGGTTCAGGAACAGGAACAGGGAACCGGCGACAACGAAGCCCGTGGGCGCGCCGAGCTGCCCCATCATCGCGTACCAGCCGCGGCGGCGCGTTGAGCGCGAGCAGCGACGGCAGCCCGTCCCACGACCCGCCGAAGGCGATGCCCTGCAGCGAGCGGAACACGGCCAGCAGCACGATGGCGGTGTGGCCGAGCGTCGCATAACCGGGCAGGAAGGCAATGCCCACGGTGGCCGTGCCGAGCAGGAACAGCGCCGCCGTCAGCTTGATGCCGCGCCCCCAGCGCCGCTGGATGCGCATGAACAGCGCCGTGCCGAACGGCCGCGCGACAAAGGCGAGCGCGAAGATCGAGAACGAATAGAGCAGTCCGTCGAGCCGGTCGGCGAATGGAAAGTACACCGTCGGGAAGACCAGCACCGAGGCGATGCCGTAGACGAAGAAGTCGAAGTATTCGGACGCCCTGCCGATCACGACGCCGGTCGCGATTTCCGCCGGTGCAATTTGCGCGGCCCTGGCGCCGGAGGTGCAGAAGGAGACGCACGATGCTGATGGGTCATGCCGGCCATCCGTATACCTCCACTGGAGTAACGGGGCTAGTGAGGAATTTGCTCCCTGGCGATTAGCCCCTGAGCGCCTAAACTGCCATAGTTGCTCTGAACAGTCTAAGTCACGTACGCTTAAGCGTACAGGATGGCAACAGAGGACCCAAGCCTATGCGATCCGACCGTTCGACAATGGCAGTACTGCGCGCGCCGCGCTGGATCCTGCTGGTTCCGGCAGTGGCGGCCCTATGTGGATGCAATGCCGTACTAATGTCGCCGGGCGGCGACCTGGCCGTCCAGCAGCGCAACCTGATCCTGATCTCGACCGGGCTCATGCTGCTGATCATCGTGCCGGTGATCGTGCTGACCGTGGTCTTCGCGTGGCGCTACCGGTCCTCGAATACCGACGTGCCGTACAACCCCGACTGGGACCACTCCACGGTGCTGGAGCTGCTGATCTGGTCGGCGCCGCTGCTCATCATCATCGCGCTGGGCGCGGTCACCTGGGTCAGCACCCACAAACTCGACCCGTACCGCCCATTGCAACGGCTCGATTCACAGCGGCCGGTGCCTGCCGATGTGCAGCCGCTGACGGTCGAAGTGGTTGCACTCGACTGGAAGTGGCTTTTCCTCTACCCCGAGCAGGGCATTGCCAGTGTCAACGAAGTCGCCGCGCCGGTGGACCGGCCCATCCGCTTCCGCATCACGGCATCGACCGTGATGAATTCCTTCTTCATTCCCTCGCTGGCGGGTCAGGTCTATGCAATGCCCGGCATGGAAACCAAGCTGCATGCGGTAATGAACCAGCCCGGCGAGTATGAAGGCTTTTCCGCGAACTACAGCGGTGCGGGCTTCTCGCACATGCGATTCAGGTTCCACGGCCTGAGCCATGACGACTTCGAGCGCTGGGTCCAGCGCGTGAAGACCAGCGGCACACCGCTGTCGCGCGAGGGTTACGTGCAACTCGAACAGCCCAGCGAACGCGACCCGATACGGCACTACGCCAGCGTCGCGCCTGACCTGTTCGACGCCATCCTGAACCGCTGCGTGCGCGCCGGGCAGGTGTGCCAGAAGGACATGATGGCCATGGATGCGCGCCGCCAGGCGGGCGGCGCTGTCGGCGCCGTCTGCACCGCCAGCAATACGCCGAAGGCGCCGTTCGAGCCGGCCGCTCCGTACAGCGAACGCAGCGCGGTAGCGCTGCAGTAGCAGAACGGGACGCAAGCGCCCGAAAGACCGAAAGACCATCACCCTGGCCCTGGAGAACAACATGCAGGAGCGATCCGAACTCGCCACGCTTATCTTCGGCCGCCTGAGCTGGGAGGCCATACCGCTGCACGAGCCGATCCTGCTGGGCACCTTCATCGTCGTGGTCCTGGGCGGACTGGCGCTGCTGGGCGCGATCACCTACTTCGGACTGTGGGGCTACCTGTGGCGCGAGTGGTTCACCAGCATCGACCACAAGAAGATCGGCATCATGTACGTGATCCTGGGCATCATCATGCTGCTGCGGGGTTTTGCCGACGCCGTCATGATGCGCATCCAGCAGTCGATCGCGTTCGGCGACAACCTGGGCTACCTGCCGCCGCACCACTACGACCAGATCTTCACCGCACACGGCGTGATCATGGTCATCTTCGTCGCCATGCCGCTGGTGACGGGGCTGATGAACTTCGTGGTGCCGCTGCAGATCGGCGCGCGCGACGTGGCCTTTCCCTTCCTCAACAACTTCAGCTTCTGGATGACCACGGGCGGAGCGATCCTGGTCATGATGTCGCTGTTCGTCGGCGAGTTCGCGCGTACCGGCTGGCTGGCCTATCCGCCGCTGTCGGGCATCGCCCATAGTCCGGACGTGGGCGTGGACTACTACCTCTGGTCATTGCAGGTGGCGGGGGTCGGGACAGTGCTGTCCGGCATCAACCTGATGGTCACCATCGTCAAGATGCGCGCGCCCGGCATGACGCTGATGCGCATGCCGATCTTCACCTGGACCGCGCTGTGCACCAACGTGCTGATCGTGGCCGCGTTCCCCGTGCTCACCGCGGCGCTGGCCATGCTGGCGCTGGACCGCTACCTGGGCATGAACTTCTTCACGGCCGACCAGGGCGGCAGCGCGATGATGTACGTGAACCTGATCTGGATCTGGGGACACCCCGAGGTGTACATCCTGGTGCTGCCCGTGTTCGGCGTGTTCTCGGAGGTGGTCGCCACGTTCTGCCAGAAGCGGTTGTTCGGCTACGCGTCGATGGTCTACGCGACGGTGGTGATCACGGTGCTGTCCTACCTGGTATGGCTGCACCACTTCTTCACGATGGGGTCCGGGGCCAGCGTCAACTCGTTCTTCGGCATCACCACCATGATCATCTCGATCCCGACGGGGGCGAAGCTGTTCAACTGGCTGTTCACCATGTACCACGGGCGCATCCGCTTCGAAGTGCCGATGCTGTGGACCGTCGGCTTCATGGTCACGTTCGTGATCGGCGGCATGACCGGCGTGCTGCTGGCCGTGCCGCCCGCCGACTTCTCGCTGCACAACAGCCTGTTCCTGATCGCCCATTTCCATAACGTGATCATCGGCGGCGTGCTGTTCGGCCTGATGGCCGGCATCACGTACTGGTTTCCGAAGCCTTCGGCTACAAGCTCGATCCGTTCTGGGGCAAGTGCTCGTTCTGGCTCTGGCTGGTCGGCTTCTACTTCGCGTTCATGCCGCTGTACGTGCTTGGCATGAAGGGCGTGACCCGGCGCATGAGCCATTTCGAGGACACGTCGCTGCAGATCTGGTTTCTGCTCGCGGCGTTCGGCGCGTTCCTGATCGCGCTCGGTATCGGCTGCTTCCTGATCCAGCTCGTGGTCAGCTTCATGCGCCGCGAAGCGCTGCGCGACGTCACCGGCGACCCGTGGGATGGGCGCACGCTGGAATGGTCAACGTCCTCGCCGCCGCCTGCCTACAACTTCGCGTTCACGCCGATCGTCCATGACACCGACGCCTGGTGGCAGATGAAGGCGCACGGCTACCTGCGGCCGGCGCAGGGCTTCATACCGATCCACATGCCGAAGAACACCGGCGCGGGCATCATCCTCGCGGCGCTCAGCACGACGTGCGGCTTCGCGCTGATCTGGCATATCTGGTGGCTGGTGGTACTCGCGTTCGGCGCCACGATCGTCACGGCCATCGTGCATACCTTCAACTACAAGCGCGACTACTACATCCCGGCCGATACGGTCGGCAACACGGAGGCGGCGCGTTCGGCGCTGCTGGCCCGCCATGCCTGATACCACTGCCTCCTTCCCCGCCGGCCGCGCACAGGCCGCACCGCCCGCCCCACCGCACGCCGTGCCGTCCGGCCACGGCACGGACCAGGGCGAACTGCGCTTCTACATGACCAGCGAGTACCACGCGCCCAACGGCACGTTGCTCGGGTTCTGGGTCTACCTGATGAGCGATTGCCTCATCTTCGCCTGCCTGTTCGCGGCCTATGGGGTGCTCGGCCGCAACTACGCGGGCGGCCCCACCGGCGCCGAGCTGTTCGACCTGCCGCTGGTGGCGCTGAACACCTCGTTCCTGCTGCTGTCGTCGATCACGTATGGCTTTGCGATGCTGCAGATGCAGCAGGGCCGTGTCGGCGGCACGCAAGGGTGGCTGGCCATCACCGGCGTGCTCGGGGCGTGCTTCCTCGGCGTGGAAATCTACGAGTTCGTCCATCTGGTCGGCGAAGGCGCGGGGCCGTGGCGCAGCGGCTTCCTGACCTCGTTCTTCTCGCTGGTCAGCACGCATGGGCTGCACGTGACCTTCGGCACCATCTGGCTCATCACGCTGATGGTGCAGGTACGGCTGCACGGACTGATCCCCGAAAACCGCCGGCGGCTGATGTGCCTGTCGATGTTCTGGCACTTCCTGGACGTGGTCTGGATCGGCGTCTTCACCTTTGTCTACCTGATGGGAGTGCTGCCATGAGTGCACAGGACCACACGCTCGCCCATGGACATGACGGCCATGACGGGCATGAGGGGCATGGCCATGACGACAGCCACATCCACATCTCGCTGGGCGGCTACGTGACCGGCTTCGTGCTGTCGGTGATCCTGACCACCATTCCGTTCTGGCTGGTCATGGGCAAGGTGTTCGAGAAGTCGAGCACGACCGCGCTCGTGCTGCTGGCGCTCGGTGCCGTGCAGATCGTCGTGCACATGATCTACTTCCTGCACATGAACGCGAAGTCGGAGGGCGGCTGGAACATGCTGGCGCTGATGTTCACGCTGGTGCTGGTGGTGATCACGCTGAGCGGCACGCTGTGGGTCATGTTCCACCTCAACTCGAACATGATGCCCGGCATGGAGCGCTGACAACGCTGTTCGGCCCCGCTCTCAAGAGGCGCCCGTAATGGGCGCCTCTTTCATCACATAAAGCAATGTTTTCTGAAGTCATCAGAGATTTCAGCAACAAATGCTAAGCCATTGTCATTAATCTGCCCCTTCTTTGCTGTTGAGCGGCGGCCATTGCGTGGCCGCCCGCCCCGCCCCGCGTCAACTTCCATGAGATGACATTGCGCGTTGCGGCCATGACCTGGCCGCGCACGCCCTTGGGCCGGAACAGCAAAGCTCACTGCGACGCATCGCCCCACAAGGGCGGCGCGGCCTTCTGATGAACGGAGACAACGACACATGAGTGCAAACAAGGAGCATTTGCAGCGCGGGCTCGGCGAACGCCATATCCGCCTGATGGCGCTGGGATCGGCCATCGGCGTAGGGCTGTTCCTCGGGTCGGCCAATGCGATCCGGATGGCGGGTCCCGCCATCATGCTGGCCTACCTGATCGGCGGCGCGATGATCTTCCTGATCATGCGCGCGCTCGGGGAAATGGCGGTCCACAACCCGGTGGCAGGCTCGTTCTGCCGCTATGCGCAAGACCATATGGGTCCGCTGGCCGGCTACCTGACCGGGTGGAACTACTGGTTCCTCTGGCTCGTCACCTGTGTGGCCGAGATCACGGCCGTGGCCATCTATATGGGCGTCTGGTTCCCTGACGTGCCGCGCTGGATCTGGGCGCTGGCGGCCCTGGCCACGATGGGCTCGGTCAACCTGCTGACCGTGAAGGCCTACGGCGAGTTCGAGTTCTGGTTCGCCATGATCAAGATCGTGACCATCGTGCTGATGCTGTTCGGCGGTGGCGCGATGATCGTGTTCGGCCTGGGCAATGGCGGCATCGCCACCGGCATCAGCAACCTGTGGTCGCACGGCGGCTTTATGCCAAACGGCGCCAGCGGCGTACTGATGTCGCTGCAGATGGTGATGTTCGCCTACCTCGGTGTGGAGATGATCGGCCTGACCGCCGGCGAAGCGAAGAACCCGCGCAAGTCGATTCCGGACGCGATCAACTCCGTGTTCTGGCGCATCCTGATCTTCTACGTCGGCGCGCTGTTCGTGATCCTGTCGCTGTACCCGTGGAACGAAATCGGCGCACAGGGCAGCCCGTTCGTGATGACGTTTGAGCGCCTGGGCATCAAGACCGCGGCCGGCATTATCAACTTCGTGGTGCTGACCGCCGCGCTGTCGTCTTGCAACGGCGGTATCTTCAGCACCGGTCGCATGCTCTACAACCTGGCCCAGCAAGGGCAGGCGCCGGCCGCGTTCGCCAGGGTGGACCGCAACGGCGTGCCGCGCCGTGCGCTGCTGGTCTCGATCGGCGCACTGCTGTGCGGCGTGCTGCTGAACTACCTGGTGCCGGAGAAGGTGTTCGTGTGGGTGACGTCGATCTCCACCTTCGGTGCGATCTGGACCTGGGCCATCATCCTTGTCACGCAGATGCAGTTCCGCAAGAGCCTGTCGCCGGCAGCGCGCGACAAGCTGGCCTTCCGCATGCCGTTCTGGCCGTATGGGTCGTGGATCGCGCTGGCGTTCCTGGCGCTGGTCATCGCGCTGATGGCCTACTTCCCGGACACGCGCGTGGCGCTGTACGTCGGCCCGGCCTGGCTGGTACTGCTGACGGTGCTGTACTACCGCCTGGGCATGCAGCGCGCGGCCCGGTCACCTACCAGGCCTGAGCCTGGCCGGCGCGGCCGGCGGGGTGCGCCAGCGTGCGCGCGCCGCTACAATGGCCCCCGGGCAGTCCATTGCCAGGGGGCCAGATGTCCGAACTCTACGCCACGCCACCCCGCCATGACGGGGCGGCCGACCCGGACGCAAACCGCGCCGCGTCATCGCCAATTCAGCCGAAGACGCCGTCGCCCGCGCCGCGCCATGGCCGGCACGATCGCACGCACCGCGGTCGAGCAGGCGGACCACGCCATGCGCCACTGGACCGACCCGACGCCGGGCCCGGTCCGCATCGGCTCCACGCAGCACCTGCGCATGTTCAGCAACATGCTGCTGCAAACCCACAATCCCTACAAGCCGGCCGTGATCGAATGGCCGAAGCTGCCGCCCGACGCCTGCAGCGTGTCACCTCCCTGCCGATCTGGGACATCGCCGTGCAGACCGAGGGCCGCGCCTCGATCCGCGTGAAGACCTTTGCTGAATCGGTCAGCGACCCGCTGCTGCGCAGCGCGCTCGACATGGACGGCGGCGAAGAGGCGCGCCACAAGGTCGTGCTGTCCAAGCTGGTGGAGGCCTACGGCATTCCGCTCTCGCCGGAGCCAGATTACCCGCCGCCGGACGACCCGGAATGGGGCTGGCTGGTCACCGGATACAGTGAATGCATCGACAGTTTCTTCGCGTTCGGCCTGTTCGCCATGGCCAGGCGCTCGGGCTATTTCCCGGCCGAGCTGGTGGAGACGTTCGAGCCAGTGATCCAGGAAGAAGGCCGGCATATCCTCTTCTTCGTCAACTGGGCGGCCTGGTACCGCCGCAATCTGCCATGGTGGCGGCGGCCGCTGTTTGCGTTCAAGGTGGCGCGGGTCTGGGCGTTCCTGATCTGGGAGCGCATCGGCATAGCGCGCGGGATCGACGCGGATGGCGTCGCGCAGGACGCCAATTTCACGATGAACGGCTCCGAGGCGCTTGGTGATTCGCTGTCGCCGGGCGCGATGATCGACCTGTGCCTGGCCGAGAACGAGCGCCGCATGGCTGGCTATGACGAACGCCTGTTGCGGCCTGACACTGTCCCGCGCCTCGCCCGGCTCGCGCGCCGCTTCGTGAAGTGATCATGGCAACCGCGTTTGTCCTGTCCCTGCTGTCCTTGCTGATCTGGTGCGTGCTGCTGTTCGGCCGCGCGGGATTCTGGCGCGTGCGCAAGCCCGCGCCGGCACCGGTGCCCGAGGCCTGGCCCGAAGTGGTGGCGATCGTCCCGGCACGCAATGAGGCCGAGGTAATCGGGCGCTGTGTGGCGGGCATACTCGGCCAGCACTACCCGGGAAAGCTGTCGCTGGTGGTGGTTGACGACCACAGCCAGGATGGCACGGCGGATATCGCCCGCGGCGCGGCGGCCGGCACGTCCCGGCCCGACGCCTTGACCGTGGTGACGGCCCGTGACCTGCCAGGCGGCTGGAGCGGCAAGGTCTGGGCCCAGTCCGAAGGACTGGCGGCAGCCGAGCGCGTGGCCCCGGCCGCCGCTTATGTCTGGCTGACCGACGCCGATATCTGGCACGGCCCCGGCGTGCTGGCAGGGCTGGCCGCCCGCGCGCTCCACGAGCGGCGCGACCTCGTTTCGCTGATGGTGCGGCTACGTTGTGCTTCAGCGTGGGAACGGCTGATCGTGCCGGCCTTCGTCTTCTTCTTCGCCAAACTCTATCCGTTTGAACGCGTGCGCGATCCGCGCAGCCCCGTGGCCGCCGCCGCCGGCGGCTGCATGCTTGCGAGCCGCACGGCGCTATCGCGTATCGGTGGTTTCGCCGCCATTCGCGCCGAATTGATCGACGATTGCAGCCTCGCCGCGAAAATCAAGCCCGGTGGGCCGATCTGCCTGGACCTTGCCGACGACAGCGTATCGCTGCGGCCGTATGACGACTGGCGCAGCTGTGGGACATGATTGCCCGCAGTGCGTATACACAACTGCGCTATTCGCCCGTGCTGCTGGCCGCGCCGCCGTCGCCATGACGCTGACTTACCTGGCGCCGCCGGTGCTGGCAGCGGCCGGCGGCATGCGGCTGTGGCCAGCCTGGCTGGCATGGGCGGCCATGGCGCTGGCCTACGTGCCGATGCTGCGCGAATACCGGCAGCTGCGTGGCTGGCGCCGCTGCTGCCGCTGACCGCGCTGTTTTACCTCGGCGCCACGCTGGACTCGGCGCGCCGCTACTGGCTGCGCCGCGGCGGCCAATGGAAGGGGCGCAGCCAGGCGCCATTGCGTTCCTGAACAGTCAGTACAGGTAACCGGCCTCGCGGAACCAGTCCAGCGCGTCGCGCAGGCCATCCATGTAGGGACGCGGCTGGTACCCCAGTTCGCGGCGGGCCTTGTCCGAGCGGAAGAACATCCGGTACTTGGACATATGGAGCCCGTCCACGGTGATGAACGGCTCCTTGTGCGTCACGCGCGCCACGGCCTCGGCCGCATGCGCGAGCGGATACAAGGGCCAGCGCGGCAACTTCACCGTGGGCGGGCGGCGTCCGCACAGTCCGGCGATATCTTGCAGCATCTGCTGCAACATGACGTCATCGCCGCCCAGAATGTAGCGTTCACCGGTCTTGCCATGCTCAAGTGCCTGGAAATGGCCGGCGGCAACATCGTCCACATGGACCAGGTTGAGCCCGGTTTCGACAAAGGCGGGGATCTTGCCGGTCGCGGCCTCGACAATGATGCGTCCGGTGGGCGTGGGCCGCACGTCGCGCGGGCCGATCGGCGTCGACGGATTGACGATCACGGCTGGCAGCCCGCGTTCGGCCACCATGCGTTCGACCACGCGTTCGGCCAGCACCTTGCTGCACTTGTAGGCGCCGATCGCCTCGTGCGGCGCCAGGGGCGCGGTTTCATCGACGGGTCCGGCTGCCCCCGCCACGCGTAGCGTGGCCACGCTGCTGGTGTAGACCACGCGCTCGACGCCGGCCTGCTGGGCCGCCTCCATGACAGCCATGGTGCCGTCGACATTTGTCCGGACAATGTCCTCGGGGTCAGGCGCCCATAGCCGATAATCGGCCGCCACGTGGAACAAGTAACGCACGCCCTGCATGGCAGCGGCGACCGCTGCCGGGTCGCGCATGTCCCCCGTTATCACCTCTACCGGCAAGTCCGCCAGGTTGGCGCGCGGGCTGGATGCGCGCACGAGCGCACGCACGCGCCAGCCGCGCGCCAGTGCCTGGCGCAGCACCGCGGATCCGAGAAAACCCGATGCACCCGTCACCAGCACGTAATCGTTTACTGTCATAAAGCCGTCTCACTATGGGATGGAAACGCGGCAGCGCCGCAATGGCTGCCAGACATTTCCGGCGCGACCGGTATATAGTAACCACCATGTGTCGGAAATGTGATTTCTGTACACCTTGCCAATCACTGAAACCCGTTGAAGGGGTCTGGGGGCCTAACGTATGCAGGTGATTCTTGCTCAACCCCGTGGCTTCTGTGCCGGCGTGGTGCGCGCAATCGAAATTGTCGATCGTGCGCTCGTCAAGCATGGGGCCCCGGTGTTCGTGCGACACGAAATCGTGCACAACAAGCATGTCGTGGAGGGGTTGAAGAACAAGGGCGCGCTTTTTGTCGAAGAACTCGACGAGGTCCCCGCGGGCGCCGTGACCATCTTCAGCGCGCACGGTGTTTCGCGCGCGGTGGTAGCTGACGCCGGGCAGCGGCAGCTGCACGCCATCGACGCGACCTGCCCGCTGGTCATCAAGGTGCACAACCAGGGCCGGCAGTACGCGGCCAGCGGCCGCACCGTGATCCTGATTGGCCATGCCGGCCACCCCGAGGTGGAAGGCACCATGGGCCAGATCCCGGGCCAGGTAATCCTGGTGCAGAACGAGGCCGAGGTGGCGAAGCTCGACCTGCCTGCCGATACCCCGGTCGCCTACGTCACCCAGACCACTCTTAGCGTTGACGACACCCGCAATATCATTGCCGCGCTGGGCCGCCGTTTCAGCAATATGCTCGGCCCCGACACGCGCGACATCTGCTATGCCACGCAGAACCGGCAGAGCGCCGTGCGCGACCTGTGCAAGCTCGCCGATGTCATCCTCGTCATCGGCGCCACCAACAGTTCCAACTCCAACCGGCTGCGCGAAATCGGCACCGAGAGCGGCGTGCCGAGCTACCTGATCGCCGACGGCAGCGAACTCGACCCGGCCTGGGTCGCGGGCGCTAATATTGTCGGCATCACTGCCGGCGCCTCCGCGCCCGAAGAAATGGTCGAGGACGTGATTGCCACGCTGCGCCGCCTGGGCCCCGTGGAAGTCTCGACCATGGAAGGCCGCGAAGAGCACGCCGAGTTCCGACTGCCCGCCGAGCTGGCCGACGTCCGCACCGCGGCAGCCGTGCCCGAGCCCGTCGAGAAGGTCGCCGGCTGAACCCATCAAAGAAGGAAGTCCCTTTGCCTATCCCGTTCCTGCAGGTCGCCCGCGTGGGTGCCTACATCGTCGGCAAGCATTTGTCGCGCCAGAAGCGCTATCCGCTCGCGCTGATGCTGGAGCCCTTGTTTCGCTGCAACCTTGCCTGCAATGGCTGCGGAAAAATCGATTACCCGGATCCGATCCTGAACCAGCGCCTGTCCGTCGACGAATGCCTTGGCGCGGTCGATGAATGCGGCGCGCCGGTGGTGTCGATCGCCGGCGGCGAGCCGCTGCTGCACAAGGACATGCCCGAAATCGTGCGCGGCATCATCGCGCGGCGCAAGTTCGTCTACCTGTGCACCAACGCGCTGCTGATGGAGAAGAAGCTCGACCAGTACGCGCCCAGCCCCTACTTCGTCTGGTCTGTGCACCTGGACGGCGACCGCGAGATGCATGACCACTCGGTCAGCCAGGAAGGCGTGTATGAGCGCGCCGTCGAAGCCATCCGTGCGGCCAAGGCGCGCGGCTTTCGCGTCAACATCAATTGCACGCTGTTCAATGATGCCAAGCCCGAGCGGGTGGCCGCGTTCTTCGATACGGTCAAGGAGATGGGCGTGGACGGCATTACCGTCTCGCCGGGCTACGCCTACGAGCGCGCGCCGGACCAGCAGCACTTCCTGAACCGTGGCAAGACCAAGCAGCTGTTCCGCGACATCCTGAGCCGCGGCCGCGGCAAGAAGTGGTCGTTCAGCCAGTCGACCATGTTCCTGGACTTCCTGGCCGGCAACCAGACGTACCATTGCACGCCGTGGGGCAACCCCGCGCGCACGGTGTTCGGCTGGCAGCGGCCTTGCTACCTGGTCGGCGAAGGCTATGTGCAGACCTTCAAGGAACTGATGGACGAGACCGACTGGGACGCCTACGGCACCGGCAATTACGAGAAGTGCGCCGATTGCATGGTCCACAGCGGCTACGAGGCCACGGCGGTCGCCGACACGTTCGCGCATCCGCTCAAGGCGCTCGGCGTGAGCCTGCGCGGCGTGAAGACCGACGGCGCGATGGCCCCGGACATCCCGCTGGACAACCAGCGCCCCGCCGACTACGTGTTCTCGCGCCACGTCGAGATCAAGCTGGAGGAGATCGGCCGGGCCCAGCCGCGCAAGGAACGCCCGGCCAGGGCGGAGAGCACCGCGGCCCACTGACCCCCGATGCCCGCGGAAGCTGCGGCCATGGCCGCGACCCTGCTTGGCAGTGCGCTGACCTGCGTGTCGGCGGGCTATGCCGTGGCCGCCGCCGCACTGACTCGGCGCGCGCGCACAAATTTGGCAACGCCTGCGGCCGCTGGTGAAGTGCGCGCCAGCGTGCTCAAGCCGCTGTGCGGGGCGGAGCCATGCCTGTACGACAACCTCGCCACGCTGTGCCGGCAGTCGGTCACCGGCTACCAGATCGTGTGCGGCGTGCGCGATCCCGACGATCCCGCCATCGCGGTCGTGCATCGCCTGCAGCAGGACTTTCCGGGCACCGACATCACGCTGGTCATCGACCCGCGCGTGTACGGCAGCAACCTCAAGGTCAGCAACCTGATCAACCTGGGCGCGCAGGCGCGCCATGACCTGCTGGTGGTGGCCGACAGCGATATCGCCGTGCCGCCAGACTATCTGCCCGGGTCACCGCGCCGCTGGCCGACCCGGGCGTCGGCATCGTCACCTGCCTGTACCGCGGGCGTTCGGTCGACGCGTTCTGGGCGAAGCTCGGCGCGCAGTTCATCAACGACTGGTTCGCGCCATCGGTGCGCATCGCGCACGCCGGCGGCTCGCGCCGCTTCGCCTTCGGCTCCACCATCGCGCTGCGGCGCGACACCTTGACGCAGATCGGCGGGTTCGCCTCGCTGACCGACCGGTTGGCCGACGACTTCTGGCTCGGCGAGCTGACCCGGCAAGCGGGCCTTCGCACCGTGCTGTCCGACGTGGTGGTCACCACCGACGTGACCGAGGTGCGGCTGGCCGACCTGTGGACGCACGAGCTGCGCTGGCTGCGTACCATCCGCTCGCTGAGCCCGGCGGCTTTGCCTTCACTTTCATTACCTTTACCTGGCCGATGCTGGTGCTGGGTGTGGTGTTGTCACCTGCTGGATGGACGGTCGCCATTGCAGCAGCCGGCGCACTCGCACGGAGCACGCTTGCGGAGACACCAGCCGCAGCGTTGCGGGCGCGTTGCGGGACATGCTTTTGCTTATTGGCTGGGCTGCGGCGCTGGGCGGCCAGCGGGTTCGGTGGCGGCAACAAGTCCTTTCCGTGCAGGACCCGGCATGACACAACGACACATCATGACCAAGACAATACAACGCCGCGGTTCATCTCCGCATGAAGCTTCTTTGGCTACGATCGCAGTCAAATCTGCTACATCCAGCCCTTATTTCCTCAGACATTCGGTCCATGTCGCGCTGAAACTGGCCGTGCACCATGACAAGCCGCAGCTGATCTGACCTGACAACATCGAAAGCCGTTATGAAAAAAACCCTGTTCCTCCAGGCCCCCTCCTTCGATGGCTTTGACGGCGGCGCCGGCTCGCGCTACCAGGCCAAGCGCGAGATCAAGTCGTTCTGGTATCCGACGTGGCTCGCGCAGCCCGCCGCGCTGGTGCCGGGCAGCCGCGTGCTCGACGCGCCCGCCGATGAACTGACGCCGCAGCAGACGCTGGATATCGCCGTCGACTACGACCTGGTCATCCTCCACACCAGCACGCCTTCGTTTCCGACCGACGCCAAGTTCGCCGAGGAGCTCAAGAAGCGCAAACCCGGCGTGATGATCGGCATGGTCGGCGCCAAGCCGGCGGTCGACCCGGGCGGCACGCTCGCGCCAGCGATGCGATCGACTTCGTCTGCCGCGAGGAATTCGACTACACCTGCCAGGACGTCGCCGCCGGCAAGCCGCTCAAGGACATCCTGGGCCTGTCGTATCGCCTGCCCGATGGCTCGCTCGAGCATAACGGCCAGCGACCGATGATCGAGAACATGGACGAGCTGCCCTTCGTGGCGCCCGTCTATCAGCGCGACCTGAAGATCGAGAACTACTTCATCGGCTACCTGAAGCATCCGTACGTGTCGATCTACACGGGGCGAGGCTGCCGTTCGCGCTGCACGTTCTGCCTGTGGCCGCAGACCGTCGGCGGCCACCGCTACCGCACGCGCTCGGCCGAGAGCGTGATTGCCGAGGTGAAATGGATCAAGGAGAACATGCCCGAGGTCAAGGAGATCATGTTCGACGACGACACCTTCACCGACTTCAAGCCGCGCGTGGAAGAAATCGCCCGCGGGCTCGGCAAGCTGGGCGTGACCTGGTCGTGCAACGCCAAGGCCAACGTGCCGTACAACACACTCAAGATCATGAAGGAAAACGGCCTGCGCCTGCTGCTGGTCGGCTATGAATCGGGCGACGACCAGATCCTGCTGAACATCAAGAAGGGCCTGCGCACGGACATCGCGCGCCGCTTCACGGAAGACTGCCGCAAGCTCGGCATCCAGATCCACGGCACCTTCATCCTGGGCCTGCCTGGCGAGACGCAGGAGACCATCGAGAAGACCATCGCCTACGCCAAGGAGATCAACCCTCACACCATCCAGGTGTCGCTGGCGGCGCCTTACCCCGGCACGACGCTGTACCAGCAGGCGATCGACAACGGCTGGCTCGAGGAGAACAAGGTCATCAACCTTGTCAACGACAAGGGCGTACAGCTCGCGGCGATCAGCTACCCGCACCTGTCAAAGGAAGAGATCTACGGCGGCGTGGAGCGCTTCTATAAGCAGTTCTACTTCCGTCCCGGCAAGATCTGGGAGATCGTGCGCGAGATGCTCGGAAGCTGGGACATGATGAAGCGGCGGCTGCGCGAAGGCGTGGAGTTCTTCCGCTTCCTGCGTTCGCGCGAGGCCTGATCCTGCTGACACATAGCACGGCCACAGCGCGTCCCGCGCGCGGCCTGATCATCACCGCCGACGACTTCGGCCTGCATACCGCCGTCAACGAGGCGGTGGAACTCGCGCATCGCGACGCGTGCTCAACGCGGCCAGCCTGATGGTGTCCGCGCCGGAGGCCGCCGACGCAGTGGCGCGCGCGTGGCGCCTGCCGTCGCTGCGCGTGGGGCTGCATGTCGTGCTGGCCGACGGCCCGGCCATGCTGCCGCGTGCGGCCATACCTGACCTCGTCGATGCGCAAGGCCGCTTCGGTTCCGCCATGGCGCGCGACGTTGCCGGTTTTCTTCCTGCCGCATGTGCGCCGCCAGCTTGCCGCCGAGATCCGCGCGCAATTCGAGGCGTTCGCGGCCACCGGGCTGCCGCTCGATCACGTCAATACGCACAAGCATTTCCACCTGCACCCGACCGTGCTGTCGCTGATCCTGTCGATCGGCCGCGAGTTCGGCCTGCGCGCCATGCGCCTGCCGCTGGAATCCGACGCGCCGATGCTGCTGCGCCCCTGGCTGGCGCTGCTGCGTCGGAGGCTGCGGCGCGCCGGCATCGCGCACAATGACTATGTGGTCGGCATTGCGCGCAGCGGGGCGATGGACGAAGCCGTACTGCTCGCCGCCCTGGCGAAGCTGCCCGACGGTATCGGCGAAATCTACCTGCACCCGGCAGTGACATCGGGCGCGGCTATCGCGCCCGCCATGCTGGCTATCGCCATGCCGATGAACTCGCCGCGCTGCTGTCGCCGCGCGTGCGCGCGGCCCTCGATGCGGCCGGTGTACGGCGCGGCGGCTTTGCCGACGTGCTGGCACCGGCCTGATCCCCCTTACATGAAACGCATTGCCTACCTGACCGGCCTGCTGGGCCTGCTCGCACTTACCGCCCTCGTCGTGCATGAGGCATCGGCGATATCGCCACCGTGATGGCGCAAGGCGGCTGGCTCCTGCTGCTGCTGGTGCCGCTGCACGCGCTGCCGCTGCTGCTCGATGCGCAAGGCTGGCGCGTACTGCTGACCTCCGCCGATCCCGAAGAAAAAGCGGGCCTGGGCTTCCTGTGGTGGGTAGCCACCGTGCGCGAGGCCGTGAACCGCCTGCTGCCGACCATGAGCATTGGCGGCGAACTGGTCGGCGTGCGGCTGAGCCGGCTGCGCATCCACGACACCACGGCGGTGACGGCCAGCATCGTGGTCGAGGTCATGGTGACGCTGTTCGCCCAGTACGTGTTCTCGGCCATGGGCGTGCTGATGCTTGTCGCCGCGCTGCACGACAGCGGCCAGGCCTGGATCATCTTGGCAGGGCTGGCGCTGTCGCTGCCGGTGCCGGTGGCATTCGCGCTGTCGCTGCACCATACGGCGCTGTTCGAAAAGCTCGAAGGCGCGGCACGCAAGCTGTTCGGCGAGGACCACCGCATCGTCGCCATGATCGACGGCGCACGGCTCGACGCCCAGATCCGCGCGCTGAACCGGCGCCGCAGGGAACTGCTCGCGGCGCTGGGCTGGCAGCTTGCGGGCCTGATCAGCGGCACGCTCGAGATCTGGTTCGCGCTGATGCTGCTGGGGCACCCGGTGCCGTTCTGGCAGGCGATGGCGATCGAAGCGCTCACGCAGGCCGTGCGCCACGTGGCCTTCTTCGTGCCGGCAGGGCTGGGCGTGCAGGAAGCCGTGGTGCTGCTGCTGGGCCAGGCGCTGGGCCTGGACCCCCACGTGTCGCTGGCGCTGGCGCTGGTCAAGCGCGCGCGGGAGATCCTGTTCGGCGTGCCCGCGCTGCTGTCGTGGCAATGGGTGGAACTGCGCCGCTGGCGGCGCGGTGCGGCCAGCGGCGCAGTGCAATAACCAGCGACACGACGGCCCCAGGCCTAGCCCGCCTGGCGCGCGTTATGGTCGACGAGATACTTCACCAGCCCGTCGACACCGCCGCGCGCGACGATGTCGGCGAACTGCTTGCGGTACACCTCGATCAGCCACGCGCCCATCATGTTGATGTCATAGATCTTCCAGCCGCCGGGTGTGCGCTGCAGCCGGTAGTCAATCTGCATCTCGTCGCCGTTGTTGAGCACGCGCGATTCCACCACCACGTCGCCCGAGCTGCTGCCCGGCTGGGCCGGCTTGAAGCGGAACTTGACGTTCTGTTCGCGTAGCTGCGACAGCGACACCGCATAGCTGCGCACAAGCAGCGTCGTGAACTGTTCGTTGAGCTGCTTCTGCTGCTCTGGGGTGGCACTGCGCCATGCGCTGCCGACCGCCAGCCGCGTGGTGCGGCCGAAATCCGTATAGGGCAGGAATTGCTTCTGGACCACGGCCGTGATCTTCGCCATGTCGCCGCTGCGGGTTTCGGGGTTGGACTGGATGGTCGTGATCACGCCTTCCACCGCCGCCTGCACGAGCCGGTCCGGCGCGGCCTTGAGGTCGCCGGGCTGTACCGTCTGCGCCTGCACCGTCGCAATCATGGCCACCGCCGCAACCGGCGCAAGGGAAATCAAACCGTATCTGTTCATGCCGATGTGTGCTGCAAGAAGCTTTTGAAAGAGGCCCCGGACCCTGTCCCGCCTGGCGCCCAGGATGCCGGGCCAGTATAGCGGAACGAGATTGCCGGGCCGGTTGCGCCGCATGGGCCTCGCCGGCGGGCCGATCGGGCGCCAGCCGGTATACTCGCGGCTCCAGCCCTGCCCCGAGCACCCCATGCTGACTTCGCTGCTGACCCGCCTCGTCAGGCTCGCCACGACCCGCGCCTGGCTGTTATCGTGGCGGCCCTGCTGCTCACCGTTGCCAGCGGCTTCTATGTGGCACGGCACTTCGCCATCAACACCGACATCAACCGGCTGCTCGAATCGGATGCGCCGTGGGCCAGGCGCGACGCGGCCATCGGCAAGGCCTTTCCGCAGCGCGGGCAGATGATCCTGGCCGTGGTACAGGCCCCGGCGTCGGAACTGGCCGATGCCGCCGCGAACGAGCTGGCCAATGCACTGCGTAAGCATCCGGAGCATTTCCGTTCGGTGAGCCAGCCCGGCGCGGGCGAGTTCTTCGCGCGCAACGGCCTGCTCTTTGCGCGCACCGCGGAGGTCCAGCAGATCACGCAGCAACTGGTCGAAGCGCGGCCGCTGCTGAACCAGCTCGCGCACGACCCGACGCTGCGCGGGCTGTCGGACACGCTGTCGGCCATGCTGGGCCTGCCGCTGACGATGGGCCAGGTCAAGCTCGCCGATATGGATACTCTGCTAGGCACCAGCGCCGGTGCGCTCGAGCAGGTACTGGCCGGCAAGCCGGCCGCCATGTCATGGGCGGGCCTGCTCGACGACAGCCTCAAGCCGGACAAGGAAGGCCGCGTCTTCAGCTTCATCTCGGTCAGCCCGGTGCTTGACTACAGCGACCTGCAGGCCGGCGCCGCGGCCGCCGACGCCATCCGCGCCACGGCCGCCGACCTGAAGCTGGCAGAGCGCTACCAGGCCAGCGTGCGCCTGACCGGGCCGCAGCCACTGGCTGACGACGAGTTCGCATCCGTCAGCGAAGGTGCCGCGCTCAATGGCCTGCTTACGGTGCTGGTGGTCGTGCTGATCCTGTGGATGGCCTTGCGTTCGAAGCGGCTGATCCTGGCAGTGCTCGCCAGCCTGTTCACCGGCTTGCTGATCACGGCGGCGCTGGGCCTGGCCATGGTCGGCGCGCTCAATATGATCTCGGTGGCCTTCGCAGTATTGTTCGTCGGCCTGGGCGTCGACTTCGGCATCCAGTTCGGCGTGCGCTATCGCGCCGAGCGCCATGACCGCGGCCATATCGCCGAAGCGCTGGAACACGCCGCGCAGGGCACCGCGATGCCGTTGTCGCTGGCGGCCGCGGCCACGGCGGCCGCATTCTTCTGTTTCCTGCCCACCGACTTCCGCGGCGTGGCCGAGCTTGGCCAGATTGCCGGTGTCGGCATGATGGTGGCGTTCCTGACGACGTTCACGATGCTGCCCGCGCTCATCCAGGTCATGCAGCCGCGCGGCGAAGCCGAGATGCCGGGCTTTGCCTGGCTGGCCCCGGCCGATGCGTTCTTCGAGCGCCATCGCAAGCCGGTGCTGCTGCTCACCTGTGCGGCAATCCTGCTCGGATCGCCGCTGCTGCTGCGCCTGCGCTTCGACTTCGATCCACTGCACCTGAAGGACCCACACTCGGAATCGATGGCGACGCTGCTGGCGCTCAGGGATGCGCCGGAAGCCGGTACCGACGATGTCACTGTGATGGCCCCATCGCTGGCGGCCGCGCGCGACATTGAGGCCAAGGTATCGGCGCTGCCGGAAGTGGCGCGCGTCGTTACGCTGCAGACGTTCATCCCCGACGACCAGCCGGCCAAGCTGGCGGCCATCGGCACGGCCCGCAGCGCACTGATGCCCGTGCTCACGCAGCAGACCGCCACACCGGCAAGCGACGCGGCGCGCGTCAATGCGCTGCGCAATGCGTCGCGCCAGCTCGCCATTGCGGCAGACGAACATCCCGAGACCGGCGCGGCACAGGCTGCGCGGCTGTCCAGGGTCCTGAAACGGCTCGCGGATGCCGATGCCACCACGCGCGACCGCGCCGAGCAGGCCATCGCCCTGCCGCTGCGCCTGGCACTGGGCCGCCTGCGCCAGATGCTCGACCCGCAGCCGGTTACGCAGCAGACGCTGCCGCCCGACATCGTGCGCGACTGGCTGACCCCGGATGGCCGCGCACTCGTCAACATCACGCCGCGGCTGCCGCAGCGGGACGGCATCGAGCGCGAAGCGGCGCTCAACCTGTTCATGGATGCCGTGCTGCGCGTGGAGCCGAATGCCACCGGCGGCCCGATCGCCATCCGCGGCTCGGCCGACACGATCATGGGCGCGTTTGCGCAGGCCGGCGGCTGGGCCGTGCTGTCCATCGCAGTCCTGCTGTGGATTGCGCTGCGCCGCTTCGGCGACGTGCTGCGCACGCTGGTGCCGCTGCTGGTGTCGGCGATCGTCACGCTGGAGCTGTGCGCGGCGTTCGGCATTGCGCTGAATTTCGCCAACGTGATCGCGCTGCCGCTGCTGCTCGGCATCGGCGTGGCGTTCAAGATCTACTACGTGATCGCGTGGCGCCATGGCAAGACCAAGCTGCTGCAGTCGAGCCTCACGCATGCGGTGCTGTACAGTGCCGCCACCACGGCCACGGCGTTCGGCAGCCTGTGGCTGTCACAGCATCCGGGCACTGCAAGCATGGGCAAGCTGCTGGCGCTGGCGCTCGCATGCACGCTGGCTGGCGCCGTGTTCTTCCAGCCGATTCTGATGGGCCGGCCGCGTGAGGATTCGCAACGGCCCGGCGCCATGCCTGCGGAGTAGCCAGGCACGAGTCAAGCGCCGAATACTCGCCAATAACGATAACAATCCCGATCCAACCCCTGCATCATGTCGCTTCCCCGTTTTCTGCACCGGCCCGCACGGCTGGCTTTCCTGGCACTCGTTCCGCTGCTCGCGGCCGGCTGCGCCACCGGTCCGCAGGCCAACCCCGACGACCCGCTCGAGCCGATGAACCGCGTGGTCTTCAAGGTCAACGACAAGCTCGATGAGTACGTAGCCAAACCCGTCGCCAAAGGCTACAAGGCAGTCACGCCGCAGCCGGTGCGCACCGCGGTGACCAACTTCTACTCGAACATCGCGGACGTGGGCAACTTCGCCAACAACTTGCTGCAGGGCAAAGGCGTGGAAGCAGCGGAAAGCCTGATGCGCGTCGCAATGAATTCCGTGCTGGGGATCGGCGGCCTGATCGATATTGCAACGCCGGCCGGCCTGCAGAAGCATTCGCAGGATTTTGGGCTGACGCTGGGCACGTGGGGCGTGCCGTCCGGGCCATACCTCGTACTGCCGGTGTTCGGCCCGAGTTCATTCCGGGACGGTGTCGGGCTATATGTGAATTTCTGGTTCGACCCGACCACGTACGCGGAGCCGGCCGTGCGCAATTCGCTGTACGGCCTGAACGTGGTGGATGTGCGCACCAACCTGCTCGGCGCGACCGACCTGCTTTCGCTGGCGGCGCTCGACAAGTACGCGTTCGTGCGCGATGCGTATGTGCAGCGGCGGCGATACCTGCTGGAAGGCGGCAGCGGCAAGCTGCCCGACTATGGCGGTGATGACGAGTCGGATAGTGCCACCATGCCGCGCGCGCGGCATCCGAACCGGCCGCAGAGCCGGCCGGATCTGCGGCGCCCGCAACCGGAACCCCGCCGCAATAAGCAATTAGCAATTAGCGTCGGAGATTCGGCCGCCCTCAGCCCCCGATACCGATCAGCACCACCTCGAATGTGAGCGTGGCGTTCGGCGGAATCGTGCCCGGCACGCCGCGAGCGCCGTAGGCGGTGGCAGCCGGGCAGGTCAGCTTGGCCTTGCCGCCGACCTGCATGGTCTGCACGCCTTCGGTCCAGCACGGAATCACCCGGTTCAGCGGGAACGAGATCGGCTGGCCGCGCTTGTACGAGCTGTCGAATTCGGTGCCATCGGCCAGCGTGCCGCGGTATTGCACCTGGACCGTGTCGGTGGCCTTGGGCGACGGTCCCGTGCCCTTGACCAGATGCTGGATCGTCATGCCGGAAGGCAGGGTCTGTGGCGCCGCGGCAGCCGCCGGTGCCGAGGCGCCCGGAGCGGCCGCCACGGCGGCGCAGGCGAAGGTCATGGCGCTGAGGAGCAGGGCGATTCGTTTCATGGCAATCCGTTTGCAGCGGCGAAGTGGAAGGAGCGGGCAGTGTAACCGACGCCTGCGCCGGCGCCGCATGGCGCACAGCCCGTGGGCACATGCGCCGCGGCGCGGCGTCGGGATCCACGCGGAGCTTCTGTGCGGGATGCATGCCCAGGGGGCGGAAACGAAAACCCGCCTCAGCGACGGGTTCTTGCGGAAACTGACCAGAGGACGCGCGCTAACCCACCATTCCAGGAATGGCGAGAAAAATCAGCGCGATGGCGTTGTAACGGCGGTCCATGAACGACGGCTTTTCGGACCCGAAGGGATGTGTCAATCTTCCGATTGACATACAATTAGCCCGCGACAGAGTGGGCGGGCCGGTCGAAGACTCAGGTAAGTACGTTGAAGACCAGGCCCAGCGCAATCGCGGCGCCAATTGTTTCGACTGCTGCGAGCGCGATCAGGTTCTTCACAATGAAGGCGTCTTCCTGCTTGGTCACCATGGTGTAGTCTCCGTAGGAATCCATATCCGACCGGACGGTGATGGGCCAGCACTGCAGCCCGATCTTCCGTCCAGCCACGTCTTGTGCGCGATTCCAGTAGACCCCAATGCCACCACTGACGATAGCTGGCACAAACCCGAATACTGCGGCGGCGCGGATACGCAGAAAGTATGGTGTTGCCGCAGGAGATGCGCGGCATCAAGAAACTACCGGAAAAGCCGTAATTGCATGAGGCGGGCCCCGGCCCGCATTGACCCCCTCCATATTTTCCAACCCGGTATGGAACCTCTCTCTTTCGAATTCGTTTCGGTCGAGGAAGCGAAACAGATTCTGGACGCGCGCGCCCGCGCAGGCCCAGCCCGACTGGCCCAGCGTAAGGCGGCCCGAACCGCCCGATTCGATGGTCCTGACCACTGTGGCGATGCGCTGGCTCTCCTCGCTGCCCGCTGAAGCCCGGCCCATCGAGCTGTGCCGCCGCTACCCGCGTATTGGCAACCAGCTCGCGGCGCTGTGGAGCCATCCCATTGCCATCGGCACGTACCTCGAAGATTTGCTGATCGACAAGCGCGGTGGCCGCCAGGGCTTTCCCGACGGCATCGCGCTCGAACTGTCCCGGCTTCAGGAGCATCTGCAGCAAACTCTGCGCTAGCCCGCGGAGGCGCGCGCATGCATGGCATGCGCTTGCATTTTCCAGATCCTCTGATAAAATGCGCAGCTCACTTGCCCAGGTGGCGGAATTGGTAGACGCACTAGGTTCAGGTCCTAGCGGTGGCAACACTGTGGAGGTTCGAGTCCTCTCCTGGGCACCAAGATTTGGAAGATGAAAAAAGGCTTGCTTCGGCAAGCCTTTTTTCATTGGTACACGTATCGCGCAAGCTCGTCGCACGCGACGAATGACATTGCACCGACACGCGAACTCCAACATCCGCGTTGCGTTCACGAGCAGCCGTCGCGGATACGCATGATGGTCTGGCGTGACACGCGCAGCGTCCGCGCCAGTTCGCTGACCGATGTGCCGACACGGATCGCGGCACGGATTTCTTCATGCCTGTCGGGCTCGAGCAAGGGCTTTCGGCCCAGTCGCGCACCGCGTTCGGCGGCTTCCTGAGCGCTTTGCTTCATGCGGGCGCTGCGGGCCTGGCGCTCGAGCCTGTCGATGGCCTGCAAGGTCCGCATGGTCCCCGAACTTGGCGCCGTCAGCTCATCATCGCCGACTTCGACGCAATGCACGCGCACGCCAAGCGCCCGGCAACGCTGGAGCGTGACGAGGACGTCACGCAGGCTGCAGCCGAGACTCGCCAGGGTCGCAGTGACAAGGGTGTCGCCCGCCCGCAGGCGCTGCAGCATTTGCTGGAACGCGGGGCGCTGCAAGGCCGGTCCCGTTACGGATGAGTGCTCCCCCCAGGCGTTGCCGCTCCTGACGACATAGCCGGCAGCGTCGAGCGCATGCATTCACTCTCGAATTCGCCGAGGCTGCCTGCCTGGTTGGTATAGAGGTAGGTGGACGGCATTCGGTCTCCTTGCCACTGGCCGGCGGCAACCTCCAGATTGTCCTGAATCATTGCATTTGCCCGTTGACATATCAGCGCCATGCAACCTTTCTTACCCTTTCCGCGGAACACTGAAACTAATACAAGGACCGCGCGCTACGTGACGTGCGCCCGGTCTGCACTGCAGACAAAAAAAGTGTGCCGACGATGACGCTGCGATATCGGATTCGCAGACATGCTGTTGCACACGCTGTGCCAGACGGTGATCTCTTCGCTTGAAGCAGCGCCACCATCTGCGCCAGCAGGCGGCCGTTGCGTCACGGCCTCGAAGCGGCAACGGATAGCGCCTTGTCCTGCAACGCTTCGGTTCGCGAGCAGCTGCACCGACGTGTTCGCCGGCCGAACCCTTGCATGGCTGCGACGGAATGCGGCAACCGCCACGCGGTCCGGGTGCCCGTTTCCTGTCATGCCGTGCCGGCTTGAGCGCCGAGCCCACCGTCGGCACATGCTGTCATGGATATTGCTGGACAACGCAGAATCGACCGCCGTCTCGCTTCATGGCGGGAAGCCATTTCCGGCCGTGATTCCGCGAGCAAGGACATGTATGGACTTGCGCCCCGAATCCTCATCCGACATCCCTCCGCGCGAAACCCGCGGCGGGCAGACCGTCTCCCAGCCCTTTCCGGGGACACCGGCGGCAGCGGCGGCACCGGCATCGCGCCTGTTCGCGCAGGCGGCCACGCCGCTTCCGGACATCGACGATGCCACGTTTGCCGACTGGATCGACCGCTATGCCAATGCCAGAGTGGTCCTGCTCGGCGAGGCCTCGCACGGCACGGCCGAGTTCTATCGCGCTCGGACGCGGCTGACTCAACGGCTCATTGCCGATCATGGCTTCAGCGTGGTCGCGGTCGAAGCGGACTGGCCGGATGCCGCGGCCGTCGACCGCTACGTGCGTCACCGCAGCGCGCCGCCAGCGTCCGCCGGTCCGAACTTCGCGCGCTTCCCGACGTGGATGTGGCGGAACACCGAAGTCGCGGCGTTGTCGAGTGGTTGCGCGAATTCAATGCCCTGCGTCCGGCCGCGGAACGCGCCGGCTTTTTCGGGCTGGATATCTACAGCCTGTCGGCGTCCATGGCGGCCGTGCTGTCCTATCTGGAACGCGTGGATCCGGTGGAAGCGGCGCTGGCGCGGCAGCGCTACGCGTGCCTGGCGCCCTGGCAGCGCAAGCCCGCGCGCTATGGCCATGCCGTGATGTCGGCGGCCACCGCGGCGTGCGAGGAGGCGGTCATCGCCCAGTTGCGCGCGCTGCTCAAAAAGCGCATCGAATACGCGCTTGACGACCATGACGCCTTTTTCGAGGCGGCGCAGACGCGCGGCTGGTTGCCTCCGCGGAGCAGTACTACCGCGCGATGTACCAGGCTTCGGAAGCGAGCTGGAACCTGCGCGACACGCATATGTACGACACGCTGACGCGTTTGCTCGAAGCCTGGGGGCCAGCCAGCCGCGCAGTGGTCTGGGCGCACAACTCCCACATCGGCGATGCGTCGGCGACCGCGATGGGAACCGAATACAAGCAAATCAACCTTGGCCAGCTATGCCGCGAGTCCATGGGCGACCGGGCCGCACTGATTGGCCTGGACACCTATACGGGCACCGTGGCGGCCGCATCCGAGTGGGACGGGCCGATGCAGGTCAGGCAAGTCTTGCGCGCGCGCCCCGACAGCTATGAGCATGTGGCCCATGCCTCGGGGCTGGCGCGCGCGTTCGTGGATCTGCGCACCGGCGTGACGGGCGCTTGCGCGGCCCTGCGCGAGAGACTGCTGCAGCCGATGCGGGAACGCTTCATCGGCGTGATCTATCAGCCTGAGACCGAATTGCACAGCCACTACATGCACGCCGTGCTGCCGCTCCAGTTCGACGCATGGCTCTGGCTGGATACGACCTCCGCGGTTCGCCCGCTCGCTGCACCGGCCCCGGCGCGCGGCACCCGCGACATGCCCGATACCTATCCGTTCGGCCTTTGACGCCGGCCCTGCATCGTCGTTACCGGGTGTTGTAGTTTCTTCCGCTTGCCGCGGCTGCCCGCACCTGCGAACGCCGCGTTATGGCGCCAGTCCCGATGCGGGGCAAAGCGGGCATGCGGGTTGCAGTACGAATGCACCTGCAACCGTTCGGAGACATCAATGAATCCCACCTCAAATCAAGGGGCTGCCATCGTCGGCAGCGGCGTCGGTGAAGGCCCCGGCCCGGAAGTCATGGCGGCGTCGAGCCTGGACGACACCAAGGTCTACTCTTCCGACGACCAGCATATCGGCGAGATCAAGGAGATCATGATCGATGTCCCGCGTGGCCGCGTGGCTTACGCGGTGCTCACCACGGGCGGCTTCCTGGGCATTGGCGATACGCTGCATGCCATTCCCTGGGGCGCGCTGGTGATGGACACGGACGCCAAATGCTTCCGCATCGGGCTGACGGCGGACCGCGTCAAGAACTCGCCGGGCTTCAACAAGGATAGCTGGCCGAGCATGGCCGACCCGCAGTGGGCGACCGACGTCCACCGCTACTATGAGCGCGAGCCGTACTGGATCGGCTCCGGTCCGATCCTCTGAGTCCGGCAGCCGGGCAGCCGCGGAGAACTGTCAAACGCACCCGGCTCCATTCCATGCATCGGGCCCGGCTCGCCGCGTGCCCGATGCGTGCCGTCCATACGCGGCTTCGTCCACCTGAGCGCGGCACGAAGCTTGCACAGGCTTCGCATCCCGATGGGAACACTACAGGAGCCTGCCGTGAACGCTAACCGCTTCCCAAGACATCTCGCCGCCGCCGTGGCGCTCGCCGTCGTGCTGCCCGCGTTTGCCGCGCCGTCCGCCTCGGACACCGACTTCATGAAGAAGGCCGCACAGGCCGGCACCATGGAGATCGAAGCCAGCAAGCTGGCGCAGCAGAAAGCCACAGACAGCGCCGTGAAAGACTTCGCCGCGCGGATGGTGAAGGATCACCAGGCTGCGGCCGACGACCTCAAGCAGCTTGCCAGCCGCAAGAACGTGACGCTGCCAAGCACGCCGGATGCATCCGACCGCGCGACGCTCGATGCGCTCAAGGGCCTTGACGGCGCGGCGTTCGACCGTCGCTATGCGGACACGGTCGGCGTGCAGGCGCACGTGCAGGCGGTGACCCTGTTCCGCGGCGCATCGCAAACCGCCAGCGACACCGACGTCAAGGCCTTCGCCGCGAAGACGTTGCCGACGCTGGAACACCACCTTGATATGGCGCGCAACCTGGCAGCGAAGAGCAAATAGCGCAGCAGCGCTTCGTCGCCCGGCGCTCCCCCGGAGCGCCGGGATTGGTCCGGCACGCCGCTTTTACTGAATCGACTCCGTTCCGGCGCATTCATCGCCGAGGCCCTGGATCAACAGCAGCGACTCGCTTTGCAATGCAATCTGAACACCCGCGGCAATCGCCGCACTGCGGCATGCGAAGGTCTGCGTCTTCGTTGTCTTGCCATCGGCCGTGATGGCCACTGCCCAGACCATGCCTGTCACCGGGATCACCTTTACGACGCCATCCGCCATCATCTGCTCCTGCATCCATGCCGGCGCACCACTGGCCGGCAAGCGGCCACTGGCCAGTACGGAAGCAGAATGAGCGCCGTTCGCTCGCGCTTGCACCCGCTGCCGCGGCCGGTCTTCAAGGAGCATCGACCATGCCATCGTTGCGTTGACGCACGGGGGACCGCATGTCAGGCACGCATCATCTCGCGCTTGCGGTGCGCAAGATTGGTTGGCAAGTCCTGCAAAAGTTACTGCGTCAATGCGCTGTGCCGCCTGCCAGCGCGAGCATCAGCGCTGTGCCCGGACCTGCCGCTTCCCGGCGCCCTCGGTAGCGTTCATCAGCGCATAGGCATGCCACGCGCCGATCGCCCCCGGGGTTGGAGGCGTGGCCAGTGCGGCCTTGCTCCGAGCCGCGCGCAGCGCAGCCGAAGGCCTGCGCCGGCGAAGCAGCGGCCTCCGCCACGCACAGCAGCGCCGCCGCAACGTCAGGACGTCAACGATCAAACCCTTACCTCTTGGCCGCTCCGCCGCGCCCGGCAGCCTGCGAATTTCCCTTGTGCGCGGCGGTTGCGGCCGCTGCCGCACTGGCCACCTGGCTTTGCGCCAGCTCCATGGCATGCTGGGTCGACTGCTGCATCGACTCGCACAACGTAGCGCCAGACGCCATGGCCGCCTGCCATGCGTTCAGCGCGCCTTCGGATCCGGCCGGCGCGTTCTGCGCAAAGCTCTCGAACATCTGCTGCACGGTGTGCTTGTTCGTTTCGTACTGGGCTGCAGCCACTTTCTGGAATTCGTCACGCGTGGTGGCGGCGATTTCCTGGACCTGCTGGAAGAACGCCCGTGCCTTTTCAACGGCCGGCTGGGCGGCAGTGGCCTGCAGCGCGAAGAGCTCCTGCGGAGTCTTTGCCGAGAACGCCTGGCGCACGGTCTCCTGGCTGTCGACAAGTGTCTCCTTCATGGTCTGCATGCTTAGCTCCGTCAGCCGGTGGCAGGCATCAAGTGTCTTTGTCGTCATGCCAAACACAATATCCATGGCTGCGGCCTGGGCTGCATACACGGGCTGAAAATTGACTTCGGGCATGGTGTTCTCCTTGGATGGATCCCCGCGGATCGGGGACAGGGTCGGGCTGGCTGAAAGTCCGGCACAGGTCGGCACACACGTCTCGGAAAGAACGAGCCTAGTGAAAATCGGCACGAAGGGGAAGTGAAATGTCTTTTAATGTCTGTTTCAAAAAGCCAGAATTATGAACACCGTCAAATCGGCCGCAGACCGGACCCTGTTTTCGCTTTGCGTAAGGATCCGCAAAGCGGCTTAATTGACGCGCCCTGGCCACTCCCTATTGTCAGTTCCACAACAATAGTCTTGAACAGCTGCCCGCGCCTGTCTCGCCCGCGTGCTGTTCGCAAGCAACAGGAGACTGACATGCCCTTCACGCCCGCCACGCCATAGCGGCCAGGCGCCCACGCCAGGCGTTCCCCGGCGTTCCTTTTTCCCGAGGATTCCCCCTTCGTCTTCCCTTTCGCCTTCCCACCAGGCGGCAGGCGCGCTCGCGCCTGCGCGCCATGGAGTCCGCCATGTCGCTACACCTGATTTCCATCTCCGTACTGGGGCTGATGTTTGTCATCGCCACGGTGCTGCCGGTCAATATGGGCGTGCTGGCCTTTGTCGGCGCATTCCTGATCGGCACGTTCGCCGCAGCCATGCCGGCCAAGGCCATCATGGCGGGCTTTCCCGCCGACCTGTTCCTGACGCTTGCCGGCATCACCTTCCTGTTCGCGGTTGCGCAGAACAACGGCACGATCGACTGGCTTGTCGGGCTGGCCGTGCGGGCGGTGGGCGGCAGGATCGCGGCGATCCCATGGATCATGTTCCTGATTGCCGCGCTGCTGACCTCGGTCGGCGCGGTCAGCCCGGCCGCGGTCGCCATCATCGCGCCGATCGCGCTCGGCTTTGCCGCGCGGTACGGCATCAACCCGCTGCTGATGGGCCTGATGGTGATCCATGGGGCACAGGGCGGCGGCTTTTCGCCAATGAGCATCTACGGCGGCATCACCAACAAGATCGTGCAGAAGGCCGGCCTGCCGCTGAACGAAATGGCCACCGCGTTCGCCAGCCTTGGCGTCAACCTGGCAGTAGCCGCGGGCCTGTTCGTCGCGTTCGGTGGCCTGCGCCTGATGCGGCAGTCCGCCCGCGCCGTAGCAACGCCGCAGGCCATGGCCAATGGCGTCATGGCCATGGGCCATCCGTTCAGCGCGAGCGTGCCGGTCGCCCAGGGCGCGCAGATCTTCGGCGATGCGGAGGGCGAATCACGGCAGGAAGAGCGCAAGACCATGGCAGCGAATCCCGATGCGCTGATAGACAGCGGCGGCACCGCGGTCGCCGGCGCACCCGCAGGCCTTTACCAGTACCTGACCGTAGCGGGCCTGGTGGCGCTGGCAGTCCTGACGCTCTACTTCAAGCTCGATATCGGCTTCGTTTCGCTCACCATTGCGCTGGCACTCGCGCTGATGCGCCCGAGCAGCAGAAGCGCGCGCTGAGCCAGGTGTCGTGGCCCGAGATCATGCTGATCGTCGGCGTGAGCACCTATGTCGGTGTCATGGACAAGATGGGCACCATCGACTTCGTCGGCCACAGTGTGGCCGGGCTGACCTCGCCGATGATGGCCGCGCTGCTGCTGTGCTTCGTCGGTGCGGTGGTATCGGCGTTTGCCTCGTCCACCGCCGTGCTCGGCTCGCTGATTCCGCTGGCGGTGCCGTTCCTGCAGCAGGGGTCCGACGTCAGCGCCATCGGCTTCATCGCCGCGATGGCAGTGTCGTCGACCATCGTCGATGTCAGTCCGTTTTCGACCAATGGCGCGCTGGTGCTGGCCAACGCACAAGGCGTGGACCGGCAGGCGTTTTTCCGCAAGCTGATGGTCTACGGCATGCTCGTCACTATCATCGCGCCGGTCGTGCTGTGGTTCGTCTTTGTCGTGCTGTGAGCGCCGCGTGCGGCTAAGATAGGGAGCCCCTACCCCGCCAACGCCCCCAATGAGAATCCGCATCGGCGAAGAGATCACCTTCCGCAAGCTCGAAGCGCTGCTGGCGTTCATGGAATCCGGCAACCTGGCCAAGCTGCCGAAATCCTGGATACCAGCCCGGTCAGCGTGCACCGCGCGCTGCACTCGCTGGAAGAAGGCACGAGTTGCGCGCTGTTCCGTCATGAAGGCCGCAACCTGATTCCGACAGATGCGGCCCATGTACTGGCCGATACCGCACGTGAAGTCATCAAGGCCATGGCCGACGGCATCCGCGCCACGCGCGAGGCCGCCGGCTACCTGGCGGACCATCTCAAGATCGGCTCGCTGTATTCGCTGACGGCCCACACCGTGCCGCAGATCGTCATCGGCATGAAAGCCCGGCGTCCGGAATTGCAGACGGAGTTGGTGCTGGGCTCGAACGCCGACCTGCTGCAGATGCTCAAGCAAGGCTCGATCGACGCCACGCTGATGGCCACGCCCGAGCCGGACCCCGAAATCGAATCCATCCCGCTGTTCGACGACGAGATCTTCTTCGCCGCGCGCGCGGACTCGCCCTACGCGGCGATGCAGGCCGTCGACCTGCGCGCCTGCCGGGACGAGCCCTTTGTCTCGCTGAGCGAGGGCTTCGCCACCTCGCGCGGTTTTGCGGAAGCGTTCCGGATTGCGGCATTCACGCCGAACCTCGTCATGAGGTCGGCGATATCTTTTCGCTGATGAACCTCGTGGGCGGCGGCGTTGGCTACACGCTGCTGCGGGTCGCGTGAAAGCCGTGCATTCGCGCAATGTGGCATTCGTGCCGCTTACGGCCGACTACGACAAGATCCGCCAGACCATCAGCCTGAGCTTCCTGCGCCGACGGGAACGCGACCCGAACCTGCTCGCACTCGCGGCCGTGTGCCGCATGGCAATGCACGAGCCGCACCGTAAACTTCGCTTTCACCGAGCGTAACGATCCTGCCACCCGCGTGATTGTTCCGCGCACTCCGGCTGTTTATGGTGGATGCCATCAGACAGGCCTTAGCCGGAGACGCGATGACCAGCACCACCCCGGGGCGTCAGTGGAACACCCGCAGAGAAGCCAAGGCGCGGCGCAAGCAGCAAGGCGCCGCCATCGCGCAGGGCAAGCGCATATCGACCGGCGATATCGTGGCCTTCCTGGAGGCCGTGCTGCTTCCAGGCGATCGCGTGGTGGTCGAAGGCAATAACCAGAAGCAGGCCGATTTCCTGTCTCGTTCGCTCGCGCAGGTCAGTCCCGAGCGCGTGAACGGCCTGCACATGATCATCCCGAGCGTCAGCCGCGTCGAGCATCTGGACCTGTTCGAGCGCGGCATCGCGCGCAAGCTCGACTTCTCGTATGCGGGCGCGCAGAGCATCCGGATCTCGCAGTTCCTGGAAGATGGCCTGCTCGAAGTCGGCGCCATCCATACCTACATCGAACTCTACGCGCGCCTGTATGTGGACCTGGTGCCCAATGTCGTGCTGATCGCGGGCTACAAGGCGGACCGGCACGGCAACCTTTACACCGGACCGAGCACCGAGGACACGCCTGCACTCGTGGAAGCCGCCGCGTTCCGCGACGGCCTGGTGATCGCGCAGGTCAACGAGATCGTTGACGACCCGGCCGACCTGCCGCGCGTGGATGTGCCGGGCTCGTGGGTCGACTACGTGGTGCAGGCCGACCAGCCGTTCTTCTGCGAGCCGCTGTTCACGCGCGACCCGCGCCTGATCAAGCCCGTGCACGTGCTGATGGCGATGATGGCGATCCGCGGCATCTACGAGCGTCACCAGGTGCAGTCGCTGAACCACGGCATCGGCTTCAACACGGCGGCGATCGAGCTGATCCTGCGACCTACGCCGAGTCGCTCGGCCTGAAGGGCAAGATCTGCAAGTACTGGACGCTGAACCCGCACCCGACGCTGATCCCTGCCATCGAGACCGGCTGGGTCGAGAGCGTGCACAGCTTCGGCAGCGAACTGGGCATGGAATCGTATGTGGCCGCGCGTCCTGACGTCTTCTTCACCGGCGCGGATGGCTCGATGCGGTCGAACCGCGCGTTCTGCCAGCTTGCCGGCCAGTACGCGGTGGATCTGTTCATCGGCTCCACGCTGCAGATCGATGGCGATGGCCACTCGTCCACCGTGACGCGCGGCCGGCTATCCGGCTTCGGCGGCGCGCCGAACATGGGCCACAACCCGGGCGGGCGCCGTCATCCCACGCCGGCATGGCTGGACCTGATCGAAACCGATGATCCGCTCGCACGCGGGCGCAAGCTCGTGGTGCAGATGGTCGAGACCTTCCAGACGGGCGGCAAGCCGACCTTCGTCGAATCGATGGACGCCGTGGACGTCGCGCGCGAAAGCGGCATGCCGCTCGCGCCGGTCATGATCTACGGCGATGACGTCACGCACGTGCTGACCGAGGAAGGCATTGCCTACCTGTACAAGGCGCAGTCGCTCGAAGAGCGACGCCGGATGATCGCTGCAGTCGCCGGCGTGACGCCGATCGGACTGAAGCACGACCCCGCGCAGACGCGCCGCATGCGCAGCGACGGCCTGATCGCGCTGCCCGAGGACCTTGGCGTGCAGCGCAGCCAGGCCACGCGCAGCCTGCTGGCGGCCAAGAGCATGGCCGACCTGGTCGAATGGTCGGGTGGCCTGTACGCGCCGCCGGCACGCTTCCGGAGCTGGTAATGGCCGGCGCAGCGGCAAGGATCATTTGGACCGCAGATGCGGCACCATCGGATATAGCGCCATGCGCGCAAGCGCTGGCCGACCTGGCGGTCGACGCCATCATCGAGGAAGCGCGCTTGTCCCCCAAGCCCGGCCTGGTCGATAGCCGCGGCAGCGGTGCGCATGCCGACCTGACGCTCGCGCTGATGCTGCGCTCGGCGCATGCGCTGGGCCCGTCGTTCGCAGCCATGGCCATGGCCGGCCAGCGCGCGGCGCGCGTCGGCTATGCGCTGCGCGAGCGGCTGGGCGCGCTCGGGCGTGAGGCGGAAACCGCAATGCTCGCC